>NZ_JBITBY010000001.1:208821-693992 GCF_044452665.1 Kitasatospora sp. NPDC051853 | reverse complement strand
CGGGATGACGGTGCCGTTGTTGTCCTTGGCCACGTCGTTGCCCCAGCGCGACAGGTAGAACGCCGACACCCACTGACCACCCGGCCCGACGTCCGGGTCCGTCCTCAGCCACCAGTGGTTGAACGAGGAACCCGACGCCACCTCACGCCCCCACGCCTTGCAGAACACGTAGTTGGTGCCCTGGTACAGCGTGCCCGTGGCACTGGTGGAGGACGGCGAGGCGAAGACCGAGGCGTTCGAGAAGGTGTCCACCCAGTACTTGCCGGTGGCCGGCGGGGCCCCGCCGCCCGCGCAGTCCGGGATGACGGTGCCGTTGTTGTCCTTGGCCACGTCGTTGCCCCAGCGCGACAGGTAGAACGCCGACACCCACTGACCACCCGGCCCGACGTCCGGATCGGTCTTCAGCCACCAGTGGTTGAACGAGGAACCCGACGCCACCTCACGCCCCCACGCCTTGCAGAACACGTAGTTGGTGCCCTGGTACAGCGTGCCGGTCTGGGTGGTGGAGGTCGGCGAGCCGTAGACCGGGGCGTTGGCGAAGGTGTCGACCCAGTACTGGCCGGGCGTGGTCGGCGGGTTGGGGCTGCCGCCGCCGGGGCCGTAGAGGCGGATCGCGCCGTAGTAGTCGCCGTGCGAGGAGAGCGCGGCGACCTGGACGTAGCCGCCGGAGTACGGGGCCTCCACGATGTAGCCGTTGCCCAGGTACATCGCGACGTGGTGGATGGTGGAGGGCGAGCCGCCGAAGAACACCAGGTCGCCGGGGAGCAGCGGCGCGGTGCCGTCGGAGCGGTAGTAGCGGGCCACCGCGCGCGAGGAGGGCCACTGGGTGTAGGTGGTGCCGTTGATGACGTCGGCGCCGACCGCCAGGTAGTAGGCGTAGCGGACGAAGCCGGAGCAGTCGAGCCCGCGCACGTGGCAGTCGTCCGGCGCGCCGTTGGAGGCGTCGCAGATGCCGTAGCTCGGGCCGGGCTGGCTGCCGTGGCCGCCGCCCCAGGAGTAGGGGGTGCCGATCTGGCCACAGGCGGCGTTGACGGCGGCGACGGCCTGGGTGGCCGCGCCGGAGGAGAGGACGCCGCAGGTGGGGGCGGCCTCGGCCGGCTGGACGCCGGCGAAGAAGACCGCGAAGGAGGCGAGCACCGAGAGCAGGGCTGCGGTGCGCAGTGGACGAAGGAGCCAGTGTGCCAAGGGTGTTACGCGCGTAGTCACGGAACCGTCCCGAGCTGTCGTGGGGTTGGCTTGGTGGTGCGCATTCAAGCACCGCACACCAACCACGGGTAGCCCCTTGACGGCCCGTCATCTGACCAGGCATTACTTCACGGTTAAGTTCAAGTCATGAAAAAAGAGCGCCCCGACCCCTTACCAACGCTTTCAGGACTCTGCTTACATGCTCCTGACATCGCACCTCCGGCACCCCACCCAGGACTGGAGAGACATCCGCATGCACCGGCGCCCCCTGCTCGGCGGAGCCCTGCTCACCGCCGCCACCATCGCCGTCTCCGCCCTCCCCGTCACGGCGTCAGCGACCGCGGGCCCGGCCTACCGGGACCCGAGGAAACCGGTCGAACGCCGGGTCGAGGACCTGCTGGCCCGGATGACCCTGGCCGAGAAGGTCGGCCAGATGACCCAGGCCGAGCGCAACGCCGTGGACGGCGACCCGGCGAGGATCACCACGCTGGCCCTCGGCTCGCTGCTCTCCGGTGGCGGCTCCACCCCCGCCGCCAACACCCCGGCCGCCTGGGCCGACATGGTGGACGGCTACCAACGCCGGGCGCTGGAGACCAGGTTGGGCATCCCGCTGATCTACGGCGTGGACTCGGTGCACGGCCACGGGAACCTGGTGGGCGCCACCGTCTTCCCGCACAACATCGCCCTCGGCGCCACCCGCGACCCCGAACTCGCCCGCAGGGCCGCCCACATCACCGCGATCGAGACCCGCGCGACCGGCCCGCAGTGGGTCTTCGCCCCGTGCGTCTGCGTGGCCCGGGACGACCGCTGGGGCCGCACCTACGAGAGCTTCGGCGAGACGCCCGAGCTGGTGAGCTCCATGGAGACCCAGATCGACGGCTTCCAGGGCCACCGCGGCTCCCAACTCGACCGCCCCGACCGGGTGCTGGCCACCGTGAAGCACTACGCCGGCGACGGCTCGACCGCCTACGGCTCCTCGGCCGGCAGCTACAAGCTGGACCAGGGCGTCACCGTCACCTCCCGCGAACGCTTCCGCCGGATCGACCTGGCGCCGTACGTGACGGCGGTGCAGCGGCACCGGGTCGGCTCGATCATGCCCTCCTACTCCAGCGTGGACTGGACCGAGGACGGCCTGGGCAACCCGGTGAAGATGAGCGCCAACCACGAGCTGCTCACCGAGGTGCTCAAGCAGAAGACCGGCTTCGACGGCTTCCTGATCAGCGACTGGGACGCGATCAACCAACTCCCGGGCGACTACCCGACGCAGGTGCGCACCGCGGTCAACGCCGGGATGGACATGTTCATGGTGCCGTACAGCGCCGAGAAGTTCGAGCAGGCCCTGCTCACCGAGGTGAACGAGGGCCGGGTGGCGCGGTCCCGGATCGACGACGCCGTCCGCCGGATCCTCCGGGCCAAGTTCGAACTCGGCCTGTTCGAGCACCCGTTCACCGACCGGCGGTACCAGTCCGCGATCGGTTCGCCCGAGCACCGGGCGGTGGCCCGGGAGGCCGTCGCCAAGTCCCAGGTGCTGCTGAAGAACGAGCACGGCGCGCTGCCGCTCAGGCGCACCGACGCCATCTACGTCGCGGGCGTCAACGCCGACAACCCCGGTAACCAGGCCGGTGGTTGGACCGTCACCTGGCAGGGCGCCTCCGGCGACACCATCCCCGCCACCACCATCCTGGAGGGCATCCGCGAGTACGCCCCCTCCGCCGTCTACAGCGCGGACGCCTCCGCTCCCGTCGGCGGTGCGGAGGTCGGCGTCGTGGTGGTCGGCGAGACCCCGTACGCCGAGGGCATGGGCGACGTCGGCAACAACGGGCACACCCTGGAGCTCTCCGCCGCCGACCGGGCCACCGTCGACAAGGTCTGCGCCGCCGTGCCCACCTGTGTGGTGCTGGACGTGGCGGGCCGCCCGCAGATCGTCACCGACCGACTCCCGTCGATGGACGCCTTCGTGATGTCCTGGCTGCCCGGCAGCGAGGGCGGCGGGGTGGCCGACGCGCTGTTCGGCGCGCGCCGCTACTCCGGGAAGCTCCCGGTCAGCTGGCCGCGCAGCGAGGCCCAGGAGCCGCTGAACATCGGCGACCCGTCCTACGACCCGCTGTTCCGCTACGGCTTCGGCCTCACCACCGGCCGCTGATCCCGCCATCCAGTCAGGAGCCCCCACCTCCATGAGGACATCGCAACGGCGCTACGGCATACCGCTGTTGACCGCCGCCACGCTGCTCGCCCCCGCCTCCGTGCTGACCCCCACCAGCGCGGAGGCGGCCACCCCCACCGGCTGGACCACGGTGGTCAACCGCAACAGCGGCCGCTGCGTGGACGCCGCGGCGGCCGCCACCGCCAACGGCACCGCCGTCCAGCAGTACTCCTGCAACGCGACCACCGCCCAGCAGTGGCAGCTGCTGCCCACCGACGGCGGCCACGTCCGGATCGCCAACGCCAACGACGCCACCAAGGTCTGGGACGTCACCGGCGTCTCCACCGCCGACGGCGCCAAGGTGCAGCTCTGGACCTGGGGCGGCGGCGCCAACCAGCAGTGGCTGCCGGTGGACGAGGGCGGCGGCTCGTACCACTTCGTCAACCGCAACAGCGGCAAGTGCCTGGACGTGCCGTCCGCCTCCACCGCCGACTCGGTGGTGCTCCAGCAGTACGCCTGCAACGGCACCGCCGCGCAGTCCTTCTCCTTCGGCGCCGGCAGCGACCCGGGCAACCCCGGCAATCCGGACCTCGGGCCGAACGTGGCCGTCTTCGACCCCTCGATGCCCGCCGCCACCGTCCAGGCCAAGCTGAACTCGGTCTTCCAGCAGCAGGAGACCAACCAGTTCGGCGCCCAGCGGTACGCGCTGCTCTTCAAGCCCGGTACCTACGACGTCGACGCCAACGTCGGCTTCTACACCCAGGTCGCCGGCCTAGGCCTCACCCCCGACGCCGTCACCATCAACGGCGGGGTGCACGCCGAGGCCGACTGGTTCCAGGGCAACGCCACCCAGAACTTCTGGCGCTCCGCCGAGGGCCTCTCCGTCAACCCGCCCTCCGGCAGCGACCGCTGGGCCGTCTCGCAGGCCGCCCCCTACCGCCGGATGCACGTGCGCGGCAACCTCCAGCTGGACGACGGCGGCTGGTCCAGCGGCGGCCTGCTGGCCGACAGCCTGATCGACGGCCAGGTCCGCTCCGGCTCCCAGCAGCAGTGGCTCTCCCGCAACTCCCAGTGGGGCAGCTGGACGGGCTCCAACTGGAACATGGTCTTCGTCGGCGACGTCAACGCCCCTGCCAACACCTTCCCCAGCCCGCCGTACACCACCGTGGCGCAGACCCCCGTGGTCCGCGAGAAGCCCTTCCTCTACGTGGACGCGGCCGGCGCGTACCGGGTCTTCGTACCGGCACTGCGCACCAACTCCACCGGCACCTCCTGGAGTTCGGGCAGCCAGCCGGGCAGCTCGCTGCCGATCGACCAGTTCTACGTGGTCAAGCCCGGCGCCACCGCCGCCCAGATCAACGCCGCGCTCGGCCAGGGCAAGCACCTGCTCGTCACCCCCGGCGTCTACCACCTCGACCAGACGCTGAACGTGACCCGGCCGGACACCGTGGTCCTCGGCCTCGGCCTGGCCACCCTGATCCCGGACAACGGCATCGCCGCGATGACCGTCGCCGACGTGGACGGGGTGAAGATCGCCGGCGTGCTCTTCGACGCCGGTCCGGTCAACTCCCCCGTGCTGCTCCAGCTCGGCCCGGCCGGCTCCGCCGTCCGCCACACGGCCAACCCGGCCTCCCTGCACGACGTGTTCTTCCGGATCGGCGGCGCGGGCGTCGGCAGGGCGACCCAGAGCCTGGTGGTGAACAGTTCCGACGTGATCGGGGACCACACCTAGATCTGGCGCGCCGACCACGGCAGCGGCGTCGGCTGGACGGCCAACACCGCCGCCACCGGACTGACCGTCAACGGCACCGCCGTCACCATGTACGGGCTCTTCGTCGAGCACTACCAGCAGCACCAGGTGGTGTGGAACGGCAACGGCGGCCGCACCTACTTCTTCCAGAACGAGATGCCCTACGACCCGCCGAACCAGGCCGCCTGGCAGAACGGCGCCACCCGGGGCTACGCCGCCTACAAGGTGGCCGACTCGGTGACCTCGCACGAGGCCTGGGGCCTGGGCAGCTACTGCTACTTCAACGTCAACCCGAGCGTGGTGGCCGAGCACGCGATCGAGGCGCCCCAGCGCAGCGGGGTGCGGTTCCACGACATGGTGACCGTCTCGCTCGGCGGCACCGGCACCATCGCCCACGTGGTGAACTCCACCGGCGGCCCGTCGAACTCCACCACCAACGTCGCCAACCTGGTCAGCTACCCCTGAGGCCGCCGGGGCCGCCGAGCTCGCCGAGGCCGCTGACGGCCCGTCAGGGCCGGGTGCGGAACCCTCAGAGCCAGACGAAGGGCGCCCGGGCCGTGTACCCCACGGCCCGGGTGGCCTCGTCCAGGGCCGCGGGGGCCGCCGCGGAGGCCGGGTCGGCGAAGCGCGAGGCGGTGACGGTCAGGTAGTGGCCGACCGCGTCCACCTGGGTGCTGGTCCGCTGGGCGCCCGCGGCGGGCGGCGGGGAGCCGGAGGGCGTCGGGAGGACGCCCGGGTCCGGCGGCACGAAGGCGATCGCCTCGGTGTTGGTCACCAGCGCCTTCTCGGCCTGCTGGGCCGAGGCCTCGTCGGGGAAGCGCAGCACCGTGACGCTGCTCACCACCTGGTTGCCGTCCTGGGTGTAGCTGACCGAGACGTAGGCGTGGCAGTTGGTGTCCTTGAGCACGTCCTGGCCCTTGTCCGCCAGCACCTCCGCGCAGTCCTGGCCCTGGCGGGCGGCCGTGCGGCGGGCCTTGAAGCCGCCGTTGTCGACCCCGCGGCCGCCGGGGAAGTAGCGCTCGACGGTGAAGAGCTGCTCCTCCGTCAGCGGCTGGGTCGGCGGGCCGGCGTCGGCCGGCACCGCGCTGAGGCCCTCCTTGGTGGTCCGTCCGGCGCCCGGCAGCCAGTCGCCCGACTCGGCCACCACCACGCCCACGGCGACGGCCACGCCTCCGACGGTGCACAGGGCGATGATCCGGCGGCGGCGGCCCCGGACCCGGCGGTTCTGGCGCTCCCCCTGCGTGGTCATGGCGCAGATTCTAAGCGGATGATCCGACCACGTCCGCATCCGGGTCACCGCCACGCCGCGACCGACCGCCCGATGGCGCAGAGCCGATCGCCGGATGGCGGAACTGTGACAACTCGCACACCTCCGAGGCCCTGTTCTTGGTGGGTTCCCTCTGGCGCGACGCGACGTCACCCGGGCAGGATCAAGGCCATGGATCTGCTCGACACCCTCACCGCCAAGGGCCTGCGCCGGGAACTCCCCACCCGGGAGGAGGCACTGGCCGTACTCGCCACCACCGACGACGAGTTGCTGGACGTGGTCGCGGCCGCCGGGCGGGTCCGCCGTCAGTGGTTCGGCCGCCGGGTCAAGCTCAACTACCTGGTGAACCTCAAGAGCGGTCTCTGCCCGGAGGACTGCAACTACTGCTCCCAGCGGCTCGGCTCCAAGGCGGAGATCCTCAAGTACACCTGGCTCAAGCCCGAGCAGGCGGCCGAGGCGGCCGCCGCCGGACTGGCCGGCGGCGCCAAGCGGGTCTGCCTGGTCGCCAGCGGCCGCGGCCCGACGGACCGCGACATCGACCGCGTCGCCGACACCATCGCCGCCATCAAGGACGCCAACGAGGCCGTCGAGGTCTGCGCCTGCCTGGGCCTGCTCTCCGACAACCAGGCCGAGCGCCTGAAGGCGGCCGGGGCGGACGCCTACAACCACAACCTCAACACCTCCGAGGCCACCTACGGGGACATCACCACCACCCACACCTACGCGGACCGGGTGGACACCGTCCAGAAGGCGCACGGCGCGGGCCTGTCCGCCTGCTCCGGCCTGATCGCCGGCATGGGCGAGAGCGACGAGGACCTGGTCGACGTGGTCTACGCGCTGCGCGAGATCGGCTCCGACTCGGTGCCGGTCAACTTCCTGATCCCCTTCGAGGGCACCCCGCTGGCCAAGGAGTGGAACCTCACCCCGCAGCGCTGCCTGCGCATCCTCGCCATGGTCCGCTTCGTCTGCCCGGACGTCGAGGTCCGGATCGCCGGCGGCCGCGAGGTGCACCTGCGCTCGATGCAGCCGCTCGGCCTGCACATCGCCAACTCGATCTTCCTCGGCGACTACCTCACCAGCGAGGGCCAGGCCGGCCAGGCCGACCTCGACATGATCGCCGACGCGGGCTTCGAGGTGGAGGGCGCCGGCGAGGCCACCCTGCCCAAGCACCGCTCCGAGGTGACGGGCGGTGGCGGCGGCTGCGGCTCGGTCTGCTCGACGGACGCCTCGGGCTCCGAGGGCGCCCACGCCTGCGGCACCGGCGGCGGCTGCGGCCCCTGCGGCGGGCACTCCGCCCCCGTCCCGTCCCAGGCCACCGCGGCCAACGACGAGCCCCAGCCCGACCTGGTCCGGGTCCGCCGCCGCGGCGCGGGCACCGAACTGGCGCCCAACGCCTAGGAACTGACCCCTCATCACATGCACAACCTTCTCGACCTCGACCGCGCCCACGTCTGGCACCCGTACGGCCCGATGCCCGGCACCGCCACCCCCTACGTGGTGGAGTCCGCCGCCGGGGTCCGGCTCCGGATGGCCGAACCGGTGGCCGGGCACCACGAGCTGATCGACGGCATGTCCTCCTGGTGGGCCGCGATCCACGGCTACCGGCACCCGGTGCTGGACGCCGCCGTCACCGACCAGCTCGGCCGGATGAGCCACGTGATGTTCGGCGGGCTCACCCACGAGCCGGCCGTCCGGCTGGCCGCCCGGCTGGTGGAGATCACCCCGGAGCCGCTGCGGCACGTGTTCCTCTCGGACTCGGGCTCGGTCGCGGTCGAGGTCGCGATGAAGATGTGCCTGCAGTACTGGCGCTCGATCGGCCGCCCCGCCAAGCAGCGCCTGCTGACCTGGCGCGGCGGCTACCACGGCGACACCTTCCACCCCATGTCGGTCTGCGACCCCGAGGGCGGGATGCACTCGCTCTGGGGCGGGGTGCTGCCGGGTCAGGTCTTCGTCCCGGAGCCCCCAGTGGAGTTCGAGCAGGCGTACGCGGACCGGCTGGAGCAGGCGGTCGCCGAGCACGCCGACACGCTGGCCGCCGTGATCGTCGAGCCGGTGGTGCAGGGCGCGGGCGGCATGCGCTTCCACTCCCCCGAGTACCTGCGCGTCCTCCGCGAGGTCTGCGACCGCCACGACGTGCTGCTGGTCTTCGACGAGATCGCCACCGGCTTCGGCCGCACCGGCGAGCTCTTCGCCGCCGACCACGCGGGCGTCTCCCCCGACGTGCTCTGCCTCGGCAAGGCCCTGACGGGCGGTTACCTCTCGATGGCCGCCACCCTGTGCACCTCCCGGATCGCCGACGGCATCAGCCGGGGCGAGGTCCCGGTGCTGGCCCACGGCCCGACCTTCATGGGCAACCCGCTGGCCTCCGCCGTCGCCAACGCCTCGATCGAGCTGCTGCTCTCCCAGGACTGGCGCACCGAGGTCAAGCGGCTGGAGACCGGCCTGCGCGAGGGCCTCGCCGGAGCCGCCGCCGTCCCGGGCGTCCAGGACGTCCGGGTGCTCGGCGCGATCGGCGTCGTCCAGCTCGACCACCCCGTCGACATGCGCGCCGCCACCGAGGCCGCCGCCCGCGAGGGCGTCTGGCTGCGGCCGTTCCGCGACCTCGTCTACACCATGCCGCCGTACGTCACCTCCGACGCGGAGCTGGCCCGGATCACGGCCGCCGTGACCGCCGCCGCTGCCGCCGGCTGACCCCCCTTCATCGAGGCTTCCGTGAACACCCGTCAGACCCGCCGCCCCGGCACCGTCCTGTTCGTCACCGGCACCGGCACCGAGGTCGGCAAGACCGCCGTCACCGCCGCCGTCGCCGCACTCGCCCCCTCGGTGGCGGTGCTGAAGCCCGGTCAGACCGGCGTCGCACCCGGCGAGCCGGGCGACGCCGAGGAGGTCGGCCGGCTGGCCGGCCCGCACGTGACCCTGCGCGAACTCGCCCGCTACCCCGATCCGCTGGCCCCCGAGACCGCCGCCCGGCGCTCCGGCCTGCCGCCGCTGACCGCCGCCGAGGCGGCCGCCGAGGCCGCGGCGCTCGCCGCCGACCACGACCTGGTCCTGGTCGAAGGCGCGGGCGGCCTGCTGGTCCGCTACAACCCGGCCGGGGAGACCCTCGCCGACATGGCACGGGCCACCGCCGCCCTCGGCCTGGAGGTCGAGGTCCTGCTGGTCGCCACCGCCGGCCTCGGCACCCTCAACACCACCACCCTCACCGCCGAGGCCCTGCGCGCCCGCGGCCTCACCTCCCTCGGCGTGGTCATCGGCAGCTGGCCCGCCGCCCCCGACCTCGCCATGCGCTGCAACCTCGCCGACCTCCCGACCGCCGCCGGCGCCCCCCTCCTCGGTGCCCTCCCGCACGGCGCCCCGGACACGCCTTCCTTCCCCGCCCTCGCCGCGTCCGCCCTCGCACCCGCCCTCGGCGGCGTCTGGGACGCCGCGCAATTCACTGCCGATCACGCCTGAGCCGTGCTCTACTCGCCCCCGTGAACGATCCACGGGGGACCACCGCCACGCCCGCCTGCGGCCATGACCTGACGTCGGCACCGGTCCCGGTCTGCGAGCACCTGCTCACCACGACCGAACCGCTCTACCAGTACGTGCAGTTCACCGGCGACGGCACCGGCCAGGCCCGGGTCTGCCAGGACTGCGTCCCGCCGACCGACGTCGGCCCGATGGTCCGGGTGACCCCGCTCTGTGCCCCCTGTGCCGACGCCGTCACCCGCGGCCTGCTCGGCACCCGCGGCCACCCCGGCCCCGTCGAACGCCCACGCCCGACCGACCCGACCGTGGTGCGCTCACCGCTGCCCGCCGCCCTCGGCCCGGTCACCGACCTCGCGCCCGGCGGTCGGACCGGCGGCTGGCTGCTCCTCCTCGCCGACGGCACCCTCGTCCGCTGGCACCCCGGCGACGAGCACTGGCAGCAGCTCGCCCGCACCACGGTCGCCCTGCCGCCGGACGCACGGACGTGGGGCAGCACGGCCCCCGTGCTCCGCCTGCACGCGAGCGCGGACGGCCGGTATGCCGCCGTGGTCCAGGACCACGTGGGCGAGGAGTCCCTCGGCCAGGTCCTCGACCTCACCACCGGCGCCGTCACCATGAACCTCTCCGGCGGCACCTACAAGACCTACACCGTCCCGTTCTCGCTCGCCTTCACCGAGCACCAGGGCCGGACCCTGCTGGTCCACCGCACCGACTGGAACCGTCTCGACGTCTCCGACCCCGCGGACGGCACCCTCCTGACGGCCCGTGACCTCGACGAGGACCGCTCCCTGGACTACTTCCACGGCGCCCTCCACCTCAGCCCCGACGGCCACCGGATCGCCGACGACGGCTGGATCTGGCAGCCCGTCGGCGCCCCCTCCCTCTGGAGCCTGCACCGCTGGCTCACCGAGAACCCCTACGAGAGCGATGACGGCCCGACCCGGCGCGATCCCCTCACAGCCGACTACCTCTGGAACCGCCCGACGGTCTGGCTGGACGAGAACCGCCTCGCCCTCGGCGGCCTCGGCGACGACAGCGCCTGGCTCCGCCCCGGCGCGCTGGTCCTCCACGTCGACGACCTCACCGGCGCCCTCAACACCCCCCTCCGCCTCACCGCCTTCGCCGGCCCCGACGGCCCCTTCTTCTGCGCCGACGGCCTCCTGCTGGCCTCCGACGGCAACGGCCTCACCGTCTGGGACCCCACCGACGGCGCCCGCCTCGCCACCGTCCTCGGCTTCCACCCCACCCACCACCACCGCCACACCGGCGAGTTGGCCGCCCTGGTCGACGGCGCCCTGCACCGCTGGACGATCAACTGACACCGCCGTACCTGGTGAACTCCCCCACGTCCGGCCGAAAATCGGCTGCGGACCGGTACGGGAAGGCGCTACCGTACCCGGGTGATCAGCTACCGAAAGGCCGATGCCCCGTAGCCGGCCCGGTGCGCTCCGCACCGAACAGCACGCCCCGCGCGTCTGGAACTCCCCGCCTCCCGAGCGGATCCACGGGCTGTCGACGCGGACCAGTCTGGCGATCCACCGCGTGGAGGAGCTCTCGGACGATCCCGACGTCTTCCCGAGCGCAACGGACACCGCGCTGAGGCGGTACCGGTCCTTCCTGCGCCCCGGCCGCCGACCGCTCTACCCGGAGCTTGACGACTGCGGGTGCCCCGGCTGTTCCCTGCACGACGTCCGGCACGCCCGCGACGTCCTCGACGCGGTACTGGAACGACTGCCCCACCGCGCCCGGGCCGAACTGATCGCCCGTATCGCCCCGCTGGACGCCCGGTACCTCGCGCGCACGCTGCCGGACCCGTTCGCCTACGAGCGGCAGTGGTACCCCCAGGTGTGGTGGCGCCGACGCATCGCCGGGGGCCAGCGGCTCGGCTGACGCCGGGGACGGACCGGGCCTTCGTCGTCCGACGGTCCGGTCCGCGCGGCGGATTCCTCCCGGCCCAAGGGCGTGACTCATGATCGACAGTGTCGTTGATCTTCTTCGGGGGCAGGGGAGGACCCGGATCCGAATCCATCACCGCAGCGGCACTCCGCCGCGGTTGCGGCATGCCCCCTCCCGCCAGGAATCCGTCACACGTGGGCCGTTCGGCCCCAGGGGGTTGTCGTCATGCTTCCCGCACTCCACTCCACGAGTCCGCCGCGGACCACGCCCGACCGCGAGGCGGCGCTCCGGCTGCTCGACGCGATGGTCCGGCAGGCCGGTGCCCGGTCGGACCTCGCCGACCCGGCGGCCGCGGCGGCCCGCAGCCTCGCCACCGTCGAGCGGGCCTTCGGCCTGTACGAGGGCCGGATCGCACCGGACCTGCCGGCCGACCGGGCCTTCGTGGTGCCCAGCCCGATCAGCCGTCAGGACCCCACCAGGGGACCCGAGATCCACCACCTGCTGCCGCTGCTCGACGCGCGGTACGGCGTCACCCCGAGCTGGGGCCAGCACCTCCTGGCGGCCCTGCCGCCCCTGGTGCTGGCCGACTACGGCGAGCACGCGGGGCGCCGGGGGCTGGTGCTGCAAGCCCCGGTCACCGCGGACCTGGTCACGGACCTGGAGCCCCGGGCGGCCGCCGAGCGGATCTCGGCCATCGTCCGCGACACGATCTCCTTCGCACGGAAACGATTCGGCGTGCAGGTGGTGGGCCTCGGCGCCTTCCTCCCCGCACTGACCCGCTTCGGGCGCGACGCGCTCCCCAGCGGCACCGAGGCGGCGTTCCCGGGCAGGAACGTTCCGGCCGTCACGACGGGCCACGGCGGCACCGTCCACCTGATCCGGCGTCTGACGCTCGACGTCCTCGACACCGTCGGCGCCGTCGGCGCCGGCGACGGACCGCTGCGGATCGGAGTGATCGGAGCGGCCGGTCCGATCGGAGCGGCCGTCCTGGCCACCCTGCTCGCCGAGTTACCCGACACGGCCTTCCTCGCCTGCGACCGGCCAGCCCGCCTGGGCCGGGTCGACCGGGTGGTCCGGGCGGCGGGGGCGGAGGACCGCACCCGTGTCACGGCCGATACCGGAGAGGTCCTGCGCACCTGCCGGGTGACGGTCTGCGCCATCACCGAGCGGCTGGAGCCGGACGAGCTCGTGCCGGGCGAGGACCTGACCGGACGCGTCCTCATCGACGCCGGCCGGCCCGGCTGCCTGGACCGCGAGCAGTGGCACAAGCGCGGCGCCCGCCTGCTCTGGCCGGTCGGCACCGGCACCCCCGACCCGGGGCCGCTGCACCGGCGCGACGGCTACCGCTACGGACCGGGCATCGGGCTGCTCAACTCCCATGACCTGTGGGCCTGCGAGGCCGAGGCCGCGGTGCTGGCGCTGAGCGGGGAGCACGGGGCCGCCCTGACCGGGCCGGTCACGCCCGAGGCGGCCGCCCGGATCGGCCGGCTCTGCGACCAGGCCGGCGTCCGCCCGGCCGAACCGCAGTCGCACGCCCTCCCCACCCCGCTCACCCTCCCCGCCCCGGCCCCCTCCCGCCTCGTCCTGCCGCGCCCCACGCGGGAGCGGACCGCGCCGCAGTCATCGCTCCTCGTCCGCCCACGTCCCTCGGGCCAGGAGGGCCTGGAACGGATGACCACCCTGCCGGCCATCGCCACCCTGGGAACCGACCAGCACCTGGACGGCGGCCAGTGGATCGCGAAGCTCGGCGAGGACCGGGTCTTCATGATGGGCGACAACCCGACGCTGCCCGTGATGCCCGACCGGCCCACGCTCGCCGACTTCTTCCGCCTGCGGCTCTCTCAGGACCGCTTCACCGCCCTGCACCTGATCCACAGCGCCCGCCGCGCCCGCGACCTGGACCTGGGGGACGCGGTCGTCACCGCCTGCCTGCTGCACGACATCGCCGTCGGCGGCCTGCTGCGCAGCCACCACGGCCACTGGGGCGCCCAGTTGGTCGCCCCCTACGTCAGCGAGGAGGTCGCCTGGGCGATCCGCCAGCACGAGATCCTCCGCTTCTTCCCCGACCCCGCCGTGGGCTACGACTACCCGCAGGCCTACGACTCCTTCTTCGGCTCCGGCTACCGCCCGCCCGAGCACGTCCACCGCGCCTACCGGGAGGCGCGCGCCCACCGGTGGTACATGACGGCCCGCCTCATCACGCTCAACGACGTCTACACCTTCGACTTCGACCCGGCCGAGGAGATCGACATCAGCGAGTTCGAGGACGCCCTCGGCCGGTGCTTCCGGCAGCCGCGCGCAGGCCTCGGCTTCGACGGCTCACCGGTGGCCCACATGTGGCGGACCATGATCTGGCCCAACAACTTCCTCTGACGGCGGCCGCCCCCGGGCGGGCCCGGCCCCAGGGTCAGACCGTGGGCGGAGGAAGGGGATCATCCGCGCGGATGATCCCCTTCCTCCCGTGAGTTGACGATCCGTCAGGGACGGCGGCATAGGTTCGGAGACATGAACCGACGCCTCGCCACCACCGCCACCCTGCTCCTCGCCCTGGCGCTCCCGCTGCCGCTGGCGGCCACCGCCTCGGCCGCAGCCGCGCCGTCCGCCACCTCCACCAAGCCCTCCCGCACGCAGCTCGAACTTCCGCGCCCCACCGGCCCGTTGGGCGTCGGCAGGGAGGTGCTGCACCTGGTGGACCGCAGCCGGGTGGACCAGTGGGCGAAGAGCGGCCCGCGCGAGCTGATGGTGACGATGTACTACCCGGCCCGCCACGGCACCGGCCGTCCGGCGCCGTACATGCAGGTGGAGGAGGCCCGCCGGCTGCTCGGCGCGCGCGAGCTCCAGGACACCGTCGACCCGGCCGTGGTGGCCGCCACCAGGACGGCGGCCCGGACGGACGCCCGGCCGCTGGGCGGGACGTACCCGTTGGTGGTGTTGTCACCGGGCTTCGGGGTGCACCGGGCCACCCTCAGCTCGCTCGCCGAGGACCTCACCTCGCGCGGCTACCTGGTGGCCCTGGTGGACCACGCGTACGAGAGCGTGGGCACCGCCTTCCCCGGCGGCCGGCTGCCGGAGTGCCTGGCCTGCGACCAGGCCGAGACCGTCGGCTACGACAAGGTGACCGAGGGCCGGGCGAAGGACGTCTCCTTCCTGCTCGACCGGCTGACCGGCCGTCACCCCGCCTGGCGCCACGCCGGGATGATCGACCGCCGGCGGATCGCGATGGCCGGCCACTCGATCGGCGGCGCCTCGGCCGCCTCCGCCATGGCGGCCGACCCCCGGATCAGGGCCGGGGTCGACATGGACGGCTCGCTCTTCACTCCGGCCGCGACCGACGACCGGCCGTTCCTGCTGCTCGGCGCCGCCGAGACCACCCCGGGCCACGAGCCCTCCTGGGACCGGGACTGGAGCCGGCTCGGCGGCTGGAAGCGCTGGATCACCTTCACCGGCTCGGGCCACTTCACCTTCACCGACTACCCGGCCCTCGGCGACCAACTCGGCCTGCCCGACCCGGACTTCCCGCTCTCCGGGGCCCGCTCGGTGGAGCTGACCAGGCGTTACGTCGGCGCCTTCCTCGACCTCCACCTCAAGGGCCGCCCGCAACCCCTGCTCGACGGCCCGCGCCCGGACGCCCCGGAGGTGCTGTTCCACACCCCCTGAGCCCCCGGGCGGAGCCGCCGACGACGTGTCAGAACGCCGAGGTGTAGGCGGTGAAGAACCGCCCGGGCACCGGACTGCCGCTGCCGTTGAAGCAGATCGGGTAGAGCGTCACGGTGCTGCCGCTGCGGTTCCACGGCATGGCCTCGCCGCAGTAGTCCGGGCCGGGGCCGAAGGCCGTGGTGTGCGAGGTGTCCGGGACGACCGCCACCGAGGGCATGGTCACGGAGTACGGGACCGAGCCCGCCAGGGTGTTGGCCGCGCCGACGGAGTTGAAGTTGGTCCCGGCCGGGACGCCGCCGTTGAACCACAGGTGGCCGAAGTACTTGGGCGGGTAGGCCGGGCCGTGCACCGCGCGCTTGACCGAGTAGCTGAGGGTCCACCGGGTGTCGTACGGGTTGTTGGCCGCGTCGAAGCAGGCGACGATCGCGGTCTGCCCGGTGCTGCCGGGGTACCAGTCGGCCACCTTGCAGCGGGCGCCCTGCACGCCGTCCACCGCCGTCACCTGGAAGTTCCCGAGCTGGGTGGCCCCGCCGAGGCCGGGCAGCCAGGCCTTCCAGATGCCGGTCGAGCCGTGGCTGACGGTGTTGACCCCGCCGGAGGAGTTGTACTGGGTGATCACCGCACCGGTGGGGGCGGAGTAGGTGTAGCCGTAGCTGCCACCCGCCGGGGCGGGGACCCCGCTGCTGGTGGTGTAGAGCGCGGTGAACTGCGAGTTCACCGGGATGCCGCCGGGCTTGTAGCACAGGACCGTCACGTCCAGTCCGGTGCCGACCGGGCCCCAGCCCTTGACCTGGCACCAGCTGCCGGTGCGGCCGACGGCGGTGGCGTGGGCGATCCCGCCCGGGCCGGCGATCAGCGGGAAGTGCACCACGTACTGGCCGACGCCCACCTGGTCGACCTTGACCGGGTTGGCCGCCGGGGAGGGCCAGCTGCCCCACTGGCGGGTGGTGTCCGGGACGTAGGCGGGCGGCGGCGTCGGGTTGTCGAGGAAGGCGAAGCCGTAGCGGTCCGGTACGGCGGCCGCGGCCGGCCCGGCGGTCGGCAGGGCGGCGGCGACGAGCGCGGCCGGCACGCTCAGGGCGAGCAGCGCGGTTCTGACCACGCGTGAGAACAGGCGTACGGACATGCGGGTACCCCCTGGGTGGTGGCGGTGGACGGTCTCCGTCGACACCCGGGCCCGGCTGACGGTGCGTCACACCCTAGGAGTAGAGCCCCCGTTGGCCTAGACCTCTGGCATGCCCCGGCCGGTCACTTGTCGGCCGTTTCCCGGCCCGCCCCGCCCGTCACCCTGCGCCCCACCCGCCCCTGCCCACCCACTGCCCGTACATCTGCGCCACTCCGTCCACCCTTCTCCCCCGCGTTCCCCTCACCGGACGGCCGGAACCGGTCGGTCCCCCTCCGTTCGCGCCCCGTCACCCGCACAGCGGCGCCGCCTCGCCGACCACCGCCACCCGTGCGAGGTTGAACGGAGATCCGGCAGACCGCAGCGAGAGGAGCAGACGCGATGTCATCCAAGCGACGCCGCAAGAAGAGGGCCCGCCGCAAGGGCGGCGCCAACCACGGCAAGCGGCCCCAGTGCTGAACACCGTGTGAGACGGACCGGCCGTGCCACCCCACCGGGGGCGGCACGGCCGGTCCGCGTCAGAGCTCGTACCGCACCAGCGACTCGGCCGCCGGGCGGCCGGTGCGGCGGGCGTGGGTGAGGCGCTCGCGGACCTCTCGGAGCGTGCGGGGGCGGTAACCGGGGCCGCTGCAACAGGACTTGTGGAAGCGGATGCCCGCGTGCAGCAGCACCGAGAGGGCCCGCCAGCCGGCCGCGTCGCGGCGGCGGGGCGCGGCGAAGGCCGAGCCGACGTGGACCAGCGGTTCGGCGCAGCGCGGGCAGCGGCGCTCGCGCTCGCGGTCGTACGGCTGCTTGTACGAGGCACGGCAGGGCAGGCAGACGTAGCTGGTCTTCGCGTGGGTCATGGAGCGGAGCCTAGGCGGCACCGGCCGCACGGCTCGACGGGTTTTCCCGGCCACTCCGCCACCCAGCCACCCGGCCACCCGGCCACCCGGCCACCCGGCCACCCGGCGCGCAACGCCTATGCTCGGCGCGTGAACACCGCCCTGGTCCTGATCGACCTGATGCCCCGGATCGTCGCCCTCCCGCTCGCGCCGTACGACGGCGAGGAGGTGCTGGCCCGCTGCCGTCTCCTCGCGGAGGCCTTCCGCGCGCAGGGGCGGCCGGTGGTGCTGGTCCGGGTGGACCGTCCCGGGGTGGCGGAGCAGCCGCCCGGGAGCGGCTTCGCCGAGGGGCTGGTGCGGCCGGGGGACGTCACGGTGGTGAAGCGGACCGTGGGTGCCTTCCAGGGCACCGGCCTGGACGATCTGCTGCGCGAACTCGGTGTGGGCACCGTGGTGTTGGGCGGACTGGTGACCACCATGGGCGTGGAGTCGACCGCGCGGGCCGCGAGCGACCTGGGCTACGCGGTGGAGTTCGTCGCGGACGCCATGTCCGGCTTCGCCGCCGACGAGCACGAGTTCGCGGTCAGCCGGGTCTTCCCCCGCTTCGGCGAGGTGCGGCACACCGCCGACTACACGGACTCCGCGGCGGCCTGACCGCCCGTCAGGACTGCTCCAGGTGGGCGTAGACCACGGTGTTGTCCTGGTAGCCGCCGTGGGCGCGGTCGTAGCGGCCGCCGCAGGTGATCACCCGCAGCTCCGGCCTGGGGGCGGGGGCGTAGACCCGGTCGCTGGGGAAGGCGTCGCGGGGGTGGTCGGCGACCACGTCCACCACGAAGCGGGCCGAGCTGCCGTCCGCCCGGTCGACCAGGAGGGCCTGACCGGGCGTCAGGGCGGCCAGGCGGTGCAGCGCGGCGGGGCCGCGCGCGGTGTCGACGTGCCCCGCCAGGAGCGCGGTCCCGGTCTCGCCCGGGCTGACCCCGGCCGCGTACCACCCGGCGAGCGCGGTCCGGTCCGACTCGGGCGGCCGGAGCGAACCGTCCGTCCCGAGGCTCAGCTCGATCAACGGGACGTCCACCTCCACCGCGGGGACCCGCAGTCGTCTGGGCGCCGACCTGGCCATCCCGTGCACCACCGCCGGAACCGCGGGCGCCGCCGGAACCACCACGGCCGGCACGGGCGCGGCCGCCGGCACCTCGGGCACCGGCGGCAGCCCCGGCTGATCGCCCAGCCCGACGCCCCAGGCCCCCAGGACCAGCAGTGCCGAGGCCAGTGCGATCACGCCCGGCAGCCTGCGGCGGCGGCCGGCCCGTCGCGCGGCCCGGCGACCACGTCCCGTGGCGGTGGCCATCCGGGGCTCCTCTCCTTCTTCCCCCGCTCCACCCCACCCCGGGGCGGGGACTCGTACCTGATCTCACGGTACGTATCCCGACCGTCGCCACCAGTCGGACTCCGCCGCCCGTGCGAGCGCGTGCCGGGGCGCGTGCCGGGGCGCACGCCCACCGCCGCACGGAAGCGCGGCGGACGTGGCGGACGGCGGCGGGCGCGGCCCTGAGCCGTCGTCAGCCCAGCGGCTTCACCCAGCGGGTCCAGGCCGGTTCGGGTCCGTAGCCGGCGGCCCGCCAGGCGTGTTGGCCGAGTTCGTTGTGGTCGAGGACCATCGCGTCGGCCCGACGTCCGCCGAGCGCCGCGAAGCGTTCCTCCACGGCGGCCAGGAGCGCGGCGGCGATGCCCTGCCGCCGCTGCGCCGGGTCCACCGCGAGCCGGTAGAGGTGGCAGCGCCAGCCGTCGTAGCCCGCGATCACGGTGCCGACCACCGCGCCGTCCCGTTCGGCGACGATCAGCGCCTCCGGGTCGCGGGCCAGCAGGCGCCCGACGCCCTCGGGGTCGTCGGTGATGCTGGTGCCCTCCGCGGCGCGGGCCCAGAAGGCCAGCAGGTCGGGGATCTCGTCAACGGTGGCGGGGCGCAGTCGTAGGTCGCTCATGCCGGGCATGTCTACCAGCGCCGTCCCACCCGGACGAGCGAATTCCACCTGCCGGGACGGGCCGCGGCCCGCACGGCGGCGCGGGAGGCGTGGCGGGCACGTGGCAGTCGTGCTGCGGGCACGCTGCGGCCGCGTGACGGGGGCGTGACGGGGCGTCAGATGCCGTAGGGTCTGGGTCACCCGGCCCCAGGTCCCACGAACAGGTCCGCGAACAGGACCTGTGCACAGGTCCCGTGCAGTGGCCGGCCGGCGAGGCGGTGGCCCCGGCGTAGGATCCGGGCACCGGTGAGAGGAAGGCGCGGAGCATGGGTGTGGCCACGGTGGACGAGCAGGCCCTGCGGGGGTTCGTGCGGGAGCAGACCGAGCTGGCATCGGTGCCGTTCGTGCCGGAGGTGCGACTGCACCAGGCCGCCTCGGCCATCGCGCTCTGGGAGCACACCGAGGAGACCAAGGGCCAGGCCGACCTGCCGCCGCCCTTCTGGGGGTTCGCGTGGGCCGGCGGCCAGGCCGTGGCCCGGTACGTGCTGGACCACCCGGAGGTGGTGGCGGGCCGTCGGGTGCTGGACCTGGCGGCCGGTTCGGGGCTGGTCGCGGTCGCGGCGGCGCTGCGCGGGGCCGCCGAGGTGACGGCGGCCGAGATCGACGCCTACGCGGTGGCCGCGATCGCGCTCAACGCCGAGGCCAACGGGGTGGAGCTGGACGCCGTCCTGGCGGACCTGCTCGGCGGGGACGGCGCGCCGGCCGAGGTGGTGCTGGCCGGGGACGTCTTCTACGAGCGGGCGATGGCCGAGCGGGTGCTGCCCTTCCTGAACCGGGCCCGGGCGCGCGGCGCGCTGGTGCTGGTCGGCGACCCGGGGCGGGCGTACCTGCCGCGCGGGGCCTTCACCGAGGCGGCGGTCTACCAGGTCCCGACGGCGGCGGACCTCGAGGACAGCAAGGTGAAGACCACCACGGTCTGGCGCCTCGACGGCTGACGGCTCCTCACCACTCCTCACCACTCCTCACCGCCGCTCTCCCCGGCCGGACCCCGCCGGGCGGCGGGGGCAACGTACCGTTTCGATACCGAACCGGTGATGAGCTGCGGAAACGCTCGCGGGACGGGGTCGCGCCGAGTAGCATCCGGCTCACGCCCTCCGGCGCCGTACCCCGTGTCGCGCTGCCCGGTCGGCACACCCGTGGGGGGCCCGGACGGTGCCGCCCGCGTACTCCTTCACGCGCGCCGGTGCTGTCGCGCGTAAGACGGCGGAAGGGCAGCGACTTGGCGGATCGGCTCACCGGAGGGGACTCCTCGCTGCTGCGTCGGATCAACGCCGCGGTCACCCTGCGGGCGCTGCGCGACGGACAGGCCGTCACCCTGACCCAACTGGTCGGGGACACCGGGCTCTCCCGGCCGACGGTGGAGGGCGTGATCGAGGGGCTGATCGAGGCCGGACTGGTCGCCGAGGTCGAGCACTCCCAGGACACGGGCCGTCAGCGCGGCCGCCCCGCCCGCTGGTTCCGCTTCCGGGCGGAGGCCGGGCACATCCTCGGCATCGAGATCGGCGTCCACGACATCCGGGTCATCCTGGCCGACCTGACCGGCACCGTGCTCGGCAGCCACGCCAAGCCCGCCGTCGAGACCCTCGAACCGGAGGAGCGGCTCACCCTGGTACGGGCCACCGTGGCCGAGGTGCTCCGCAAGGCCGGGGTCTCCCGGGACAGCCTCTGGGCGGTCGCGGTCGGCAGCCCGGGCATCGTCGACCGCGAGGGGAACGTCAAGCTCGGCACCGCGATGCCCGGTTGGACCGGGCTCGACCTCGGCGCCCGGCTGCGGCGCTCGTTCCGCTGCCCGGTGATGATCGAGAACGACGCCAACCTGGCCGCCATCGCCGAGCACTGGCAAGGCGCGGCGGTCGGCAAGGGCGACCTGGTCTTCGTGATGGCCGGCCTCAGCCCGGGCGCCGGCTCACTGATCGACGGGCGGCTGCACCGCGGCTTCGGCGGCGCGGCCGGCGAGATCGGCGCGCTCCACCTGCTCGGCCAGGAGGCCACCCCGGAGCGCCTGCTCTCCACCACCGGCAAGCCGCTCGACCCGCTGGACGAGGCCGCGGTGGCCCGGGTGCTGCGGCTGGCCCGCGAGGGCGACGAGGTCGCCATGGTCGCGATGGACCGCTTCCTGCGCCGCCTGGTCCACGACGTCGCGGCCCTGGTCCTCGCCCTCGACCCCGAGATCGTGGTGGTCGGCGGCTGGGCGGCCGGTCTTGACGACGTGTTGGAACCCCTGCGCCAACAGCTCGCCCTCTACTGCCTGCGCGCCCCCGACGTCGCCCTCGCCGCCCTCGGCACCGAGGTCGTCGCGATGGGCGCCCTCCGGGTCGCGCTCGACCACGTCGAGGACCAGCTCTTCGCGGTGGACTCCCCGCGCTGACCGGCCCGGTAGGGCAGGCGCCCAGGGGCGCGAGGAACCGCGCGAGGCGGAAGGACGAAACCCGTGTGCCGGGTACGGAGATTCACTTGCAAGTGAGTGTCCGTACCCGGCACACGGGTCTGTGTCTTCCGATTCGCGCAGTTCCCCGCGCCCCTGGGCGCCTGCCCTACCGGGCCCGTCAGGACGCGGCGGCGGCGCCCACCGGCTGCTTGCCCTCGACCGGGGTGACCTCGACCAGGCCGGTCTCGCCGAAGGTGAGCTTGCAGGTGTCGGCGCGGTAGGTGGCGACCGAGAGGGCGGCCAGGCGGCCGGCCGCGGCGTACTGGGTGGTGACCACCAGGACCGGGGTGCCCGGCGGGCGCTCCAGCAGCCCGGCCTCCTCGGCCTCGGCCACGCCGAGCTCCACCGCGCGGGACTCGCCGTCGATCACCAGGCGCTCCAGCTGACGGAGCACCAGCCGCGCCGGGTCGGCCTCGGCCTGCGCCGCCCCGCCGACCACGCGCGGCAGCGCGCGCAGCGCGGCGTCCGGCACGTGCAGCGACTCGGTGGCCATGGCCCGGCCCTGCACCATGCGGATCCGGCGGACGGTGTGCACCAGGCTCCCGGGCTCGACCCCGAGCGACAGCGCGAGCTGCGGCGAGGCGGGGCCGCTCTCGCAGCCGACCTCGCGCCAGGCCTGACTGCGGCTCACACCGGGCCAGCCCTCCTCGCGCCGGCTGACCGGGACGCCGACCCGCGGGGCGGCGATCAGGGTGCCGATGCCACGGCGGCGGACCAGGCGGCCCTCCAGCTCCAGCTGGTCGAGCGCCTGCCGCAGGGTGGCCCGGGCCACGCCGAAGCGGGCGGCGAGCTCGCGCTCGTTGGGCAGCACCTGACCGGTGGAGAACTCCGCGTCGATGGTGCGCACCAGGACCGTGCGCAGGTGCCAGTACTTCGGCTCCGGTACTGCCGCGAGCTGGTTCTGACCCACCGTGTCCTCCGCCCTGAAGGTCGCCGGGCCTGCCCCACGCCCGACGTTCCGGCAGGTGGGAGGGGCGGGCTTTATCCGTCCTTCTTTATTAAAGGTCTTTGCAGTAAGTGACAGTAGGGCTTGCCCGCCGAGATGGTCAAGACCAATGGAACGCCTTGACCCGCCCCGGACAAGACTTCACAAGGCGTTCACGACGCGCGCCCGCCACCCCGCCGCCTTCCGCCCGTCACCCGGGCGGCCGGATACCCTTCCCCGGTGACTCTTGTTGTGACTACCGCGAACGTGAACGGCATTCGGGCCGCCGCCAAGAAGGGCCTGCTGGAGTGGCTCGCCGCCACCGAGGCGGACGTGATCTGCTTCCAGGAGGTCCGCTCCGAGCACGGGCAACTCCCGCCCGAGCTGCGCGAGTTGGACGGCTGGCACGCGGTGTGGGCCCCCGCCGCGGCCAAGGGCCGGGCCGGCGTGGCCGTCCTCTCCCGGCAGGAGCCGACCCGCACCGCGATCGGTTTCGGCTCAGCCGAATTCGACAATTCGGGCAGGTACGCCGAAATCGACCTTCCCGGCGTCACGGTGGCCAGCCTCTACCTGCCCTCCGGTGAAGTCGGCACCGAACGGCAGGACGAGAAGGAACGCTTCATGGCGGAGTTCCTCGTCCACCTCACCGACCTGCGCAAGCGCGCCGAGGCCGAGGGCCGCGAGGTCGTCGTCTGCGGCGACTGGAACATCGCCCACCAGGAGATCGACCTCAAGAACTGGAAGGCCAACCAGAAGAGCGCCGGCTTCCTCCCCGAGGAGCGCGCCTGGCTCACCCGCGTCCTCACCGAGGCCGGCTACGTCGACGTCGTCCGCGCCTTCCACCCCGACCGGCCCGGCCCCTACACCTGGTGGTCCTACCGCGGCCGCGCCTTCGACAACGACTCCGGCTGGCGCATCGACTACCACATGGCCACCACCGGCCTCGCCGCCCGCGCCAGCTCCGCCCGCGTCGAACGCGCCGCCACCCACCCCGAGCGCTGGTCCGACCACGCCCCGGTCACCGTGGTCTACGACCTCCCGTAGCTCCACCCGTCCGACGGCGGCACCCCGCGGCGCCCGGGCCACCACCGCCCGGGCGCCGTCTGCTGCCGGCTCCCGGGCTTCTTCCGTACCGGGCGGGATCAGGCGAGACGGATGAACTCCACGCGCACCTGGGGCAGTTCGCCCGGTGTGCCGTGGTAGACGCCCTTGTGCGGGGGGACGTCGCCGTACTCGCGCCCGCGCGCGACGATGACGTGGGACTCGCCGGGGCGGGTGCCGTTGGTCGGGTCGTGGCCGGTCCACTCGCCCGCCCAGTACTCGACCCAGGCGTGGCTCTCGCCGGCCACCGGCCGCTCGATCTCGGCGTCCGGCGAGGGGTGCAGGTAGCCGGAGACGTACCGGGCCGGGATGCCGGCCGCGCGGAGCAGGGCGGCGGTGAGGTGGGCGAAGTCCTGGCAGACGCCGGCCCGTTGGTCCCAGGCGTCCTGGGCTCCGCTGTGCACCCCGGTGCTGCCCTGGGTGTAGGCGACCCGCTCCCTGACCAGGTCGGTCAGGGCCGCCGCGGCCTGGTGGGCGTCCAGGCCCTCGGCGGCCTCGGCGGCCAGGGCCGCGAGCTCCGGGCTCACCGTGGTGCGCGGCGTCCCGCCGAGGTACTCGGTCAGTCGGCTGTCGGCCGACCGGGCGGCGATCTCGGCCCGGCCGAGCGGGGTGGACAGCGCGGTCGGCGGTGCGGTCTCGACCAGGCTGGTCGCGGTCAGCGCGAGGCTGCTGTGCGATTCGGCCAGGTCGAACACCGTGACCCGGGTGCCCCAGTAGTCCCGGTAGGTCCACAGCGAGGCGGCCGGGGTCACCTCCACCCGTGAGTCCAGGACGGTCTGGGTGGGCAGCGTGAGCGGGCTCATCCGCAGCTCGTTGTAGGAGGAGCCGGCCGGGCTCGGGTATCCCACCCGGGTCTCGTGGCGTATCCGCAGTCGGCTGGCCATCGCCGTCACGCCGCCTCTCGGGTCTCGAACTGGTGCGACCACTCGATCGGTCCTCCGCAGGGGAAGTAGCGTTCGGCCACGGCCCGGGTGGCCTCGCCGCAGGCGAGCTGGATCTCGTTCAACAGGGCGGGCAGCCGGTCCAGTTCGGAGTAGGAGAGGTACTCCAGCCTGGTGCGCATCCGGCCCACGGCCAGCCGCGCGGGCTCGGGCCGCTGCCAGGAGGACGTGCCGCCGTCGAGTTCGGCGAGGCACTCCTCGGCGGCGCTCAGCGCGTGCAGGACGGAGCGCGGGAAGCCCCGGTCGAGCAGCAGGAAGGCCGCCACCTCGACCGAGTCGCAGCCGGCTCCGCGGGCGCGGACGAAGGCCTCCTCGGCCCCGCTCGCGCTGAGCAGCGCGGGCCAGTCGGGAGCGTGGACGGCCGCCGACCCCCGGACGGCGAGCAGCCGGGCGGTCATGTCGACCCGCTCCAGGCTCCGCCCGAGGGCGACGAAGCGCCAGCCGTCGTCCCGGCTCATGGTGGAGTCGGCGAGTCCGAAGAACAGCGCGGCCCGGCGCCTGACCAGGCCGAGGTAGGCGTCCGGTCCGGTGCGGCGTGCGGCGTGGCGGTGCTCGGCGAGCTGGTGCCAGGTGGAGTTGAGGGTCTCCCACATCTCGGTGGAGACCACGTCGCGGGCGGTCAGGGCGTTCTCGCGGGCCGCCCTGAGCGCGCCGTCGATGGAGCCGGGGCTGGCCGCGTCGAAGGCCAGCCGGGCCAGCACCGAGTCCATGTCGCACGGCCGCCCGGCCGGGACGGACACGCCGAGGATGGCGTGCAGCGAGCGGCAGGCGGCGTCCTCACCGCTCCACGGGTCGTCCAGCAGCCGGTGCAGGTAGGCGTCCAGGATGCGCGCGGTGTCGTCGGCGCGTTCCACGTAGCGGCCGAGCCAGAACAGCGACTCGGCGATCCGGGAGAGCATGGTGTCGGTGGTGATCACTGCTGTGCCTCCTCCTGGGGCGGGCCACCGGGCGTGCTGCCGGGGCCGGACTGACGGGGGATCACTTTCTGTACGGCGGCGACGGCGGCGACAGCGGTGACGGCGGCGCCGGGACGTTCGTCGGCCGCCCGGTTCGGCGGGGCGCCGTCCGCCAGCACCCAGGTGTCCTTGGAGCCGCCGCCCTGGCTGGAGTTGACGATCAGGTTGCCCTCCCCCAGGGCCACCCTGGTCAGCCCGCCGGGGAGCAGCCAGACCTCGCTGCCGTCGTGGACGGCGAACGGCCGCAGGTCGATGTGGCGCGGTGCGAGGCCGTCCCGGCCGTCGCCGCGGCGGCTCAGGGTCGGCGAGGTGGAGAGCGCGACCGGGCGCTGGGCGATCCAGCCGCGCGGGCACGCCCTCACCTGCCCGGCCAGGCGGTCGAGGGTGGCCCGGTCCGCCCGCGGACCGATCACGATGCCCTTGCCGCCCGCACCGTCGACGGGCTTGAGCACCAGCTGGTCCAGTCGGTCCAGGACCTCCTCCAGCCGGCCCGGCTCCTCCGGGCGGATGGTCTCCACGTTCGGCAGCAGCGGCTCCTCCGCCAGGTAGTAGCGGATCAGGTCCGGGACGTAGGTGTAGAGCAGTTTGTCGTCGGCGATGCCGTTGCCCACGGCGTTGGCGAGGGTGACGTTCCCCGCGTGGGCGGCGGCCATGATGCCCGGGACCCCGATCAGCGAGTCCGGGCGGAAGTGCAGCGGGTCCAGGAAGTCGTCGTCGAGCCGCCGGTAGATCACGTGCACCGGGCTCTCGCCCCGGGTGGTGCGCATCCGCACCCGGTTGCCGGAGCAGACCAGGTCGCGGCCCTCGACCAGCTGGACGCCCATCAGCCGTGCCAGCAGGGCGTGTTCGAAGTAGGCGGCGTTGGCCACCCCCGGGGTGAGCACGACCACGACCGGATCGGTCACGTCCTCGGGGGCGGAGGCCTTGAGGGCGGCCAGGAGGCGCTGCGGGTACTCGTCCACCGGGCGGACGGCCTGCTCGGCGAAGAGGGCGGGGAAGGTCCGGGTCATCACCCGGCGGTTCTCGATCACGTACGAAACGCCGGACGGCACGCGGACGTTGTCCTCCAGCACCCGGAACCGGCCCTCCTCGTCACGGACCAGGTCGATCCCGGAGACGTGGATGCGGACCCCGTTCGGCGGCTCGATGCCGTGCGCCGCGCGGTGGAAGTGCGGCGAGGAGTACAGCAGCCGGTAGGGCACCACGCCGTCGGCGAAGACCCGCTGTGCGCCGTAGGCGTCGGCGAGGAAGGCCTCCAGGGCGAGCACCCGCTGCCGGACGCCCCGGCTCAGCCGGTCCCACTCGACGGCGTCGAGCAGGCGTGGCACCAGGTCGAGGGGAAAGGGGCGTTCCTCGCCCCCGTAGGAGAAGGTCACACCACGGTCGGTGAAGGCGCGGGCCATCTGGTCCGTGCGGTACCGGAGTTCGAGGGAGTCCAGCGGGCTCAGGGCGGCGAAGACGGCCTCGTAGGCCGGTCTCACCACCCCGGGACGCTCGAACATCTCGTCCCACGCTCCCGCTGTCGTGTACGAGTCGAAAGTGTCGGCCATGGCAAAACGGTATGGGCGGTTTGTTTCGGCAGCGCCACGACCGCACCACCTATGTCACCTCACCCCCGCCCGGGCACACCGCACCGGCGGCGCCGGGCACGACGACGTCAGGGCGGGGCCTCCGCATGCCGTCGGCGGGGGCCGCCGGTGCCGACCGTGCGGGGTCTCCCGGGCGGCGTCCAGGACGTCGGTCCGGAAGAAGCCTGCTCCGGCTCCGGCGCGCTCGTCACGCGGACACGAACCACTTCGTCAGGACGGAGCCGGGCCGCCCGGCCGCCACCCGGGCCGCCACCCCGGTCGTGCCGCGGCCGGGGCGGTCGTGGTGACGGGGTGTCAGGGCAGGTCCGCCGAGCGGTTCGGGCGGGCCGGGTCACCCCCGCGGGCCCGCTGGGAAGGCGGGGCGGGGGCGGTCGCTGCACTGTGGACCTGATGCCGCGTCGGGAACAGCTCGGCGTGGTCGCGGCTACGCGGGCGTTCCAGGCGCTCGAGGTGATCGGGCAGCCAGGAGGCGCCGAAGATGAACGTGCTGACCGAGGGCGGGGGCGGGGGCGGGGCCACCGTCGACCGGGAGAGCCGGCTCTCCCCCTTCGCGGGTCTGACGACGTATCCGGTGGCGGAGCCGGCCGCGGAGGCGGAGGGGCCGGGGGCCGCCGCGCTGGAGTCGCCGTTCGGGGCGGGGCTGGTGAGCGAGGCGCTGGACCGGACGGACGAGGCGGCGGCCGGGTTCTTCGAGGCGCTGGCGGACGAGGACTTCGCGGACGCGGTGGAGCGGCTGGTCGACGAGGCGGCGGCGCAGCACCTCGCCGAGCACGGGGCCTGGTCGGGGATGCTGAGCGAGCCGGAGGCGCTGGCCGCGCTGGAGCGCTGGATCGAACCGCTGGCGGCGGAGTCCGAGCGGGCGCTGGACGGGCTGGCCGAGAGCCTGGCCGGGGTGGACCTGACCGGGATGGGCGAGCAGGAGCTGGGTGAGTTCCTGGCCTCGGCGGGCGGGGACGGTGAGGTGCCGCCGCTCGGCTCGGAGGGCTTCGAGCAGTTCCTCGGCGGACTGGTCCGCAAGGCGAAGTCCGTCGTCCGGGGCGCCGTCGGCCTCGCCAGGAAGGGCATCAAGGCCATCGGCTCGGTGCTCCCGATCGGCCCGGTGCTCGACAAGTTGAAGGCGCTGGTGCGCCCGCTGCTGAGCAGGGTGCTGCGGGCCGCGACCAACCGCCTGCCCGCCGCCGTCCGCCCGATCGCCCGGACCCTGGCGGCCAAGCTCGGGCTGGGCGAGGCCACGGAGAGCGCCGAGGGCGAGGCCGTGGCCACCCTGGCGGAGGAGTTCGACGCCCGGCTCACCGGCCTCCTGCTCGCACCCGGCTCCGGGCTGGAGGCCGAGCTGGCCGGCGGGGAGGAGAGCGAGGCCGCCGACCGGATCGGCGAGCTGGACGCCGCCCGCGAGCGGCTGGCCGGGCAGCTCACCGAACTGCCCGCCGGCACCCGCCCGGTCGCCGAGATCGAGCAGTTCATCCCCGCGGTGATGGCCGCCCGCCCGCTGGTCAAGCTCGGGATCTCGCTCATCGGGCGGGAGAAGGTGGTCCGCTTCGTGGCCGACCGGATCGCCGGTCTGATCAAGGGTCTGGTCGGCCCGGAGGCCGCCCGGACCGTCTCGCGCCCGATCGTGGACCTCGGCTTCCGGGCGCTCGGCCTGGAGGTGACGGCGGCTCAGGAGCAGTCGCTGGCCGGGGAGGCGCTGGCCTCCGCCGTGGAGGCCACCGTGGAGCGGGTGCTGGAGCTCCCGGCGGAGGCCTTCGAGGACGAGCTGCAGCTGGACGCCGCCGTGCAGCAGGCCTTCGCCGAGGCGGCGGCCGCCGCCATGCCGGACCGGCTGCTCCGCGCCGACCTGCCCGAGCGGGAGACCGCGGGCGAGGGCGGCGTCTGGGTGCTGATGCCGCGGGCCGCCCGGCCGCGCTACCGCTTCCGCCGCTACACCCGGGTCTACGTGGTGCCGGTCAGCCGCCAGTTGGCGCGGTCCGTGCCCTGGTCGGACGGCGGCACGCTGGAGTCGCACCTGCTCGACCGGGGCGCCGAGCGCTGGCCGGTCGAGGCCCGGGTCGACCTGTACGAGGCACTGCCCGGCACCCACCTCGGCCACCTGACCCAGGACGAGGCCGCCCAGGGCGGCGAACGCCCGGACGCCGGCGAGTACCAGCCGCTCACCCCGGAGATCGCCGGGCTGCTGCTCGGTGAGCCCGGCCTGGGACGGCGCCTCCCGTACGGGGCCGCGGCCCTCGGCGGACGGCCCCGCCCCGCCCCCGGCCGGCGCTACTTCCGGCTGCGCCCGGTCGCCCTCCCCGCCGGCGGGAGGCCGCACCCCCGGCGCCGGAGGGTGCTGGTCACGCTGCACCCCACGACGGGACGGTTGAACGTCGCGCTGCGCCTGTCGGAGCGTCAGGCCCAGGAACTGCTGGCCCGGTTGTCGGCCAAGGCCCCGGGCGGGCGGGCGGACCTGCCCTCCGTACTGGCCGGGCTGCGCGCCCTGTACACGACGATCCTTCCCCCGGTGCTGGTCGGCCGGCTGCTCCGGAGCGCGGTGGTGGCCGACGCGGCGGCGGCCGGGCGGGTCGCGGACCGGGTGACCGCCGCCGTGACCGGCGCGCTCTCGGCCTTCCTCGCCCAGCACGCGGCCCAACTGGCCGCCGCGGTACGGGATCCGGCCGACGGGGTGACCCTCACCTTCGCGTTCTCCGGGGCCGGCCGCGAGGCGCTCACCGGCGGTGCGCTGCCGGCCGCCAAGGTGACGGTCGGCCCGGGATGGCACCGCCATGCCTGAGCGGGCGCCGGAGCGGGCACCCGACCGGGTGTCCCTGGAGGTCGAACGTGCCGCACTGGCAGCCGAGTTGAACCACTGGCGGCGTGCGGCCAGGTCCCTCGGCGACCTGGAGCTGGTGGCGGCGCCCGCCGCCTGGGCCGCCCTGGAGTCCTACCTCGGCCTCGGCCTGCGCACCGCCCTGCACGCCTCGGCCGCCCGCGTCGTCGCACAGGTGGCCGCGGTGAGCTCTGCGCTCGCCGCCGCGGGCGGGCCCGACGGGCTCGCCCGGGTGCGGCAGGGCCTGCTGACGGTCCGCCGCCGCTACGTCCAGGCGGAGACGGTCGTCGACTTCTACGGGGACGCCGTCAACACCCGGACCAACCCCCGGCTGGGAGCCGTCCTGCGGGGGCTGGACGCGCTGGCCGTCGACAGCATGGAGCGGGTGCTGCGGCCGCTCTCCCTCGACGTCCCGCCCGTCCTCACCTACCTGGACAAGGGATTGGGCGCCTCGATCCTCAAGTCCGGTGTGCGGCTGTGGGATTCCTCGCTCTCCCCCGCCGCCGCGATCAAGATCACCCGCCACAACCTCTGGCAGCCCACCTCCCTCCTCCACGAAGTCGGCCACCAGGTCAGCCACTTGACGGGGTGGTCGGCGGAGCTCGGGGCGGCGCTGCACGCCGTGCTGGCCCCCGTCTCGGCCTTCGCCGCCGACCTGTGGCGCGGCTGGGCGAGCGAACTGGCCGCCGACGTCTACGCGTTCGCGCTGCTCGGGTACGCCCCCGTGACCGCGCTGGCCACCGTGGTCGACGGTCCGACCCGGGCGGTGTTCCGGATGCCGTTCGGCGATCCGCACCCGTTCGGCTGGCTGCGGGTCCAGTTCAACGCGGCGCTCTGCCGCTCCTGGTACGGCCCCGGGCCCTGGGACGGCCTGGCGGCCGGCTGGGCCGCCCGGCACCGGCTCCGGGACGCCCCTCCGGAGGCCGCCGAGGCCGCCCGCCTCAGCCTGCCGGTGCTGCCGGCCCTGGCCGACGTGTGCACCCGCGCGCCGATGCGGGCCTTCGGCGGCGTACCGCTGTCGGCGCTGGCCGACCCCCGGCGGGTCGCACCGGCGGAGCTGGAGCGGCTCGCCCACCGGGCCGGGGACTCGCTCTACACCTCCTCGTACCTGCAACGGCTGGAGCCCCTGCGGATCCTCGCGTGGACGGTGCTGCGCGGCACCGCGGCCGGCGGGACGGGCGGGCGGGACACGGCGGGGACCGAGATCGAGACGTGGCTCGGCCGGCTCGGCGGCGCACACGCCACGGCCGTCTGATGCGGCCGTCCGACCCGGCCGCCCGGAACACCGCCGTCCGAACACCGCCGTCCGAGACGGCTCTCCGACACCAGGAAGGAACCGGATGAACAAGCAGGTTGAGCCCGCGAGCACGGACAGCCAACGGCTGCTCCAGCAGATCGCGGAGGCGGCCGAAGCCGTGAAGAGGCTGGCCGACCACTTCGACGGACAGGCCCCGCGGGACCGGCGCGGCTTCGACGGCGCCCGCGGCTTCGACGAGGAGCAGCTGGACATCGAGCTGGAGTTCCGGGCGCTGCGCAACGGGCTGGGCAACTTCGGCCGCCGGGGCAACTCGGACATCGTGCTGATGCGGTCGCCACGGCACAAGGGCGACCGGCTGGTCTTCGCCGACCGCAGCCTGCCCGGGGCCACGGACCGGATCGTCGTCCGCTACCCGGGCGGGGAGCGGACGACGTTCCGACCCGACCAACTGGAGCACGGGCAGGAGCTCGAGGTCGGCACCGAGGCCGTCTCCGCCGTCCAACTCCTCGACCGCCACGGCACCGTGATCCGCCTGGGCATCCCGTACCGGGATCACTGACCGAAGGAGACTTCCGCGATGTTCCGCATGCTGGTCCGCCTGATCGCCGACCCCGCCCTGTCCAATCCGAGCGCCACGCCGAACGGGGACTCCGTCTCCACCGTGTTCGCCACCCATCCCGCCCAGCTCAGCCGTTGGCTGGAGGAGGTGTGGGCGGCCGGCGGCATCGCCGCCTGGCCGGGCATGACGACCCATCCGCTCCGCACGCCCGTCGACATCGTCTCCCGGCTTCGGCTGCCGGACGGCCTGCGGTCGGGCACCCTGCGCTCGGGGGTGGCCCCGGCGGCGGGTGCCATCCCGCCCGCCCCGGCCGCCGTCCCCTCGGAGTTCACCGGCGGCCCGGCGCTCGGGACCAACGTCGGACCGCTGCCGTGGGAACACCTGCTCTACGCCTACCTGGTGGAGAGCACCGGCATCGTGGAGATCTTCAGCGAGATCGTGCGCCGCTACGTCGTCGGGGAGACCCTCACACCACCGACCGCCGAGACGCTGGCGTGGGTCCGGGCGACCGAGGAGCTGTTCTTCCGCGACCCGCCGCTGTTCCACGTCGGTTCCGTGGTCAGCCAGTTGAGGCCCGACGCGCAGATCAACCGCCGCAACGCCTACTGGCGGATGTTCGGCTGCGACCTGCCGCACGGCCTGTCCGGCCGGGTCGAGGGCCAGCCCTGGAAGCGCGACGCGGGGGCCGCCGCGAACACCCGGTTCCTGGAGCTGTGGAACGAACTGCTCCGCCAGGTCTGGCTGGGCGTCGAGAACGACCGCAACCAGGTGGGCGCCAACCCCACGGACCAGAACTACGTCGCCTACATCTGCCAGACGCTCGGAGAGCTGCTCCGGGCCCGGCGGCGCGGCGGCATGCTGGCGCGCGAGGAGTACGCCTACGTCACCATGATGAGCTGGTTCCACCTCACCGTGGAGTACGACACCGAGCTGGTCACCACCCTCGGCGCGGCGGCGGGAGCCGCGGGCAACGCGGCCGACCGGCTCTCCACGATCGGCGGACTGGTGGGGATCAGGCCGCCGCGCCAGACCCGTGAACTGTTCGAACTCGCCGACATCGTCTCGCCGTTGGTGTGGATGATCGAGCAGCAGAAGTTCGACGACCCGGCCAACGCCGAGCTGCTGTTCCGGTCGTTCGGCGGCCCGATGAGGCCGATCCCGACGACGATGATGCGCATCATCGACCTGTGGCAGTCCGCCACCGGTGAGCGGGTGAAGGACTCCGCGACGACCGCCCGCCCGGCCCCCGGCACGCTCGCCGGCACCACGCCCCAGCCGCTGCGGCTGCCGTCCCTCAACGCGACGGCGATCACGCCGGCCCGGGTGGCGGCCTCGCCCAACGGGCACGGCCCGGTCGCGTGAACGAGGAGCGCACGATGGACGGACCGGAGGAGTCGTCGGTGTTCGCCCCGGAGGGCGGGGCGCCGTCCGGCGGGGAGGGCGCCTGGCCGCTGCGCGAGGACGTCTTCGCGGCGGCCGGTGAGGAGTACCACGGCGAGGCCGCGGAGCCGACGTGCTGTCACGGCCGGGAGTCCGAGGGCTGGTCGGAGACGCTCGACCTGACCGAGTTCGAGCGGGAGTGGGAGGGGTACCCGTCCGGGGGCGCGGAGTCCTCCGAGCCGGAGGCGTTCGAGGCTCTCGATGAGTTCGCGGAGTTCGCGGAGTTCGCGGAGTTCGAGGGCTTCGAGGGCGGGGAGGCCGGGCACACGGTCCACGAGGCGGAGCACTTCGAGGAAGCGTCCTTCGAGCAGGAGGACTTCGAGGCCGAGGACTTCGAGCACGAGGGCTTCGAGGCCGAGGACTTCGGCCCGGCCTTCTGGGCGGCGGAGGAGTCCTTCTGGCCGGTGCCGGTCCCTCCGGGACGGCTGGTGGTGAACCACCTGCCGATGCTGCGCCGCCACGCGGGGACGGCACCGGACCTCCTGCTCAAGTGGAACGCGATGGTCGCCCCGTCCAGCGTCGACGTCGTCATCCACCTGCACGGCTACGACGGCCGACGCCACGCGATGAACATCGTCCGGAACAAGGAGCCGGTCAGCGGGCTGGACTTCGCCGACCCGGCCGACCCGGCCCAGGTGGGCCGCACCTCCCCGACCCTGCTGGTGCTCCCCCGCGGCCACTACTTCGGCGGCCGGTCGGGCCTGGGCTACACCTTCCCCGCACTCGAACGACCGGGCGCCGTACGCCAGTTGGTGGACGATGCGCTGGCCGCGTTCGCCACCGAGACCGGTGCGCGGGTCCCGGCCGGGAAGATCGTCCTCACCGCCCACTCGGGCGGCGGTGCCTCGCTCATGGCGATCCTGCGGCGCGTCGGCCAGGACGAACGGGCCGTCGACCCGGACGAGGTGTTCACCTTCGACGCCCTCTACACGGACCCCACTCCGCTGATCGCCTGGGCGCGGCGGAGGATCGAGCGGGGCTCCGGGGCGCTGCGGGTGCTCTACCGGGCGGGCGAGGGCACCGCGCGCAACAGCGAGAAGGTGCACCGGGCCCTGGGCTCCTCGCGCTCGCCGTCCTTCCGGGTGGAGCGGGCACGGGTGAGCCACATGGAGATCCCGCGGCGGTTCGGCTGGCGGCTGCTCGCCGACGCCGCGGCCGAACTGCCGGGCACGGCACCGGTTCCGGGCCGTCCGTCCGCCCGGGAGGCCGGCGAGGAGCCGGAGTACTTCCCGGGCAGCGGCGAACGGTACGAGGCGGAGGACGAGTACCCCTCGGCCGGTGAGCCGTACGGCGCGTGGGAGTCGCCCGGGCTCGCGGAGGACGAGGCCTTCCCGTCCGGGGTGGTGCTGACTCCCGTGTCGGGCCCGGCCGGGCCGGGCGAGGAGTACTGGGACCCGCATAGGACCGGCGTCCCGCTGTACGACACCGGGCCGGCGGTGCAGGGCCTCAAGCTCTCGGCCAACTTCACCGTGCGCGAGCTCGTCACGACCGGCGGCCGGCACCCCGCCAAGGCGCGGATCTCCGTCGAGCTGGTGCGTTGCCTCCAGGCGATCCGGGACCGGGTCGGCAAGCCGGTCGTGATCAAATCCGGCTACCGCTCGTTCGCGCGCAACATCGAGGTCTACAAGGACCACCCCCAGGACACGACGAAGAGCCGGCACTCCAGCGGCCAGGCGGCGGACATCAGGGTCGACGGCATGACCGGGATGCAGCTCGCGAAGGCCGCCATCGACGTCTGGGGCGACAAGATCGGCATCGGGATCGCCTACAGCTACATCCACGTCGACGTCCGCGGCACCTGGGCGAAGTGGACCTACATCAAAGGCCCGGCGGGCGGACGGGCGCTGGCCGAGCTGGAGGCCTACCGCGCGGCCAGGCGCGGCAAGCCCAGCCCGCCGCCGACACCACCGCCGCCGACACCCGGACCAGGCCCCGGACCAGGCCCCGGCCCCGGCCCCGCGACCACCCGGACCCCCGACCGGACGGCCGGGCGCGTCACCCGCGGGACGTTCCAGAAGTGCGTCGGCACGGACCAGCCGGGTGCCCTCGCCCTGGCCGCCCAGTGGACCCGGCTGACCGGCCGCAGCACGTCCGGCCGTTACTGCCGGCTCACCTCCTTCGGCACCCCCTCCCTCCACGGCGAGGGCCGGTCGGTCGACCTCTTCGCCGACGCGTACAAGCCGGACCAGCGGGCCCAGGCGGAGGCGTACATCGCCTGGCTGCTCGCCAACGCCGTCGAGCTCCAGGTGGCCGTCGTCATCTGGAACGGCCGGATCTGGGCGTGGGGCAGGCGGGCCCAGGGCTGGCGCCCGTACCCCCACGAGAACAAGCACGTCGACCACATCCACGTCGACCTGAGCCGTGAGGGCGCCCAGTACCCGAGCCCGCTCTTCGCCGGCTCCGTGCCGGGCCTCGCGGGTCGCCCCGCTCCGACGCCCACCCCCACTCCCACCCCCAAGGGCTCCGACAAGGTGGTCGGCTTCGCGCGCGGCCACCGCGACTTCGCGCGCGCCTCCGAGGCGGGCAGCGGCGTGCCGTGGCTGGTGACGCTCGGTCAGGCCGCCCTGGAGTCCGGGTGGGGCGCGCACGCGCCGGGCCACAACTTCTTCGGGATCAAGGCCCGGGCGAGCGACCCCGCGTCGACCCGCCAGCTGCTGCGGACCAAGGAGGTGATGAGGCGTCCCGACGCGGTCTTCCCCGAGGTGATCTCGGTGACCCCGCGTCAGGACGGGCGGTACGACTACGTGGTGCGGGACTGGTTCCGCGTCTACCCGTCCCCCGCCGAGGCCTTCCTCGCCCACGGCCGCTTCCTGCGCGACAACCCCCGCTACGCCGCGGCGTTCCTGCACGCCTCGGACCCCTACGCGTTCGCGGGGGCGGTGGCCGCCGCCGGGTACGCCACCGGCCCCACCTACGCCTCGGAACTCACCAAGGTGATGCGGATGATCGAGCGGGCGCTCCCGTGACGCGGGGCTGACGCCCTCCGTGCGGAGGGCGTCAGCGCCCCGGCCCGGTGGTACGGAGCCACGCGGCGGTGTCCGCCGGGAGCAGGCCGCCGTCCAGCGGGGCGCTGGAGAGCAGCACGGCCTCGTGCTCCGGCAGGGCGACCGGCTCCGCGGACAGGTTGACCACGCAGGTGAGACCGCCGGGGCGGGTGAAGGCGAGCACGCCGGGGGCGGCGGGGAGCCAGGCGAGGGAGCCGTCGCCGAGGCCGGGTTCGGCGCGGCGCAGGCGCAGTGCGGTGCGGTAGAGCTCCAGCACCGAGGACGGGTCGCCGGTCTGGGCGGTGACCGTGAGGTCCTTCCACTCACCGGGCTGGGGCAGCCAGGGCGGCCGTGCGGCACCGGGTGGGGTGAAGGCGAACGGCGGGGCGGAGCCCGACCACGGGAGGGGCACCCGGCAGCCGTCGCGGCCCGGGTCGCTCTCCCCGGACTGACGGAGCGTCGGGTCCTGGCGGACGGCGGCGGGCAGGTCCTCGACCTCCCAGAGGCCGAGCTCCTCGCCCTGGTAGACGTAGGCGCTGCCGGGCAGGGCCAGCGAGAGCAGGGCGGCCGCCCGGGCCCGGCGGGTGCCCAGCCGCAGGTCGACGGGGTCGGCGTGGCGCGACCCGCCGTCGAAGGCGAAGGCGGTGTCGCGGCGGCCGTAGCGGGTGACGTGCCGGGTGGTGTCGTGGTTGGAGAGCACCCAGGTGGCGGGCGCGCCGACCGGCGCGTGCGCGGCCAGGGTTCCGTCGATCACCCCGCGCAGTTCCTCCGCGTCCCAGGGGGCCTTGAGGAAGGGGAAGTTGAAGGCGGTGTGGAGCTCGTCGGGGCGCAGGTAGCGGGCGAAGCGCTCGGGGTCCGGGGTCCACAGCTCGCCGACGAACATCCGCTCGCCCGGGTAGGAGTCGGTCAGGCGGCGCCAGGAGCGGTAGATCTCGTGCACCCCGGGCTGGTCGGCCCAGGGCAGCGGGGTGCCGGGCCGGTGGTCGGCGCGGTCGGGGAGGCCGGCCTCCTTGACCAGGGCGTCGGTGACGTCGATCCGGAAGCCGTCGACGCCCCGGTCCAGCCAGAAGCGCAGGGTGTGCTCGAAGTCGGCCCGCACGTCCGGGTGTTCCCAGTCGAGGTCGGGCTGCTCGGGGGCGAAGAGGTGGAGGTACCACTCGCCCTCGGTGCCGTCGGGTTCGGTGACGCGGTGCCAGGCGGGGCCGCCGAAGTAGGAGGTCCAGTCGTTCGGGGGCAGTTCGCCGTCCGCTCCCCGGCCGGCCCGGAAGTGGAAGCGCCCGCGCTCCGGCGATCCGGGCCCGGCGGCCAACGCCGCCCGGAACCACGGGTGCCGGCTGGAGACGTGGTTGGGCACCAGGTCGACGATGATCCGCAGACCGGCCCGGTGGACCTCCTCGATCAGGGCCTCGGCCTCCTCCAGGGTGCCGAACAGCGGGTCCACGTCGCGGTGGTCGGCCACGTCGTAGCCGCCGTCGGCCATCGGGGAGACGTACCACGGGGAGGTCCAGAGCGCGTCCACCCCGAGCTCGACCAGGTGGGAGAGGCGGCGCCGGATGCCGGCGAGGTCGCCGACCCCGTCCCCGTTCCCGTCGGCGAAGCTGCGCGGGTAGATCTGGTAGACGACGGCGTCCCGCCACCACGGGCGGGCCTCGCGACCGGTCATGCGGTACCGACCTCCTGTCGGGTCCGGGCGGCCGACCCGGGAACGGCGGGCCGTCTCCCAGGCTCCGGGCCCGCCGCGGGCTCCGCAACAACTTCCGGAAAAGAAGTCCGCCGGGGATGTCGAGAAGCCGTGTCCGGCTCCGTCCCAGGGGTGAGCGCGGCCAGAATGGGCCCCGCCGCACCGCACGGAGGAGAAGAGATCATGGCCAAGTACCTGCTGCTGAAGCACTACCGCGGCGCCCCGGCGCCGGCCAACGACGTGGCGATGGAGCACTGGACGCCGGAGGAGATCACCGCCCACATCCGGTACATGCGGGACTTCGCCGCCAAGCTGGAGCAGACCGGCGAGTACGTGGACGGGCAGGCACTCGCCCCGGAGGGGACCTGGGTGCGGTACGACGGGGAGGGCAGGCCGCCGGTCACGGACGGGCCGTTCGCGGAGACCAAGGACCTGATCGCCGGGTGGATGGTGATCGACGTGGACAGCTACGAGCGGGCGGTGGAGCTGGCCGGGGAGCTGTCGGCCGCGCCCGGGAAGGACGGGAAGCCGATCCACGAATGGCTGGAGCTGCGCCCGTTCCTGTCCGCGCCGCCCGTGGACGCCGACCTGGACTGCCACGGGTCGGCGGGGTGAACCCGCCGGTGGACGAGGTGCTGCTGCGCACCCTGACCCCGGGCGTGCTGGCGGCCCTCGTCCGCCGGGGTGCCGACTTCGCCGCCGCCGAGGACGCGGTGCAGGAGGCGCTCCTGGAGGCCTTCCGGACCTGGCCGGAGGCCGGGGTGCCGCGCGACCCCAAGGGCTGGCTGGTCACGGTCGCCTGGCGGAAGTTCCTCGACGGCGCCCGGTCCGAGAGCGCCCGGCGCCGCCGCGAGGAGCTGGTGCACGAGGAGCCGGAGCCCGGCCCGGTGCCGGACGCGGACGACACGCTACGGCTCTACTTCCTGTGCGCCCACCCGTCGTTGACGCCCTCCTCGGCCGTCGCGCTCACCCTGCGGGCGGTCGGCGGACTGACCACGCGTCAGATCGCACAGGCGTACCTGGTGCCGGAGGCCACCATGGCGCAGCGCATCAGCCGGGCCAAGCGCACCGTCTCGGGCGTCCGCCTCGACCGGCCCGGGGACGTGTCCACCGTGCTGCGGGTGCTCTACCTGGTCTTCAACGAGGGCTACGGCGGCGACCTCGACCTGGCGGCCGAAGCCATCCGGCTGACCCGGCAGTTGGCGGCGGCCGTCGACCACCCCGAGGTGGCCGGTCTGCTCGCCCTGATGCTGCTGCACCACGCACGGCGGGCGGCCCGGACCACCCCCGACGGCGGACTCGTCCCGCTCGCCGAGCAGGACCGCGGCCGCTGGGACACCGCCGCCGTCGCGGAGGGGGTGGCGGTGCTCCAGGCGGCGCTGGCCCGGGACCGCCTCGGCGAGTACCAGGCACAGGCGGCGATCGCCGCGCTGCACGCGGACGCACCGACCGCCGGGGAGACCGACTGGGTGCAGATCGTGGAGTGGTACGACGAGTTGGCCCGGCTGACGGACAGCCCGGTGGTCCGCCTCAACCGCGCCGTCGCCGTCGGCGAGGCCGACGGCCCGCGGGCCGGCCTGGCCGCCCTCGCGGCGGTGGACCCCGCCGTCCCCCGCCGCACCGCCGTCTCGGCCTACCTCCACGAGCGCGACGGCGACCTGCCCACGGCCGCCCGCCTCTACGCCGAGGCCGCCCGCCAGGCCGCCAACCTCGCCGAGCGCGACCACCTGTTCCGCCAGGCCGCGCGCCTCAACTCCCTTCCGGGGGTTCAGCAGTAGCCGTCGAGGCGGGCCCGGTGACGGCCCGGCGTGCGGTCCGGCCAGGGGCGCCCGGCCCGCTCGGAGGCGGCATCGCGCAGCAGGTCGAGCGCGGTTCCGCCGGGGTAGCCCCGGAAGCTCGCGTACGCCCGGCGGTGGTACGCGCTCCAGTAACTGACCAGGCGGCGTTCGGTGCGCGCGAAGAACTCCGGGTTCTCCACGACGAACTGCCCGTACACGGCGCTCCCTCGGGAGCCCGGCACGAGCAACTCCCGGTAACCGTCCCGGAGATCGGTCAGGATCTCCAGCACGTACTCGCCGGTCAGCTGCACGGTGTACGGCACCACCCAGGGCTCGGTGGCGGTGAGCAGCGGCGCCAGGTGGCGCTGCCGCACCCGGCCGTCGTGGTGGCGGGTGTAGAGGCAGTGGAGCATCAGCCGCTGCCGCTCCGTGAGCGACACGACCTCGGAGGAAGGAAGTTCGCTCCGGTAGATCCGGTCGGGGATCGCCAGGTCCTCCCCGCCCACCAGGACGGTGAAGGTGTGGTCCGACCGGTGTCGCGCCTCCGGAAGGACCGCGATCAGGCCCACCGCCTCGGCGGCGAGCTCACCCGGGAACGCCGAGGCCAGGGCTTCGCTCCCGCTCCCGTCCGGCGGCACGTGCTCCCGCCGCGCCGCGCCGGCCGAGGGGAGGTGGCGCGCGGCGGCGGTCATCGCCGCCCTCCTCACCTTCCCGAAGTACGCGGCGCAGTAGGCCTCGTGGATCAGCGGGAGGGCCTTGTCCAGAGCGGCGATGCAGGCCCACAGCCCGGCGACGCCCTCGGGGTCGAGCCCGCCGTTCAGCTCCCGCAGGACGTAGCCGGCGGTGTCGGCGTCCACCAGGATCAGCTCCACCTCGCCGACGGCGACCCCTCGGAAGCCCTCGGGGTAGGGAGCGCTCCGGTGCTCCTCCCACAGCCGCTCAAGTGACGCACCGTCCGCCTCCGCGGCCGGTGGCAGGAGCAGGGTCACGGCCTCGACGACGGCGCGCACCATGCGGACGGCCACCGCCGGACCGCAGGTGGTGCCGATCGCCTCGCCCGCGCCGAGACGGTCGCGCAGGTCGAGGCAGGCGCCGAGCTCGGCCGCGAGGCCCGGCGGCAGGATGCCCCGCTCCACGGCGAGCCCGACCAGCTCCGCCGGCGGCCGAGGTGTCGCCAGCCTGGTGACGAGGCCCTGCTCGAGGGCGACCAGGGAGTGCGTGACGGCGACCGCGGCGAACTCGTAGCGGTGGTACGAGAAGCGGATCAGCTCCCGGCAGACGCCCAGGGCGGTCAGTACGGGCATCGGGGCGTGGTCGGGCAGGGTCAGCTCGGCGAGCAGGGGTTCCAGGTCCTCGGGGTCGAGGAGCGTTCCGAAGTGGCGCGGGTCCATGGACTGCGGGTGGGTGCTCATCGGCGCCAGTCTCAGCGCCGGGTGTCGGCCCGGTCCACCGGATTTGCGGCACGGACCGCCCCCTCTCCCCCAAATCCCCCCAGAAGCAGGCAACTTGACTCGGCCTCACAGCGCACCCCCAGGGCTTCCTCAGGGGACCCTCAGGAAACCCGGCCGACATGGCCGGGCATGTCCGGACATCGGAGTCGATCAAGCTCAAGTCTCGCTCAGAAGATCCATTTGAGGCTGTACAGCAGATGAAGATCCGCCATAACTTCTTCACACCAGCCGCCGGGGGGCGGCACATATGTGAAGAGGTTTCAGATGAGTGTGCAGGTCAAGAAGACTCTCGCGGTCTCCGCGTTCGCCGTTCTGATGGCCACCGGGATCACCGCGCCGGCCTTCGCCTCCGTCGCCCAGCCCGCCGCTCCGTCCGGTGTGGCGGCCGTCGCCGAGACGGGCGACGTGCCCGTCGAGCCGCCGGTCACCGAGGGCGAGGGCGACCTGGTCGAGGTCACCGACCCGTCCGCCGAGCCCGCTCCGGGCAAGGGCCCGAACAACGTCCCGGGCGCCGACTACTGCGGCCCCGCGCACGGCTACTACACCACCACCGCCAACTACGGGAAGGTCATGCGCGGCGTCGGCGTCGACCAGGCCAACTACAACGGCACCTCGCGCGTCATCAAGTCGGTGTTCAGCGCCGAGGCGTCCGGTGAGGTCGGCATCTCCGTCTCCGGCGAGCTCAAGGTCAGCGCGAACGCGCTCCTCGCCAACGTCGAGGCCAAGTACGGCGTCGACCTGTCCGCGAAGCTCACCGCCAAGCTCGGCAACACCACCTGGGCCGAGACCCCGCCGCGCCGCACCACCCACGCCCGCTACGGCGTCTGGCGCCTGAAGACCGCGGGCACCAGCTACACCATCTACAGCAACTGCTCGACCTCCGCCAAGAAGACCGTCGTCGCCTACACCCCGCAGAACGTGGGCTGGTACGTGTGGGAGACCGCCTGAACCGGCCCTCGGTGACCGCTGAGCGGCGGACCGCACTGGCCTCCCTCGCCGCGACCCTGCTGTTGGTCGCGGGCCTGGGGGCCTGTGGCGGCCCCGGCAGCGCACCGTCCGCCGAGCCGTCCGCCGGGGCATCCGCCCCGGCGGCGGCCCGCCCCGCCGAACGGCTGGAGCACGTGGCGTCGCAGTCGGTCGCCGAGGCGCCGAAGATCCCGGACGAGACCGCGCTCGCGAGCGTCTCGGACCGGACGGGCAGTCACACCCTGCCGATCAGCGGGGGCCTGACCCCCGGCCCGGTCTCGGTGATGGTGGTCTGCCAGGGCGCCGGCACCCTCACCGTCACCCTCGAACCCACCGGCCTGGGCTTCCCGTTGGACTGCGTCGCCCACGAGTCGAGCACCACCTACAACCAGATCGGCCTGCGCAACGCCCGCCCGGAGGCGTCCGTCAAGGTCGACGCACCGGCCGGCGTCCGCTGGTCCCTGAGCGTGGCCAAGCCGCAGCCCGTCGGCGGATGAGGGCACGCACTGCGCACGACGTACGGGGGCCCCGGCCGTGGCCGGGGCCCTCGTCGTGCCGCGTCAGTTCCCGGACGTCTCCGCCACCCGGCGGCGGACCAGGAACCAACCGCCCGTCAGCACGGCCGCGACCAGCGGCAGGCAGGCCACGGTGGTGCGGCCGACGCCGCCGTCCAGCCACATCAGGACCAGCACCGACACCAGGAAGCCCAGCGTGACGATCTGCGTCCAGGGCGCCCACGGGAGCCGGTAGCCGGGGCGGGTGACCAGGCCCTGGCCGGCCCGGCGCCAGAAGAACAGCGAGCAGATCATGATCATCGCCCAGGTGCCGAGGATGCCGATCGAGGCGAAGTTGACGACCAGTTCGAAGGCCTCGCCGGGCATCACGTAGTTCAGCACCACGCCCAGGACACCGAACCCGGCGGTGAGCAGGATGCCCCCGTACGGGACGCCGCCCTTGTTCATCACGCCGGTGAACTTCGGGGCCGAGCCCGCCATCGACATCGAGCGCAGGATCCGACCGGTGGAGTACAGGCCGGAGTTGAGGCTGGAGAGCGCCGCGGTGAGGACCACCAGGTTCATCACCCCGGCCGCGCCGGGGATGCCGAGCTTGTCGAAGACGGTGACGAAGGGGCTCTGGCCGGCGGAGTAGGCGGTGTACGGGAGGAGCAGCGCCAGCAGGACCACCGAGCCGACGTAGAACAGGCCGACCCGCCACATGATGGAGTTGATCGCCTTCGGCATGATCTTCTCCGGGTTCTCGGTCTCCCCCGCCGCGACGCCGCACAACTCGACCGAGGCGTAGGCGAAGACGACGCCCTGGAGCAGGAGCAGCATCGGCATCACGCCGCTCGGGAAGATCCCGCCGTTGTCCGTGACGGTGGCCAGGCCCGGGGTGTGGCCGTCGACCTGGTGCTGGGTGACCACCAGGTAGATGCCCACCAGCATGAACGCCACCAGCGCGGCCACCTTGACGATGGCGAACCAGAACTCCATCTCGCCGAAGTACTTGACCGAGATCAGGTTGGCCGCGAGCACCACCGAGAGGGCGATCAGCGCGAGCAGCCACTGCGGGACGTCGCTGAACATCGCCCAGAAGTGCGCGTAGGTCGCGGCGGCGGTGATGTCGGCGATGGCGGTGGTGGCCCAGTTGAGGAAGTAGAGCCAGCCGGCGGTGTAGGCGCCCTTCTCCCCCATGAACTCACGGGCGTAGGAGACGAAGGCCCCGGAGGACGGGCGGTACAGCACCAGTTCGCCGAGCGCCCGGACGACCAGGAAGGCGAAGACGCCGCAGACGGCGTAGGCGATGAAGAGCGACGGCCCCGCGTTGGCCATCCGCCCGCCGGCCCCCAGGAACAGGCCGGTCCCGATCGCCCCGCCGATCGCGATCATGTTGACGTGACGGGACTTCAGGTCCTTGCGGTACCCGGCGTCGCCGGCGTCCACGTGCGCGGCCGCCGCCGATCCCGCCAACGGCGGGGTCTCGGTGGCGACTTGGTCCGCCGTGGTCGTCGTGCGGTCACTCATGGAGTCGTGTCGCCTTCGTGAGGGGGAGTGTGGTCTCCCGGTCGGCGGGGACGGTGTGGGTGGTCGTCGCGCGCATGACCGGGCGGCACATCCTCACCGGTCGACGGGGGATCCGGCTGTGGCCGATGTCACGTTCGGGGATGATTTGCGCGAAATTTGAGCCTTTGGCCGAGTCCCGCCCGCTCGTGGAAAACCGCTTGGGCCCACCGGGGGTCCGTTGCTACTGTCGTGATCACCGTGACCGCACGCAGGAGGTGAGACCCGTGAACGCAGTATCGACGTGGGTGCTCCCCCTCTTCTTCACGGTGTGCGACTGACCAGGACGGTGTCGTCGGGAGCGCCTCTTCACACAGGCACTCCTGAAAGGGCGACAGCCATGAACTCTTCCCCCCTGGTCCACCGCACCTCCGACACCCAGTGGCAGGCCGTCGACGACGGTGGCCGCGTCATCGGCCACGGCGACCTCGCCCGGCGGCCCGACGGCCGCCGCTTCCTCAGCATCGACGTCTGGCAGGACGCGGCCTTCGCCCCGCTCGCCGCCGCGATGTCGGCCGCCCTGCCCTCCCCGCTGCACGCCCTCGTCGGCGAGGCCGACACCGAGCTCGACTCCCGTTGGCAGCAGGCCGGTTTCGGCTTCTCGCGCCGCGAGTGGGAGTACGTCGTGCCCACCGCTCCGGCGCAGGACGCGCCCCTCCCGGCAGGCGTCTCACTGCTGCCCGGGACCGAGGCCGACCAGGAACTGGTACGCGGGCTCGACCGCGCCCTGCGCGAGGAGATCGACGCCGCGGCGGGCTGGCACACCATGCCCGCCGAGGTCGTCCCGCGCCCGGAGGGCACCGTCCTCGGCGACCCGTCGCGCTACGCGGTGGCGGTCACGGAGGACGGCGCCCACGTCGGGCTGGTGCGGGTGGCGGTCGTCCCGCGCCGCGCCCGGATCGGGCTGGTCGCGGTCCTGTCCGGCTTCCAACGGCGGGGCATCGGGCGGGCGTTGCTGGCCCACGCCCTGGCTTCGCTCCACACGGCGGGAATCGCGTCGGCCCGGGCGGAGGTCGACGGGACCAACCTCGCCGCCGCCGCACTCCTCGACGGCTTCGGGGCGCAGCGGGCCGACGGCGTCGTGGAGCTCGTGCGCCACTGACGCCCGGAATCCCGGCACCCATTCTTCCAACCCCCTACGAACGAGGGACTTTTGCCCAGAACAACCAACGGCCTCGAACTCGAGGGCACCGTCATCGAGTGCCTGCGCAACGCGGTCTTCAAGGTGGAACTCACCAACGGCCACCAGGTGCTCGCCCACATCAGCGGGAAGATCCGCAAGAACCGCATCAAGATCCTCCCCTTCGACCGGGTGCTCGTCGAGCTCAGCCCGTACGACCTGACCCGGGGCCGCGTCCTGTACCGCTACCGGAACTGATCCCCCGTCAGCCCCGTCACACGTGAGGGTGCCGGCCGCCGCCGTGGCGGCCGGCACCCTCGTGCGCGCTCAGGGAACGCGCGGCACGACGACCACCTGGTGGTCGTCCTCGTAGATGACCTCCCCCGGATCGGCGGACCAGATCGCCTCGCACCCCACCCGGTGCAGTTCGAGGATCTCCAGGTGCCCGCCGACCCGCTCGACGTGCGCGCGGGCGGACGCCTTGAACCACGCCTCCGCCCCGGGGTGGAGCTCACGGTCGTAGACCGTGGGGTCGACGTGGGACGGGTTCACCAGATTCGCGTCGTACCAGTCGTAGCTGGACCGCCGGAACGACTCCTGCTCCGGGGTCAGCCTCCCGGCCGAAGCCAGCCCGTTCACCAGGGCGAACACCCCCGGGAACGTCCCCCGCCGGTTCGCGTCCGTGGCCTGGAACCGTACGTACACCCTTGCCTCCCGAAGGACGGAACACCACGGTCCGTAGACGTCCGGTCCCCGGCGGGGGTTCCGGGCCGCCGTCGGGAGGTCCGCCCACGGTCGCGGGGCCCGGTGGCCGACGAGGTGGCGGCCCCGGCGTCGGCCCTTATGTCAACATGGTTGACCTTGTGGCCGACCCGGGGGTCTGATGGCGGTCCGACGAGGAGCCTCCACTCCTCCGTACCCGTAGGAGCCCCCCGCCATGGCCGACGCCGTCCGCGCGCTGGAAGACGCGAAGCCCGTCCCGTTCTGGCTGGACGACCCAGGCCGGCCCTCGGCCGCCTCCGCGCTGGTCGGCGACACCCGGTGCGACCTGCTGGTGGTCGGCGGCGGGTACGCCGGGCTGTGGACGGCGTTGATCGCCAAGGAGCGGGACCCGTCGCTGGACGTGCTGCTGGTCGAGGCCCAGGAGGCCGGCTGGGCCGCGTCCGGACGCAACGGCGGCTTCTGCGAGGCCAGCCTCACCCACGGCCTGGGCAACGGCCACCAGCGCTGGCCGGACGAGCTCGCCACCCTGGAACGCCTGGGTGCCCGCAACCTCCAGGGCATGGAGGACACCCTCAAGCGCTACGGCATCGACTGCGACTGGGAGCGCTCGGGCTCGATCGTGGTCGCCACCGAGCCCTACCAGCTGGACGGGCTGCGCGAGTTCGCCGCGCTGGCCGAGCGGTACGGGGGCCACCTCACCCCGCTGGACCGCGAGCAGGTGCGCGCCGAGATCGACTCCCCCACCTTCCTCGGCGGCCTCTGGGACCGCGAGGGCGTCGCCATGGTCAACCCGGCCAAGCTGGCCTGGGGCCTGCGCCGGGCCTGCCTCCGGCTGGGCGTGCGGCTGCACGAGCACACCCGGGCCACCGGGCTCACCGAGTCCGGCCCCGGGGTCGTGGTGCGCACCCCGTACGGGCGGATCGCGGCCCGGCGGGTGGCGCTGGCCACCAACGCCTTCCCCTCCCTGCTGCGCCGTCACCGGCCGTACACCGTCCCGGTCTACGACTACGCGCTGATGACCGAGCCGCTGACGGAGGAGCAGCTCGCCTCGGTCGGCTGGCGCAACCGGCAGGGGTTCGCGGACAGCTCCAACCACTTCCACTACGTCCGGCTCTCCGCCGACAACCGGATCCTCTGGGGCGGGTACGACGTGGTGCACCAGTACCGCAGCCGGGTGCGGGCCGAGCGGGACCAGCGGCCGGAGACCTTCGCCACCCTGGCGCGGCACTTCTTCCGGACCTTCCCGCAGCTGGAGGGCGTCCGGTTCAGCCACGCCTGGGGCGGGGCGATCGACACCTGCACCCGGTTCAGCGCCTTCTTCGACCTCTCCCACCGGGGGAAGGTCGCCTACACCGCCGGGTACACCGGCCTCGGGGTGGGCGCCACCCGCTTCGGCGCCGAGGTGATGCTGGACCTGCTGGCGGGCGACCGCACCGAGCGGACCGAGCTGTCGATGGTGCGGCGCAAGCCGCTGCCCTTCCCGCCGGAGCCGATCCGCTCGGCCGGCATCGGGGTCACCCAGTGGTCGCTGGCCCGGGCCGACGCGAACGCCGGGCACCGCAACGTGTGGCTGCGCACCCTGGACCGCCTCGGGCTGGGCTTCGATTCCTGACGCTCCGTGCCCCGGCCCGCACGGGGCCGTGGACGGGGCCGTGGACGGGGCGGCGGGCGGGGCCGTGGGCGAACTGTTGCGGGGCGGCTCCGGAAACACGTCAACCATCTGTCACATCCGTGTCCTTGGTGGCAGCATGGTCCCCGACCGAGCGGGTGGGGTGGGCCCCGGGGAGGGCGCAGCTGATCGGGGTAGTCGATGCTGGCTGAGTCGTGGGGCACCAGGACCGGAACCGGGGCGGCCGACGCTGCCGGGCGCTACCTTCCGGCGGCCTGGCAGTCGCCGCCGCCGCTGGACTCCGGGTGGTTGGTGGAGCAGCCGAGCCGGCTGCTGGACGCCCGGTTCGCGGTGGTCGGGTTCACCGGCCGGGAGCCGGAGCTGGCGTCGCTGCGGGCCTGGTGCGCGCAGGACGGTCCGCACGCGGTGCGCTGGCTGCACGGGCCCGGCGGCCAGGGAAAGACCCGGCTGGCCGACCAACTCGCCGAGGAGCAGCGGCAGTCGGGCTGGCAGGTGGTCTGCGCGGACGGACCGGAACCGACCGGCGGGCCGGGGCGCCCGGCCGGTTCGGCCCCGGACGAGCGGGCGGCCGGGCTGCTGGTGCTGGTCGAGCAGGCGGACCGGCGGCCGATCTCCGAGCTCGCCCGGCTGCTGGCCTCGGCGGTGCCGCCCCGGCCCGGGGTGCCGACCAGGGTGCTGCTGCTGGCCCGCCGCGACAGCCTGCGGTACGCGCTGGAGACCACCGCCGAGCAGCCGACCGTGACGGACTCCCAGGCGCTCGCCCCGCTGGGGCCGGAGGCCCGGGACGCGCTGCACCGGGCGGCGGTGGCCGCCTTCGCCGCGCAGTACGGGGTCGAACCGCCCTCGCACCGGCGGGACTTGGCACATCCGGAGTTCGGCCTCGCCCTCACCGTGCTGCTCTCCGCCCTGGACACCGTCCTGGAGTCCGCCCGGACTCCGCAGCCGCGTCCGGCACCCGCACCCGCGCCGGTGTCCGTGCCCGTGCCGGACCGGACCGCGCTCACCGTCCGCCTGCTCGACCGCGAGCAGGCGCACTGGGCGCTGCTCCACCGCAGCCCGGGGGTGGGCCGGTTCACCACCCCGCCGTGGGTGATGAGCAGGGCCGTGTTCGCCGCCGCGCTGGGCGGGCCCCGGGCCTCCGACCAGGCGGCCGAGCTGCTCGGCGCGCTCGACCTGGACCATCCCGTCTCGGCGGTGCTCGCCGACCACGCGCTCTGCTACCCGCCCTCCGAACCGGGCCGCGAGCTGGCGCCGTTGCGGCCCGCCACGCTGGCGGAGGACTTCCTCGCCCTCACCCTGCCGGGCCACGCCGTCGGGTACCCCGCGCAGCCGTGGGCCACCGGGGACGCCGCCGCACTGCTCGGCCGACGGGCGGCGGACCCTTCCGGCGGCGACACGGGCGCAGGCACGGACGGCAGCACGGACACAGGCACGGACAGCGGCCCGGACGCCGGAGCCGCCGTGCTCCACCTGGCGCTCACCGCCGCCCGCTGGCCGCACGTCCTGCCGCAGCTGCTCCACCCGCTGCTCTCCGCCGACCCAGCCCTGGCCGCCGCCGGCGGCACACCGGTCCTGCTGGCCCTGACCGAACTCCCCGGCATCGAACCGGAGTTGCTGGAGCGGGTGCTCGCCACCCTGCCCGCCGACCCACCGCCGGACCTGCGGCCGGGCCGGGCCGCGCTGCTGGTGAGGCTCTCCGGCCACCGGCTGGCGCACCGCCAGGAGCCGGCCGAGCAGGCCGCCGTGCTGTGCGAACTCTCCTCCTCACTGGCCGAGTTGGGACGGAACGAGGAGGCCGCCACGGCGGGCCGCCGCGCGGTCGAGCTGCTCACCGCGCTGGCCGTCGGGGAGCCCGCCGAGCACCGGGCCGCCCTGGGCGCGGCGCTCGGCACGCTCTCGGAGCTGCTGGAGCGGGCCGGGCACGGGGCCGAGGCGCTGGACGCCCAGGGGCGGGCCGTCGAGGTGTACGGCACGCTGGCGGCCGCCGATCCGGCCCGGCACGGGCCCGGACTGGCCGCCGCGCTGGTCGCGCACAGCGCCCGGCTGGAGCGGGCCGGGCGCTGGGGCGAGGCGCACCGGGCCGGCTGGGCCGCGGTGCACCGCTACCGCGACCTGGCGCGGCGTCACCCCGGCCACCGGGCCGGGCTGGCCGCCGCGCTGTCCGCGGCCGGCGCTCTCTCGCTGCGCGGGGTGGACGAGACGGACGAGCTGGACCCGGCCCGCGAAGCGGTGGGCCTCTGGCGGGAGTTGGCCGCCGAGGATCCGGCCGCGCACCGTCCGGCGCTGGCCGCGGCCCTGTTCCGGCTCCGCCACGACCTGGCACGGGCCGGGCGGCGGGCCGAGGCGGTGGCGGCGGCCGAGGAGGGCGTGGCGGTGCACCGCTGGCTGGCGGCCACCGATCCGGAGCGGCACACCGCGGCCTTCGCCGCCGCGCTCGGCAAGCTGCGCAACAGCCTCACCGAGGAGGGGCGCCACGCGGAGGCGGTGGCCGCCGGCGCCGAAGCGGTGGGCGTGTGGCGGCAGTTGGCGGAGCGTGCCCCGGCCGTCCACCGCCGTTCGCTGCTCGGCGCCCTGCACGGCCAGAACGACGTGCTGCGGGCCGCCGGTCTGCCGCCCGAGCCGGAGCCGAGGAGCAGCGTCCCGCACACCCCCCGCCCGGGCGCGCCCGGCCCCTCCCGGGCCGCCACCTCCCACGCCGCGCACGCCGCCGCCGGCCCCCGCGCCACCGCCCCGCCCGGGCAGACCGACCTGGCCGGACGCGCCACCGGGCCGGCCACCCCACCGGGGGGCACCCTGCGCCAGGAGTGGGCGGAGGAGGAGGCCGCCCCCTCCGAGGAGGTCCGCACCGTCCCCGAACGGCCGTCCCGGCAGCGCCTGTTCGCCGGTGCGACCGGCCTCGACGAGCCCGGTGCCCCGGCCGGCGACGCACCGGGCCACCAGCCCGCCCCGTCCCCGTCGGTCGCGGTGCACGGCTGGCGCGGCGGCCCCGCCGAACGCCGCGACCGCCCACCCGGGGACCCGGCCGCCCTCAGCGCCTTCGCCGACCGCCTGGCCCGGCAGCGGGACTGGCCCGCCCTCTGGGCGCTGGCCCGGTCCGTGCCGGTCGCCGAGGCCGCCCGGCTGGCCCGCCGCCTCCCGCTGCGCCGCTGGCAGCCCGAGCACCCGGACGAGCTGGAACTCGCCCGCAGGCTGGCCGGGTTGAGCATCCGGCGGACGGCCGACCTGGTGGCCGCCGAGGCGGCCTCGGTCCCGGTGCGGCTGCCCACCGAGTTCGACCTGTTCAGCACCGACTACCTCGCCTTCGCCCACGGCCGGCCCGCGCTGGCGGTGGCCGCGATCGACTCGGCGGCGCAGCAGGAGTCGGTGCGGGTGCTCGACCTGGAGCGCGGCAGCAGCGTGACGCTCCATCAGGGCGCCATCGGCCACTCGGCCATCGCCTGCCTCGGCCCGGAGGAGGTGGTGGCCGCCTGGCGGCCGTCGCTGCCGGGCCCGGAGGCGGCGGGCGTCTTCGAACTGGTCCGGCGCGGCCCGGACGGCGCGGCCACCGTGCTGGGCACCGGCCCGGCGATGGCCGGGGCGCGGACCGTGCCGACCCGCGACGGGCAGGTCTCGGGGCTGCGGCTGGCACCGGGGGCGCTGGTCCAGGAAGGCCGGGACGCGGCGCGGCCGGTGGACCTGCGGGCCTGGGGGCTGACCCGGGGCGACCTGCTGGCGGTGGAGCCGAGCGGCCGGCGGCTGGTGGTCTCGGACGGCGCCCGGCTGGTCGCGGTGGACTCCCGGCTGCGGGCCGCGCTGGCCACCGCGGCGGTGCCGGCCGAGCACGGCGAGGTGCTCGACCTGGCCTTCGCCGGGCCGGACGCGCTGGTCACCTCGGGGGCCCGCGGCGGGCTCGGCCGGTGGGAGCCGGACGGCACGGTGCTGCGGCTGACCCGGTGGCAGCCGGGGCCGCTGCTGCACAACCTGTTCGCCGTACCGGCCTGGGGCGTGGTCGGCGGCTACGCGCCGGGCGAGGGGCGGGTGCACTTCTTCGACCCGTACGCGCTGGAGCCGGCGCCCGTCCCGGTCCAGCTGGCCACCGACCTCCAGCTCAAGGTGGTCGCGGTCTCCCCCGACGGCCGGTACGTGGCCGCCGCGGGCCGGCCCACCGCCGAACCGTCCCGGCGCCGCCCGTCCCCGGAGTGGGTCACCCTCGTGCACGACCTGCACCACCCGGGCGCACTGCTGGAGCGCCCGCCCGCCGGCCTCTCCCCCGGTGAGAGCGCCGCGCTGGCCGCCCTGGCCGCGCGGTCCGCGGCCGCTCCGCCCCGCCGCCGGGCCGACCGGGCGTCCGAACGGGCAGGCGTGGACGAACTGTTGGGCCTCGCCCACGCCCTCGCGACGCTCGCCGCGGACCGGCCCGGCAGCCGGATGCGCTGACCTTCCGGGATAAAGGTCCGATAAGGGTTCGGCATTCAACAGGTGCACATCTCAACTCCCCCGATTGGTCATACGAACGCCAACCAGTCTGGAGAGACATAGGGGCAACACGATCTCGCGCTCCAACCCACGCCCCTGGAGAGCCTGCCATGGCCATTGCCACCGCCACCTCACCGGCCGCCAAGCTGCCCACCCCGCGCAACGGCGCCGCCCCGGCCTACTCGGTCTCCCTCGCCACCGACGCGGCGGACGTCCGGGCCGCCCAGCGGCTGCGGCACGACGTGTTCGCCAACGGCATGGGAGCCGTCCTCGACACTCCCGAGCCGGGACTGGACATCGACCCGTTCGACGAGTTCTGCGACCACCTGCTGGTGCGCGAGAACGAGACGGGCGAGGTCGTGGGCACCTACCGGCTGCTCCGCCCGGAGCAGGCCCTGAAGGCCGGACGCCTGTACTCCGAGACCGAGTTCGACCTCGCCAACCTGGCCGGGATCCGCAAGGACATGGTCGAGGTCGGCCGCTCCTGCATCGACATCCGGCACCGCGACAACGGCGCGGTGATCAACCTCATGTGGGGCGGCATCGCCCGCTACCTGGTGGACACCGGCAACACCTGGGTGGCCGGCTGCTGCTCCGTCCCGCTGGCCGACGGCGGCGCCACCGCCGCCGGGGTCTGGGACGCCATGACGGCCCGTCACCTCTCCCCCGAGGGGTACCGGGTGACCCCGCACCGCCGGTGGGACCCGACCGGCGTGCTCCGCCCCGAGCGGACCACCGTCCCGCCGCTGCTGCGCGGTTACCTCCGCCTGGGCGCCTGGGTCTGCGGCGAGCCGGCCCACGACCCGGACTTCAACACCGCCGACCTGTACGTGCTGCTCTCGCTGGAGCGGACCGACCCGCGCTACCTGCGGCACTTCCTCTCCGCCGGTGCCGCCCCGCAGGCCCCGGCCGCCGACACCACCTCGGCCTGACACCGTGTCGGTCTGGCTGCCCACCTCCCCCTGCACGCCGGAGGGCTGTCTCACCGACCAGGGCCCGACCGTGACCGCCCCGCGCCGCACCGCGCGCGGGGCGGTCGCCGCCACCGCGCTGCTGACGGGCGTGCTGGCGGCGCGGTTCGTGCCCGGCTGGGGGCGGGTGCCCGCGCTCCGGGACGCGCTGCTGCGCCGGTGGACCCGCACCGTGGTCGGCGCGCTCGGCGTACGGCTGCGCGTCACCGGCACCGCCCCGCTGCCGGGCGGCGTCCTGCTGGTGTCCAACCACGTCTCCTGGCTGGACATCGTGCTCCTCGCCACCGTCCGGCCCGGCCCGATGGTGGCCAAGACCGAGGTCGGGAGCTGGCCGCTGCTCGGGCCGCTCAGCACCCGGGGCGGCACGATCTTCGTCGACCGCGACCGGATCCGCCGGCTCCCGGACACCGTCCGGCAGATCGCGGACGCCCTGCGGGCGGGCCGGGCGGTCGGCGTCTTCCCGGAGGGCAGCACCTGGTGCGGCCGGGCCGGCGGGACCTTCCGCCGGGCCGCGTTCCAGGCCGCCCTCGACGCCGGGGTCCCGGTCCAGCCCGTGACGATCCGTTACCTCCTCGCCGACGGCACGCCGAGCACCGCACCCGCCTTCGTCGGCGACGACGAGCTGCTGCCCTCGATCCGCCGGGTGCTGGCCGCCCGCGGCCTGGTGGCCGAACTCACCTTCCACCCACCGGTCTCCGGCACCGACCGCCGGGAGCTGGCCCGGGCCGCCGAGGCCGCCGTGGGCAGCCCGCCGGCCTCCGGCCACGTCGTCGCGCCCCGGCCGGCCGCGGCGGGCACCGTCCCGGCCCAGGTGCGCCGCCGGGCCGGCAGCACCGCCGCCTGGCGCTGACCGCCCCGGCCCGCGCACGGTGCCGGGCTCACCGTCCGGAGCTCAACCGCCGTTGCCGGAACGCTGGATGAGCTCCGGCTGGTTGAGCAGGACCAGCACCCGGCGGAAGGCGTTCTGACAGGTGGCGTAGCGCTCGTAGGCCCGGTGCGAGCAGACGGACGGCACCCCGTCCGGCCCCGGCACGGCCCAGGTCCAGCCGATGCCGCCCCGCACGTGGGTGATCCTGACCACCAGGTCCGCCGAGCCCGAACAGAGTCGGTCGAAGCCCTGGAAGGCCCGGACGGCGGTCTCGTACACCGGGGCGGAGACCGCGACGATCCGCCCGTTCGGCGCCTTCAGCGACCAGCGGTACCGCCCGTTCACGTCCCGGTCGGTCTGCACCGTGGCGCGGCGGACCACCACGGCGTCCGGCTCGCAGCCCACCCGCTGCACTGACATCCGCGTCGCCTCCCCAGGGCGCCACGGACCCGTCCCGCTGCGCTCCCCAACGCTACGTGTGCATCCGGGACTTGCCGACCGCCACGACGCTCTGTTGGCCCGGAAGTTCTCCCTCGTTCACCGTCCTGCGAGCCCGCCCGGCCCGGTCAGGCCTGGAGCGAGGCGAGGGTGAGGACGGTGATGTCGGAGGGGGCACCGACCCGCACCGGCGGGCCCCAGGCGCCGGCGCCGCGGGTGACGTAGAGCTGGGTGTCGCCGTAGCGCTCCAGCCCGGCGACGGTCGGATTGGCCAGCTCCGCAAGGTAGTTGCCCGGCCAGAGCTGGCCGCCGTGGGTGTGTCCGGAGAGCTGGAGGTCCACCCCGTGGCGGACCGCGTCGTGGATGTTCACCGGCTGATGGGCCATCAGCACGGCGGCCCGCGCGGGATCGCGGTCGCCGAGCGCGCGGACGAAGTCCGGCCCCTCGCCCTGGCTCTCGCCCGCCAGGTCGTTCACCCCGGCCAGGTCGAACCAGGGCAGCTCGGTGCGGGCGTTCTCCAACGGCCGTACGCCCAGCGAGCGGACGAACTCGACCCAGGGGCGGGCACCGGAGAAGTACTCGTGGTTCCCGGTGACGAAGTACGCGCCGTCCTTGGCCCGCAGGTCGGCCAACGGCAGGGCGGCCGGGCCGAGTTCGGGCACCGTGCCGTCGACCAGGTCGCCGACGATCGCGATCAGGTCGGGCTGGACCCCGTTGATGGTGTCCACGATCCGGCGGGTGTGCGAGCGGCCGAGGATCGGCCCCAGGTGGATGTCGCTGACCACCGCGATCCGGTAGCCGTGCGCCCGCCGGGGCAGCTTGGCCAACGGCACCGTCACCTGCTTGAGGCTCGGCCCGTCCAGCACGCCGTACGCGCCCGTGCCGACCACGGCCACGGCCACCCCGGCCGCGCCGATCGCCACCGTCCGGGCCACGAACAGCCGCCGCGACGGGTCCCCGGCCTCCTCCTTCTTCTTCTCCTTCTCCACGGCGACGGGCTCCGGGGCCTCCTCGCCGCGCTCCTCCGGAGTCCACCGCGCCGCGTCGGCGGGCACCCCCGCCCGGGCCGGCAGCCGCAGCCAGACCGCCCGGACCGCCTCGCCCGCGAACAGCGCGAGCATCAGGTAGACCAGCGTCGCCAGCCACAGGTACCCGGGCCAGGCCACCCACCGCTCCGCGCTCAACGGCAGCACCCGGCCGCCCACCAGCGCCCCGAGCCCGACCAGCGGCAGGGCCACCGCCAGCACCGTCCCGGTCCGGCGCCACCGCCCCCCGGGCGCGGAGACGTCACGGACCAGCCTGCGCCAGAGGTAGTGGTGCACCAACGCGTAGAGACCGAGGACCAGCAGCACGATCGGCACGAAAATCACCGGCCCAGTATGAAAGACCGCCGCCCCCGCCCCACCGCCGGGGCCACCCCCGCCGCACGGGCGGGCGGGCCGCGCGGCACCGCGGGCCGGCCGCCCGGGGCGTGAGCGGGCGGCCACGCTCCGCCGACCCCGGGGCCGCACCGCTGTGAGGCCGCCCACACGCTCCGGGCGCTCTACTGCCCCGCGTAGGAGATAAACGCGGGGTAAGCCCCCTTATGCCGTCCCGACCCGCCGCCGCGACCCGCCCGGAGACGGGATCCGTGCTGGCCCAGGGGGTGCCGAGGGTCGGGATCCGAGGCCGGGAGCGGCCCGGGCATGGGTTTGCGGGGCCTCCGGGAGGCGCCCGGGGAGGCGTCGCATCTACTACCGGGAGTCGTTTCGGGGGTCTTTGCCTCCGTCCGGGCGGTCTGCCAAGAATGTCCGGGTCCACAAGGCAGCGCGGTCGGTCCAGCAGGCCCGGTCCCGCCCTCGCCCGCCAGCCCCGGCTCACCCCGGAGCGCCCTGGCCGCCCACGCACGGCACGCGGACGGTTCCCCCGAACCCGTCCTGCGGTACCCGCGTGCCCGGTGCGGCCACCCGACGGAAGAGGTCGTCCCCTCCATGCAGTTCCAGCTCCCCAAGAACCGCCGCAACGCCATCATCACCGGTGTCGCCACCCTGGCCGTGGCGGGCTCCGCCACCCTCGCGCTGGCGCTGCCGCAGGACACCACCGACGCCCAGGCCGCCCCGCGGGCCGCCGCCTCCGTCTCGGCCGCCGCCGCGAGCTCCGCCGCCGAGGCCCAGCGCACCGCCGAGGCCGACGCCAAGGCGCTCGCCGAGGCCTCCGCCCAGGCACAGGCCAAGGCCGACGCGGACGCCAAGGCCGCGGCCGACGCCAAGGCCGCGCAGGACGCCCAGCAGGCCCAGGCCGCCGCCGACGCGAAGGCCAAGGCGGACGCCGAGGCCAAGGCCGCCGCCGATGCCCGGGCGAAGGCCGACGCGGACGCGAAGGCCAAGGCCCAGGCCGACGCCAAGGCGAAGGCGGACGCCAAGGCCAAGGCCGACGCCGAGGCCGCCTCCCGCAGCCAGCAGCGCAGCGCGCTGGCCGCCCCGACCGGTTCGCCGAAGCAGATCGCCGCGCAGATCGTCCCGGCCGGCCAGCTCCAGTGCTTCAGCAACATCGTCGAGCACGAGAGCACCTGGAACGTCACCGCGACCAACCCCTCCTCCGGCGCCTACGGCCTGGTACAGGCCCTGCCCGGCTCCAAGATGGCCTCGGCCGGCGCCGACTGGCGCACCAACGCCGCCACCCAGATCAAGTGGGGCCTGTCCTACATGAACGAGCGCTACGGCAGCCCGTGCGCCGCCTGGAGCTTCTGGCAGTCCCACAACTGGTACTGATCCTGGTACCGGTCACCGATCAGCCGTCCGCAGGGCGGTCACCCCGACGGAGGGTGACCGCCCTGCGGCATTCCGTGCGGGCCAGGTGAAGATCCTGGGCACGTTGCTCCGGCTCTGCCCGGTGATCAGCCGCTATGCGGCTTTTCCGACCTTTGCCTGGCCGTGTACGCACACCTAGCCTCCCGGCCATGCACAACCCGCTGATCTCCGTGGTGCTCCCCGTCTACGACCGGCAGCACCAGCTGACGGACTGCCTGGACTCCCTCCTCGCGCAGACCCTGCGCGACTTCGAGGTGCTCCTCGTCGTGGACCGCTCCCCGGACTCCCCCGAGCGCGTGGCGGCCGCGTACGAGCTGCGCGACCCGCGCGTGCGGATGCTGCGGCTGAACGCGGCCGTCGGCATCGGCCGGGCCCGGAACGCGGGGGCGGCCCGCGCGGTCGGCGAGTACCTGCTCTTCCTGGACAGCGACCACCTGCTCGACCCGGACGCGCTCGGCGTGATGGCCGAGCGGCTGACCGAGACCGGGCCGGTGGACGTGCTGCTCTTCGGCCACGACCGCGAGCACCGGGGCAGGGTCTGGCCCGGCGGTTCGGCCGCCCTGCTGGCGGAGCTGGCCCGGGACGGCGGCGGGGCGGGGCAGCAGGTGTTCGGGCCGCTGGACCACCCGGAGCTGCTCGGCGCGCCGCCGCTGGCCTGGGACCGGCTGTTCCGCCGGGGGCTGGTGCCGGCCTTCCCGGACGGCACCTACGAGGAGGTCCCGGTGGTCCACCAGGCGATGATGGCGGCCCGGCGGATCGCGGTGCTGGAGCGCGAGTGCGTGCGGATCCGGCGCCGGCACACCGTGCACCCGACCGGCTCGCCGGGCAGCAGCCACTTCGACCTGTTCGAGCAGTACCAGCGCAGCTTCGAACTGCTCGACGGCAAGCCCGAGTTGGAGCCGTTCCGGGCGTCGCTGTTCACCCGGATGGTCCGGCACCTGCTGTTCGTCTTCGACCTGGCCGGCTGCGTGGACCGGGCCGAGCGCCCGCAGTTCTTCCAGCGCGCCGCCGAGGCGTACCGCACCCACCTGCCGGAGGGCTACCGCCGCCCGGGCGGGCGGGAGGGCGTGAAGTTCTCCCTGCTGGCGAACGGCGCCTACCCGGCCTTCGAGGTGGCCAAGCTGGGCCAGATCGCCCGTACCGCGGTGGCGGGCCGCCGCTGACCCGACGGCCCGCCACCCACGGGTCAGACGTGCGCGGTGCCGCCGTCCTTCGCCATCGCGGCGGCGATCACCTTGTTGTGCGCCGCCCAGAGCTCGGGGCCGACCGGCGGGAGCACCTCGTCCCAGAGCGGGAGGAAGCTGCCGCGCAGCTGGAGCATGCCCTCGGGCCGGGCCAGCAGCCACAGGTGCAGGTGGGCCGCGCCGTCGCCCCAGCGGTTCACGTGCACCCGGCCGATCCCGCCGATCTCCTTGACCGCCCGCTCGATCCGCTGGAGCAGCGGCCCGATCTCGGCCGCGCGCTCCGGCGGCAGGTCGGCCAGGTCGTGGTGGGCGCGCGGGAAGAGCAGCAGGGTGGCGGGCAGGGCGCCCGGCTCGCGCATCGCGGTCAGCCGCCAGTGCTCGTCGGTCCAGAGGAAGGACTCGTCGGGCCGCTTGCACTCGTCGCAGCTCTCCGGGCCGTCCTCGCCGTGCCGGGGCGGCTCGGGGAGCACGGGGCGCTCCAGGTGCTTGACGGTCAGCTCGCCGGCCAGCGGGAAGATCTCCCACGAGGCGGCTTCGGGCACGGGCAGGTCCTGGCCGTAGGGCAGCCCTGCGATGTAAGGGTTCTCCTCAAGATCGCTCATGCGCCCACACAGTGCCACATGACATGGCGTCACCTCCCACTGGGGTAGGGCGATTACTGGGATGATCGGCCCCATGCCGACTGCCGATCTGGCCCGTGCCCTGCGCCGAGAGCTCCGCGGCGAGGTCCGCTTCTCCACCGCCGAGCGTGCCGTCTACGGACACGACGCCTCCAACTACCGCCACCCGCCGCTGGGCGTGGTCAAGCCCGCCGACCGGGACGACGTCCGGGCCGCCGTCGCGCTCTGCCGGGAGCACGGGGTGCCGGTCGTGCCGCGCGGGGCGGGCACCAGCATCGGCGGCCAGGCGATCGGCCCGGGCGCGGTGGTGCTCGACTTCCGCCGCCACCTCGGCCGGGTGCTGGAGATCGACCCGCAGGCCCGCACCGCCACCGTCGAACCCGGCACCGTGCTGGACACCCTCCAGGCCGCCGCCCGCCCGTACGGGCTGCGTTTCGGGCCCGACCCGTCCACCCACAGCCGCTGCACCCTGGGCGGGATGATCGGCAACGACTCCTGCGGCTCGCACTCGCTCGCCTGGGGCCGCACCTCCGACAACCTGCGCGCGCTCGACCTGCTGCTGTCCGACTCCACCGAGCTGACCGTCACCGGCCCGCTCACCGCCGCCGAGCGCGCCCGGCTGCGCGAGCGCCCCGGCCGGGAGGGGGAACTCCACCGCGCGCTGCAGGACCTGACGGACCGCCACCTGGCCCTCCTGCGCCAGGGGATGCCGGCGCTGCCGCGCCGCACCTCCGGGTACCCGCTGGACGCCCTGCTGCCCGAGCGCGGCCACGACCTGGCCCGGGCGCTGACCGGCACCGAGGGCACCTGCGCGTTGCTGCTGGGCGCCACCGTCGGGCTGGTCGAGGCCCCGGCCGCCACCGCCCTGGTGGTGGCCGGCTACCCGGACGAGACGGCGGCGGCCGACGCGGTGCCCGCCCTGCTGCCGCTGCGCCCGCTGACCGCCGAGGGGATGGCGGCCGACCTGGTCGAGGCGCTGCTCGCGGCCGGGCCCCGCCCGCCCGCGCTGGACCGCCTGCCGGAGGGCGGCTGCTGGCTCTTCCTGGAGACCGGCGGCGCCACCCCCGCCGAGGCGCTGACCGCCGCCCGGGAACTGGCCGCGGCCGTCCGCCGGGAGCGCCGGGCCACCGTCGCGGTGGTCACCGACCCGGCCGAGCAGCGCCAGCTCTGGGCCGTCCGGGAGGCCGGGGCCGGGATCGTCACCCGCAGGCCGGACGGGGGCGAGGCCTGGCCCGGGTGGGAGGACTCGGCCGTCCCCGTCGAGCGTCTCGGGGACTACCTGCGCGGGCTGCGCGCCCTGCTGGCCCGGCACGGTCTGCACGGCGTCCCGTACGGGCACTTCGGCGAGGGCTGCATCCACCTGCGCCTGGACTTCCCGCTGACGGAGCCCCGGCAGCTGCCCCGGTTCCGGGAGTTCATGACCGAGGCGGCCGACCTGGTGGTGGCGCACGGCGGTTCGCTCTCCGGGGAGCACGGCGACGGCCAGGCCCGGGCCGAGCTGCTGCCCCGGATGTACCCGCCGGAGGTGATCGCCCTGTTCGGCGCCTTCAAGCGGATCTGGGACCCGGCGAACCTGTTCAACCCCGGCGCCCTGGTCGACCCGCGCCCGCTCGACGCCGACCTGCGCTTCCCCGGCCGGGACCTGCTGCCGCTGGCGCTGCCGTACGAGCGCGACGGCGGCAGCCTGCTCAGGGCGGTGCACCGCTGCGTGGGGGTGGGCAAGTGCGTGGACACCAGCACCGGCGTGATGTGCCCCAGCTACATGGCCACCGAGGAGGAGCGGCACTCCACCCGGGGCCGGGCCCGGCTGCTGGCCGAGATGCTCCGCGGCGAGCTGCTGCCGGGTGAGGCGCTGGTGACCGACGGCTGGCGCTCCGAGGAGGTCCGCGAGGCGCTGGACCTCTGCCTCGGCTGCAAGGGCTGCGCGAGCGACTGCCCGGTGCACGTGGACATGGCCACCTACCGGGCCGAGTTCCTGCACCAGCACCACCGCCGCCGGCTGCGCCCCCGCTCGCACTACGCGATGGGCTGGCTCCCGCTGACCCTGCGGGCGGCGGTGGCCCGGCGGCTGGTCAACCGCCTGTTCCGGTCCCGCGCGGCCGGCCTGCTCAAGCGCCTCGGCGGGATCGACCCGCGCCGCGAGCTCCCGCCGCTGGCCGGGCAGACCTTCGAGCGCTGGTACCGCTCCCGGCCGCGGGCCGCCGGTACCCCCGTGCTGCTCTGGCCGGACACCTTCACCAACCACCTGGACCCGGCCCCGGCCCGGGCCGCCGTCGAACTGCTGGAGCACCTCGGGTACTCCGTCCGGCTGCCCGACGGCCCGGTCTGCTGCGGACTCACCTGGTACTCCACCGGCCAACTCGGCGTCGCGCGGGCGGTGTTGCGGCGCAGCCTGCGTGCCCTGCCGCCCGGCCTGCCGATCGTCGGGCTGGACCCGAGCTGCACCGCCGCGCTCCGCGAGGAGCTGCCCCGGCTGCTCGGCCCGGCCGCCGGGGACGTCCCGGCCAGGGTGCGCACCCTGGCCGAGTTCCTCGACCTGGACGAGGTCGAGCTCCCGCGCCTGGACGGCGTGCGCGCGATCACCCAGACCCACTGCCACCAGCACGCCGTGCTGGGCACCGCCGCCGACCGCCGCCTGGACGCCCGGCTCGGGCTGCACAACGAGGTGCTCGACTCCGGCTGCTGCGGCCTGGCCGGGAACTTCGGCTTCGAGCGCGGCCACTACGAGGTCTCCACCGCCGCCGCGGAACGCGTGCTGCTCCCCGCCGTCCGGGCCGCCGCCCCGGGGACCGTGGTGCTCGCCGACGGCTTCAGCTGCCGCACCCAGATCGCCCAGCTGGCCGGCGGCCGGCGCGCCGTCCACCTGGCCGAACTACTGCTGGAGGCACTCCGTTCCGACCCCGGATGACAGCCCCCGCGACCGGGCGCATGGTGGAGCGAGGGGGTACCGTACGCCGCCACGGGAGGTGGCCCAGGATGCCGACGGACACGTCCCGGAGCCAGGTCGGCCCGATCCTCCAGCCCTCCACCCCCGCCTCCACCCGCGAGCACGTGGTGCCGGTCCTGGCGGCGGACCGCAGCCCGGTGCTGGTCGAGGTGGACCTCACCCGGGACGCCGACACCGAGGTGACCAGGACCGCCTTCCTGAACCTCTACGCCGAGCTGTTCTCCACCGAGCGGGTCCCGATCCGGATCGGCGCCAGCTACCTGCGCTGCCTGCTCAACCCCGAGGAGATCCAGGCCCTGCTGCTCCGCGACCGCGAGTCCCCGCGCCCCACCGTCTTCCGGGTCTGGCCGGACTACACGCTGGAGGCGCACATCGACCGCTCGGTCTCCACCATCAAGGCCGACGCGGTCTCCCGCTGCTACGGGGCGAGCGGCGAGGGCGTGGTCTGGGCGGTCATGGACAGCGGCATCGACGAGCACCACCCGCACTTCGCCGGCGGCACCCTGACCGGCCACGTCGCCTCCCTGCACCGGGACTTCACCGCCCTGGTGCCCGGCGACAACCCGGTCGCCGCACTGGACCAGCCGCTCACCGACCCCGAGGGCCACGGCACCCACGTGGCCGGGATCATCGCCGGCGAACTGCCCGGCGGCACCGTCCCGCTGATCACCCACCTGGAACAGCTCGGCGGCCTGCCCGTCCGCAAGACCCGGGAGCTCACCGAGGGCCGGACCTTACGCGGCATCGCCCCCCGCACCAAGCTGGTCAGCCTCAAGGTGCTGGCCCAGCGCGGGAGTTCGCTGGTGACCTCGTCCAGCGCGGTAATCGAGGCGCTCTACTACCTGCGCGAGACGGTGAACACCGGCGGCCGCATGCTGGTGGTGCACGGGGTCAACCTCAGCCTGGGCTGCCCCTGGGACGCCAGCGAGTACGCCTGCGGCCAGAGCCCGGTCTGCCGGGAGGTCAACCTGCTGGCCGCCAGCGGCGTGGTGGTCGTGGTGAGCGCCGGCAACGGCGGCTTCGGCACCCGGCTGCCCGGCGAGGGCGGCACCGACGCCCGCGGCGTGCTCGCCTCCATCACCGACCCGGGCAACGCGGACGGCGCGATCACCGTCGGCTCCACCCACCGCGACCGCCCGCACGAGTACGGGGTCACCTACAACTCCTCCAAGGGGCCGACCCTGGACGGCCGCCTCAAGCCCGACCTGCTGGCCCCGGGCGAGCGGATCACCTCCTGCGCGACCGGCTCCCTGGCCGGTGACCTCACCGCCCTGCTCCCGCCAGGGAGTCCGGGCACCGCGGTCTACGCCGAACTGAGCGGCACCTCGATGGCCGCCCCGCACGTCTCCGGCGCGGTCGCCGCCTTCCTCTCCGTCCGGTCGGAGTTCACCGGCCGCCCGCGCGAGGTCAAGGAGCTGTTCTGCGCCAACGCCACCTCGCTCGGCCGCGACCGCTACCTGGAGGGCCACGGCCTGCTCGACCTGATGCGCGTGATGTCCGCCGTCTAGACCAGAGTTGAGGAGTTGACCACGCCATGGCTGCACCGATTGCCGGACTCCCCTACTGGGAGGTGCGGTTCGACCAGGACGGAGCCCTGCTGACGGACGACGGCCTGGTGGCCGCACTGCCCGGCAGCGGGGTGCGGGAGCTGTTCGTCTTCTCCCACGGCTGGAACACCTCGGACGAGGGAGCCAGGGCGCTCTACTCCTACACCTTCGGCGAACTCGCCCGTCAGCTGGCCGCGTTCACCCCCGCCTGGCAGGGGAAGGTGGGCGTGGTCGGGGTGTACTGGCCCTCGCTGCTCTTCCCCGAGGACGCCCCCGACACCCCCTCCGTCGCCTCCACCCCGGCCGAACTCGCCACCGCGCTCGGCCCGGCCTTCGCCCCCGCCGAGCAGGAGAAGCTGGCCGCCGTCACCGCGCTGCTGGAGCAACAGCCGGAGAGCGCCGAGCAGTTGAGCCGCTGTCACCAGCTGGTCGCCGGCCTGGTCACCTCCCCCGCGCTGGCCGGCGAGGACAGCGGACAGCAGGCGGTGCTGGACAAGCCGACCGGCGAGGTGTTCAGCGCCCTGGCCGGGCTCTCCAGCGAACCGGGCGACGCCCAGGGCATCCCCAACCCCTTCAAGGTGCTCTGGCACGGCGCCCGGGAGGCGCTGCGCACCGCCAGCTACTACGAGATGAAGAACCGCGCCGGAGTGGTCGGCCGCGACGGGCTCGGCCCGCTGCTGGGCAGCTGCGCCCGGGCCACGGCCGGCGGAGGCCTGCGCGTCCACCTGATCGGCCACAGCTTCGGCGCCCGGCTGGTCTCCTTCGCCCTGCCGGGCCTCCCCGAGGGCATCGGCAGCCCGGTCGCCTCGCTGCTGCTGGTCCAGGGCGCCTTCTCGCACTTCTCCTTCGCCGCGCCGATCCCCGTCGACACCGGCCACAACGGCTTCCTGGCCCCGTACTTCGACCGGGTGGCCGGCCCGCTGCTCTCCACCTTCTCGCTCGGCGACCGGGCGGTCGGCTGGTGGTACCCGGCGGCCTCGCTGCTCAACAACGAGGACGACCAGGCCGCCTCCGACCTCACCTACCGCTGGGGCGGCATGGGCCACGACGGCTTCCAGCAGGGCGGGGCCGAGCAGTTCGACCTCCGGCCGGCCGGGCAGCCGTACCCGCTCCAGGCCGGGCACTTCTACCGGCTGCGCGGCGACGAGGTGATCAAGGAGGACCAGTCGCCGTTCTCCGGCGCCCACAGCGACATCAGGCACCCCGAGGTGGTCTGGGCCGCCCTCGCCGGAGCCACCACGGGCGTCGCGCTCGCCGCCTGACGCCCGGCGCCCGGTGCTCGGCGCACGGCACCTGGTGATCGGCGCCGGCCGCCTGACGCCGTGTCACGGGACGCCGGGCGGCCACCGAAACGTCGCTTCCGGCACCTGGCGTCCCGGCAGGCCAGGGCGCCACAATGGCCCGGTGACCATCACCACCGCCGAGGCGGACAAGATCCTGGCCGACAACTTCGCGCCCTGGGTGCAGGCCCTGGGCCTGTCGGTGACCGAGACGGGCGAGCGGCACGCGGTGCTCCGGCTGCCGTGGTCCGACCAGCTGGCCCGGGAGGGCGGCGGGCTCTCCGGGCAGGCCCTGATGGCCGCCGCCGACACCGCCAGCGTCATCGCGCTCTCCGCCGCCCTCGGCGGCTTCGGGCCGATGACCACCGCCCAGCAGTCCATCACCTTCCAGCGCGCGGTGCTCGGCGCCGACGTCCTGGTGGAGGCCCGGATCACCAAGCTCGGCCGCCGCCTGGCCTTCCTCGACATCGTCCTGACCGCCGAGGGCACCGAGACGGTGGCCGCCCACGCCACCACCGTCTACGCCTTCCCGGGCTGACGCGCGCCAGGGGCGCCGGTCCGTCCCCACGGACCGGCGCCCCTGCTCCCTCCCGTGACTCCTCGGACCGCTCAGTCCGCCTCAGCGCAGATCGCGGAGACGAACTCCGCCACCCGCTCCTGCGGCATCCCGCGCGCGATGTCGGCCTCGCTGATCATCCCAACCAGCTCGTGCTCCGGGTGGTTGATCACCGGCAGCCGGCGCACCCGGTACTGCTCCATCACCCGCAGCACCTGCTCGGTGTCCTCGTCCGCCTCCACCACCATCGGCCTGCCCTGGGCGAGTTCACCGGCCGTCACGGAGCCGGGGTCACGCCCGTCGGCCACGCACCTGAGCACGATGTCCCGGTCGGTGAGGATGCCCAGCAGCTTCCCGGCCTCCCCGCAGATCGGCAGCGCGCCGACGTCCCGCTCCTTCATGATCCGGGCCGCCTCGGCCAGGGTCTGCTCCTCCCGGACGCACTCGGCGCCGGGGTGCATGATGTCTCTCGCCATACTCATCGTCCGGCCTCCTGACCTCGGGTCCCCTCCCATCCTGAGCCGCCCTCCCTGGCCTCGCCACCGCTGCCCGGCCCCACCGCCCGGTGGCCCACCACCTCGTCCAGGTCCGGCAGTTCGAGCTGCTCCACGCCGCGCTCGACCGGCTCCGGCCGCACCGGCCCGCCGTGCCCCTCCTTCTCCTTCGCCGCCACGTCCAGGAAGCGCAGCAGCTCCACCGGGAAGGGCAGCACCAGGGTCGAGTTCTTCTCCGCCGCCACCTCCACCACGGTCTGCAGCAGCCGGAGTTGGAGCGCGGCCGGGGCCCGGCTCATGATGGTCGCCGCCTCCGAGAGCCGGGCCGAGGCCTGGTACTCCCCGTCGGCGGTGATGATCCGGGCCCGCCGCTCCCGCTCCGCCTCGGCCTGCCGGGACATCGAGCGCTTCATCGACTCCGGCAGCGCCACGTCCTTGATCTCCACCCGGTCGATCTGGATCCCCCAGCCCAACGCCGGGCTGTCCAGCATCAACGCCATGCCCTGGTTCAGCGGCTCCCGGTTGGCCAACAGGTCGTCCAGCTCGCTCTTGCCGATGATCGAGCGCAGCGAGGTCTGCGCCACCTGGGAGATGGCGAACTGGTAGTCCTGCACGTTCACCACGGCCCGGACCGGGTCGACCACGTTGAAGTAGACGACCGCGTCCACCCGCACCGTCACGTTGTCCCGGGTGATGCCCTCCTGCGCCGGGACCGGCATGGTGACGATCTGGACGTTGACCCGCTTCATCCGGTCCACCACCGGCAGGATCAGCGCCAGCCCCGGCTGCCGGATCTCCTCCCGCACCCGCCCGAACCGGAACACCACCCCGCGCTGGTACTGCTGCACCACCCGGACCCCGAGCCCGGCCACCACCACGGCCAGCAGCAGCACCGCCACCACCACGTCCAGCACGATCATGCCCGTCACCTCGGCACGGCGATCCGGCGGACCCACTGTCCACGCTACTCCGGCGCTACTCCACCGGCTCCAGCCCCGCCGAACGGGCGGCCTCGGCGAGCAGCTCGCGGAGCATCGGAACGGTCAGCCGGCCGGTGTAGGTGTTGCGGGGGCTGACGTGGTAACAGCCGATCAGCTTCAGCGGCGGGCCGCCGTCCGCGGCCGGCAGGTCGGCGACCGCGCCGTGGCCGAACCGCGGCCGGGGGCGCGGGACCTGCCAGCCCGCCCCGGCCAGGATCGGGAGGAGGGCCTGCCAGGCGAACCCGCCGAGCGCGACGACGGTCCGGACCGTGGGGCGCAGAAAGTCCAACTCCCGTGCGATCCAAGGGCGGCAGGTGTCCCGCTCCTCGGTGCTCGGCTTGTTGTCGGGCGGGGCGCAGCGGACCGGGTCGGTGATCCGGACGCCGTACAGCTCCAGGCCGTCGCCGTGCACCACCGACTCCGGGCGGTTGGCCAGCCCGAGGCCGTGCAGGGTGCGGTAGAGGACGTCCCCGGAGGGGTCGCCGGTGAAGATCCGGCCGGTGCGGTTGGCGCCGTGCGCGGCGGGGGCCAGGCCGACCAGCAGCAGCGAGGCGTCGGGCGGGCCGAAGCCCGGGACGGGGCGGGCCCAGTAGTCCCAGTCCTGGTAGGCGCGGCGCTTGACCCGGGCGGCCTCCTCCCGCCACGCGACCAGCCGCGGACAGGCCCGGCAGTGGGTGACCTCGCGGTCCAGGGTCTCCAGGTCGGACAGTAAGTGGGCCTCGGCGGGGTGCATGGCCCCGATCCTAGGCTCGATTCCCAGGCTCGATCGCACTGCCGGCTCAGCAGAACTGGCGCTCCACCGCCCGGGCCACCGCCGCCTGCCCGGCGTACAGCACGCCGTACTCGAAGGCGTGGCCCTGCGCGGCCAGCTCCCGCAGGGCCGCGCGCGCCACCACCGAGTCCTGGTGGAGGCCGAGCACGTCCTGGAGGGCCTTCATCCGGCCCGCCAGCTTGGGCACGGCGAGGGTCTCGCCGAGGTAGCGGGCCCGCTTGGCGGCCTTGCGGGCCTCGTGCAGGGCGCGGTCGCGCTCGGGGCCGGCGGCGGCCTTGCGGGCGCGCTTGAGGCGGCGGCGGACCCGGCGCCTGGCGGCGGCCACCAGCTCGGCCGGCTCCGGGAGGCCGTCGCCGTCCAGCGGACGGACCGTCAGGTCGCCGAGGTCGCCGAGCAGGGCCCGGTAGCGCGGGCTGTCCAGGGCGGCCAGGGCGGCGGCCCGGCCGAGCTCGCTGCGGTGGCGGGTCCAGGCGGCGAGTTCGGCGGCGATCTCCTCGGGGGCGAGTTCGGCGGGCAGGGCCCGGGCCTCCTCGGCCAGGGCCGCGCCGAGCACCTCGGTGTCCCGGGCGCCGCCCAGCGCCCCGCCGAGCCAGCGCAGCTCGGCGGCGAGCCCGTGTCCGGGGCCGCCGTACTCGCGCAGGGCGCTGCGCAGTCGCCGGGCGGCGACCCGCATCCGGTGCACGGCGTCGGGCACGTCGGCCCGCACCAGCGGTTCCAGCCCGGACAGCACCACCACCTGCTGGGCCACCCGCACCGCCAACAGCTCCACCGTGGACTCCGCCGCCACTTGCCCTCACCTCTCTCCGGACCGACCCCTCCAGGTTTCGCCACCCCCGGGCGCGGCGCACCCCGGGTCGCCCGACGGGGCGGACGGGCCGTCAGGGGACGGGCCCGGCGAGGGCCGCACGCGCCGGGACTCACGCCGCTCATCGCGGCCCGCGACCGTCACGGCGAGGGCGGCCAACGGCGGACGGGCCGTCAGCAGGCCGAGCGGAGCGGACCGGCTCGCGCACGCCCCGGCTCGTACGCCGCCCATCGCGGCCGCCCCGCCCCCCCCGGTGGGACGCGCTCCGCCCCGCCCCGGCCGGAGCCGGCTCGCGGCAGCGGCCCCGCGAGCTGCGGAAGGCGGCCCGACAGTCCGTCAGGTACCCGCCGCAGGGCGGCCGTCGCGTGGGACGGGGGCTCGTGCCGGTGCGCGGCGGCGTGACATACTCCCCACGATGAGTGGCGACCGAGCGGTGAAGGCGGTGCGGGCAGCGGTGTTCACCGCGCTCGCCGTTCCGCTGTCCGCGCTCGGCCAGGTGCTGGTGACCGGCCGTCCGCTGCCGCTCTCGCTCGTCCTGGTGGCCACCCTGGCGGTGTTCCTGGTCGCGCTCGCGGCCTGCGGGGCGCGGCAGCGCAAGCTGCTGCACCTGGTGGCCGTGATGGTGCCGGTCGAGCTGCTGCTGAACGCGGCCTTCAACCTCGGGCAGGACGCCTGTGCCGCCCCGGCGCGCAGCGTGGACCTGCTGGTCTGCGGCGGCGGTTCGCTGAACGGTCCGCTGTTCACCGAGTCCCCGGGCTCCGCGGCGGCCAGTGCGCAGGCACTGGTGCTGCTGGTGCACCTGGGGCTGGCGCTGGCCGCCGCCTGCTGGCTGCGGCTGGGCGAGGCGGCGCTGACCGGCCTGGCCGAGGCGCTGCGGATGCTGGCGGGGCTGCTGCCCCCGCCGCTGCGGGCGCTGCTGCTCGCTCCCCTGCCGCTCCCCGCGCGGGCGCTCACGCCCCCGCTGCACGCGGACGTCCTGCTCCCCCGGCGTGAAGGCGTGGTCCTCACCCCGGCGCCCCGGCGCGGGCCCCCGGCGCGCGAGTTCGCCCTCGCCCGCTGACGGAGCGCGTCACCCGCACCCCTGCTGGTCCGACCCCCTCCGGCGGCTCACCCCACCGACGGCACGGCCGTGTCCCGGCCTGCCCGCGCCCCAGGAGTTGACGGACCGTCATGAGCACCCCGAAGAACAGCAAGAAGACCGGCGCCGCCCGCGAGCGCCTCGCCGAGGCCCGCGAGGCGGAGGCCCGCCGGGCCGCCGTCCGCCGCCGCCTCACCACGGCCGGCGCCGTGGTCGCCGTGCTCGCCCTGGCCGGCGTCACGGTCGCGGTGGTGAACTCGACCCGCACCACCGCCGAGCCGGTCACCACCGCGACCGCACTGGTGGTCCCGGCCAACGCCACCGGCCCGGACTCCACCGTGGTCACCTACGGCAGGGCCGACGCCCCGCACACCCTCAAGGTCTACGAGGACTTCCGCTGCCCGGTCTGCGAGAAGCTGGAGACCAGCGCCGGGAAGGCCATCCAGCAGCTGGCCGACGAGGGCACCTACAAGATCGAGTTCCACCTCGCCGCGTTCCTCGACGTCAACCTCGGCGGCAAGGGCTCCAAGACCGCGCTGGCCGCCGCCGGGGCCGCGCTCAACGAGGGCCCGGACAAGTTCAAGGCCTTCCACGACGTGCTCTACGCCAACCAGCCGGACGAGCGCAAGGACGGCTTCGGCGACGTCAACACCATCCTCGACCTGGCCGGGAAGGTGCCCGGCCTGAAGACCGACGCCTTCGTCAAGGCCGTCCGGGAGGGCACCTACCTGCCCTGGGCCGCCAAGGTGGCCAAGGCCTTCGACGCCAGCGGCGTGCGCGGCACCCCCACCGTCCTGCTCGACGACAAGCCGCTGAACGTCTTCCCGAACAACCAGCTCATCACCGGCGACGCCTTCACCGCGCTGGTCCGCCAGAGCGTGGGCACACCGTGACCGCCCCCTCCGCTCCCCCCGTCCCCTCCACGGACCGACGGCTGGCCTGGCTGCTCACCGTCTGCGGCGCCCTCGGCCTGGCCGCCTCGGGCGTCCTGACGGTCGACAAGCTGCGGCTGCTCCAGGACCCGGGCTACGTCCCCAGCTGCAACATCAACCCCGTCATCAGCTGCGGCTCGGTCATGCGCACCGACCAGGCCAGCGCCTTCGGCATCCCCAACTCGCTGTTCGGCCTGGCCGCCTTCGCGGTCGTGCTGGCCACCGGCGCGGGCCTGTTCGCGGGCGCCGGCTACCGCCGCTGGTACTGGACCGGCCTCCAGCTCGGCAGCCTGGCCGGGGTCGGCGCCGTGCTCTGGCTGGCCGACCAGGCGCTGTACGAGATCGGCGCGCTCTGCCCGTACTGCCTGGTGGTCTGGGCGGTGGTGGCACCGCTCGCCTGGTACCTCTCACTGCACAACTCGGCGTGGCTGCGCCGGATGGTGGGGCGCTACCACTGGACGGTGCCGCTGCTCTGGTACAGCGTCCTGGCGATGCTGATCCTGGACCGCTTCTGGTCCTACTGGCGCACCCTGCTGCCCTGACCCCACGTCAAGGCCAGGACAGCCGCTACCCGGGCGGCAAGGGGTGGTCTCCTTGGTGGGGCCGGATCAGCGGGCGTCGTTGGGGTGCGTGCATCGGCGCCGCCGAGGAGGGAGTCCATGCGGAGCATCGGCGACCGACGAGAAGGTGGCGAGGTGCGTGCCCCGGCGGCGCCCGCCCGACCCCACCAAGGAGACCACCCCTAGTCACTCGCCCGGGTAGCGCACGCCGATCCGCTCGCGGACGGCGTCCAGGGTGCGCATCACCGCGAGCGTCGAGTCCAGCGGCACGTACGGGGACTCGGTGAGCCCGGCCCGCAGGCAGCGGACCACCTCGGCGGCCTCCGGGCCGTAGCCGTGCCCTTGGCCGTGGCCTTGACCGGTCGGCGGAGCCGAGCGGTACGGCTCCGGGTCACGGCCCTCGCGGTGCAGGGTGAAGCCGGTGGGGTGGAAGAAGTCCCGCTCCAGCTCGATCCACCCCTCGGTGCCGTGGACGGCGGCGCGCTGGCCGCTCTGGGCGACCAGGGAGCAGTGCAGCAGCGCGGTGGCGCCGCCCGCGTGGCCGAGCAGGACGGCGGTGTTGGCATCCACACCGCGGTCGGTGAGCGAGGCCCAGGCCTGCACCGACTCCGGTTCGCCGAGCAGGAGTTGGGCGAAGGAGACCGGGTAGACGCCGAGGTCCAGCAGGGCGCCGCCGCCGAGCGCCGGGTCCCAGAGCCGGTGCTCCGGCTCGGTCGGGCCGGCGAAGGCGAACTCGGCCTGGACGGACCGGACTTCACCGATCGCGCCGTCCGCGACCAGCTCGGTGAGGCGGCGCACGGTGGGGTTGAGGTAGGTCCACATCGCCTCCATCAGGAAGAGCTCACGCTTGCGCGCGGTGGCGATCAGCTCGGCGCCCTGGCCACTGTTCAGCGTGAACGGCTTCTCGCAGAGCACCGCCTTCCCCGCCTCCAGCAGGAGGGCGGCCGCCTCGTGGTGCGCGGAGTGCGGGGTGGCCACGTACACCACGTCCACCTCGGGATCGGCCGCCAGCTCGCCCCAACTCCCGTACGCCCGGGGGATTCCGTACCGCCCGGCGAACTCCCGCGCGGCGGCCTCGGTGCGCGAGGCGACCGCGTGCACCACCGCCCCCTCCACCGCCGCCAGGTCCTCGGTGAAGGCGGCGGCGATCCCGCCGGTGGCCAGGATGCCCCAGCGGATCGGGCGGTCGGTGATCGGCTGCACGGACTCTCCTCTGAACGGATCCCGGCGGCAAACCGGGTGCGGCCCTGCCTCGGGTGCGGAACACTGCCGGGATGATCGTGATGAAGCCCGTGGTGGAAGTCAACGGGTCGGCGGAGTTCGGCCTCTGGCCGGTGGCCGTGCTGCCCTTCCGTTCCCTCCAGCCCCTGGACGGCGGCCTGACGCCCGCCCAGGTCGGCACGGCGATGCTCGGCATCGTCGCCACCAACGACGTCGACCCGTCCGGGGACCCCGACGACGCGCGGCCGCCCCGGCCCGCCGAGCCGCTGGCCGGCTTCCTGCACGGCCTGCTGACCTTCGAGGACCTGGTGGCGTTCGGCGGGCTCCGGGTCACCGACACCGCCACCGGCGTGGTCTTCGCCCCCGCCTGCTGCGACGGCGTGGAGGACTGGCGCGAGTGGCACCGCGTCGTCCGCGGCGGCGAACTCTGGTACGGCCACGAGCCGTTGAGCCCGCACGCGGACGGCAACGGGCCCGTGGTCCGGCTGACCGTCAACGCCGAGGACCCGGCCAGTGCCGTGATCGAGCTGTCCCACGACGAGCTGGACCGCCTGCTCACGGGCGTGGAGCGAGACCTGGCCGGCTTCCTCGCCCTCGCCGCCACCTGGGCCGCCGACACCCTCCCCGAGCGGTACGCGGGGCCGGTCACGGCCGCCCTGGCCCGGCTCTTCCCCCCGGCCTGACGAGCCGCCGGCGGTGCGTCGGGCGGCGGTACGTCGGGCGACGGTGCGTCAGGCGACCGCCGGGACGAGCTCCTTGCCGTAGCAGAGGCTCTCCGGGTGGTCGCGGTAGTAGCCGAACTTGGTGATCGGCCGGTAGCCCTCGGACTCGTACAGCCCGATCGCCTCCGGCTGCTCGGTGCCGGTCTCCAGGATCAGCCTGGTCAGACCGGCCGCCAGCGCCTCGGCCTCCAGGTGCCGCAGCACCGCCCGGGACAGACCCCGGCCCCGGGCGGAGGCCGAGACGTACATCCGCTTCAGCTCGGCGTCGCCGTCCCGGACGTCGTCCGGCCCGGCCTGCTTCACCCGCCAGCCGCCGCAGGCGACCGGGGCGCCGTCCAGGTAGCCGACCACGAAGAGCCCGGCGGGCGGGTCGAAGTGCTCGGGGTGGATGACCGTCAGGTCGCCCTCGCCGTACCGCTGGACGTACTCCTGCTGGACCTCGGCCGAGAGCTTGGCGGCATCGGGGTGCGCGTAACCGGTGGTGCGGATCTCCATGACCGCCAAGCCTACGGCCTCGGCGTCAGCGGCTTTCGAACCGGGCCACCAGATCGTCCTTGCCGAACATCCGGGCCGTCTCGACCGCGGTCGGGGTGCCCGCCCTGGGGTCGGCGTTCCCCTCCAGCAGGGCGTCGATCACGGCGGCCTCGCCCTTGAAGACGGCGCCCGCCAGCGGGGTCTGGCCCCGGTCGTTGACCCGGTCCGGGTCGGCGCCGTGGCCGAGCAGGACCCGGACGGTGTCGGCGTGGCCGTGGTACGCGGCCAGCATCACCAGGGAGTCACCGCGGTCGTTGGACAGGTCGGCCGGGGCCCCGGCGTCCAGGTAGGCGCCCAGCAGGGCGGTGTCGCCCTGGCGGGCGGCGTCGAAGAGCTTGCCGGCGAGTGCGATGACCTCGGCGTCCGGGGTCTTGGGAGCGTCGGCGGAGTCTGACATTGACAGGGCCTCTCTCGGATCGGGGTCGGTGGTGCCGTACGCACCGTAGCGGACGACACGCGCACGGACGGCCGGGGCAGCCGTTCGGGCGAATTTCGCCGCTCGTGTACGCCCTACGCGGGGCCTCTCCGGAAATCCACCCGTTTGCCACGTTCCATCATCTATTACTTTTTGTCACGATAAGGGCACTTTCGGTTACTCAGTATTTCTCTGTGTCCCGTTGTCCCCAGATCGAGGAGCAGTCGCGTGATTCTCTCCATCTCCGGCATCGTCCTGTTCGGCACCATCGCATTCCTGTTCTTCCGCCGAGACGGACTCAAGGTCTCGCACGCGATCGTCTGCGCACTCCTCGGTTTCTACATCGCGGGCTCCTCGATCGCCCCGAGCATCCAGGCGGGCGGAGCCAGCCTGGCCAGCCTGCTCGGCGGCATCAAGTTCTGACGGTTCGGTCTCCATCGGCCCGGGTGCGGACCCCAACCGCCCCGGGCCTCACGCAATTTCCCGTCCCCTTTCCCGCCGTCCCCGGAGAGTCCCGCCGAATGTCCGTCACCCGCCACCTCAGCCGAGGCCGCGACCTGGCCCGCACCGCCGGCGACCACGCCGCCGACATGTTCGCCCCGCTCACCGTGCTCGGCCGCGGCCTGCGCCACCACTCCGACTGGGCCAAGGCCCGCTGGGCCGCCACCCCGAAGGAGAAGCGCGGGCCGACGCTCTTCCTGACCGCCGCCGTCGTGCTCGGCGTCTTCCTGATCCCGCGCGGCCCGCTGTTCGCGCTGATCGCCCTGATGGCCAGCGCCGCCTGGTACGGGCGCTCCCCCAAGGCCGCCCCCGCCCCGGCGGCGCCCGACGCCGGCGACCTCAAGCTGGCCGCCCTGTACGCCGCGCTGACCCCCTACCTGGCCGGGCCGGACGAGCCCAGCCCGCTCTACTCCCCCGAGGGCAGCCACAAGACGGCCTTCAGCGGCTGGGAGTTCGACGCCGAGGGCCGGCTGGCCGCCCTGGAGCTCGCCTACCCGGCCTGGTTCACCGACACCGAGCCCTCCACCCGGGTCCGGATCGAGCAGGTGCTGCAGGGCAAGGCGGGCCGCGGCCGCGAGTACCGCTTCGACTGGGACGAGGAGGCCAACCGGCTGCGGGTCAGCGCCCTCGCCCCGCTGGCCACCGACATCCTGGCCCAGCCCTTCGTCACCACCCCCGGCGAGATCGTGCTCGGCTTCACCGACGCCCACGACAGCCACCGCACCATCCCGGTCACCCAGGGCGGCACCACCGCCCAGCAGCCCCCGGTGATCTGGCGCACCGGCCCGCGGGCCGGCGAGCCGCACCTGCTGGCCCTCGGCACGGCCGGCTCCGGCACCTCCACCCTGCTGCGCTCGATCGCCCTCCAGGCGCTGCGCCACGGCGACCTGATGGTCATCGACGGCGCGGGCACCGGCGAGCACGCCTGCCTGGTCAACCGCCCCGGCGTGCACACCGTGGAGACCAGCCTGCGCGGCACCCTGGCCGCCCTGGAGTGGGCCGCCAACGAGACCGAGCGCCGCCTCACCGCCCTGAACGCCGCCCGCCACCACGGCGTGACCGTCCCCGAGGACGTCACCCGCCCGCTCTGGCTGCTGCTCGACCACCCCACCGAGCTCACCGAGCTGGCCCACGCCGAGGGCCGCCCCGACCCCCAGGAGCTGCTGGAGCTGCCGCTGCGGCACGGCCGGGCCGCCCGGGTCACCGTGGTGATCGCCGAGGACCTGACGGCGTACGAGCGGCTCTCCCCGACCGCCCGGGCCACCACCCGGGCCCGGGTGGTGCTCGGCCAGACCACCGCCGAGACCGCCTCGGCCGCCCTGGCCGCTGCCCTGGACATCACCCCGGCGGCCGGACGCACCGAGCCCGGCCGCGGCTACGCCCGCCTCGGCACCGCCGCCCCCGTCCGCCTCCAGGTGCCGGTCACCGTGGACCCGCTGGACGAGGAGGCCCCCACCGCCCAGCGCGAGGCGGTGATCGCCCTGCTCCCCCACCGCGACACCCGCACCGAGGCCGCCGCCGACCCGCTGGTGAAGGCTCCGGCGGCGGCCGATCCGGCTCCCCAGGTGCCCGACATGCCGAAGGAACCGCCCACCATCCGCCCCCGTCCCGTGTGGTGAATCCGTAACCGGTAAGCTGTCTGGCCGCGACCAGCTGGACAACTCTGCGCAACGAAGACGGCACACTGGGTGATAAATACGCTCAGATGTGACAAATCGGGCGACGATGGGTACAAACAGTGGCGGCACGACAGGCGACGTATGCCCCGGAACGGGAATCTTCGTCGGCGGCCGAGCGTTGACCGAACGACGATGACAGACCACTAGTCCTGTGGGCCAGAAGCCCGGGAGGCACGATTTCATGAGCGAGCGAGCTCTCCGCGGCACGCGACTCGGGGCGACCAGCTACGAGACCGACCGTGGAATCGACCTGGCTCCCCGCCAGACCGTCGAGTACGCATGCCAGAACGGACACCGGTTCGAGGTTCCCTTCTCCGTCGAGGCGGAGATCCCCTCGGCCTGGGAATGCCGGTTCTGTGGCCAGGAGGCCATGCTGCTCGACGGTGATGAGCCGGAGGAGAAGAAGACCAAGCCGACGCGTACCCATTGGGACATGCTGATGGAGCGTCGGACGCGCGAGGAGCTCGAGGAGGTCCTGGCAGAGCGCCTGGCCGTCCTCCGCTCCGGAGGGATGAACCTCGCGGTCCATCCGCGGGACACCCGCAAGAGCGCCTGACCCAGTAGCACCGAAGGGGCCCGAGCTTCCGATCCTTGGAAGCCCGGGCCCCTCGGTGTTCCTCCGGCCGGATCACCTCCGGCGGTTCCGGAGGAACACCGGCCGGAGGTGATCCGCCGTCAGCCGGCGATCGGGGGGCGGTAGTCGGTGTCCGGGCCCTTGGCCGGGCCGGGGGCCGGGTCGACGACCTCGCCCTGGATGACCTTGCCGTCGGGGCGGTGGATGCGCAGCTGCTCCTGGAGGCGCACGGCGTCCGCCAGGCGGTCGGCACCCACCGGGGAGGTGGAGCGCAGCGCCTTGCCCGCCAGGCGGCGGCCCAGGGCGCGCCACAGGGCCCTGGTGGGCGGGAAGAGCAGGGAGAGGCCGAGCACGTCGGAGAGGAAGCCCGGGAGGATCAGCAGCGTCCCGGCCAGCACGGTCATGCTGGTGCCGGTCTGCGGCTGGGCGGACTGCGGGGCCCTGCTCTGCTCGATCGCGGCCGAGATCGCCTTCATCCCCGCGCGCTTGATCAGCCAGCCGCCCAGGAAGGCGCCGCCGGCCAGCAGCAGGATCACGGCGAACCAGCTGGTCGCCGAGGCGACCACGGTCAGCAGCCAGATCTCCAGCACCAGCCAGGCGGCGATCAGCAGCGGCAGCACCCGGCGCAGGCGGCTGCGCGGCGGGGCCGAGGGGGCCGGGGGTACGTGCTGGCTCACGGTTCTGATCCACTCCGTCGTGGTGCCCGGCTCAGGACCTGGCCGGCGTCTCCGACCCGCACCCCGGGCACCACCTGGGACAACGGTCAGGAACCGGCCGGTGTTCCGGAGCCCCTCCGCCGGCGCAGCGCCCCCAGCGCGACCAGCGCGCAGGCGCCGAGGCCGGTCAGCGCCAGGACCCACTCGGGCCCGGCCCCGACCCGGTCCGCCACCGTCCTGCCGTCGCGCAGCGGCACCACCGCGCTCAGCTCGGCGGCGGTCATCAGCCGGCTCTCCTCGACCACCGAGCCGTCGGGGGCGATGATCGCGCTGATCCCGTTGGTGGCGGCGATCAGCACCGCGCGGCCGTGCTCGACGGCCCGCAGGCGGGACATCGCCAGCTGCTGCTGGGGCTGGCCGGTCTCGGAGTAGGTGGCGTTGTTGGTCTGCACGACCAGCACCCGGCCGCCCTCGTTGACGGTGTCGCGGACGATGCCGTCGTAGGCGACCTCGAAGCAGATCACGTCGCCGATCCGGGCCGGGCCGAGGTCCATCACGCCGTTGTGCGTCCCCGGGTAGAAGTCGCGGGCGACCATCTGCAGGCGGGTGATCACCTGGGAGAGCTGGGCCCGGAACGGCACGTACTCGCCGAACGGCACCGGGTGCTGCTTGGTGTACGAGGCGCCGGGGCCGGTCCTCGGGTCCCAGACGATGCCCTGGTTCTGCACGTGCTGGGCGTCCGGGCCGTCCACCAGGGTGCCGACCAGGACCGGCACGCCGATCGCCTTCACGGCCTCGTCGATCCGGGCGTAGGCCAGCGGCTCGGAGAAGGGGTCGAGGTCGGAGGAGTTCTCCGGCCAGATGACGACGTCGGGCTTCTCCGCCCTCCCGGCGGCGACGTCGGCGGCCAGCTTCTCGGTGGCCCGGGCGTGGTTGTTCAGCACCGTCATCGGGCGGCCGAGGAAGTGCATGCCGGGGCTGGGCACGTCGCCCTGGATCACCGCGACCTTGAGGGTGTCGGCGGCGGCCGTGGGGACGGGCACCAGGTAGCCGGCCAGCAGCGCGGCCACGGCGCCCGCGACACCGGTGGCGGCGGCCGTGCGGGCCCCGCGGCGCAGCCGCAGGGCGGCCCAGGCCAGCAGGGCGCCGCTCAGCGCGACGGCGAAGGTCACCAGCGGGGCACCGCCGATCGCCGCGAGCGGCGTGAACGGGGTGGCGGTGTTGGCGAACGCCAGGCGGCCCCAGGGGAAGCCGCCGAGCGGTATCCGGTCGCGGGCCCACTCCTGGGCGACCCAGAGGCAGGCCGCCCAGAGCGGCCAGCCGCGCAGGCGGGAGGTGGCGGCCAGGCCCGAGCCGAGGGCGGCCATGAAGAGCGCCTCGACGACGGAGAGCCCGATGGTGGCGTCCCAGCCGATCACCCGCAGCCAGCCGAGCAGCAGCAGGAAGAACGGGAGGCCGAACGCGAAGCCCGTCCACGCTCCCTGACGGGCCGTCCGCCCGCGGGTGAGCAGCGAGAGGGCGGCGACGCCGGCCAGCGACAGCGGCCACAGGTCGTACGGCGGGAAGGCGAGGGCGAGCAGCAGCCCGGCGGCCGCGGCCAGGCCGGTCCGGCGCAGGTCCGGCAGCCTGATCAGCCGCCGCTGCACCGGGGTCTCGGGCTCGGTTGCCGCCACGGGGCGTTCCTGTTCGACGGGCAGTGCCACCTGCGCACCACCTCTCTGCTGTGCACGCGCTTCCATTCTGGTCGGAAGACGGTACCCCGGAGAGCGGGCGGCACGGGAGCCAGGCCGGTGCCCGGAGGGCTTCCGCCCCTCCCCCTCCGCTCCTACGATCACGATCATGTCGATCACCTCACCGATACCCGTCCTGCGGGGCGACCGGGACAGCGTCCTGCGCCTGGACGGCGAGGCCCTGGTCCTGAGCCGCCCGCACGAGCGGCTGCGCATCCCCCTGGCGGCGGTCCGTCAGGTGCGCGCCGAGGGCCGGTCGGTGACCGTCGAGCTGGCCGCCGGGGCCCCGCCGGCCGTGCACCGGATCGCCGGGGTGAGCGGCGCCGCCGCCGCGGTCTTCGCCGCCGCGGTGACCGCGGCGCTGCCCGAGCACCCCGACGAGGAGGCCGTCGTCGTCACCAGTGCCGTGGCCGAGACGCGGCCGCAGCGGCGGATCCGCCTGCTCAAGCGCTGGGCGCTCGTGTTCGGCCTCGTGGTGACGGCCGTGGCCGCCGCCACCGGCATCGCCACGGGCGGGCTCACCGGGATCGGCCTCGGCGTGATGAGCCTGCTGCTCGGTGCCCTGGGCGTGGCGATGACGGCGGTCGGCCTCGGCGGGCTCTGGCTGGCGCACCGTCAGCGGTTCCTGCTCCGCCACGGCATCACCGTCGAGGCCGAGCGGCTCCCCGACGAGCCCTGGACGTACGCGTACACCGACACCGACGGCGTGAGCCGCTCCCTGTGGGCCAAGAGCGGCTCCGCCACCCTGGAGGTCGCCTACGCCCCCGGGGACCCGTCGGAGGTGGTGGTCCGCCGGTCGGCTGCGCGCACCGCCCGGGAGACCGCCTTCGCGCTGGGCATGTCCGCCTGCGGCCTCGCCGCCCTCGGCGGGGTGGGCGTCCTGCTGGTCGGCTCCCTGCAGGGCGTGTACGTCGGCGGGTAGCCGACCGCCTCAGGCGGCGTGGACGGTGCGCCCCCGGACCACGGTGCGCAGGCAGGTCGGCAGCGGGGTGCCCGGGGTCAGGTCCGGCAGGCCCGGGGTGCCGGAGCGGGGGTCGGTGGACCAGCCGGCGACGCGGGAGTCGGGGGCCTGGACCACCAGGTCGCCGGCGGCCCAGATCGCGTAGCTGGCGACGGCGCCCGGCACGAGGACGCCGTCCTGGTCGCGGCCGATCGCGCGCCAGCCGCCCCGGGTGTGGGCGGTGAAGGCGGCGCGGACGGAGACCCGGTGCTCCAGCGTGTGGTGGAAGGCGGCGGCCCGCACGGTGCCCCACGGGTCGAGCGGGGTGACGGGTGCGTCGGAGGAGAAGGCCAGCGGGACGCCGGCCCGCAGCAGTGCGGCGAAGGGGTTGAGCGCGGCGGCCCGCTCCGCGCCGAGCCGCTGGACGTACATGCCGTCCGCCCCGCCCCAGAAGGCGTCGAAGGCGGGCTGCACCGAGGCGGTCAGCCCCAGCTCGGCGAAGGCGGCGATGGACTTCTCGTCCAGCGCCTCCGCGTGCTCGACCCGGTGCCGCCGTGCCCGGACGGCCTCCAGGCCGACCCGCCCGGCGGCGGTCCGCACGCCCTCCAGGACGGCCTCGACCGCGGCGTCCCCGATGGCGTGGAAGCCGGCCTGGAGGCCCGCCTCGGTGCAGGCGGCGACGTGGTCGGCGATCTGAGCGGCCGTCAGGTAGGCGGTGCCGGTGGAGTGCTCCGCGTCCTCGTACGGCGTGTGCAGGCAGGCGGTGCGCGAGCCGATCGCGCCGTCGGCGAACAGGTCGCCGCCGGCGCCGAGCGCGCCGAGCCGCCGGGCGGTCTCGACGCCGGCCGGGGCGAGCTCGCCCCAGTAGCCGAAGACCTCGGGGCCCTCGCCCTCCGCGGCCAGCGCGAGCAGGGCGGCGAGGTCCTGCTCGGAGGAGATCTCGGGCCCGGCGCACTCGTGCAGCGCCCCGATGCCGAGCTCGGCGGCGCGGCGCAGGGTGGCGAGCTGGGCGGCCCGGCGCTGGGCGTCCGTCAGCTCGGCGAGGGCGGTGCGCCGGACGGCGTGGTGGGCGTCCCGGCTGACCGGGCCCTCGGGGTGGTGGCCGGGCAGCGAGGCCAGACCCTCCGTCAGCTCCCGCAGGGCGGTGGAGGCCAGGGCGGAGTGCACGTCGGTGCGGGAGAGGTAGAGAGCCGCTCCCCCGGCGGCCGCGTCCAGTTCGGCCAGGCTCGGGGCGCGGCCCTCGGGCCACTTGGTCTCGTCCCAGCCGTGCCCGATCAGCACGCCCTCGGCGGCCGCGGCGAAGGCGGCGATCCGCTCCAGGGCCTCGGCCAGCGAGGGGCAGCCGGTCAGGTCGAGACCGGTCAGCGCCAGGCCGGCCGAGGTGGCGTGCACGTGAGCGTCCACGAACGCGGGGGTGACCAGCGCGCCGTCCAGCTCCACCACCTCGTCGGCGGTCGCCGCGTACGCCTCGGCGGCGCCGTCGCTGCCGACCCAGGCGATGTGTTCCCCCTCGACCAGCATCGCGGTGGCGAACGGGTCGGCGGGGCTGTAGACGGAACCGCCGCGCAGCAGCACGGTGCGGTGGGTGGTGGGTGCGCTCATGGGCACCAGTCTGCACCCGGACGGTTCCCGTCAGAGCTTCGGGGGTCGGGCCTCGTACGGGGTGGAGAGCACCACGGTGGTGCGGGTGGAGACCCCGGCCGCGCTGCGGATGCGGGCGAGCAGGTCCTCCAGGTCACCGGGGGCGGAGACCCGGACCTTGAGGATGTAGTTCTCGTCGCCCGCGACGCTGTGGCAGGCCTCGATCTCCGGCAGCCCGGCGAGGCGTTCGGGGGTGTCGTCGGGGCTGCTCGGGTCGAAGGGCTTGACCGAGATGAACGCGGTCAGCGCCAGGTCGACCGCGTCCGGGTCGATGATCGCCGTGTAGCCGCGGATGACACCGCGCTGTTCCAGGCGCCGCACCCGCTGGTGCACCGCCGAGGTGGACAGGCCGGTGGCCTTGCCCAGGTCCGTGTAGCTCATCCGGCCGTCTTCGAGCAGCAGCCGGACGATGCGTTGGTCGAGATCCTCCACAAGGCGCAAACCTAGCGCGCCCGGTGGCGTTCCGCCGACACCGGGCGTCGGGTTCCCGCCACGGCGCAGCTGACGGGGGGTCAGGGCCCGACGGGTGACGCCCGCGGCGGGTCCCCCGCGCCACGCGCGGATCGGGGGTACCCGGACCGAAGACTGGGCGCATGAGAAGCTCCCGCCCCGGCACCCTGCCGCTCCTCGCCGCCGTCACCGCGCTGCTCGCCCTCGCCGTCCCGGCCGGCGCGACGGCCGGGGAGCCCCGGCACCGGGCGTGCGTCCGTTCGCAGGTGCCGCAGGAGGGGCCGGCCCGGGAGGTGCTGCGGATCGCCGAGGCGGCGAAGGCCGAGATGGGGCTCAACTCGGTGATCCTGCGCGTCTCCCGGGACGGCCGGGAGCTGGTCACCACCGCGCTCGGGAAGTCGATGACCGGGGTGCCGGCCGAACCGGCCATGCACTTCCGCAACGGCAACGTCGCGATCAGCTACCTGGGCACCGCCCTGCTCCGGTTGGTGGACGAGGGCGCGGTGTCCCTGGACGACCCGGTCTCCACCTGGCTGCCGGACCTGCCCGGCGGGGAGCGGATCACCCTGCGGATGCTGGGCTCCTCCACCTCCGGCCTGGTCGACTACGTGACCTCGCCCGGCTTCGGCGAGGGCCTGTACGCGGACCCGTTCCGGCAGTGGACGGCGGACGAGCTGATCGGCGTGACGCTGGCTCAGCACCCCTGGTACCAACCGGGGACCAACTGGAACTACTCGCACGCCAACTTCGTGCTGCTCGGGGCCGCGTTGGAGAGGATCACCCGCACACCGCTGGAACGGCTGCTCCGGGAGAAGGTGCTGGACCCTCTCGGCCTGGCCGAGACCAGGAACGGCTCCACCCCGGAGATCCCCGCCCCGGTGCTGCACGCCTTCACCGCCGAGCGCGGCACCTACGAGGAGTCCACCTTCTGGAACCCGTCCTGGACCACCGCCCCGGGCGCCGTCCAGACCACCGACATCTGCGACCTGGCCCGCTCGGCCGGCGGCATCGGCGGCGGCGAGCTGCTCTCCGAGGCCTCCCGCCGCGAGCTGCTGAACCCCGGCACCGTCGGCCTCGGGCACGAGACCGAGCGCTGCCCGGCGCACGTCTGCCTGCCCCAGACCGAGGCCACCCACTACGGCATGGGCGTCGTGGTGCTGGGCGACTGGGTCTCCCAGCACCCCCTCTTCTACGGCTACACCGCCTCCCAGGCCCACCTGCCCTGCGAGCGGCTCTCCATCGCCGTCACCACCACCAAGGGCCCCGGCACCCCGGACGGCCACACCGCCCAGACCATCACCCAGCGGATCGCCGCCGCCCTCGCCCCGGACCACCCGATCCCGGACTTCGGCTGACCCGCCCCGGGGCGGTGCGCCGGACGCCACAGTGGCCCGGTGGGTTACAGCATCTTCCTGCTCGAGCACCTGGACGGCGAGCTCGTCGCACCCGACGCCGAACTGCTCCACCGGGTCGTCGCACCGTACGTCCCTGCAGGACGCCTTCGACGCCCGCTGATCTTGGCCCTCTAACGGTGTTAGGGATACACTCCCCCTAACACCGTTAGAGGAGTGCGCCCATGACCGACGCCGGAGGTCCGGCACCGCTGAGCCGCCCCGCGATCGCCGCCGCCGCCCTGGTGGTGCTGGAGCGGGAGGGCGTGAACGGGCTGTCCATGCGCAAGGTGGCGGGCGAGCTGGGGGTGCAGGCGCCCTCGCTCTACTGGCACGTGCGGAACAAGGAGGAGCTGCTCGACCTGCTCTCCGACGCGCTGATGGCCGATGCCGAGGCGCCACCGGAGGAGGGGAGTTGGCGGGACCAGCTGCGGGAGTACTGCGTGCGCTACCGCCGCCACCTGCTGGAGCGGCGGGACGCGGCGAAGGTGGTGGCGGGGCGGCTCGCGCCGGGGCCCGCGCTGCTGCGGCTGATGGACGATCAGCTCGGGCGGCTGCGGGCGGCGGGCTTCTCCGACCGGGACGCGGCGATGGTCAACTACCTGCTGGGCGCCTTCGTGCAGGGCTTCGTGCTGCAGGAGCAGGGGCCGCTCTCCGCCTCCGAGGCGATGGGCGCGAGCCGCCGGGAGGCCGCCGACGCCGCCGGGGCGCAGCTGGCCGCCCTGCCGCCGCAGGACTTCCCGCACCTGACCGCCCTGGCCGGCGCCCTCACCGGCCCGGCCATGGACGAGCGCTTCGCGTTCGGCCTGGAGCGCCTCCTGGACGGACTCGCCGTCCTGCTGACGCGGCAGGACCCCACCTCCCCGGAAGGGAACCAGTCATGACCGACCGCACCTACCGCGTGATCGTCCGCGGCGTCTTCGCCGACCTGGACGACGACCGCCGCACCACCCTGCTGGCACAGGCCGACCGCCACGACATCCTCAACGCCGCCTTCACCGACGAGGGCACCCTGATCTACGACCGCGAGCTGCGCGCGTTCAGCTTCCGCTGCGTGGTCCGCCAGGGCACCGACCTGGCCGACGAGGCCGCCGGGGCGGCGGCCGAGGAGCGGGCGGCGGCCTGGCTGGCCGGGCGCGGGGTCGGCCACGGCGAGCTGCGCAGCCAGGTCACCAGCCTGGACGACATGAAGATCCGCAAGCCCCGGCGGGGGTGAGGCCGGGCTCACGGCGGGGCCGAGGGGGCGCGCGGGTGGCACATGCCGCGTGAATGTGGCCGAGAGCACACGGAGTGCATCACACTGCGGGCCCCCGCAGGGTTATGAGGCTCCGTCAGCGGGAAGTGCTGCTCTTGGCCGGGGCCGACGAAGGCCGGGCCGGATCCGAGGGGGATCAACACATGCCTGCTGTCGAACAGCCTTCCCGCACCGCTGCGGAGGACCACGAACGCCTCGACTTCGAGGACTTCCCGGGTGTCGACCCGGGCGAGATGGAGACCTGGGAGATCTTCCGGGTGCACTGCCCCGAGTGCGACCGCCCGATCGCGCTCCTCGGTGACGAGGACCGGCTGCCGCAGCACGCCGTCCTGCCCACCGCCTGGCACCCCTTCTCCGCCCAGCTCTGCGCCGGCACCGGAGCGCCGACCGCCGAGCTGGCCGAGTGCGACTCGGCCGAGCACGCCGAGCCGAACGGCCTGGAGCTGATCAGCCTGCCGGCCGACTTCGACTGGCGCACGCACCCGTTCTCGCACGCCGGCGCCCCGGGCTCGGGCCCGCTGGAGCGGCGCAGCCGGGTGCCCCAGCAGCGCTCGCGCGGCCTGGTCCGGCACTGACCGGCTCCTGCCGCGGCACCCCTGGAAGCCCGTAGGGCGCCGGCCCCCCGTGGGGACCGGCGCCCTCCGTACGACTAGACGTCTCAGCGGCCGCTGAGGTGACGCCCGATCACCAGCCGCTGGATCTGGTTGGTGCCCTCCACGATCTGGAGCACCTTGGCCTCGCGCATGTACCGCTCGGCCGGGAAGTCCTGGGTGTAGCCGGCGCCGCCCAGCACCTGCACCGCGTCCACGGTGACGCTCATCGCGGCGTCGGTGCAGAACAGCTTGGCCATCGCGGCCTCCTTGGAGAACGCCATCCCGGCGTCCCGGCGGCGGGCCGCCGCGAGGTAGAGCGAACGCCCGGCCTCGATCTTGGTGGCCATGTCGGCCAGCATGAAGGACAGGCCCTGGAACTCGGCGATCGGGCGGCCGAACTGCTGCCGGGTGCCCGCGTACTCCACCGCCAGGTCGAGCGCGGCCTGGGCCACGCCGATCGCGCAGGCGGCGATCCCGAGCCGGCCGGAGTCCAGCGCGGAGAGGGCGATCTGGAAGCCCTGGCCCTCCTCGCCGATCAGCCGGTCCTCGTCCACCCGCACGCCGTCGAAGTGCAGCTGGGCGGTGGGCGAGGAGCGCATGCCCATCTTGTGCTCCGGCGGCGCGGCCGACAGGCCCTCGGCGTCGCCCGGCACCAGCAGGCAGCTGATCCCGCGCGGGCCGTCCTCGCCGGTGCGCACCATCGAGCTGTAGAAGTCGGCCCGCCCGCCGTGGGTGATCCAGGCCTTGGTGCCGTTCACCACGTACTGGCCGCCGTCCTTCTCGGCCCGGGTGCGCAGCGCGGCCGCGTCGGAGCCGGACTGCGGCTCGGAGAGGCAGTAGGCGCCGAGCTGGGCGCCGCCCAGCATGCCGGGCAGCCAGCGGTGCTTCTGCTCCTCGGAGCCGAAGGTGGCCAGGGCGTGGCAGGAGAGGGTGTGCACGCTGACCCCGAGGCCGACCGCGAGCCAGCCGGCGGCCAGCTCCTCCAGCACCTGGAGGTAGACCTCGTACGGCTGCTCGCCGCCGCCGAACTCCTCGCCGTAGGGCAGGGAGAGCAGGCCGGCCTCGCCGAGGGTGGTGAACACCTCGCGCGGGAAGCGGTCGGCGGCCTCGTCCTCGGCCGCCCGGGGGCGGAGCTCGTTCTGCACCAGGTCCCGGGTCAGGGCGAGGAGTTCGCGGGCCTCCTCACTGGGCAGCTGGCGGTCCACGGGCTTGGCAGCGGCGGGGGTCATGAGGGTTCGTCGCCTCCTCGGTCGGGCGCCGGACCCGGAGGGTACGGGTCGGCGCGGCAGGTCGGCCCGAGCACCACCGGATCGCGGTGAACGCTCGTTCACAGGGCTTGGCGTGTGCAGTATGCCCGATGCCGGGCGCGCCGTCACGGTCCGGAACGGCACATCACCCGAGCTCGGGTGCCACAACGTCAGAACGGACCGCACCACGCCCCACCTGCGGCCACCGCCGGGGCCGCCGTCCGGGCCGCCGTCCGGGTCGTCGTCCGGGCCGCCCCCGCGGCCGCCCCCGCGGCCGCCCGTAGAGTGGGGCGGTGACCGCCACCGACCTCGCCCCGCTCGCCGCCCGGCTGCGCGCCCTGCCGCCGTCGCTCGGCCCGGTGCGGCTGGTCGCCGTCGACGGGCACGCCGGCTCGGGCAAGACCACCTTCGCCGGACGCCTCGCCGAGGCGCTCGGCGGCGCTCCCGTGGTGCACCTGGACGACCTGGCCACCCACGAGGAGCCGTTCGGCTGGACGGAGCGGCTGCACACCGAGGTGCTGGAGCCGCTGGCCCACGGCCGGACCGCCGCGCACCGGGTCTACGACTGGGTGCAGCGCCGCTTCGTGACGGTGCGTCGGATCCCGCCCGCGCCCGTGGTGCTGGTCGAGGGGGTGGGCGCCGGGCGCCGGGAGGTGCGGCCGCACCTGGCGCTGCTGGTCTGGATGGAGCTGGACCAGGCCGCCGCCCGGGCCCGCGGCGAACTGCGGGACGGGCCGGAGCTGGCCGGGTTCTGGGCCGGCTGGGCGGTGGCCGAGCGGGCCCACTTCGCCGCCGACCCGAGCCGTCCGCACGCTGGTCTCCTGGTGCACGGAGTCACCGGCCGGATCGCTGAGGGCACCCTAAGTGAGACCGCCGCAGGGCCCTTGACCTGGGGCGTCGCCACCACTTAGGTTCTGCTCAGCGCGCTGGTGGTTGAGCGCGCAACCACAGACACGGCACCTCCGGCTTGTTCCCCCGTGAGCCGGAGGTGCCGTCCCCTTCCCGGCCCCGCGCCGAAGATCGCCCAACCCCGCGCCGCGCCACCGGATTTGATGCCGGATTGGCTTCGCGCGTCACCCTTACGGATCAGCCTCCCACCGGTACGATTCCCGCAAGGGGGTGTGCTGGCGCACACGGCGGGGGGCTGAGTGTCATGGCGAGTTCCGATTCCACCGGTCCGGACCGGCTGGCCGACCGGGCCTGGCTGCGGGCGATGGACGCCTACGCCGCGGGCTCGTACGCCCGCGCCGAGGAGGAGTTCCGCACCGCCGTCCGGCTCGACCCGGGGATGGCGGACGCCTGGCTCGGCCTGCACGCGCTGCGCTGCGACACCTCCGCCGCCCTGGTCGAGATGCACCGCCACCAGAAACGTTTCGGCGAGCAGCGCGCCCAGCACCGACGCCCGCTCAGCTCCTGGTACTGGCTGGGCTGGTGGGTCCAGCCCGTCCTGGAGGACGCCCGCGACCTCGCGCTGGCGCACGCCTCGCACTGGCTGGACGGCCGGCACCTGGCCGAGCTGGACACCGCCCTGGCCGCCTGCGCCTCCCCCGAGCAGGACCCCTCGGTCCGCTTCCTGCACGCCTGCCGCTCCTACCTGCTGAAGGACTGGGAGCAGCTGATCCGCGACACCGAACCACTGCTGGACGACCAACTCCTGGGCATCGAGGCCGGGTTGTTCGCCGGCATGGCCCGGGTGCGGCTGGACATGTGCGCCCAGGCCCAGCACCCGCTGGCCGTCTCGCTGGCCCGCTGCCGCTCCGAGCAGCCCCAGCGCAAGGAGCTGCGCTACTGGCTGGCCCGCGCCTACGAGGGCGCCGGGCGCAGCGCAGCCGCCCTCCCGCTCTACCGCGCGGTGCACCGGGCCGACCCCGGCTTCATGGACACCGCCGCCCGGCTGGCCGCCATCGCCACCGAGGACGGCGTGCTCGACGAACTGCTGCTGCCCGCCCTGGCCGCTGGTGAACTCCCGTTCCCCGACGAGGAGTTCCTCGACGACGAGGAGCCCGCCGGGCCCGCCGCCGCTCCCCCGGCCGAGCCTGCTCCCGCCGCACCCGAGCCCGCCCAGACCCCGGTGCGGGCCACCGCCGCCGGGGCCGCTCCCCCGGCCGGGCCCGGGCCGCTGCGGGCCGGCGGCGGCGACGGGCTGGAGGCGGTGCTCGCCCAGCTGGAGCAGATGGTCGGGCTGGACCCGGTGAAGCGTCAGGTCCGAGCGCTGTCCGCGCAGTTGCGGATGTCCCGGCTGCGGGCCGACCAGTCGCTGCCGGTCGCCCCGCCCAAGCGGCACTTCGTCTTCTCCGGGCCCTCGGGCACCGGCAAGACCACCGTGGCGCGGATCCTCGGCCAGGTCTTCCACGCGCTCGGCCTGCTCTCCGGTGACCACCTGGTCGAGGCGCAGCGCGCCGACCTGGTCGGCGAGTACCTCGGGCAGACGGCGGTCAAGGCCAACGAGCTGATCGACTCCGCGCTGGACGGCGTCCTCTTCATCGACGAGGCCTACAGCCTCTCCAACTCCGGTTACAGCCAGGGCGACGCGTACGGGGACGAGGCGCTCCAGGTCCTCCTCAAGCGCGCCGAGGACAACCGCGACCGGCTGGTCGTCATCCTGGCCGGCTACCCCGAGGGCATGAACCGCCTGCTCGCCACCAACCCCGGCCTCAACTCCCGCTTCACCACCCGGGTCGACTTCCCCAGCTACCGCCCCGCCGAACTCACCGCCATCGGCCGCACCCTCGCCGCCGGCAGCGGCGACGGCTGGGACCAGGACGCCGCCGAGGAGCTCGCCAGCATCTGCACCCACGTGGTCGCCGAGGGCTGGATCGACGAGCTCGGCAACGGCCGCTTCATCCGCACCCTCTACGAGAAGTCCTGCGCCTACCGCGACCTGCGCCTCTCCACCCTCACCAGCACCCCCGGCCGCGAGGACCTGATCACCCTCCGCCTCCCCGACCTGATGCAGGCCTACGGCGAACTCATCGACGGCCGCCGCTGACCGCGCACTGCGCCCGGCCCTACGCTCCGTACCGCTCGGCGTCCGGGCGGACGGCGCCGAGGACGGGCAGGAGGCCGACGGGGGCGATCTTGACGACGGTCCGGGGGTGGGGGGCGTGGACCACCAGGCCACCGCCGAGGTACATCGAGACGTGGGTGGCGCCGGGGTCGTAGATGACCAGGTCGCCCGGGCGGAGGTCGTGGAGGGGGACGCGGGTGAGGCCGGCCCACTGCTCCTGGCTGGTGCGCGGGACCGGGGTCCCGGCGTGCTGCCAGGCCCAGGAGGTGAGGCCGGAGCAGTCGAAGACCTCGGGGCCGGCGCCGCCCCAGACGTACGGGCGGCCGAGCTGCCCCAGGGCCTCCGCGACCGCCCGGGCGCCCGCCTCGGTGGGTGCGGCGTCGACCTCCGGCAGCACGGGCGAGTCCTCCGGCCGGACCATCGTGACCCCGCCGCCCGGCGCCGCCTTCCCCCGCGCGCTCTCCGCCAGCCGGGCGACGGTCTCCGTCAGCCGCCGCTCCAGCCCGGCCTGCGCGGCCCGCCCGCCCTCGAGCGCCGCCGCGGCCTCCTGCGCCGCCCACTCGGCCGCCTCCTGCCGTCCGCTGACCTCCGCGTACGCGCCGCGCAGCCGCTGCACCAGCGCGGCCTGCGCCCGCGCCCCCGCCGCCGGCACGCCGTCCGGCACCAGCCCGGCCGGCCCGCTGACCAGCAGCTTCAGGAAGCCGGACAGGCTCTGCCCCCGGTACTCGGAGCCCGCCAGCTGCGCCGCCCCCGACTCGCCCTCCTGGAGCGCGGCCCCGGCCGCCCCCCGCTCGGCCCCGAGCAGGTCGGCGGCCTGCCGCAGGCCCGCCGCCTCCGCCGCCTGACGCTCCGCCAGCACCCGTGCCGCGTCGGCGGCGGGCCGCAGTTCGGCGATGTCCAGGGCGAGCCGCACCAGGACCGGGTCACCGATCTCGGCCGCCGACAGCGCCGACACCCCGGGCTGCGGCGTGATCCCGGACGGGTCCCCGGGCCTGGCGAACACACCGGGCGCACCGGCCTCCCCCGGCAGGGCGAACGGCCCCGGCTGCGCGACCGCCCCGGGCCCGCCGGCCGGTGGGGGCGCCGGGTCCGCGTGGGCGGGGGCGCCGAGCGGGCCCGCCCAGAGGGCGACCGCCACGGCCGCCGCCACCGCCGAGCGCCGGAGCGCCCGCTGACCCTGGCCACCGCCCTGACCGACCGTCATCCGGTCTTCCCTTCGCCCGGCCGCGGAGCGCCTTGCCGCCCCGCGTGCCGTCGGCCATGCTCACCCCGTCGCCGGTCCGGCCGGACGGAGGCACTCCGCCCGGCCCACCCCGTCCACGCGTTCGGCCGAACGGACGGCGGCCGCGGAAGCCCGCTACGGCCGCCGGTGGTCCGGGTCGTGCATCTCGCCGACCAGCTCCTCCAGGACGTCCTCCAGCGCCACCAGCCCCAGCGCCTTCCCGTCCTGGTCGACCACCGCCGCCAGGTGCGAGGCGGCCCGCTGCATCGCGGCCAGCGCGTCGTCCAGCGGCAGCGTCCCGCGCAGCACGGTGACGGGCCGCCAGAGCCGCTCGGGCACCGGGGCGTCACGGTCGTCCACGTCCAGGGCGTCCTTGACGTGCAGGTAGCCCCGCACCTCGCCCGCCCCGTCGAGCACCGGGAAGCGGGAGAAGCCGGTCCGCACCGCGAGGTCCTCGATCTCGGCGGCGGTGACGGCCGGGCCGACCGTCACCAGCTGCTCGGGCGGCAGCAGCACGTCGGTGACCGGCCGCACCCCCAACTCCAGGGCGTCCTCCAGCCGTTCCTGCCGCTGCTCGTCGAGCAGGCCGGCCTCCCTGGAGTCGGTCAGCAGGTAGAGCAGCTGCTCGGTGGTGAAGACCGACTCCACCTCGTCCTTGGGCTCGACCCGGAAGAGCCGCAGCACCCCGTTGGCGAAGGCGTTCAGGAAGCGGATGACCGGCGAGAGCCAGCGGGCCAGCCGGTCCAGCGGCGGGCCGAGCCACAGCGCGGCCCGCTCCGGCCCGGCGAGCGCGATGTTCTTGGGCACCATCTCGCCGACCACCATGTGCAGGAAGACCACCACGGCCAGCGCCACCACGTACCCGATCGGGTGGATCAGCTGCTCGGGGATGCCGACCGCGTGGAACGGGCCCTCCAGCAGCCGGGCGATGGTCGGCTCGGCCAGCGCGCCGAGCAGCAACGAGCAGACAGTGATGCCGAGTTGGGCGGCCGCCAGCATCGCGGAGACGTTCGACAGCGCGTGCAGCACCGTCCGGGCCCGCCGGTTGCCGGCCTCCGCCAGCGGCTCGATCTGGCTGCGCCGCACCGAGATCACGGCGAACTCCGCGCCGACGAAGAAGGCGTTGCCGAGCAGCAGGAGCAGCGAGGCGGCCAGTTGCAGCACGCTCATGCCTCCCCCTCCCCGGCGGCCCGCCGCACCAGCACCCGGCTGGTGCGGTGCCGCTCGACGGCCAGCACGGTGAAGCGCCACCCGGGAAGTGACGCCTCCTCACCGGGGGCCGGTAGCTTGCCGAGCAGGTCGGAGAGCAGACCGCCGAGGGTCTCGTACGGGCCGTCGGGCGCGTGCAGGCCGATCGCCTCCAGCTGGTCGAGCCGGGCCCGGCCGTCGGCCTCCCAGGCGGGCAGGCCGTCCCGCGGCGGGAGCGGGCGCAGGTCGGGCAGGTCGTCGAGGTCGTGCTCGTCCTGCACCTCGCCGACGATCTCCTCGACGATGTCCTCCAGGGTGACCAGGCCGGCGGTGCCGCCGTACTCGTCCACCACGATGGCCATCGGCTGCTCGCGCCGCAGCCGGTCGAGCAGTTCCTCGCAGGGCAGCGTCTCGGGCACCAGCAGGGCGGGGTGGGCGAGTTGGGCGACCCGGACGGTGGGGCGGCGATCGGCCGCGACGGCCAGGGCGTCCTTGAGGGTGACGGTGCCGGTGACCTCGTCCAGGCCGTCGGCGTAGACCGGGAAGCGGGAGAAGCCGGTGGCCCTGGTCAGGTTGAGCACGTCGGAGGCGGTGGCGTCGCGCTGGAGGGCGGCGACGTCGATCCTCGGGGTCATCACGCTCTCGGCGGTCAGCTCGGCCAGGGCCAGGGTCTTCACGAACAGCTTGGCCGACTGCTCGTCCAGCGCGCCCTCCTTGGCGGAGTGCCGGGCCAGCGAGACCAGTTCCTCGGGGGTGCGGGCATGGTCCAGCTCCTCCTGCGGCTCGATGCCGAGGGCCCGCACCATCCGGTCGGCGGAGCCGTTCAGGAAGCGGATCAGCGGGCGGCAGACGGCGGAGAAGGCCCGCTGCGGGCCGACCACCGCGTAGGCGACCTGCACGGGGTGGGAGATGGCCCAGTTCTTCGGCACCAGCTCGCCGATCACCATCTGCACCACGGTGGCCAGCGCCATGCCCACCGCCACCGAGACGCCGTGGGTGGCGGCGGCCGGCACGCCGAGGCCGTCCAGCACCGGGGCGAGCAGCACCGAGAGGGCGGGCTCGGCGAGCATGCCGACCACCAGGGAGGTGACGGTGATGCCGAGCTGGGCCCCGGAGAGCTGGAAGGAGAGGTGCCGCTGCGCCTTCTCCACGCCCTGCGCCCTGCGGTCCCCCTCGGCGGCGGAGCGTTCGATCATCCCCCGGTCGACCGTGACGAGGGCGAACTCGGCGGCCACGAACAGGCCGTTGGCGAGGATCAGCAGCACGGCCGCGAGCAGCAGCAGCCAGGCGGTGGTCACGCTGCCGCCTCCTGACCGGGCCGGACGGAGGCGGCGCTGGTACTGCTACCGGACGGATCGTCCATCGAGGGGAGGTGTCACTCCTCAGGTCGTAGGGGTCACCGGCCAGGGTAGACGATGGCCGTACGGGAACGGAGGACCCGTCAGACCCGCGCCGCGCCCCGGTGGTCGACCAGGTCGCGCAGGGCCCGGGCGGCCCGGACGGCCTGCGCGCGGCCGCCGCCCGCCTGGATGCCGACGGCGGCCAGCGCGGTGCCGTCGGCCAGGTCGAGGGTCACCCAGGGGTCGCCCTGACGGAAGTTCACCCGGACGATCTGCGCCCAGCTCAGCCGGTGGCTGCGGACGAAGTTGGTCACCGTGACGCCCTCCGCGTCGGCCTTCACCTGCGGGCGGGCCAGCATCACGCCGACCGAGGCGAACAGCAGCCCGGAGCAGAACATCGCCACCCGGTCGTTGACGTGCCAGTGCGGCGGCAGGGCCACGGCCATGGTGGTGAACAGCACCAGGAAGACGGCGCAGATCACCGCGAGCACGACCCGGTTGCGGCGCGGGGCCCAGGTGACGGGCAGGTCGACGGCGGGCGGGGCGGCGGGGCTGGACACGGTGGTTCTCCAGACGGGGGAAAGCCGAAGGGTGGGACGTCGTTGACGACGTCCCACCCTACGAGGTCCTTACAAACCCGGGGAGGGCGGCCGCGCTCAGATCCGGCAGGCGTGGATGTTGGTGACCAGGATGGCCCGGGCGCCGATCGCCCAGAGGTCGTCCATGATCCGCTGGGCCTCCTTGCGGAGCACCATGGAGCGGACCGCGACCCAGCCCTCGGTGTGCAGCGGGGAGACGGTCGGCGACTCCAGACCCGGCGTCAGGGCGACGGCCTCGCCGACCTTCTCGGCCCGGATGTCGTAGTCCATCAGCACGTAGCGGCGGGCCACCAGCACGCCCTGCAGGCGGCGCAGGAAGCCCTCGACCTGAGCGTCCTCGCCCGCGCCCTTGGGCCGGATGACCACCGCGTCGGAGACCAGGATCGGGTCGCCGAAGATCTCCAGGCCGGCGTTGCGCAGGCTGGTGCCGGTCTCCACCACGTCGGCGATCACGTCGGCCACGCCGAGCTGCACCGCGGTCTCCACCGCGCCGTCCAGCTTGGTGACGGTGGCCTTCACGCCGTGCTCGGCCAGGTGCTGCTCGACCAGCCCGGTGTAGGAGGTGGCGATCCGCAGGCCCTCCAGGCCCTGCACGTCCGCGACCTCCACGCCGACCGGCTTGGCGAACCGGAAGGTGGAGCCGCCGAAGCCGAGGGCCAGCACCTCCTCGGCGTCCGAGGCGGAGTCCAGCAGCAGGTCCCGGCCGGTGATGCCGACGTCCAGACGGCCGGAGCCGACGTAGACCGCGATGTCGCGCGGGCGGAGGAAGAAGAACTCGACCTGGTTCTCCGGGTCGACCAGCACCAGCTCCTTGGGGTCCTTGCGCTGGCGGTAGCCGGCCTCATGGAGCATCTCCGCCGCGGGACCCGAGAGCGAACCCTTGTTGGGGACGGCGATGCGCAGCATGGGAGAGGAGCCCTTCATCGTAAGGAGTGGGTGTTCTGGTTCTGAGGGTGTTTCAGAGGTACTTGTAGACGTCGTCCAGCGTCAGTCCGCGCGCGACCATCATCACCTGAAGGTGGTACAGGAGCTGCGAGATCTCCTCCGCCGTCTCCTCGGTGGACTGGTACTCGGCGGCCATCCAGACCTCGGCGGCCTCCTCGACGACCTTCTTGCCGATCGCATGGACGCCCTGCTGGACGAGCTGCGCGGTGCGGGAGGTCGAGGGGTCGGCCGTGGCGGCCTTCTGCTGGAGCTCGGTGAACAGCTCCTCGAATGTCTTCGAAGCCATGATGGGCCCACCTTACGGCTTGCGGGCTGACGGACGGTAAACGATTCCGGAGCGTGGACACTCCGGTGGACGTCGCGCGTCCGCCGGCCCGCTACCGGGTCAGCGCCAGGGCTCGGAGACCGAGCGCAGCGCGGCGGCGGTGGCCACGGCCGCGGTGACCGCCTCGTGGCCCTTGTCCTCGGCCGAGCCCGGCAGGCCCGCGCGGTCCAGCGCCTGCTGCTCGTTGTCACAGGTCAGCACGCCGAAGCCGACCGGGACACCGGTCTGCACGCTGACGTCGGTCAGGCCGATGGTGGCGCCCTGGCAGACGTAGTCGAAGTGCGGGGTGCCGCCGCGGATGACCACGCCGAGCGCGACCACGGCGTCGTAGCCGCGCTCGGCCAGCACCTTGGCGGCGACCGGGAGTTCGAAGGTGCCGGGCACCCGGACGACGGTCGGCTCCTCGATGCCGAGCTCCTTGAGGGCGCGGTGCGCGCCGTCCAGCAGGCCGTCCATCACCTGCTGGTGCCACTGCGCGGCGATCACCGCGACCCGCAGGTCGGCGCAGTTCTTGATGGTCAGCTCGGGGGCTCCGTGGCCGCTCACGTGGGTGGTCCGTTCTCTGTGGGGTGGTGGTTCGTCAGGTACGGGGGCGCTGGGGACGGGTCAGGCCTCGGGGTCGAGCCGGGTCAGCTCGTGGCCCATCCGGTCGCGCTTGGTGCGCAGGTACGCGGCGTTGTGCTCGCCGGGCTGGGTCTCCAGGCCGCGGCGGCCCTTGACCTTGATGCCGTGCTCGGTCAGCGCGGCGGTCTTGTCGGGGTTGTTGGTGAGCAGGGTCAGCGAGCGGACCCCGAGGTCGACCAGCATGTGGGCGCCGATGCTGTAGTCCCGGGCGTCGGCGGGCAGGCCGAGTTCGAGGTTGGCGTCCACCGTGTCACGGCCCTGCTCCTGGAGCTCGTAGGCGCGCAGCTTGTGGGTCAGGCCGATGCCGCGGCCCTCGTGGCCGCGCAGGTAGACCACCACGCCGTGGCCGGAGGCGGCCACCTCGGCCAGCGAGGCGTCCAGCTGGGGGCCGCAGTCGCAGCGCAGCGAGCCGAAGACGTCGCCGGTGAGGCACTCGGAGTGCAGGCGCACCAGCACGTCCTCGCCGACCGGGAGCCTGCCGTCGGCGCCGAGGCCGCCGGCCACCAGCGCGATGTGCTCGACCCCGTCCAGCGTGCCCTTGTACCCGACGGCGGTGAACTCGCCGTGCTCGGTGGGCAGTTGGGTGACGGCGGTGCGCTTGACGTGCAGCTCGGTGCGGCGCCGGTAGGCGATCAGGTCCTCGATCGAGATGATCGCCAGGCCGTGCTCGCGGGCGAAGACGACCAGCTCGGGCAGCCGGGCCATGGTGCCGTCGTCGTTGACCACCTCGGCGATCGCGCCGGCCGGGGCCAGCCCGGCCAGGCGGGCCAGGTCCACGGCGGCCTCGGTGTGGCCGGGGCGGACCAGCACGCCGCCCTCGACCGCGCGCAGCGGGAAGACGTGGCCGGGGCGGGTCAGGTCGCCCGGCTCGGTGGCCACGGTGGAGAGCAGCTTGACGGTGCGGGCCCGGTCGGCGGCCGAGATGCCGGTGTCCACGCCGTCGCGGGCGTCCACCGAGACGGCGTAGGCGGTGCCCTTGCGGTCCTCGTTGACCTGGGTCATCGGGGGCAGCTTGAGCCGGTCCAGCTCCTCGCCGGTCATCGGCACGCAGATCACGCCGGAGGAGTAGCGGATGGTGAAGGCCATCAGCTCGGGGGTGGCGGCCGAGGCGGCGAAGACGATGTCGCCCTCGTTCTCGCGGTCCTCGTCGTCGACCACGATGACCGGGCGGCCGAGCGCGATGTCGGCGATCGCCCGCTCCACCGGGTCGAGCGCGAAGGCGTCGTCGACCAGCTGACGGATGTCGTTCTCGGGCTGCACGGTCATGCCGAAACTCCCTGCGGGACGGCCTTGTTGGCGATTCGGGGGGTGCGGGTACGGGTCCACCAGGCCTGCAGGCCCAGCAGCACCAGCACGAAGTAGATGGCGTAGGTGATGCCGGAGAAGGTGTAGCCGCTGGTGAAGGCGAGCGGGACGCCGACCAGGTCGACGGCGATCCAGGCGAACCAGAACTCCACCCAGCCCTTGGCCTGCGCGTACATCGCGGCCAGCGTGCCGACGAAGATGTAGGCGTCGGCCCACGGGCTCCAGGAGAGCTCGGGCACGGCCAGGAACAGCCCGGCGACGGCCACGGTGGCCAGCGCGGTGGCGCCGACCAGCACGGCGCGCTCACGGGCGGTGGCGAACCGGACCTCGATCTCACCGGTCTGCCGGCGGCCGCGCTGCCACTGGGTCCAGCCCCAGACGGCGGCCACGATCACGATGCCCTGCTTGCCGATCAGGCCGGTCAGGTGGGCCGAGAGGTAGGCGCCGATCAGCACCACGCCGGAGAGCAGCTGGACCGGCCAGCTCCAGACCGAGCGGCGCCAGCCGAGGGCCAGCGCGGCCAGGCCGAGCAGGTTGCCCACCATGTCGGTCCACTTGACGGTCTGGCCGAATATCGAGAAGGCGGTTTCGTTGAGCCAGTTCACGAGGCGTCCTCGACGGGGGTGGCGGGAAGGGTACGGGTGTCGAGCAGCCGCTCGACGTACTTGGCCAGCACGTCCACCTCGAGGTTGACCGGGTCGCCGACCTTCTTGGTGCCGAGCGTGGTCAGGGCCAGGGTGGCCGGGATGAGGCTGACGGTGAAGCTGTCGAGGGCGGCCTCCACCACGGTGAGGCTGACGCCGTCCACCGTGATCGAGCCCTTCTCCACCAGGTAGCGGGTGATGCCCCGGGGCAGCGAGAAGCGCAGCACCTCCCAGCGCAGGTTCCCGTCCGCGTCCAGGTCGCCGGGCTCGCGGGAGAGCAGGGTGCCGGTGGCGTCCACGTGGCCCTGGACCAGGTGGCCGCCGAGCCGGGCGCCCAGCGACATGGCCCGCTCCAGGTTGACCTTGGAACCGGGGGCGAGCGCGCCCAGGCTGGAGCGGTGCAGCGTCTCGGCCATCACGTCGGCGCTGAACTCACCGGTGCCGGCGGCCAGTTGCTCGGGGCTGTCGACCACGGTCAGGCAGACGCCGTTGACCGCGATGGAGTCGCCGTGCCCGGCGTCGCCACAGACCAGGGGGCCCCGGAGGCGGATGCGCGAGGATTCGCCGATCTCCTCGATGGAGACGACCTCGCCGAGCTCTTCGATGATGCCGGTGAACACCCGGGTTCTCCTCGCGCTGCTAGGGCGCGGACTCCGGGGCGGCACTGGGAGATGACACGACGGGTACGAGAACGGAGGTGCGTCGGGACCGCCCTCGAAAAGAGGGTCCTCCCGCTGAGGACACGACTCCTCGGGGAAGAGCCGTGGCACCGCACACCGCTGTCACTACCCGCCCGCGCACGCCTCCCATCCGGACTTTAACCGTCGGTCCAGGAATTTCACCTGGTCAACCGGCCGCTGGCTGCGGACGGGTCGCGGACTGTAACCGCCGGTTCGGATTTTCACCGACCCCGGAGTGCGCTGAACGTCACTGCTGTTTCTGCCGACATTGTGCCACGCGTCCGGAACCGGCCGGGAGGGCCCGCTCCTGTGTCATGTTTCACTCCGTCAGGTCGCGCCCGGGACGCATCGGTGGGAATATCCCCTGCCGCCATGATCGTCCGTGGGCTACCGTGCCGGTACGTGACGACACCCGATGCCTTCGAGGCCCTCCGCGCCGATGCCCTGTGCTCCGTCGACCAGCTGCGCGAGCTGTACGAGCACCCCGGCCCCAACGCCTACCGCAAGCAGGTCGACCGTCTCAACGAGACCTCGCGCGAACTCATCGCCTGCGCCTCGCTGGTGATGCTCGCCAGCACCGGCGCGGACGGCAGCTGCGACGTGACCCCGCGCGGCGGCCCGGCCGGGTTCGTCTCGGTCCTCGACGAGCACACCCTGGCGATCCCGGACGCGACCGGCAACAAGCGCCTCGACAGCCTGCACAACATCGTCGAGACCGGCCGGGTCGGCCTGCTCTTCGTCGTCCCCGGCCGGGACGCCACCCTCCGGGTCAACGGCCGCGCCCTCGTCACCGCCGACCCCGAGCTGCTCGGCCGGCTCACCGCCGTCGGCAAGCCCCCGCGCAGCGCCGTCGTGGTCCGGGTCGAGGAGGTCTACGGCCACTGCCCCAAGGCCTTCCTGCGCGGCTCCGCCTGGAAGCCCGAGCAGTGGCTCGCCCGCGACCGGGTGCCGAGCTCGGCCCGCGTCACCCAGGCCAACATCGGCGACCCGTCCCTGACCCTCGCCATGATCGAGCAGGACGAGCGGGACGCCCTGCTGTACCGCTACGAGTAACGGGCCGTCCGGGCATGACGGCCGGCCGCCTCACGCCCGTCGCGGTGCTCCTGCGCCACCACGTGGACGCGCAGGGAGCCGGGCAGCACCACGGACGCGCTGAACGACCTCCGGTTCTCCGTGGTCACCGCCGAGCAGCGCCAGGAGGCCTGGCAGGGCCCGGGCCTGCGGGCCCTGCGCACCGACCCGGCCTTCCGGGAGCTGACCGGCCACCGGCCGGCCGGAGACTGACTCCGGCCGGCCGGTGGCGTCGGCGGCTACCCGTTGGTGATGGTGAAGGTGGTGCCGGGCTGGCGGACCACGTCCCCCTTCGCGGAGTTGGTGACGGTCACGTTGGTGAGGGTCGCGCTGCCCCGGGCGCCGGACATCGCCAGGATGCCCGCGCCGTTGTTGGACCTGTCGATCCGCACATTGGTGATCTTCACGTCGGGGATGGTGCCCCCGCCGGTCTTGAACTGGATGCCGTCGTAGGTGGAGTCGAGGATCTCGGTGTCCCGGATCACCACCCCCGGGATGTCCTGGTTGGCGGCGAAGAGCGTGAGCGCGCCGAACTCCTGGTCCTCGTTCCAGAACGCCCCGCCGCTGCGGACGATCGCGTTGTTGGCGATCAGCGTCTGCCCGGAGAAGGGCAGCGGGTCGTGGTCGGTGGCGAGCATGATGCCGGGGTAGTTGGCGGTGTCGTACACCAGGTTGTTCTCGATCCGGTTGCCGTAGCCGCCGTAGACCGCGATGCCCGTAGCTCGCCAGGGGAGTTGGACGGTGTTGTTGGTGAAGCTGTTGTCGTGGGCGACGTCCACCGTGGTGTTCTTGACGTACTTGTTGGCCCAGACGGCCAGCGCGTCGTCACCGGTGGTGCGGAAGGTGGAGTTGAAGACCTTCGAATTGCGGGTGCCGTTGGAGAAGTTGATGCCGTCGGCGTAGGTGTCGCGGATCCGCATGCCGCTGAACTGCAGGCCGTCGGCCGGGCCCCAGAGGTCCGGGATGTTGTCGTAGTCGCGGCCGACCCAGACGCCGACGTTGGAGTGCTCGATCCAGACGTTGCTGATCTTCGTGTTCCTGCCGAAGCGGCCGTTCAGGCCGACGCCGCCCTCCGAGCCGTCGGAGCCGCCGCGGATCCGGCCGGAGCCGAAGATCGCGATGTCGGAGATCTGGGTGTTGTCGTCGATGTCGAAGCCGAAGTTGCCCTCGTGCGGGTGGTTGATGGAGCCCGTCGCGTTCTGCGGCTCGATCAGCGAGTAGAGCTGCGAGTGCCACATGCCCGCGCCGCGGATCGTGACGTCCCGGATGCCCACCTGGTTGTACATCCCGCGGTTCAGCGGGTCGTCGGTGAGGATCTTCTTCTCCTGGCGCCACTGGCCGGCCGGGATCCAGACGCAGGCGATGGTGCCGTTCTGGTCGGCCGTCACGGCGGCCTGGATCGCGGCGGTGTCGTCCAGTCCGTCGTTCGGCACCGCGCCGAAGTCGGCGATCGAGGTGCACTCGGCCGGCTTGGCGGTCGGCGGGGCGACCTGCTCCAGGTCGATCAGGTCGATCGCGTAGAACGCGGCGCTGTCACCGCCGTCCTTCTGCAGCCGGAGCTTGGTGCCGGCCGGGTAGCTCTGCGGGAGCAGCGCGTGCGTCTCGTCGAAGAGCCGGCGGGCGTCGGCCTGCGGGGTCTGGACGAGGCCCTCGGGCTGGTCCGTGGTGCCGTACAACCAGCTGTGCTTCGAGGAGAGCTGGAGCTTCTGCACGAAGACGCCGTTGGCGTACAGGCTGAGCGTGGCGTCGGCCCCGCCGCCGCCCGGCGCGTCCGGGATCGAGTTGCGGACCACGATCGAGTTGGTCGGCACGGTCGAGGTGATCTCGACGTACTGGCCGGTGGAGGTCAGCCGGACGGACTTGCGGCCGGAGGACTCGGAGGCGTAGTTGGTGTGCCCGAAGGTGCGCAGGGCGTCGGCCTGGAGCAACTCGCCCTGGTAGGCGCCGTCCTCGGCCTCGTAGGAGGTGTACGGCGCGGCCGCGCCCCGGCCGACCACGATCGGCTTGGCGAGCACGTTGTTGTTCTCGTTGGTCTCCGCGGCGGTGCCGGTGGCGTCCGCCGTGACGGTGATCGTCGCGCCGCCGCCGACCGCCGTCCAGGTGCCGGTGACCGGCAGGCTGACGGTCTGTCCGGCGGCGATCGCCGGGGTGGCGCTGTTCAGCGTGGTGCTGCCGACGGTGAGCCGGGTGACGCCGGCCGGGGCCGGGTCGATGCCGCGGTTGCGCAGCTGGACGGTGAAGGAGGTGGGCGCACCGGCGGCCGGGCTGGCCGGGTTGGGGGTGACGTCCAGGACCTCCAGGTCCGGGCCGGGGGCCTGGGTGACGGTGATCGGGGAGGCGGCCGCGAGCAGGTTGTTGTCCTCGTTCCGCTCCCGGACGGAGTTGTCGGCGTCCACCCGGGCGCTCGGCAGGTAACTGCCCTGCGGGCGGGTGCCGATGGACTTCGAGACGGTCGCCGACTCGCCGGCCGCCAGGGCCGGCACGGCGACGCTGTCGGCGAGCGCGCCGCCGAGCAGGAAGTCGACGGTGTCGGCGGGCGAGGGCAGGTTCCCGACGTTCTTCACCGTGGCGCGCAGCGTGATCGCGGTGGTCTCGTTCGGCGTCGCCGGGCTCCAGGAGACGTCGGTGACGGTCAGGTCGGGGTTGGGCGCGGGGGTGCCGATGACCTGGTACTCGGCCACCTGCCCGGCCGGCGCACCGGAGTTGGAGGTGATCCGCAGCTGGACGTCGGAGGCCCGGCCGGTGACCGGGATGGTCACCGTGTTCGCCCCGCTCGCCGGGTCGAAGCGGTAGTCGGCGGCGGCCTTCAGGCTGGTGAAGCCGGTGGCACCGTCGGCCCGGCCGAGCACCTGGATGTTCTGGGTGCGGGCGCCCCAGGCGGCGTCGGGGTTGAGCTTGAGCACCACGCGCTGGAGGTCCGCGTCCGAACCCAGCTTCACCGTCAGGGTGTTGGGGTACGCACCGGCGTTCCCCTCCCAGTAGGTGGCCGTGTTGTTGTCGTTGGCGTTGGCCGGGGCGAAGGTCCAGGCCTGGCCGGACGCCTCGATCGGCTTGCCACCGGCCAGGTTGCTGCCGGGCGTGCCCGGGTCACCGGGACGGGTGACGGCGGTGCTCGGGTCGGAGAGGTTGCCCGCCGCGTCCTTGGCCCGCACGGTGTAGGTCACGGTGGCGGAGGCGGGCTGGCTGTCGGTGAAGGTGCGGACGGTGGCGGCCGTGGTGGCCTTCAACTGCCCGTCGGCGTAGACCTCGTAGCCGGTCACCCCGACGTTGTCGGTGGCGGCGTCCCAGGTCAGCCGGATCTGCCCGGCGGCCGGCTCGGTGTACGCGAGGTTCCCGGGCGCGGTCGGCTTCACAGTGTCGCCCGGGTTCTCGCCGGGGCGGGTGACCGGGGCGCTCGGGTTGGACTGGTTGCCGGCCGCGTCCTTGGCCCGCACGGTGTAGGTGACGCTCTCGGTGGCCGGGCGGGTGTCGGTGTAGGTGAGGACGGTGCCCGCGACGGAGGCCAGCAGCGCCCCGTTGGCGTACACGTCGTAGCCGGTCACGCCGGTGTTGTCGGTGGCGGCCGCCCAGGACAGCTGGATCTTGCCGGCCGCAGGCTGGCTGTACGTCAGACCGGTCGGGGCGGTGGGCGCCTGGGTGTCGCCGCCGACCGGCCCGTACGCCTCGAACTCGGACAACTGGGCGGCGGGCCAAGCCGAGTTGGCGCTGAACAGCAGCCGCAGGTACCGGGTCGTGGTGGTGGGCAGCGAGACCGTCACGACGTTCCCCGCCGCCGGGTCGAAGCTGTAGGCGGCCGCGGCGAGCAGGTCGGTGAAGGCGCTGCCGTCGGTGGAGCCCTGCACCTTGAGGGTCTGGCTGCGCTGCTCCCAGCCGGCCGGCAATTTCAGCACCAGCCGGTTGACCTGGGTGGCCGAGCCCAGGTCGCCCTGGATCCACTGCGGGAAGGCGTTGGACGAACTCTCCCAGTAGCTGGCCTGGTTGGCGTCGTTGACGTTCCCGGCGCCGTACTGGCCGTTGGCGCTGCTCGCGGTCAGGGTGCGACCCCGGAGCAGGTCACCGGAGGCGGTGGCAGCCCCGTAGACCTCGAACTCGGAGAACTGGGCGGCGGGCCAGGCGGTGTTGGCGGCGACCTGGATGCGCACCCAACGGGTACTGGTGGAAGGGAAGTTGATCCGGACGGTGTTCCCACTCGCCGGATCGAAGGCGTAGGACGCCGAGGCCACGATCGCCGAGAAGTTGCTGCCGTCCGTCGAGCCGAGCACCGTCAGCGTCTCGCTGCGGCTCCCCCAGCCGGCCGGCAGCTTGAGCGCCACCTGGTCGATCGAGGCGGTGGAGCCCAGGTCCACCTGGACCCACTGCGGGAGCGCGCCGTTGCCGCTCTCCCAGTAGCTGGCCTGGTTCCCGTCGTTGACGTTCCCGGCCACGTACTGGCCGTTGGCACTGCTCGCGGTCACCGTCCGCCCGGCGGCGAGGTTGGGCCCGCCCGCCGCGTGGGTCGGCAGGACGGGCCCGGCGAGCAGCAGCATGCCCACCGCGACCGACGTCGCCGTCAGTCGCGGGAGTATGCGATTCGATCTCATGACGTCCCTCTGTCTCTGCAGTAGGTGGGGGTGGGAGTCGAGAAAATGACCGCTGCTTGTTCAGTTTTTGCGTGATGGTGCGCCAAGAGTTACAGAGGGGTGTCAAAAGTGTCAACGGCAGGGACGTCCGCCCCCGGGCCGGAACGCACGGACACCCGGCCGCCGCGCAGCAGGAGGGGAGCGGCTCGACGGACCGGACGGTGCGTCAGGCCGCCGGGTGGTGGTCCGGGACGGCGTTGAGTTCGATGCCGTGTTCCAGCAGGGCCTTCACCGCGCACAGCACGGTGGTGAAGCCGCCGACGGTGTCGTTGACCCAGCGGACGGCCTCGTCGCCGGTGCCCTGGAAGCCGGTCTCGGTGACCTCGACGAAGGTGACGTCGGCGGCCCGGGGCGTGAAGGTCAGCTCCACGCTGGTGGGCTGGTCGTAGTTGCCCCACTCGAAGCGGATCATCCGGTGGTCGACCACCTCGCGGACCCGGACCTCCACCGAGACCCCGTAGGTGGCCCACTCCCAGGTCAGCTCGGCGCCCTCCGCCATCGGCCCGCTGCTGCGGCTGTACCAGACCCGGGTGGTCACGGCCGGGTCGGCGAAGGCCGCGAAGACCTCCTCGGCCGGGCGGCGGACCACCATGCAGGCGTAGGCGGCGGGCTCGTGGGTCAGCTCCAGTCGTTCCATGTCACGATCATGCGCCCGCGGGGCCCGCCGCCCGCGTCACACGGCGGCGTGTTCCTGCTCCTCCTCGTAGAGCCGGGCCGCGATGGTCTCGATGGCCCGGTCGAGGCGGGCCCGGTCGTCCGGGTCGGTGACGTCCCAGTCGTCCAGGTGGTGGCCGAGCCAGTGCCGCCAGGCCTCGCCGATCCGGTCGACCTCGGCCTGGCCCGCCGGGGTGAGGGTGAGCATGCCGTCCGCGGTCACCACGTGGCCGCTCGCCACCACCTTGCCGAAGGCCGGCTCCAGCACCTCGCCCGGCACGTGGTGGGCGACGGCGATCGACTCGACGTCCGCTCCCCTGCCGTACCGGCCGCGCCAGTAGACTTGCCCGAGCGCCCAGGCCTGACCGGGTGTCAGCTCGGTGCCGGAGTCGGCGAGGATCCGCTCCTTGACGGCCTGGCGCCCCTTGGTCCTGCGCAGCAGGTTGGAGACCGCCCGCTCCAGCTGCCGGTCCGCGTCCGCCGAGTCCGGCGCGCCGAAGCCCTCGCCGATGTCCCCGGCCCCGGCCCGGGCGCTGTCGCGCAGCGGGACCTCCTTGAGGAACCAGGCCACCACGAAGCCGACCAGGGCGACCGGCACCACCCACTGGAAGACGTAGTTCACCGTCTCCGCGTAGGCCTCGATGAAGGGCGCCGCCTGCTCGGCCGGGAGCGCGTTCAGCCCGGCCGGGCTCTGTACGGCGGCCGGGGGCACCGAGGGCTGCTCCGCCGCCGCCTTCGCCAGGTTGGGCGTCAGCTGGCTGCTGAACAGGGTGCCGAAGACGGCCGTCCCGAAAGAGCTGCCGAGGGTGCGGAAGAAGGTCACGCCCGAGGTGGCGGTGCCGAGCTCGTGGTACGGCACGGTGTTCTGCACCGCGATGGTGAGCACCTGCATGGCGAGCCCGATGCCGAGGCCGAGCACCAGCATGTACAGCGACTCCAGCCAGACCCCGGTGCCCGGGCCCATGGTGGACATCATCCAGAGGCCGAGCGCCATCACGGCGGTGCCCAGGATCGGGAAGATCCGGTACTTGCCGGTGCGGCTGACCACCACGCCGGAGAGCATCGAGGTGCCGAGCAGACCGGCCACCATCGGCAGCGTCCGCACGCCCGACATGGTGGCCGAGACCCCGTCCACGAACTGCAGGTAGGTCGGCAGGTAGGTCATCGCGCCGAGCATGGCGAAGCCGACGATGAAGGAGAGGATCGAGCAGACCGTGAAGACCGAGTTCCGGAACAGGTGCATCGGGAGCATCGGCTCCTCGGCCCGGAACTCCACCAGCACGAAGCCCACCAGCAGCAGCACCGAGCCGACGAACAGCCCGATGATCACCGGCGAGCCCCAGGCGTACTCGTTGCCGCCCCACTCCAGGCCGAGCACCAGCCCGGAGGCGCCGAGCGCCACCAGCACGATGCCCGCGTAGTCGATCATCGGCTTGACCGCCGCCCGCACCGACGGGATGGTCCGGGCGGCCATCACCACCATCACGATCGCGATCGGCACGTTGACGTAGAAGCACCAGCGCCAGGAGGCGTGGTCGGTGAAGAGCCCGCCCAGGGTCGGGCCGACCACCGTGGTCACGCCGAAGACCGCGCCCAGCGCGCCCTGGTACTTGCCGCGCTCGCGCAGCGGGATCACGTCGGCGATCAGCGCCATCGCGGTGACCATCAGCCCGCCGCCGCCGATCCCCTGGACGGCGCGGCCGACGATCAGCAGCAGCATCCCGTTGGCCGCGCCGGAGACCACCGAGCCGGCGATGAAGACCACCGCGCTCACCTGGAAGACGATCTTGCGGCCGAACAGGTCGCCGAACTTGCCGACCAGCACCGTGGCCACCGTCTCGGCCAGCAGGTACGCCGTCACCACCCAGGCCATGTGCCCGCCGCCGCCCAGCTCGGCCACGATGGTGGGCAGCGCGGTGGAGACGATCGTCTGGTCCAGCGCGGCCATCAGCATGCCGAGCACGATGGTCGCGAAGACCACGTTGGTCTGACGGCGGCTCAGCGCCGGTGGGGCCTTGGGCGCTTCGGCGACGGCGGTGGCGGACACACGGCCTCCCGTTCGGGCTGACAGGTACCGCCAGCCTTGGGCCGCCGCGCCCGGCCCGCCACCGCTGACGGCAGACCGGGTGACCAGCCCCTCGGCCCGCCCGGAAACCGTTCGCGTCCGGACCCGTCCGCTGCCTAGGGTCTGACGGTATGTCGACCACTTCCGCACCCACCCCTGCACCCACCCCTGCCCCCGCCCCGCTCCGCGAGCGGCTGCGCTCCGGCCTGACCACCGCCCTGAAGGCCCGTGACCGCGCGACCGCCTCGGTGCTGCGCGCCACCCTGGCCGCGATCGAGAACGCCGAGGCGGTGGCGGCACCGGAGCCCACCGGCTCGCTGGCGATCGAGGCGCTCCCGGTCGGCGTCGGTGCCGAGGCGGAGCGGAGGGTGCTCACCGAGGCGGACGTGGCGGCGGTCGTCCGGGCCGAGCGGGCCGAGCGCGAGGACGCGGCCGCCGAGTACGAGCGCCTGGGACACGGCGAGCAGGCCGCCCGGCTCCGCACCGAGGCCGGCCTGCTCTCCTCCTACCTGGGCTGAAGCGCCGCCGGACGGGCTCCGGTGCCGCGCCCGGTCCTAACCCTCGTGCGGGGGCTCGGCGTTCTCGTCCATCCAGACGTACTCCCACATGTGGCCGTCCAGGTCGTGGAAGCTGCGGCTGTACATGGAGCCGAGGTCCATCGGGTCGTTGGCCGGGCCGGCGCCGGCCGCGATCGCCTTGTCCGCGACCTGGTCGACCTGCGCCCGGCTCTCCGCGCTGAGGGCGACGATCACCTCGGTGCTGGTGTTGGTGTCGGCCAGCTCCTTCTTCGTGAACTCCTTGAACTTCGCCTCGGTCAGCAGCATCACGAAGATGCTCTCGCTGATCACCAGACAGGCGGCGGTCTCGTCGGTGAACTGCGGGTTGGGCTCGTACCCGACCTCCTTGAAGAAGGCGAGCGACCGGCCCAGGTCACGCACGGGGAGATTGACGAAGATCATCGTAGGCATGGCGCTGCCCGTTTCTGTCGCGGCTCGGTGGGACAGGAACGAGCTTGGCACCACCGTGCCCGGGCCACACCTCGAACGGGGCGGTCGGCCGGGCGCGTTGGTGCCCGGCCCGCCCTCGTGTAGAGATGGACGGAGCCGTTCGGGACGAGGAGAGGGTGTCGCGTCATGCCGCTGCTGGAGCCGGACCCGCGGGCGCTGAGGCCCACCGCACCCACCACCCCGGCGGGTGACCGGGTGGCCGAGGGGCGGGCCGGGGGCACCCCGGCCGGGCTGCGGGACGACCTGGTCGCGCTGCTCGGGCCCGGCAAGGTGCTGAGCAAGGTCTCCGACCTGGTCCGGTACGCCTCGGACGCCAGCCCGTACCGCTTCGTGCCGCAGGTGGTGGTGATCGCCGAGACCGTCGCCGACGTCTCCGCGGTCTTCGCGTACGCGCACCGGAAGGGCCGTCAGGTGGTGCTCCGGGCGGGCGGGACCAGCCTCAACGGGCAGGCCCAGGGCGAGGACGTCCTGGTGGACGTGCGCCGGCACTGGGCCGGGATCACCGTCGAGGGCGAGCGGGCCCGGATCCGCCCCGGCACCACGGTGGCCCGGGCCAACGCGGCACTGGCCCGGCACGGCCGGGTGCTGGGCCCCGACCCGGCCAGCGCGATCGCCGCCACCATCGGCGGCGTGGTGGCCAACAACGCCTCCGGCATGACCGCCGGCACCATCCGCAACTCCTACCGCACCCTCGCCTCGCTCACCGTCGTCCTCCCCTCCGGCACCGTGGTCGACACCGCCGACCCGGAGGCCGACCGGCGGCTGGCCTCGCTCGAACCGGAGCTCTGCGAAGGCCTGTTGGCGCTGAAGGCGGAGATCGAGGCCGACCCGGCGCTGGTGGCGCGGATCCGCGCCAAGTACGAGATCAAGAACACCAACGGCTACCGCCTCGACGCCTTCCTCGACGGCGACACCCCCGTACGGATCCTGCGCGGCCTGATGGTCGGCTCCGAGGGCACCTTCGGCTTCGTCGCCGAGACGGTCTTCGACACCCTGCCCCTGCACCGCCTCGCCTCCGCCGCCCTGCTCTTCTTCCCCTCCCTCCAGGACGCCGCGGCCGCCGTCCCGCTGTTCACCGAGGCCGGGGCGCTGGCCGTCGAGCTGATGGACGGCAACACCCTGCGCGCCTCCGCCGCGGTGCCCGGCGTCCCGGCCGACTGGGCCACCGTGCCGAAGGGGACCGCCGCCCTGCTGGTGGAGTTCCGCACCCCCGACGAGACCGCCCTGGCCGCCGCCGAGGCCCGGGCCGCCGAGCTGCTCGGCAAGCTCCGGCTGGCCGTCCCCGCCGCCTCGGTGACCAACGCCTTCACCCGGGACCCGGCCACCGTGGCGGGGTACTGGAAGGCCCGCAAGGCCTTCGTCACCGCGATCGGCTCGGCCCGGCCGCCCGGCACCACCCTGCTCACCGAGGACTTCGCGGTACCGCCGTCCCGGCTGGCCGAGGCCTGCGAGGCCCTGCTGGAGCTCCAGGCCGAGCACGGTTTCGACGCCGCCGTGGCCGGCCACGCGGCCCACGGCAACCTGCACTTCCTGCTCTCCTTCGACCCGGCCGACCAGGGCGACCTGGACCGCTACGCCGCCTTCATGGCCGCCTTCTGCGAGCTCACCGTGGAGCGCTTCGACGGCTCGCTCAAGGCCGAACACGCCACCGGGCGCAACATCGCGCCCTTCCTGGAGCTCGAATGGGGGCCGCAGGCAACGGAGTTGATGTGGCGCACCAAGCAACTCATCGACCCGCAGGGCATCCTGGCGCCCCGGGTCGTCCTGGACCGCGACCCGCTGGGCCACCTGCGCGGCCTCAAGACCATCCCTCGGATCGAGCCGGTGGCCGACCCGTGCATCGAGTGCGGCTTCTGCGAACCCACCTGCCCGAGCGCCGACCTCACCACCACTCCGCGCCAACGGATCGTGCTGCGAAGGGAGTTGATGCGCCAGCCGGACTCATCCCCGGTGGCGGTGGAACTGCTCGACGCCTACGGCTACGACGCCGTCGACACCTGCGCGGGTGACTCCACCTGCAAGCTGGCCTGCCCCGTCGGCATCGACACCGGCGCGATGATGAAGGACTTCCGGCACCGGCGTCACACCCCGCGCGAGGAGCGCACCGCCGCCCTGCTGGCCGCCCGCTTCAAGCAGGTCGAGGCCTCCGCCCGGCTCGCCGTCGGCGCCGCCGAACGGATCTCCGACCGCCTGCTCTCCACCGTCACCGAGGCCGCCCGCAAGGCCGTCCGGCCCGACCTGGTGCCCGAGTGGCTGCCCGAGATCCCCGGCGCCGCCACCCGCCGGATGCCGCCCACCTCCCGGGTCGGCGCCACCGCCGTCTACTACCCCGCCTGCGTCAACCGCATCTTCGGCGAGCCCGCCGGCCACCGCGGCCCCACCCTGCCCGAGGCCCTGGTCGCCGTCTCCGAACGGGCCGGACGCCCCGTCTGGATCCCCGAGGACGTGGCCGGCACCTGCTGCGCCACCATCTGGCACTCCAAGGGCTACCAGGAGGGCAACGTCCTGATGGCCAACCGGATCGTCGAGGCGGCCTGGGGATGGACCGGCGGCGGGAAGCGCCCGCTGGTGGTGGACGCCTCCTCCTGCACCCTGGGCATCGCCCACGAGGTGGTCCCCTACCTCACCGACCTCAACCGCGAACTCCACGCCGAGCTCACCGTGGTGGACTCGGTCGTCTGGGCCGCCGAGCTCCTCCCCTCGCTGCGGATCCTGCGCACGGTGGACTCCGCGGTGCTCCACCCCACCTGCTCGATGCACCACCTCGGCGACGAGGCCCAGCTGCGGGCGGTGGCCGAGGCCTGCGCCGAGGAGGTGGTCACCCCCGACGACGCCGGCTGCTGCGCCTTCGCCGGCGACCGGGGCATGCTGCACCGCGAACTCACCGAGTCCGCCACCGCCAAGGAGGCCGCCGAGGTGACGGCCCGCCAGTTCTCCACCCACGTCTCGGCCAACCGGATGTGCGAGGTCGGCATGGAGCACGCCACCGGGCGGCCGTACCACTCCGTCCTCCTGGACCTGGAGCGCGCCACCCGGCCGTAGAGTGGTGGGGGTGTGCACCTACTTCTCCGCCCACTACAAGCTGCACTACGCCTGCACCGCCTGCCGGGTAAGCCACAAGCGCCACCCGGCGGCGGCCGGCCGGGACGGCCACGCCTGCCCGCGCTGCGGCGCCCGGATGCTCTGCGCCGGGCACGACTTCGCAGCGCCCCGGCGCAGCGACCGCAAGGCCTGGACGGTGGTGACGGCGGTGCTGAACGCCGGGCTGCGCTACGAGGGCTTCGAACCCTGCGGCTGCGGCCGCCGCCCGGCGTTCCGCCCGCGCACCCGCGCACAGCTGCGCGCCCGGCGGGTGGTGGCGGCCCGCACCGGCACGCCACTGGCCGAACTGCTGGGCCGGGCCGACCCGTTGACACCCGTCACCGCCGACGGTGGGCCAACGCGGCGGTGACGGCGGTCAGGGCCACCAGGAGGGCGGCGGCCCAGCCGGTGTGGGCCAGCAGGGTCGTGGTGGCCGGGGCGGGCGGCGCGGCACTGAGCAGGCGGACGGTCCCGTTCACCGGGCTCGCGGTGCGGCTGACCAACGCCACCAGGCCGAGCAGAGCGGCCACCGCGAAGGCGTGGCCCGGACGGCGGATCACCGGACGGGCGCAGAGCCCGCCGAGGGCGGTGCCGGTCAGGACGGCCGTGGCGTGGGCGAGCAGACCGTCCGTCAGCTCCATGGCGGTGTACGGCGTCCCGCTCGCCGCCATCGGCCAGACCAGCGCGACGACCGTCAGCGCCAGCCCGCAGAGCAGGGCCGCGGCGGTGCGGCCCAGCAGGGCGCGGGTGCGGCCGCCCGCGTTGACGGCGGTGACGGCGGCCTGGAGCGGGTCCTCGGTGTTGTGCAGCGCCAGCGCCAGCCAGACCGTGACGGGCAGCAGCGCGCCGGCCGAGGCCCCGTAGCCCTGGAGGACGGGGCCGGGGACGGCGTGCAGCACCGCCAGCAGGCCCAGGTAGAGCACCAGTTGGGGCAGGTAGCGCTGGGACTTGAGGAAGTCGGCGAGCGCGTAGCGGGCGACGGCGGTCACGAGCGGCCTCCCCCGGTCCGGCTGACCTCGCGGATCGAGTGGCCCCGCCGCAGCAGTTCGGCCAGCACGGCGTCGGAGTGCTCCGGCGCGACCTCCAGCCGGGCACCGTCGTGGCGCCGCACTCCCCCGAGCCCGGCCAGGGCCTCCGCCGTCGGACGGGCGAGGCGCACCAGCACCGCCTGCGTCTCCGCCCTCTCCTCCGCCACCAGCCGCCCGCCCCGCAGGTAGTGCACGGCGTCGGCGGTGGAGGCCACCGTCCCCTGCTGGTGCTCCGTCAGCAACACCACCGCCCCGGCGTCCCGGCGCTCGGCCAGGCACTCCCTCAGCGCCTGGTGCGCCTCGGCGTCCAGGCCCGACCACGGCTCGTCCAGCACCAGCAGCTCCGGCCCGGCCAGCAGCGCCTGGGCCAGCGCCACCTTCTGCGCGTTCCCCTTCGACAGCGTGGCCACCGGCGCCTCCGGGTCCCCGGCGAGCGCGAACCGCCCCAGCAGCTCGTCCCCGCGCCGGGCGGCGGCCGCGGCCCCGAGCCCCTGGATCCGCCCCATGTGCCGCAGGTACGAACGCGCCGAGAGCCGGAGCCCGGCCGGCAGCCGCTCCGGCACGTACCCCACCCGCCCGGGCCGTCCGTGCACCGCCCCGCCGTCCGCGCGCACCAGCCCGGCCGCCACCCGCAACAGGGTCGACTTCCCCGACCCGTTCCCACCGACCACCGCCGTCACCACCCCGCCCGGCAGCTCCAGGCTCACCCCGTCCAGCACGTACCCGCCCCGGCGGCCGTACCGCACCCGCACCGACTCCAGCCGCACCCGGTCCTCCACCGTTGACCACCCGACCGCCCCTCAACGCACGGCCCGCCCAGGTGGTTCCGTCACCGCTCCGGGCGCCAGGGGGCGGCCCCGGAGCGCGAGGACCTCGTTGGCCAGTGCCACGATCGGGCGCGGATCCTCACCGCCCCGGGTCCGGATCAAGGCGGCGAGCAGGCCGGGCTCTCGACGGCTGGTGTGCCACTCCCGCTCGGGGTCCAGGATCAATGCCCCTGGCGCACTACCGAACCCGGGCTCGACGGACGGCCTGTGATCGAACAGGTGCAGCACCGCGGTGCCGCCCGGCGCGGCCTCCAGGGCGAACGCGACGGCCGCGACCCCGGACGCCACCCGCTCCACGGCCTCCCGCCGCTCCGGCGACGCCATCGCCTGACGAGACGACAGGACCGTCCGGTCCACGGGCACACTGTGCGAGCTGAGCCCGATCACCCCGTTCACCTGCCCGCCCGGGGCGGCGAAGGCGGGCGCGTTGCGCTCGTCCTGGGCGCTCACCGGGTGGGATGGGACTCGATTCCGTGGATCATGCGCGCAGACTGCCGGAGACCCGCACCGATTTTGAAGTACGAGCCGTTCTTCACCTGGCGGAGACCTGAAGCTTGTAGTCCACGGAGACGGCGAAGGACCCCGATGATCCCCTGATGCTGAGCGTGTGGCCACCCGGCTCCAACGGATCCAGCTGTACCCAGAGGCCGCAGGCCTGGACTCGGAAGCGCCCCCCGTCCTGAGTGACCGGATTGCCGTCCACGGCACTGATCTGCACAGCGGTGGCTTCGTGTCGTTCGGGTTCCAGAGCTCGTCCGTCGAGGACGGCACTCCCCTTCGCCGAGGCCATGAACGCGGTGCAGTCGGCGGCTTTGCTGCTGAAGCGGTTCACCACGGGGACGGCCACCGGCACCGCCGCAGGCACGGTGCACGAGCGCGTCACGGTCTCGCCGAAGGTGCCGGCCAGGAACCAGATGCCATCTGTCTGGCCCTGAGCGCACAGGTGGCCGTCCTGATCCGAGACAGGGTTGGAGTCATCGGCACTGGAAGCTGCCCAGGTCCACCAACGACCCTGCAGATCGGCAGCGCTCAGCTTCGCCCGCGCACCTGGAGAACCTTCTACGAGCAGTGCGGACGCGGCCGCCGCCCCGGCCGGGGAACTACTCGTGTCCGCAGAGGGCGGGGCAGACGTGGCAGAGCATGCGCTGACCAGAACCGACGCGCCGATCAGCAAGGCCATGGATCTTCCGAGATGCATGGGCGAAGAGTACGAGGTCGTGACCCTCGTGCCCGCAGCGGGGTGAGCGCCCGAACGGCTCCCCTGCCACTAGGTGTGTGCTGCAGGGATCTGACGCTGGATCACGATCCGCTGCAGCGGCGGCGGCCAGCCGACCAGCCGGCCGGGCGCAATCCGATCAGCGCCTTCTGGTCGGTCCTCGGGGACGTCCTCCGTCCGCCCCTCGCACCGGCCTTCGGCAGGTGCGGCTCCAGCCGCCCCCTCACGACGCTCGCCAGGATCATCGGCCACCGCTGACCTCAGTCATGGTTCAGTGACGCTCGAAGAGCTTCCAGTGCCCCTCGGAGACGACCTCGACCGAGCCGTCCACCACCTTGAGCGCCGTCTGGTCGTCGAGCGCGTACCCCGGTGCCGACACGCGTGCGGCCCACCGTTCGGCGTCGGCCATGGTGTTCTCCGGGCACATCGGGTTGTCCAGGTGCGGGAAGATCGAGAAACCGACCACCCCCACCCCGCGGTCACCACCGCCCGGCGGCTGCCAGCCCACGAACTCCTCGCCGACATGCGGGGCCAGCACCATGCTGCCGGCGCTCAGCCCCACGTAGACCGTCTCGCCGAGGGACGGGAACAGGTCCGCCAGGCCGGACTCGCGCATCCAGTGGCGCAGGTACAGGACATCGCCGCCGCACACCAGCAGGGCGTCGGTCTCCCGGACCAAGGGGACCCAGTTCTCCGGGTCGAGGCTGGGCAGCGCGGTCAGCTCCAGCATGCCGACCGACTTCCAGCCGAGCTCGACCAGGGGCGTGGGCGTCTGCCCGGCGATCTGACGCCAGGTCATGACGGCGGTCCGGGGCAGCATGCCGTACATCGCGGTGGGGATGCACAGCGCCGTGGACTCGGCGATGGGCTTGCCCAGCAGGTCGGTCAGGGCGTCGCGGATGGTCCGGTTGCTGACGCCGCCGGAGGTGAGGAGAAGCTTCATCGCGCCTTCCCGGTCTGTCGAGTCCTTCGGCAGCCGAGTCAACCACGCCGCACCGACCGGAACGGCGCGGCCCGCGGGGCCGGGCCCGTCCGCGCCCCGTCCACAACGTGGAATTCCGCCTGCCGGATGCGGAGCGGGCGGCAAGGTGGGCAGCATGATGCTGCAGCCGGATTCCGAGGACCTCGCCGACTACCTCGTGGCGGACGACGTGATCGACCATCAGCACCCGGAGGTGCGGGCGCTGGCCGCCGGGTTGGGCGGCCCCGAGGCGGCGTTCCGGTACGTCCGCGACCGGGTGGCGCACTCCGCCGACGCGGGGGTGTACAGCGGGGTGTTCCGGGCCTCCGAGGTGCTGGCCGCGCGGAACGCGATCTGCCACGGCAAGGCGCACCTGCTGGCTGCGCTGCTGCGGGCGCAGGGGGTGCCGACCGGGCTGTGCTACCAGCGGTTGGAGGACGGCGAGGGCGGCTTCGTGCTGCACGCGCTCAACGCCGTGTTCGTGGACGGCCGGTGGGCCCGGTTGGACGCCCGGGGCAACCGGGAGGGTGTGGACGCGCAGTACGACCTGGAGCAGGAGCGGCTGGCCTGGCCGGTCCGGCCAGAGCTGGGCGAGCGCGACTACTCCGCCCTCCTCGCCACTCCCCCGGCCCCGCTGGTCCGGGCCCTCGGCCGGGCGGTACCGGGCCGGGCCGGCTACGGCTACCTCCCGGGCGAACTACCCGTCAGCGGCTGAACCGTCAGGACGCGGCGAAGAGTTCGGCGCACTCGTCGGCGAAGGCACAGAGCTGTGCCACGACCTGCTGGTACTCCCTCGGGTCCCGGATCACGTTCGTCGTGGCGGCGGCCCACTGCTGCCACGGTCCGCCGTCGGCCAGGTACGGGGCGGCCCGCTCGGCGCCGAGGACGGCGTCGAGGTGGAGCAGGGTGCTGAGCACCACGCCCTGGTCCCAGACGAGCTCGGTCCGGGGGAGGTACCGGTCGAGGTAGGCGCAGAGCAGATCGGCGTCCGCGCCGGTGCCGAAGGTGGCGAGGGCGATGCACGGGGACCCTTGGTAGGGGCCGCCGCTCGCCAGCAGGAGTTCGCCGATCCGGGTGCGGAACTCGGTCCTCCCGGCCACGGCGACCAGCCAGCAGGCCGTCCTGCGCTCTCGCCACCCGCCCTCGAGGAGGATGCCGAGCTCGGCGGCGGTGATCTCCCCGGCGTCCCGGACCAGCTCCCGCACGAACGAGTCGCGCTCGGGTCCGCTCAACCGCAGTCCGCTTCCGCCCAGCCGCATGTACCGCCGGTCGGGCGCGACGAATCGTCGGATCAGGTCCATCAGCTCGGGATCGGTGTTCGCGTAGCGCACGGCCGCATCCTCGCGCGGGGACCACACCCGCTGCCAACGGTTTACCCGGTGGCCTTCGCTGCGCCCCCACCTCCTTGAGCTTGCCCGATTGTGGTGCTTTGCCGCCAATACCCCACTTTATGGGACTGCATACGAACCATGTGACTCTCTGTTACTCCCCAAGGTCGGCAGGGGAAGCCCGGGGTATGGCGAACCTGGCGAATGGGTGGCGTTTTGGAAGCCCGTTCAATCCGTTCAAGAATTCCTCACGGGCTCTCAACTGCGAGAATGGAGCAACGGGTCAGAGAGCGGCTGCCACGCCTCGGACGGTTACCGAATTTCCGGCCCGTGGCGCGCGCCAGGGGCGGCTACATTGGTCCCGGCAGCAAGGCAGCCCCGATCCGCAGCGAATTCGCCGCTGGCGATGACGGCTTCCCTGCCCGCCCCTCTTGCTCGCCGTCCGGTGCGGCCCGCACTCCTGGGCCGGTGACCCCGGTTCGGGCGGGCGATTCAGTCCTTGAACGTCCGTTCCTGCCGCACGGAAGGAACCAGCAGGTGGGGAACAGTAGGAAGAGACGGCGCAGGAAGGCCGGCTCCAGCACCGCGGGTAAGAGGTTCGGCGGTCGGAAGCTCCGACTGACGTCCTGCGAGATGGTGACGCTCCTGAGCGTTCTCATCGGGACCGTCGGGTCGGTGATCAGCGCTGTGATCAGCGCCGGATCCGGCACCCACACGTAGGCACCGGACCCGGCACACGCGGCGCAGTCAGAGGTGGTCGCCCGGTGCAAACCATTCCACCGGTACTGCCGGGCGGCTCCTCCCTCACGCCCTCCGGGTGATTCCCACGACCGTCACGGAGTCGTGCCGGCCGGGGATACGGCATCCCGTGCCCACACTCTAACCGTGATCGCACACGTTCTGGAGACCTGACTGCGGAAGACCTCGAAAGAGGGCTTCCGAGCACCATCTCGCAATGCTCTGAAAACACTTGTGCCATTCATGGCACCCCTTGCGCGGACGTGTCCTGCGAGGCGCTAGGCCCAGTGGACGTGGAAGTGGGTGGGCAGGCGGCTCAGGGCGTCGAGTTCGGCGGCCAGGGCGGGGGCGGCGGTCGAGATCGGCCGACCGTCCAGCAGGGGTGCGGAGTTGTAGATCTTCCGCAGGGAGTAGGTCCAGCCGGAGGGGCGGGTGGAGGTGGGGGTGGCGGTGACGGTGAGGCGGTGGGGTTCGTAGCGGATGCGGTGGGTCTCGTCGCAGGTGGCGGGGCAGGTGTCGAGGGCGGTCCAGAGGTGAGGGTCGGTCAGGCGGGCGAGGCGGGCCGGGGTGAGGGTCGGGGTGTGGTCGAGGAGCCGGGCGGCCAGGCGGCGGAGGACCGAGACGGGGCCCACGTTGTTCCAGGAGGTGTGGAGTCGGGCCTCACCGCGGACCAGGGTGATGAGGGTGGCGGCGGTGTCGTGGTCGGTGGAGACCACCGTGTCGTGGAGGTCGAGGCGGGTGAGGAGGGCGGCCGGGTCGGCGTCGAGGTGGCCGGCGGCGCGGCCGCTGCGGACGAAGGAGTCGAGGTGGTCGAGGTTCATCAGGCCGGGGCGGCCGAGGAGTGGTGAGGGTGACTGGCCGTCGAGGAGGGAGGCGACGGCCGCCGGGTCGATGCCGTGGCGTTCCAGGAGGGGGCGGATCGGGTCGGCGTGCAGCAGGGCGGAGCCGATGGCGTGGTGGTCGAGGCCGGCGACGCCCTCGAAGGTGTGGCTCAGCGGGAGGTGGCCGATGTCGTGGAGCAGGGCCGCGAGCCGGAGGAGCCGGTCGTCGGGGTGGAAGTGCGCGGCCAGGGAGAGGACGCCGAGGGTGTGTTCGAGCCGGGAGTAGGACTGGAGGGTGGTGAGTGTCGAGGCCCCGCCGTGGGTGACGAAGTGCAGGCGCCGCAGCGGTTCGGTGCGGAGCAGCTCGATCTCGACGGGGGTGAGGCGGACGGGGACGCGCCAGAGCGGGTCGGTGAACTCGGGGGTCAGCCCCAGGACGGTGGTCGGGACCGGCGGTGCCGTCGTGTGCGTGGGCATCGGGTCACTGTAGGACTCCGCCCCGCCGGGAACGCAGCCGTTTTCGCCCTCGTTGGCCTGGCGTGACAGCACCTCGGATCAGGGCCGCGCGGGCCGACGAAGCCGGGCTCCTCAGCGAGTTGGCCCTCCGGTCGAAGGCGTACTGGGGCTACGACCCCGCCTTCATGGCCGCCTGCCGGGACGAACTCACCCTCGCCCCGAAGGAGATCGCCCCGCGCCGGACGGCCGTGGCGGTCGACGGGAGCGGCAGTGTCCTGGGCTTCGCGACACTCGAAGGGGAGCCGCTCACCGGCGAGTTGGGCATGCTGTTCGTCGCCCCGGAGGCGATGGGCCGGGGCGTGGGGCGCCTGCTCTTCGAGCATCTCGTCAGCACGGCGAGGGAGTCGGGCTTCACCGGCCTCACGATCGACGCCGACCCGAACGCCGAGGCCTTCTACCGCGCGATGGGCGCGGTCCGCACCGGCAGCGTCCCGTCCGGGTCCGTCCCCGGCCGGGTGCTCCCGCGGATGCTCCTCACCGTCCGGCGCTGAGCACTTGTCGGATCGGCCGGATAGCTTCCCCGCATGACTGCGACCGACCCCCTCGTACCCGTCCTCGCCGGCCTCCTCGTCGACGTCGTCCGCTTCCTCGACAGGGCCGGGGGCGGGACGATGCGGCGGGCCGGTCGGCTGTTCACGGGGGCAGGGAGTGGCACTGACGAAGAAGGGGCCCGGCGCATCGAACCGGGTGGGGCGCCGGAGGGTCCGTGAAATGGTTTGCCGACCCTCTGACGCTGTGTCACTGTTCGGCCTGGACCGGCAGTTGATCATCAGCGGCCGGTCGATGTCGGTGTGGAACGATCGGAAGCGGTGCCGTGGGAAGCAGTTACGAGGACGAGTGTCGCCGGGCGTTGGCCGAGGAGCAGGCGAAGAGCCTCGCCGAGACCAACAACTGGGAACACGTCGACAAGGCGAAGGTCCACCAGGACTGGGACGTCCTGTACCGGGAGGTCACGGTCCTCCTGGAGAGCGGCGCCCTGCCCGGGGACCAGCAGGTCCAGGAGCTGGTCCGCAGGCACTTCGACATCGTCTGCCGGTTCTACGTCCCCTCCATGGAGGCTTACGTCGGCATGTCGCTCTTCTACGCCGAGGACGAGGCCATGAGGGCGTTCCACGATTCCCACCACCTCGGGATGGTGGAGTTCCTGGGCTCGGCGATCAAGGTGTTCGCCGCGCAGGGCGGTGGAGCCGTCGTCCAGGGCGGTGCCTAGGCTCGGCGCATGACCGATGACACCGATGACGACGTCCTCGCGCCGACCCGTGCCTTCTACGACGCGATCGCCGAGGACTACGCGGGGCTCTTCCGGGACGTGCTCGCCCCGCGGCCGTTGGAGCGGGCGCTGCTGGCGGCGTTCGCGGAGTCGGTCGGGGGCGGGGCGGTGGCCGATCTGGGGTGCGGGCCCGGGGAGGTGACGGGGTTTCTGGCGGGCCTCGGGGTGGACGTGTTCGGGGTGGACCTGTCGCCGAGGATGGTCGCGCTGGCCCGTCGGACGCAGCCGGGGGTGCGCTTCGAGGAGGGGACGCTGACCGCCGTCGACCGGCCGGACGGGAGTCTGGGCGGGGTGCTCGCCTGGTACTCGCTGATCCATCTGCCGGACGGGCAACTGCCGCTCGCCATCGCGGAGTTCCGGAGGGTTCTGGCGCCCGGCGGACTGCTGCTCCTCGGCTTCCAGACCGGTGACCGGCCGCTGCGCGTGGCGGAGCCGTTCGGGCACCCGGTCACGCTCGACTTCGTCCGCCGGGAGCCGGAGCCGGTGGCCGGGCTGCTGGCCGCGGCCGGGTTCACGGTGGAGGCGCAGGTGCGGCGGGCCCGGGACGAGGGCCTCGGCGAAACGGCGCCGCAGGCGTTCCTGCTGGCCCGCCGAGCCCGAGCCTAGGACGACGCCGGGGCGCCGCACTCGCGTGCGACGCCCCGGCGCTGCCGATCGGTGGGCTCAGCGTCGTCGCCGGAACCGCATCTTGCCCCAGCAGTGCTGGTATCCGCCCGCGCTCCAGCCGGCGCCGTACTCGTACCTGTTGCGGCACGGGTTCACCCCGCTGCCGCCGAAGCCGAAGTACCGGAACGGGAAGCTCAGCCCGTAGCGGCGCCACTGCTTCCGGTGGGCGCTCTCGTGGGTGATCCGGCCCCTGGTCAGGAACTCCGGGTTGTTGTCGGTGAAGTACGTGTTGCCGAGCGTGGTGCCGCCGCGCAGGTGGAGGCCGCGGCCGCCGACGCAGGTCCGCATCCCGTACCGCTTGGAGCACTTGTAGCCGAGGAAGCGGCTGCCCAAGCGGGAGGTGCCCCACCCGATGCCCTGCGCGGACCAGTGGTTGACCTTGCGGTAGGCCCGCTTGAACCAGCCCCACCGCTGGCCGTCGAGGTCGTACTGGTTCACCGGGTCGCCCGGGTAGCCGTAGCGGTTGTCCCCGCCGCCGTACACCGGGTCGACGGAGAGGAAGCGGCCGGTGGCGGCGTTGTAGACCCGGGCGCCCATCAGGACGGCGCCGGTGAGGGTCTCGCCGGAGCGCTGCTTGCCGCCGAGCCAGCTGTAGCGGACGGCGGGCTGGCCGGTGCGGGGGTTGCCGTACTCGTCGCTGTCCAGCACCAGCGGGGCCTCGGTCTGGTCCAGCGGGAGCTGGAGGGCGACGTCGCCGTGGATGTTGGTCAGTTGGAGGACGGTGCCGCCGGTGTTGCCGGTGGTCGCGCCGAGGTCGCCGGAGGCCGACTCGACGTTGCGGGTGATGCTGCCGTCGGCGGCGTTCTCGGTGATCCAGCGGGGGTTGTCGCCGTCCCCGTCGTAGTGGTTGGTCTTGGCCGCGGTCTGGGTCCAGGTGCCGTCGGCGTTCTCCTCCACCGTCCAGGAGCGGAAGCGCAGGCCCGCGTCCAGCTGCCAGGTCTGACGCTGGCCGTTGGCGGTCTGCTGGTACGCCAGGTCGTTGGCGTAGTAGCCGAGTTGGGAGCCGGGCAGGGTGGTGGTGCGGCCGAACGCGTCGTAGACGTGGCCCGGGTCGGTCAGCCGGTCGGCGCTGTCGTAGGTGTGGGTGGTGGTGGTCCCTCCGCCGGTGGGGCAGGCCGTGCCCTCGGCCGTGGTGCGGCCGGTGCGGTTGGTGCGCTGGTCGAAGGTGTAGGTACGGCTGGTGCAGGTGTCGCCGACGGTGTCCTCCACCCGGGTCAGCCGGCCGGTGGCGTCGTAGGCGTAGTCCTGGCCGGACCAGCCGTTGTGCCGGGTGACCTGGCCGTGAACGGACTCCTCGGTGGTGTCGGAGTAGACCGTCCGGCCGTCGGCGTCCCGGGTGTAGACCCTGGACAGGGTGGCGCCGGTGGTGTCCTCCTGCACCGTCACGGTGTAGCCGCCGGGCAGCTTCTCCGAGACCACCGAGCCGTCCGCGTCGTAGCGGGCCTCGAAGGCACCGGCGACCGAGTCGGTGGTCCTGGTGGCCAGGCCGCGCGGCTCGACGGCGGTGTCGTAGGCGTGGGTGACCACGGACGGGGCCGAGTCGGCGGTCCGCACCGGGCGGTCGAGCAGGTCGTACTCGGTGGTGGTGAGCCCGCCGTCGGCGTCCGTGTAGGAGACCTGGCGGCCCAGCCGGTCGTACTCCTTGACGATCGCCCCGCCGGTCGGGGAGCTCGTCCTGACGGCCCGTCCGGTCGCCGGGTCGTACTCGACGGCCGTGCTCGGGACCGGCTGGCCGAGGCCGCCGGTGAGGGCGGTCCCGGTCACCCGGCCGGCCTGGTCACGGCTGGTCGTGGTGGTGCGGGTGACGCCGTTCGCGGTCTCGGTGACCGTGGTCGGGTTGCCCCACCAGTCGTACTCGGTGGTGGTGACCGGGAGTTGGGCCGGGTTGGCGCCGCCGCCGGTGACCGCTCCGGCCGGGCCGGTGGTGCAGGGCTGGTCGGCCCACTCGGGCCGGCCGGCGCAGCTGCCGGTGCCGGTCGCGCTCCAGTAGGTGGTCACGCGGGTGGCGGCGTCGGTGCCGGTGGCACCCGGCGGCAGCTGCTTGACCACCCGGCCCTGGGCGTCGTACTCGGTGGTCCCGGTGATCGCCAGACCGGCCGGGTCCTTGACCGTGCGGACCGGCAGGCCCTTGGCCCAGTCGTACCCGGTCTGGGTGACCCGGGGGTCGGCCATCGTGGTGCTGCCGAGCGGTTGGGCCCCGCTGGTGACCTTGGTGACCTGGTCCTCGACCTTGGCGGTGCCGTCGGTCGGGCGGCCCGCGTCGTACTCGTTGACGGTCCAGGAACGGGCCACCGTGGACTGGCCGTTGAGCGAGATCCGGCGCAGCGGCCCGAGCTCCTCCAGCTCCCGCCGGCCCTCGCCGTCGTGGACCGAGACGGTGCTCAGCAGGTCGGCGCGGTCCTGGCCGGACAGCTCCAGGATGCCCAGGTCGGTGAGGACGGCCTGGTCGGCCGCCGTCCCGCCGAGGGCCAACGCGCGGTTCCCGGCGCTGAGTTCACGGACCGTGTTGCCGAAGCGGTCGTAGCCGGTGGTGCTGGTGTGCCCGCCCGGGGTCACCGTGTTCACCTGACGGCCCGAGGCGTTGGTGTACGTCAGCGAGGCCCGGCGGTAGTCGGCGGCGGTGAGCGCGCCGCCCGAGTGCGAGGACGGGACGGCGTCGGCCGGGAAGACCGCCGAGGCGTCGGTGGGGGCGTCGCTCTGGCCCCACGCCTGCACGTCCGAGGCGCCCATCGGGTAGGGGGCGCCTGCGCCGGTGAGCGGGACGTCGTAGACCACACTGGTCGACGCCGTGCCGGACTCCACCGCCTTGGTGCCCTGCTGCAGCCCGGAGCGCGAGGCCGTGAGCAGCATGCCGTCGCCCGCCGTGGCGGCGTTGCCCGCCCGGCCGTACTCGAAGGACCAGGGCAGCTCGCCGGGCGGGGTCAGACCGGTGACCCGGCCGGCCGCGTCGTAGGCGTACCGGGTCTTCAGCGCGGGCGTGATCAGCGGGTCGAAGGTCTCCCGCAGCCGTCCGGCGCTGTCGTACGCGTAGGTCTGCACCGTCTTCGCCGTCGCCGTGGCGGCGCCGGGCTCGGTGGACCAGCCGCGGATCTCCTTGACCTGTCCGGCGACGTCGCCGAGTGCGGTGGCGGTCGCGGTGGTGGTGCCGGCGTAGACGAACTCCAGCACCCGGCAGCCCTTGGTGGCCGGGGCGGCCGTGCAGGTGGTGACCGGGGCCGCCGAGGTCGGCGAGACCACCAGCCTGGGCCGGGCGAGCTTCTTGCCGCCCGCCCCGGTCACGGTCTCGGAGATCACCGTGGTGGTGGTCTGCGCCAGGCCGTCCACGCTGCTGGTGGCCACCTGCCAGGTGGTGGCCGCCGGGTCCGGCTTGGTGAGGACGGTGAGCGTGCCCTCGGTGTCCTTGAGGGTGAAGGAACCGGCCGTGGAGCCGGTCAGGGTGAGGTCCTCGGCACCCGGCTCGGCCTTCCAGCCGCCGCCCGCGGTGGCGGTGAAGCCGAGCTCCTCGCCGTCCACGGAGACCAGCGCCACCGAGGTGGCCGAGGTGCTGCGCAGGAACGCCCAGTCCGAGTCGGTGAGTTCGGCCACGGTGCCGGAGGTCCACTGCGGTCCGAAGATCGCCGCCTGGCCCTCCTGCTTCGCGCCCGCGTCGGGCCGCCGGGAGGAGGCCGTCCGCGACACCGTGAGCCCGAACAGCGAGGCGTCGGTGGCGGAGAGGGTGTAGTCACCCGTCAGCAGGTTCACCGACCCCGGGCCGGCCCCCTCGGAGGGGGCGGTGCCGGCGTTGCGGTCGACGGTGACGTCGTTGGCCGGGGAGTAGGCGGTGGTGGTGGCGTCCTGGAAGGCCGCCCGGACCTCGATCGGCCCGTCCTCGGCCAGGCTGTCGGTGATGTTCCAGGTCAGCCCGGCGGGCTTGCCGTCGGTCAGCGGGACGGGCCAGGCGGCGACCGTCCCGGTGCCCTTGCGGACGTCGGCGAGCGGCACGTTCTTCCAGGCGTCCGTCTCGCCGCGCCGGTACTGGTAGGTGACGCCGGTGTAGCTGGGCTTCCCCTCGGCCGTGAGCGCCACCCGGCGGGCCGGGCGCTCGCCCTGACCCGGCGTCAGCAGCGCCGCCCCGGTGCCGGCGTAGAAGCCGTAGGAGGCCTCGGCCGAGCGGTTGCCCGCCGCGTCCTTGGTCCGGACCGCCAGGGTGTGCGGGCCGGCCGGGAAGGTCAGCGTCTTCGACACGGCCGCGCCGGTGGTGGCCGCCGTGCTCCAGGTGCCCGCGTCGAGCCGGTACTCGACGCCGGTCACGTCGGTGGCCGGCGGGGTGAAGGTGAACGAGCCGGAGAAGTTTCCGCTCGGATCGGCCGTCCCCGACCAGGTGTTGGCGGGGAAGTCGGTGGAGGCCACCGTGCTCTTCGCCGGGGCGGTGGTGTCGACGGTGAAGGTCTGCCAGGGCGACCAGGCGCCGTTCCACGCCATGCCGTCGTAGACCTTCGCCCGCCACTTGTAACTGCCGGGCGCCAGCGCGGTGGTGGGCGTCCAGGGCGCGTTCGCCCCGGAGGCGGCCCACCACTGCGGCGTGCCCGACTGGAGCGTGGCGGTGCCGTTCGGGGTCCAGATCTCGTAGGTGATCTGGACGGTGTTCCCGTCCGGGTCGGTGGACTTGCCGGTGATGGTCGGGGTGGTGTCGTTGGTCGCCGTGCCCGACAGCGGGGAGACCGGGACCACCAGGTTCGGCTTGGTGTTGTAGGTCACCGAGACGTACGGGGTGTTGGAGGCCGCGTTGCCCGAGTTGAACCGCTTCCAGGAGTACGGGTCCGACTCGTCGGTCGCCCGGATGCCCAGCGCGTTGGTGGCGTTGCCGTTGGCGGCCCAGGCCACGGCCAGGTTCTTGACGTCCTGGGAGACCCAGCCGTCCGCGCAGGAGGACGAGAAGCCCTTGGTCGCGGTCGAGGTGGCCCACTTGCCGTTCCAGTTCGGCTGCGCGGTCCACCGGTTGGCGGTCGAGGCGTAGGAGGTGTCCCACACCTCCCAGCTGCTGGGGGTGCACGACCAGGAGTGCTGGTTCCACAGGTTCAGCTTGGCGCCGAGCACCTGCTTGCCGGTGATCTGGCCCATCGGGAAGTGCAGGAAGGAGCGTGCGACCTGGCCGGCCCCGTTGTTGCCGAGCTTCAGCTCGGTCGAGGCCGACATGTCCGCGGTGTAGCCCTGCTGGACGAAGGTGTCGAAGCTGGTGCCGAGGTTGACCGACGGGTCCACCGTCACCGGGTACCTGGTCCGCGGGTCGGCCAGGAAGGCGGCGTCCGGCGTCAGGGTCAGGTCGAGGGTGTCGCCGTTGCGCACCACGGTCAGGCCGACCTCGGCGCGGTGGGAGTGCTCGCCGGAGTTCGGGTCGACGGTGGCGTCCCACATCTCCGGGGCGGGCAGCACGCCGACCTGCGTGCCGGTCGCGCCGTCCAGGAAGGTGACCGAGCGGTCCGGGTTCTGCCGGGCCTCGACGCCCTTGGCGTTCAGCGTCAGGGTGACCGAGCCGTTCGCGCCGACCGCGCTGCGGTCCTTCAGCTCCAGGAACTGCTCGAAGCCGGTGCGGGTCGACTCGATGACCAGGTCGGTCGCCGTCAGCACGTCGGCGTAGCGCGCCGTCGTCCCCGCGAGCGAGGGCTCGGGCAGCGCGCCGCGCCAGGACAGGCCGAGCGAACGGCCGTCCCCGGTCTCCAGGGAGACCAGCGGGACCGGCGCCGGGCCGGCCTCGCCGGCCCGGCCCTGGGCCTGCGCCCGTGCCGCGGCGGCCGGCTGGGTCCGGCCGCCCAGCTTCAGGCCGAGCGGGTGGCTCCTGGCGGCCACCGAGCCGTCGGCCGCCTTGGCCAGGCCGACGTCGATGCTCCGCCAGGCGCCGGTCGCCCGGTCCCGGAAGCGCACCGGGCCGGCGGCCGCGTCGGTGGTCAGCGAGCCGTCCGGGTTCGCCCAGGTGGTGGTCGACTCGGTCCGCTCCGACAGCGCCTCGACCCGTCGGCCGGAGAGCCTGGCGGCCAGCACGGCTGACGGGAGGTCAGCCGCCTCGCCCGGCGATCCGGCCCGGTCCGTCGTACCCGGCTCGGCCGCGGCCCGGGGTACGGAGGTCGAGACCGCGGCGGTCTCGACGGCCAGCAGTGCGGCGGTCGCGAGCGCGGCCGTCCGCAGGAATCTGCTGGTCAGCCACCTGTTGGTGGCGCGGTGCGACCCTGTTGGGTGCTCGTTCACGTGAAGTGCCTCCCCTGTTCGCTCCGCCCGGCGGGGACGGTACGGGCCCAGGGCGAAGATCACGTGACGGGAGGGTGACCATTTCCCCCCGGCGCCGGTGCGGGGAAAACCCTTGGCCCGCTTGATCGGTGCGGCGGTACGGTGTGCGGTCGAACGTCACCATTCGAGGGGATTCCCGCATGATCGAAGGCCGTCTCGTCGCCCTGCGCGCGCTGCGCGGGGAGGACGCGGAGCACCACCTGCGCTGGCGCAACGACCCCGAGGTGGTGCACTGGGCCTGCGCCGGTGACCCGACCTTCGGGCCGGCCACCCGGGAGGCGGTCGCGCTCGGCTTCGAGCGGATGCTGCGGCTGATCCCGAACGAGTCGGCGGTGCTCACCGTGGAGACGCTGACGGACCGCCGGGTGATCGGCATGGTCGACTACCGCGACCTCGACCCCTGGGCCGGCTGCGCGACCCTGGGCATCACCATCGGCGAGCGGGACTTCTGGGGGACGGGCCACGGCTCCGAGGCGATGGGCCTGCTGGTGGACCACCTGTTCGGCGCCTACCCGCTGGTCCGGCTCCAGTTGGACACCTGGAGCGGGAACGAGCGGGCGGTGCGGGCCTTCACCCGGCTGGGCTTCCGCGAGGAGGGCCGCCGCCGGTCCGCGGTGATGGTCGGCGGCGTGCGCCACGACGAGGTGCTGTTCGGCATGCTGCGCGAGGAGTGGAAGCCGCGCGCCTGATCACGCGCCGACGGTGCCGTCGATCGACTCGCGGAGGAAGTCGGCGTGGCCGTTGTGGCGTCCGTACTCCACCAGGACGTGGACCATCACCATCCGCAGCGACACGTCCGTCTCCCACCGGGGCTGACGCCCCGACAGGTCGAGCGACGCGGCCTCGCGCTCGATCCGGCGGGAGACCTCCACCTCGGCCTCCCAGGCGGCGAAGGCCTCCGCGCGGGTGGAGCGGCTCGCGTCGTAGGCCGCCTGGAAGTCGATCTCCTCCGACCAGACCATCGGTGCCCCGTTGTCCTCGAACACCCGCCGGAACCAGGCCCGTTCGACCTCCGCCAGGTGCCGCACCAGGGCGAGCAGCGACAGCTCCGAGGGCGGCGAGGACTTCCGGCGCAGCTCCTCGTCCGTGAGCCCCTCGCACTTCATCGCCAGGGTCGCCCGCTGGTACTCCAGGAAGCCCCGCAGCGTCTCCCGTTCGTCCCCCAGCAGCGGCGGCCCGACCCGCTCGTCGGCAGCACCCATCACACACGCACCTTTCCGCCCTGACGGACGATCACCACGGGCCAACCTACCGCCCGTCCGTCGGGTCAGTGGTGCTGGATGAGCTGGATCAGGTTGCCGCAGGTGTCGTCGAGGACGGCGGTGGAGACCGGGCCCATCGGGGTCGGGGGCTGGGTGAAGCGGACGCCGAGGCCGAGCAGGCGCCGGTGTTCGGCCTCCAGGTCGGCGACCAGGAAGGAGGCGGCGGGGATGCCGTCCTCGACCAGGGCCTGCCGGTAGGGCTTGACGGCGCGGTGGCCGGACGGTTCGAGGAGCAGCTCGGTGCCGTCGGGGTCCTCCGGGGAGACGACGGTGAGCCAGCGGTCCTCGCCGAGAGGGACGTCGGCCTTGGTGCGGAAGCCGAGCACCTCGGTGTAGAAGGCCTGGGCCGTGGCCTGGTCGTCCACGAAGACGCTGGTCAGGTGGATCCTCATGGTCGCTCTCCCGCCGGGTGCCGGTGTGCTGGTCGGAACCATCCGACCCCGGTCACCGCGCGGCGGCAAGCACCGACGCGCCGCCGCGTCGGCCGCCGTCAGGTGGGCCAGTCCGCCGGGGAGACCTCGGGGTCGTTGCCGCGCACCCAGACGGCGGAGACGCCGAAGATCCGCCGGATCACCGCGAAGCCGCCCTCCCAGCCGCCGGGGAGCCGCAGCCGGCCGGTGCGCACCGCCTCGCCGACCCCCTCCGCCCCGGCCATCCGCAGTTCGCCGGTCCAGCTGGGCAGGCCGAGCCGCGGGACGTTGCCGGTGAGTTCGGCCCGGACCGGGATCTCCCGGCCGTCGTCGGCCAGCACCACGGCGGGGCCGCGGTACTCGGGTGACGGGCGCTCGGCCGGGCGGTGCACGGGGGCGGTCATGATCCGACTCTGTGCACGCCGTCCGGGCCCTGCAACTCCGGATCGTCCACCCGTGTGGCCGGGGACCGCTGACCGAACGTCAGATTCAGGACACGGCGCGTCACTTGTCTGCCATGTCATGTCACAGCCATGTTGAATCCGTTTCCCCGCCACCACCGCCCGGGCAGGGATGCCGACCGCACCACCGATCTCGTCCGACCGCGCGGCGTCCCCGTACGCCGCCACCGCGTGAAGGAGAATCCGTGGCACACCCGACCGGCCGGTGGAGGTCAGCGCTGACCGCGCTGATCGCCGCCGTCGCCCTCCCGGCCGCAGCCCTGGCCGCACCCGCCCAAGCAGCCCCGCACGGCAGCGCCCCCGACGCCGTGGCGGCCAAGGTGGAGCCGAAGGTGCTGGAGCAACTCGCCGACGAGGACAAGGCGGTGTACTGGGTCGAGCTCAACTCCCAGGCCAGCACCGTCGAGGCGCAGCGCGCCACCGACAAGGCCGCCAAGACCCAGGCGCTCTACCGCTCCAAGACCGAGCACGCCGACGCCACCCAGAAGCACCTGCGCGGCCTGCTGGACTCCGCCCAGGCCGAGTACCGCTCCTACTGGATTGTCAACACCATCCGGGTCACCGGCGACCGCAAGCTGCTGGAGCTGATCGCCGGTCAGCCGGAGGTGGCCAAGGTCCGGGCCGCCGTGACCGTGCAGCTGGACGAGGCACTGCCCGGCTCCGCGGAGCCCAAGGCCGCCGACGCGGTGGAGTGGAACGTGGACCGGATCGGGGCGCCCCGGGTCTGGGACGAACTGGGCGACCGGGGCGAGGGCGTCGTGGTGGCCAACATCGACTCCGGGGTGGACCACACCCACCCGGCGGTCAACGGCGCCTACCGGGGCCGCACCGCGAGCGGCGGCTACGACCACGCCTACAACTGGTTCGACCCGGCGGGCATCTGCTCCACCGCCGCGCCCTGCGACAACAACAACCACGGCACCCACACCATGGGCACCATGGTCGGCTCCAACGGCGCGGACCGGATCGGCGTCGCCCCCGGCGCCAGGTGGATCGCGGCCAAGGGCTGCGAGACCAACTCCTGCTCGGACGCCTCGCTGCTGGCGGCCGGCCAGTGGGTGATCGCGCCGACCGACCTCAACGGGCAGAACCCCCGCCCGGACCTGGCGCCCGACGTGGTGAACAACTCCTGGGGCGGCACACTGTTCGACACCTGGTACCGGCAGACCGTGCAGGCCTGGATCGACGCCGGCATCTTCCCCGCCTTCTCCAACGGCAACAGCGGCCCGGGCTGCAACTCCAACGGCTACCCGGGCGGTTACGCCAACGCCTACTCCTCCGGCTCCTTCAACAGCGCCGGTGCGATCTCCAGCTTCTCCTCGCGCGGCCCGGGCGAGAGCGGTCAGCTGAAGCCGGACCTGGCGGCCCCCGGTGAGAACGTCCGCTCCAGCGTGCCCGGCGGCGGCTACGCCACCTTCAGCGGCACCTCGATGGCCTCGCCGCACACCGCCGCCACGGTGGCCCTGATCTGGTCCCGCTCCCCCGCGCTGCGCGGCAACGTGGCCGAGACCGCGGCCCTGCTCAACCGCACCGCCGTCGACACCGACGCCACCGCCTGCGGTGGCACCGCGGCCCGCAACAACGTCTTCGGCGAGGGGAAGCTGGACGCCTTCGCCGCCGTCTCGGCCGCCCCGCACGGTCCGGTCGGTGCGGTCAACGGCTCCGTCACCTCGGGTGGTTCGCCGCTGGCCGGGGCCACCGTGCTGGCGCACGGCGCGGGCGGGGACCGCACCGTCACCACCGGCGCCGACGGCGCGTACGCGCTCTCCAACCTCGCCGAGGGCGGCTACACCCTGACCGTCTCCAAGTACGGCTACCTGACCGCCACCGCCGAGGTGACGGTGGTCGCCGACCAGACCGCCAGCCGGGACTTCACCGTCCAGCAGGCCCCGACCGCCACCGTCTCCGGCACCGTCCGCAGCGGCGGCGCCCCGGTGGCCGGCTCGGTGGTGGCGGCCGGCGGCACCCCGGTCAGCGCCACCACGGACGCCGAGGGCCGCTACCGACTCGCGCTCCCGCTCGGCGAGTACGACCTCGCCGCGAGCTCCCCGTACCGCTGCGCCGACCAGGCCCGGCAGCACGTGGCGCTGGCCGCCGACACCACGCTGAACCTCGAACTGCCGCTGCGCAGCGACACGTTCGGCTACACCTGCGCGGCCGCCACCGGTGGCTGGACGCCCGGCACCACCAAGCTCGCGCTCACCGGCGACACCGCCGCCGAGCAGGTCCAACTGCCGTTCCCCGTCGCGCTGTACGGCTCGGTGCACACCTCGGCGTACCTCTCCACGGACGGCCACGTCTCCTTCCCGGCCTCCTCCACCGTGTACGCCAACACCGCGCTGCCCTCGGCCTCGCTGCCCAACGCGGCGCTCTACCCGTTCTGGGACGACCTCTGGCTGGACGCCCAGTCGGGGGTGTACACCGCGACCACCGGCACCGCTCCGAACCGCGCCTTCGTGGTGGAGTGGCGCAACGCGGCCTTCTACGCGGCCAAGACCACCCGGCTCTCCTTCTCGGTGACGATCGGGGAGGACGGCAGCTTCACCTACCGCTACAAGGACGTCACCGGCGCGCCCACCAACGGCAACGGCGCCACCGTCGGCCTGGAGAACGCCACCGGCACCGACGGCTTCCAGTACTCCTTCAACACCGCCGCGGTGACGGACGGTCTGGCGCTCACCTTCCGTCCGGTCCGGACCGGACTGCTGCGCGGCACGGTGACCGACGCCAACGACGGCAAGCCGCTGGCCGGTGCCACCGTCAAGCTGCTCACCGCCGCCGGGGCCACGGCCGGCACCGCCACCAGCGGCGCCGACGGCGGCTACCTGGTCCAGCCGGCCGCCGGGGACTACTCCCTGGAGGTGGCGGCGCCCGACTACGTGACCTCCGGTACGCCGTTCACCGTCACCGCGGGCACCGTGCAGCGGCCCGCCACCGCGCTGGCCACCGGCCGGGTCACCGCGTCCGCACCGGGCCTGACCGCCGTCGTCCCGGCCGGGCAGAACCGCAACCGGACCCTCCAGCTCGCCAACTCCGGTGCGGCGACGGCTTTCACCGTCACCGAGGCGGTGGACGCGGCCTGGCTCAAGGTCACCCCGGCCGCCGGCCAGCTGCCCACCGGAGGGCAGCAGACCGTCACCCTGGCACTGGACGCGGCGGGCGTCACGCCCGGCACCGTGCTCACCGCGCAGCTGCTGGTCCGCTCCGCCAGCGGCCGGGCCCCGCAGCTGACGCTGCCGGTCACCCTGGTCGTCCCGGCCTACCAGGTGGCCCTGGACACCGGGGCCTCGGGCACCCTCACCGACTCGCTCGGCGACACCTGGACCAGGGACCGCGAGTACGCCGCCGGCTCCTACGGCTACCAGGGCCGCTCCTCCACTCGGGACACCCGGGAGGCCATCGCCGGCACCACCGACCCGAAGCGCTTCCAGACCGCCCGCGAGGGCATGTACGGCTACGCCTTCGACCAGGTGCCGAACGGCGTCTACACCGTCGAGCTGGACTTCGCCGAGCTGGAGCGCAAGTCCCCCAACAGCCGGGTCTTCGACGTGCTGATCGAGGACAAGGAGGTCATCCCCAACCTGGACATCGCCCTCAAGTCCGGTAGCCGGACCGCCCTCACGCAGTCCTTCACCACCACCGTCACCGACGGCCGACTGGACGTGCGCTTCGTCGCCGCCAACGGCAAGACCCTGCTGAACGCGATCCGGGTCACCCAGCGCCCGGACCTCGCGGGCTGACCCCCGCACCACGCGCGGGCCGTCCCCCTCTCCGGGAGGGGCGGCCCGCGCCGCCGTTCCCGGAGGGACCCTCAGACCTCGGTGCGGGTCAGGCAGTGCGGGCAGAGCAGGACCGTCGCCTCCTCCGTCCGGGCCCGGCGCACCGCCACCGCGCAACCGACCGCGGCCGGGAGGACCAGTGCGAACAGCACGAGCGCCGACGTGCCGCTGCCGAGGAACAGCACCTCGATGCCGATCACGGTGAGCACCACCGCGGCCAGGAAGCGCAGCACTCCCCTGGACCCGACCACCGCCCTGCGGTGCTCGGCGAAGACGGTCAGCCCGTCCGCCTCCTCGCACTTCCCGCAGACCGTGCTCCCCACCGCCGTCACGCGCTCCCCCGCCATGCCCCGCTCAGCCATCATGCGCACACAGTAGACGACCGCCCTCTGACGAGCGGCGCCGATGGGGTGATTCCGCAGGTCACCGGGCTGTGGTGACGACGGCTCAGCCGGGTGCGCGGCGATCCTGGTCGCGTCCCGTCCCCCTCCTCGAAGGTGGTGCCGTGCACCTCCCCCGCCGTCTCAGACGTCCCGTCGCCTGCTGCCTCGCCCTGCTGCCGCTGCTGGCCGCCGCTCCCCCGGCCGGGGCCGGGCGGGCTGCTGACACCTGGTCCGAACTGCGCGCCTACGGCCAGTGCCTGACCGCCGAGGACTCCCGGGAGGTGCGGCTGCGCTCCTGCGCCTCGCAGTACGGGGAGCCCACCCCGGCCGGGCAGCAGTGGCGGCTGGACTCCCGGGGCCTGCTGCTCAGCGCCCTGCCCGGCGGTCTCGCACTCGGCCTGCCCGCCGGGAGCGCCCCCGCCTCCGGCGCGCTGACGGCGGCCGTCCCGGCCGGCGGCGCCTCCACCGGACCGTGGACGTACGACGCCGCCACCGGCCGGCTCGGCTGGCAGGACGGCTCGCGGTACGTGCTGGACTTCAACACCGGCTCGGACCGGGCCTCGCTCTACGCCCCGCACGGCGGTGAGAACCAGCAGTGGGCCTTCTCCCCCGCCCACACCGCCACCACCCCGCCGACCGACCCCACCGGCCTCACCGAACTGCGCACCGAGGGACGCTGCCTGACCCTCGATCCGGTGCCGACGCCCGCCCGCGCACTGACCGTCGAGCCCTGCGCCTCCCTCAACGGGGCACCCACCCCGCCGAACCAGCGCTGGGCCGTCACCGCCGACGGCCAGGTGCAGAGCGGCTCGGCCCCGTACCCCGTGCTGGACGTCATCCCCGGCAAGGTGGTGGTCGGACGGCCCGTCAGCAACGGCTCCGACCGGACCCGCTGGCAGTACGACCCGGCCACCGGCGTGCTGCGCTGGGCCGCCGACCCGGCCCAGGCGCTCGACCACTACCGCTCCTCCGGCACCGCCGGCCTCTACCGGGCGAGCGGCGGCGCCAACCAGTCCTGGACGCGGTTCCCCGCCACGGACCGGCCCGGCCAGGCCCGTGTCCAGGCCGCCCCGGGCGCCCCCACCGCCCAGGCCTCCTCACCGACCTCGGCCACCCTCGACTGGCCCGCCCCGAGCGGCCCCGCGCCCGCCGGCTACGCCGTCCGCCGCGACGGCGGCCGGATCGGCGTCACCACCGGGCGCGGCTTCCGGGACGACGGCCTCGGGCCCGGCGGCCTGCACCGCTACACGGTGACCGCGATCGCCGCCGACGGCACCGAGTCCGCGCCGAGCCCGGAGGCGGTGCTCACCGCCCCGGCCTGCCCGAGCCCGACCGGGCCGGACGGCCTGGCGCCGTTCGTCCCGCCGGTGCCGGGCAAGCCCTACGCCGTCACGCTCACCGGCCTGCCCTCGGCGGAGCAGGAGCGGCAGCGCCAGGGGCTGGACCAACTGCCCTCCGACATCCGGCCGACCGGCCTCCACCTGCCGCCCGGCGCCACCCTCACCGTCTCGGCCACCGGGGCCTCGGGCAGCGGCAGCCTGCGGGTACTGGTCGGCCCGCCGGTGGGCTCCCGGCTGGTGTCCGCCCGCCGCTACCCGGTGGCCACCAGCGGCTCCACCTCCGTGCGCGACCACCGGGGCGGCATGGTCTACCTGGCCTTCGACGGCCTGCCCACCGACCGGGTGACCGTCTGGCTCGACGGCGGCCAGGCCGCCCCGGTCTTCGTGCTCGGCCGCACCACGGCCGCCGAGTGGCGCACCCAGCTGGCCGAACGGCCCACCCGCTACGCCGAGTTGGTCGCGGGGCGGACCGTCGTGACGCTCACCCGGGAGGGCGCGGCCCGGTACGCGGCCGCCTCGCCGGAGCCGGTGCTGCGCCACCTGGAGTGCGCCCGGGCGATCGAGGACGCCTCCGCCGGGTTCGCCCCGCCGACCGCCGCCGACACGGCCACCGCCCCGGGGCCGGACTCCCCGGGGGTCTTCCCCTTCCACTACGTGGAGGTGGAGCGCCGGGCCGGGGCCGCCTTCGCGACCAACGACTACATGGGCTTCCAGGACGAGTCCGTCTCCTGGATCGCCGACGGCGCCTCGGCGGGCTGGGGCGTCTGGCACGAGCAGGGCCACCACCGTCAGCAACGGGCGGTCAAACCGGGCGAGTTGACGGAGGTCTCGGTCAACCTGCACTCGCTCGCGGTGGGCAAGGCACTCGGCCGCGCCTCCCGGCTGGTCGCCGAGAAGGCCTACGACACCGCCCTGCCGAAGGTCGGCCGGGCGGGCGTCTCCTACGGGTCCGACTTCGACGCCTTCGAGCAGCTGGTCATGCTCCAGCAGTTGACGCTCCAGTACGGTGAGGGCTTCTGGCCCGCCGTCCACCACCTGGTGCGGGTCGACCCGCCGCAGGGCACCGACCGCTGGGCCGACCTGGCACTGACCACCAGCCGGGTGGCCCAGCAGGACCTGACCGCCTTCTACCTGGCCTGGGGCGTGCCGCTGACGGCCGCCGCCCGGCAGGACCTGGCGGCGCTCGGACTCCCGGCCGCCCCGGCCGGCCTGACCGGTCGACGGGAGCCCTGACCGGTCGGTGGTGCCCCGCCGCTTCCTGCGGAGCGGGGCACCACCGCACCGTCAGACCAGCTGCTCCACCCGCACCCAGTCCACCGCGAGCACCGCGCCGCCCGCCGCGACCTGGTCCACGCTGGACTGCGGCAGGCCCCAGAACGGGGTGGTCACCTTGTTCCACCCCGCCGGATAGGCGCCGCCCAGCGCGAAGTTGAGGATCACGTACTGGTCGTGGTCGAAGACCCAGGCGCCCCGGGTGGCCTGGGTCTTCTGCCGGGTGACCTCCAGGTAGCGGGTGCCGTCCACCGAGAAGCGCATGGCGGCCGGAGTCCACTCCACCGCGTAGACGTGCCAGCCGGTGACGTCCTGCCCGGCCGGGAAGCGGTACAGGGCGCCGATGTTGCCGTCGGCCGAGTAGCCGGGGCCGTGCAGGGCCCCGCTGGTCCAGGACGGGTAGCCGATGTTCTCCATCACGTCGGTCTCCCCGCAGCCGGGCCAGGAGACCGCCGGGTCCTCCACGTCGCTGCCCAGCAGCCAGAAGGCCGGCCAGAGGCCGTCCCCGACCGGGAGCCTCATCCGGGCGCTGACCCGACCGTAGGTGAAGTTGAACGAGCTGCTGGTGTCGATCCGGCCCGAGGTGAAGCGGTAGGTGCCGCCGCCGGGGGCGGTGTGGCCGTTCGGCACGTACCGGGGCGTGATGAGGAGCTGACCGCCGCTCACCCGCAGCACGCCCGGGTCGTCCACGTAGGCCTGGGACTCCCCGTTGACCGGGCCCATGGTCGAGCCGGTGACCACCACCCGCCAGCGGCCGCGGTCCAGCGCGGTGCCCTCGAAGTCGTCGAAGAGCACGGTGCGGTAGGTGCCGGTCCGCTCGGCGGGCTGGGCCGGGTACTCGGCCGCGGCCGAGCCGCCGGTGCCCCAGACCTGGAACTCGTAGAGCGAGTAGCCGAATTGGGCGGTGTACGGGGCCGGGCTGTAGAACCGGCGGCGCCGCACCCCGAGCATCCGCACGTACCGGCCGGTGACGGCGGCGGGCAGGGTGATCCGGTCGTGGATGCCGGCCGAGCTGCCGGGGGTGCCGATGTCCGCGTCCCGGGCGGCGACTTCGGCCGCGGTGGGCTGGTGCACGGTGCGCCAGGTGCGGTTGTCGTCGGAGACCTGGATCCGGTAGTCCACCGCGTAGGCCGCCTCCCAGTACAGGTCGAAGCCGGTCAGCCGGGCGGTGGCGCCGAGGTCCACGCCCACCCAGCGGCTGTCGCTCCAGTCGCTGGACCAGCGGGTGGTGTCACCGGTCAGGCCGTCCGGCACCCCGCCGTCGAAGGCGTGCAGCGGGCTGTGCCCGGCGTCCTGGTAGCGGTCGCCGTAGGCGGGGTGACGCAGCGCCAGGTTGGCGGTGGCGGTGGCGGCCGGGGCGGGCGGGCCGCCGAAGACCTGGAAGGCGAAGAGCGAGTAGCCGTACGGGGTGGCCCGCCGGATGCCGCGCATCCGGACGTAGCGGCCGAGGGCGGGGTGCGGGTGGGTGTGGACCGTCACGGTGCCGCCGGTGCCCGCGTTCTCGGTGTACACCGACTGCCAGGACGCACCGTCCCGGGAGACCTCCACGGCGTACTCCAGGCCGAAGGCCGCCTCCCAGACCAGCACCACCCGGGTGATCCGGATGGTGGTGCCGAGGTCGACGGCCAGCCAGGCGCCGTCGGCGAACTCGCTGGAGAAGCGGGTGGTGGGGTTGGCGTCGAAGGCCTGGGCGGCACCGAGGTGCGGGGCCTCGCTGCCGGAGCTGGTCGCGGCGGAGGGGCGGGCCGCCTGGGCGGCGGCCGCCCGGTCGGTGTCCCAGCCGGGTTCGGCTGCGGGTTCGGCGCCGGGCTCGGCGGCGCCGGCGGAGGTGGGCGTGAGGGCGGGCAGGGCCAGCGCGGCGGCCCCGGTGGTGGCGGCGAGCAGGACGGAGCGCCGGGTGAGCGGCTCGGGCATGGGGGCTCCCAAGGGTGGGGGGTGGGAGGTGCGGCCACTTACTTCGCGACGAGATTTAACGCTTGAGAAAAGTGGCCGTCAAGGCCCCGCGTCAGCTCGGTGCTCCTGAGGCACCCTCAACTCGTCTGCGGCACACGTTCGTTCGGGCCCGCCCTTAATGCGCTTGCGGCCTCCACCACCCCCTTCCCTAGGATCACCGGATGACGGACACGATCTATCCCGCCAAGCCGCGCCCCGGAGACCGGGTCGCCATCGTCTCGCCCGGCGCCGGACTGCCCGGACTCCTCCCGCTCCCGCACGAACTCGGACTGCGCCGCCTGCGCGAGGAGTTCGGCCTGGAGCCGGTCGAGTACCCGACCACCCGCACCATGGGCGCCACCCCCGAGGCACGCGCGGCCGACCTCCACGCCGCCTTCGCCGACCCCTCGATCAAGGCCGTGATCTCCACCATCGGCGGCGACGACCAGCTGACCGTGCTGCGCCACCTCGACCGCGAGCTGCTGCGCGCCAACCCCAAGCCCTTCTTCGGCTACAGCGACAACACCAACCTGCTGCTCTTCCTGCGCAACGCGGGCGTGGTGGCCTACCACGGCGCCTGCGTGATGGTCGAGCTCGGCCGCCCCGGCGCCCTGCACCCGCACACCGCCGCATCGGTGCGCGCCGCCCTGTTCGGCTCCGGCCCGTACGAGCTCACCCCCGCCACCGAGTACGGCGACGTGGTCGGCCGCTGGGACGAGCCGGCCACCTTCGACGGCGAGCCGCTGATGGAGCCCGCCGACGCCTGGTCGTGGCACAACGCCGACCGGGTGGTCGAGGGCCGGGCCTGGGGCGGCAACGTGGAGATCCTCTCCTGGCTGCTGATGGCCGACCGGGAGATCGGCCCGGCCGAGGAGCACGAGGGCGAGGTGCTCTTCCTGGAGACCTCGGAGGAGATGCCGCGCGCCGAGGAGGTCTACCGGATCCTGCGGAACATGGGCGAGCGCGGACTGCTGCACCGCTTCCCCGCCCTGCTCTGGGCCCGGGCCCGCGCCTGGTCCTTCGAGCAGCCGCTGGACACCGCCGCCAAGGCCGCCTACCGGCAGGAGCAGCGCGAGGCCGTGCTGCGGGCGATGGCGCAGTACGCACCCGACACCCTGGTGGTCCTCGACGTGGACCTCGGGCACACCGACCCGCAACTGGTCGTCCCGGTCGGCGGCCTGGTCCGGGTGGACGGCCCGGCCCGCCGGATCACCGTCACCTACTGACCCCGGGGCCGGTGCGCCGGGTGGCCGCAATGCGATTGCTCCGCGTCCGGCCACCCGGCTAACTTCCGCCCCATGACCACCACTTCACCCACCGAGCCGACCGGCTGGCGCGAGGCCAACCGCGCCAACTGGGACGAGCGCGTCCCCGTGCACCTCGCCGGCCCCTTCTACGACGTCCCCGGCTTCGTCGCCGGCCGGGACACCCTGCACGCCTTCGAACCGGCCGAGGTCGGCGACGTGCAGGGCCGCACCCTGCTCCACCTCCAGTGCCACATCGGCCTGGACACCCTCTCCTGGGCCCGGCGCGGCGCCACCGTGACGGGCCTGGACTTCTCCGCCCCGGCGGTGGAGGTGGCGCGCGGGCTCGCCGCCGAAATCGGCGCCGGGGACGCGGAGTTCGTGACGGCCGACGTCTACGAGGCCGTCGAGGCGCTCGGCGGACGGACCTTCGACACCGTCTACACCGGCTACGGAGCGCTCTGCTGGCTGCCCGACCTCGACCGCTGGGCACGGACGGCGGCCGCCCTGGTCCGCCCCGGCGGCTTCGTCTACCTGGCCGAGTTCCACCCCTTCGCCGACCTGCTCGGCGAGGACGGCCGCACGGTCGAGGGCGACTACTTCCTCCACGGCCCGACGGTGGTGGACGAGCCCGGCGGCTACGCCGACCCGGAGAGCAGCAGCGCCGCGACCCTGCGGTACCAGTGGACGCACGGCGTCGGCCAGGTGGTCAGTGCCCTGGTGGCGGCGGGCCTGCGGGTGGAGTTCCTGCACGAGCACGACGACGGCCACTTCCGGCTGCCGCCGCGGCGGGGCGTCCCGCTGATCTACACCGTCCGCGCCTCCAAGCCCTCCTGACCACACCTCACATCAGCGGCTGCACGTCCCCCGTGGTGAGCGTCTGGCCCACGGGGGCGGTGGCCAGGTCGCCCGGCGGGATGCCCGGGTGGTGCCCGGCGCCGGCCACGGCCGCGGCGGCGTCCTCCTCGGCCAGCGCGATGTGGGAGAGGATCCGGTAGCGGTCCCCCCGGTAGAGCGAGTGGACGTACTCGACCGGGCGGCCGTCCCGGTCCGTGGTGAGGCGCTCGAACTGGAGGGCCGGGGAGAAGAGCGGCACGCCGAGCAGGCCCGCCTCCTTCTCGTTCACCACGGTCGGCTCGATCGACTGCACCGCCTGGTGCACCCTCACCCCGTGCCGCCCGCGCAGCAGTTCGTAGAAGTCGCCGCTCTCCATGTCGGCCGGGGCCAGGCCCGGCACCAGCGCGGCCGGGACGTGCAGCTGCTCGATGGCCATCGGCTCGCCGTCCACCAGCCGGAGCCGGGCGATGTAGACGATCCCGGCCATCGGCGGCAGCTGGAGCTTGCGCCCGACCCGGGCACCCGCCTGGACCTGCGAGAACTCCAGCACCCGCCCGGCCCAACTGCCCGACGCCCGGGGCAGGGTGAAGCCGTGCTCGGCCGGAGCCGCCAGCTCCTGGGTGATCTTCGCCCGGGCCACGAACATGCCCCGGCCGTGCTCGCGGACGATCAGCCCGGTGCTCACCAGCCCGTCCACCGCCGCCCGCAGGGTCGGCCGGGAGACGCCGAGCCGCTCGCAGAGCACCCGTTCGGAGGGGATCGGATCGCCCGGCGCACCGGCCTCCACCAGATCCCGCAGGTAGTCCCGGACCCGGGTGCGCTTGTACGCCGAGCCCACCGCCTCCGCCATCACGCCCCTCCTCTCCCCGCCGCCTCGCCGCCGACCTGCACGGAACTTACCAGTTCGGCGGGTCCGGGCACAGCCGTTCGGGAACGAAATCCCGTCGTCCGCATCGTCCGTCCGTGTGCGGCAAGGGTACTGACGACCCAAGTGGTCTATGCCATCTTCGACTTACCACTTTCCCAACTGGTAAAGCCGAAGGGCCACCGTGATCCTGCCCACCCCCGTCGAACTCCTCCGCACCGAGGGCAGCACCTTCAAGGACCGGCGCGTCCCGAGCCGGCCGGATCCCCCGCCTCGGTGAGCAGCTCGGCCCTCAGCGCCAGGTCGGCGAGGTACCCGTCGCGATGTGCGGCGGGGTCCACCCTCGCCAGATCCCTTGCGACCGGCACCAGTTCGTCCGCGGTGGCGAGCGCCCCGCCCCGGTCTCCGTCCGCCCGCCGCCCGCGGACGAGAAAGCGCAGGAGGGTCGCGTACAGCAGCGCGGAGCCCTCGTCCTCCAGTGCGGGGTGCCGCCGACGGACCTCCAGCGCGGCCTCCACGTGCTCCCGTGCGCTCTCGTGGTCGACGAAGGCCGACAGTGCGAGCGTGTACACGTACAGCGGGGCGTACCACTCCGGCTCGGACTCGTACAGGCCCCGGCAGAGCCGGGCGGCTTCCGAGGCGTACTCCAGCGCCCGTCGCCGTTGCCGCGTCCCGCAGTTCACCGCCAGGTAGTGCAGCGTGCTCACCAGCGTCGCCGAGTGCTCACGCCGGGGGTCGAGGGTGTGCAGTTCCCTCCAGTAGTGCACCGCCATCGTCCAACTGTCCAGGGCACCCGCCGAGTCACCCGCTCGCTTGAGCACACCCCCCAGCGCATCGAACGCGGACGCGAGGAACCGGGTGTGGCCGACGGGGTCCCTCCGGGCCTGCTCGAACCTGATCTCCAACGCCTCCCGGACGTCACGAAGGGCCTCCTCCGACCGGTACAGCCCGGCCAGTGTGACGGCCCGGTTCTGCAGCCCGCCGGCCAGCTCCACCCCCAGCGCCGCCGGGTCGTCACCGGTGAGCGCGCGGCCCAGCGCGACCGCGCGGTCCGCGGCCTCCAGGCGCTCCTCCGGCGGGCACGCGCGACCTGCCAGGTTCGCCAGGGCCCGGCAGAGCACGGTCCTCACCGCGTCGTCCGTCGGCGCCTCCCCCGCGAGGGCGTCCAGAACCGCCACCGCCTCGCGGGCCGCCGCCGCGGACTCGTGCCGACGTCCCATCCGCTCCAGCAGGAAACCCCGGCGGTCCAAGGCCTGGCCGAGTTCGAACCTGGGTGGCAGCGCAGCGGGGTCGTCCGCCACCAGTCCGCGCAGCAGCGCGATGCACTCCTCGATCTCGCCGAGGGCCTGCACGTCGCGCCCGCCCTCCCTCATCTGCCAGGCGATCCAGGCGTGCTCGGCGGCGAGTCCGTGGACCGTGGTCGCACTGTGCAGGATCTCGTCGCGCACGCTCCACACCAGGTCCGCCCGCCCCGGAGCGGTCTCCGCGCTGCCGGAGGAGAGTGCCCTGGCCACCGCCAGCCGCACCGAGGAGTCCACCTCCGCCAGCCTCGCCAGGTTGGTCAGTGCGGTGCTGCCCGCCACGCCCATGACCTCCGGGTCGGCCGCCAGCAGGGGAGCGAGCTGACGGGTCGCCAGATGCCTCCAACGGAGCGCGGCGGCCGTCAGCACTTCCAGCACGGCGCGCCCCCAGGCCGGCACCGGTGCCCCCGGCCCGTCACCGGTGCGCGCCAGCAGCCTGGCACAGACGTTCGCGGCGGCCCGCTCGGAAACTCCGCGACGACCGTGCCCCGGCACGGTGAGAGCGACCAGGTCCTCGCCCAAGCGGTCCGGGCGCAGCGGTGCCAGCTCGGTGAAGTCGTCCTCGGGCGGGTACGCGACGGCGTGGTCCCCGAGCACCTCCCTGGCCTCCCGCTCCGACCCCGCGACCCCTGCCGCCAGCAACGCCGCCACGGCCTCGTCGGGGAGCGCGCCCTGCACCAAGGTCGCCACCAGGACCGCGCGCGCCATGGTGGCGGCGTCGACGGAGACCGCACCGGCGGTCCGGAGCTTCTCCCAGTGCGCCCGCTCGCGGTCCAACAGGTAGGCGGAGAGCCCGGCTTCGTCCGTTCCGGCGTCCTGGTCCTCGTTCAGCTGCCGGTAGACCGCGGCCAGTGCCTCCATGTGCACCGCGAGCACCGACCCGAACCGGTCGTCCGTGAGCCGGGCCGGGGCACTGACGGTCAACGGGACGCCCGCCCCGAGTGCCTTGCCGTAGGCGGCGTGCGCGGCACGGAACATGTCCGCCCGCTCCCCCGAACCGACCGGCAGCCCGGCGAGGTGGTCCGGTTCGTCCGTCGAGTACCCGAGCTCGCGGAAGTCGTGGACGTGCCGGTGCCAGAAGGCGTCCGACCGTGCGACGAGCAGGACCCGGAGCACCCCCTGCTTCGCGGTGACGAGTCGCTCCAGCAGCCCTTCGAGGTCGTGGTACGGCCAGCGGTCCGCGTAGTCGACCACGACCAGCGCCCTGCGCCCCAGCGGCCCCGTGCTCAGTTCCGTCGCCCCCTCCTGCCCCGGTCGGCGCCAGCGGGCCCGCCAGACCGACCAGTCCCCCGCGGTCAACTCCGCGAGGCGCCCGGCGAGGCGGCTCTTCCCCTGCCCTCCCGGCCCGACCAACAGCCGGACCGCGCAGGACCCGGCCGACCGGGTGTCCCGCCACTCGGCCAGCCGGCCCAGGGCCTCCGCCCGGCCGACGAAGGGGACCTGACCGCTCCCCTCGGCGAGCAGGGCGCTCGGGCTCCAACTCGGTTGCGAGCCTTCCGCCTTGTCGCTCCGCACCCACGGCGTGAGCCAGGTCGCCCCGGCCCGGACGGGCCTCCGCTCCCGGTCCTCCAGGACCGCCGTGAGCAGGGTGAGCCGCCGTCGCCAGAGGCGCTCGTCGTCGAGCTCCTTCGGGAGCACGTACCCCCGCTGCTCCGCGAACTTCCGGCAGGCGCGGAGGAATCCGCGCACGAGGTCGAGGTCCGGTGGCCGGCGGAGGTTTCCGTTCAGCACCGGGCTCAATGTCGACTTCGCCGGCCCGCCCAGGTCCGCCAACTGCTGGTACGTCGGCTGACCGGCCCGCAGACGGACCTCCTGGAGCAGACACCCGAAAACGTGCTCGTCCACAACCGCCCTCCCCACCCACCGGGCCCGTCCGGAGATCGCCGCGGATCGAGCTCGGCCGACACCCCTGACCTGCACCGACGCGAGCCACCGTCCGGACCTGTTCGGCAACCGGTTCCACGGTACCCGCCGCCTCGGACGATGGTGCCGTCGGCAACCGACACCCCGTACGCACCGGAAACCGGAAGGGAACTCACATGCGTCGCCTCACCCGTCACGTCCTGCTCGTCCTGACCGCCGCCGTCCTCGGCGGCCTCGCCGGCGGCACCGCGCAGGCGGTGACCGACTGGCTGCTCTCCTGACCCCGCGTCACCCTCCCGGCGCATCATCCGACCGGGGAGACGGCATCCTGCAAGGTCCGGGGCAGTGGGTAGGTGCGCTCCGCCGGGAACAGCCGTTGTGCCTTGGCGGCGTGCCCGTTCTGGATCAGTTCCGCGGCCTTGCGGACCTGGGGGGTGAGGTCGGTGAGACCGACGATCCAGTCGTCGGTGAACGTGCGGATCAGGTGGCGGCCGATGCCGACCTGGATGCTGTAGTGGTTCAGCGCGGCTCCGCGCGGCGAGCGTTCCGGGTCCCACTGGACGTGGACCTCCGCCCGGGCGACGGCCGCCGGGTCGGCGGTCGTCAGCACGGCCCGGGACAGGGCCTCCTCCCAGCCCTCCCGGGTGATCCGCACGGCGAGGATGCGCTCCTGCCCCGGCTTGCGGGCCCAGTTGCTGCGGTGCATCAGCCAGGTGAACGACGGCTTGATCCACGTCATCCGGTGGAACGAGAACGGCGCGACGAAGCGGCCCGCCCGCAGCGCCGCGTCGGCGATGGCCGGCGAGTACGCCTGGTAGACCACGATCGTGCGGGCGTCGTAGTCGGCACGGATCTGGTACTGGGTCGTCATGCGCCGCACCCTGCCACCCGGCCCGGCGACTCGGCGAGCCGTTTTCCGCACGCTCCGCGTGGCGCATGCCGACGGCTCGGAGTACCTCGGTCCACGGCCGCGCCTCCGGAAAACCGCAGGGCGTCGGGCCAACAGCCTTGGCATACTCGCGGCATGGACGACCACACGACCCCCGAGACCCTGGAATGGTGGGCGAATCCCTCGGTGTGCCTCGGCGTCTTCCCGGTGCGGGTCGAGCGCTCCACCACCGGGACGAGCCGCAGGCACAGCGCCGTCTTCGCGCCGGAGCTCTCCACGGCCGAGCGTGAGGAGTTCGGATTGCTGCTGGAGCTCGACCCGTTCTTCGAGCTGCGCACCGCGGACGGTGCCGGCGTCTGGGTGGAGGTCGAACCGTGGGACGGGGTCGGTCCGTTGAGGCTCGTCGTCGCCCACGACGTCCCCCGGGTGGACCAACGTCCGTGACCGGTGGGGGTGGTGGGCGTTGGGCAGGGACCGTCGTCGTCCGATCGGCCAGGGAGTCCCCGTGCGCAGGACCGTTCTTCTCGTCACCGCCGTGCTCGTCGCCGCGCTGCCCGCGGCGGCCTCCGCGACCGGCCCCCGGGGCCTGCTGCCGCAGCAGAGCATCGCGCTGGACGCCCACGCCGGGGACGGCTCGGTGGGCGGCATCGCCCGGCTGACCGTCACCAAGGAGAGCGGGGGCTTTCGGCTGCGCGGCTACGTGGAGGCCACCAAGGGCTGCGTGGAGCTGAAGGCCGTCAACATGCACCTGGGCACCTACCTGGGCGGTGACACCGTCAAGAAGGCCTGCAAGCAGGAGGTCCGGGAGCGGGTGGACTCCTGGACCCGGCACACCGACGTGGTGCTCTCGGCGGTCGTCGACCACGGCCCGGACTGGGACTCCTCGATCGTCACCCTGACCGGCCGTCCCTGAACTCCCTTTTCCCGAGGGTCAGTAGCCGATCTCGACCACCGCCCGATGGGTGGCCCGGTCGTCCAGGGCCGTCAGCAGGTAGTGGGCGAGGTCGGCCCGGGAGATCCGGCCCGGGCGGGGCAGGCGGGTGCCGACCGCCGTCCGGTAGCGGCCGGTCAGCGGGCCGTCGGTGAGCATCGGCGCCCGCACGACGGTCCAGTCCACGGCCGAGCCGGCCAGCGCGGCCTCCATCGCGGCCATGTCGGCGTAGGCGTTGCGGTAACGCGGTTGCACCACCGCCCGGATGACGAGCCGTTGGAACCACGGGACGTCCGGCTCCGGGTCCAGCCCCGCCGAGGAGAGGCAGAGCAGGCGGGCCACGCCGTGCTCCCGCATCGCCGCGACCAGGTGCGCGGTGCCCCGCGAGTACACCCGGGTGGGGCCGCGGCCGTCGGTGGCGCCCAGGCAGGAGACCACGGCGTCCTGCCCGGCCGGCGCCGACCGCCAGTCGGCCGGGTCCAGGACGTCGCCCGTCACCACCCGAGCCGCCCCGGTGACGGCGGCGGTCAGCCGGGACGGGTCGCGGGCCAGCACGGTGACCTGGTGACCGGCCGTCAGGGCCTGGTCCAGGACCTGGGCGCCCGTCCCGCCAGTGGCGCCGACGATCAGCAGCTTCATCGTTTCGTCCCTCCCGCGGCACCGGCCAGCGCCTCGACCACGGCCACCGCGACCGCCCGCTGTCCGGCCGGGGTGAGGTGGAGACCGTCCTCCTCCTGCCGCCCTTCGGTGGCGGGCCGGACGTCGATCGCCGGTTCGGGTCGGCTCGCCAGGTGGCCGGCGAGGGAGGCGACGTCCTCGGAGCGCCAGGTGATCCCGGCCCGGCGGAACGGCGGGTGGGCGGCGATCCGCTCCTCGTCCACCGCGCTCGGGGTGATCCACCACCAGGGCACCCGGGGCAGGGAGTTGCGCAGCTCGCGCAGGTTGCGGCCGGTCTCCGCCTCGCTCACCAGCCGGGTTCCGTCCGGGCCGCCGCGGCGCAGGTCGTTGGCGCCCAGCATGCAGAGCACCGCGTCCGGCGCGTCCGGCGCGCCCGCCGCGCCGAGCCACGGCGCCCGGCCGAGTGCCTCGGTGGTGGTGCGGCCGGAGACCGCGAGGTTGGCCAACTCGACTCCCGGGGGCAGGAGATGGCGCAGGATCTCGCACCAGGACAGCCGGTCGGCGGTGGTGCTCTCGCCGAGCACCAGCACCCGTTGCCCGGGCCGGAAGGGCAGGCCTGCCACCCGTTCCGCGAAGGCCGGATCGGCCGTCAACTCGGCGGCGGCGTCCCGTACCCGCTCCTCGAACCGTGCGAGCAGCCCCTCGTAGTCGGCGGGCTCCAGCCCGAACAGCGCGGCCAGCGCGGCGTTGCCGGGCCTCCCCAGGTACGGGAGGGCCAGCTCGGGCCGCTGGTAGCGCACCAGTCGCTCGACCTGCGCCCCGGCACCCGGCGGGTGGCCCCCGCCGTCGGCCGCCGCTCCGTCGGGTGCCGCTCCGTCAGCTCCCTTCCCCGTCGACGCGCTCATGCCCGCACCCGCCGCTTCGGCAGCAGGAAGCCGACCGCGACCAGCCACGCCAGCGCCGTGAACCGGGCCAGCGGGAGCACCGGCGCGAGGCCGTCCGCGAGCAGGACCAGCACCGAGAGTTCGGCGAGCAGCGCGATCACCAGCCCGGCCAGCGCGAGCCACCGCGGCAGCAGCCCGGCGAGCAGACCCGGCACGGCGAGCCCCGCCACCAGCAGGCCGAGCGGCGCGACGTGGGCCGGGCCGCCGGCGGCGAACGCCGCGTAGTGGAGGGCGCGGAGCAGCGCCGGTGCCTCCGCGACCTCGGGGCGGGAGAGCACCCAGAGGGTGAGACCCGCGCAGGCCAGGAAGGCGGAGGCCAGGACACCGCCTGCCAGGGCGATGGTCGCTCCGGGGGCGCGGACCCCCAGGCGGTGCAGGCGGGCGGAGACCGTGGCCGCGTAGACGGCGAGCGGGACGGAGGCGGCGAGTTGCAGGGCGCCCGTCACGCGGACCGCCGGGCCGTGGTCGCGGAAGTGGGCGACCAGCGCGTCCGTCTCCCCGAACGGGGAGGGGAAGGTGGCGCCGTCGGCGAGCAGGGTGCCGAGGACCAGGGCGGCGACGAAGAGCGCGGTGAAGACCACGGCCAGGATCCCGGGCGGCGGACCGCCCTGGGCCCGGGCCTCGGGTCCGGACGGGCGCAAGGGCGCCGGACCCGAGCGGGTCTCGTGCTGAACGGACATCAGTTCCCCCAGGTGAATAGTTCACAGCAGAGAATCGTTTTCCGGGCAGTACGATAACCCCGTGAGCACCCACCGGCAACCACCCCCGGCCCCCGCCAGCCCCGCCTTCCTGCTCGCCCAGGTCGGCGGTCACGCGGCCGCCCGCTTCGCCGAACGGACCGCCGAACTGGGCCTCAACCCGCCCGACGTGGGCCTGCTGCGGATGATCGCGACCCGCCCCGGCCTCAGCCAGCGGGCGCTCGCCGAGGAGCTGGGCGTGGTCCCCAGCCGGGTGGTCGCACTGATCGACGGACTGGAGAAGAAGGGGCTGGTCGAGCGCCGGCGCAGCACCGAGGACCGCCGCCACCACGAGCTGCACCTCTCCCCGGTCGGGCTGCAGGCGCTGCACGCCGTCCGCGAGGTGGCCACCGCCCACGAGGCGGACCTGCTCGCCGCCCTCACGCCCGCCCAACGGGCCCAGCTCACCGAGCTGCTCGCCCTGGTCGCCGGCCAGCAGGGCCTCACTCCGGGCGTCCACCCGGGCTACCGCACCCTGCCCAAGCCCGCCCCCCGCCCGAAGGGCTGACCCGGGCCGACCCCGAACAGGCGTCCAACCATCCCCTGGGAAAGCCGAGTTGGCTTCGCCCGGGCTTCACCCTGCCGTGGGGGTTCTCGTCGCGACCCGCTTATTGTACTCTCCGTCTAATAGCGGGCTCGGGGCCCGCGAGGGCGTACGACGGAGGCAGCCATGGCCCGGACCGGTGCGGCAGGGACGACGGAGCAGACGGAGCGGGTCCACCCGGAGCCCGCCGACGGCGAGGAGGTGTACCGGCGGCTGCTGGACTCCTCGGCCCGGCTCTCCTACGACCCGTCCGTGGAGATCGACTGGGACGCGCCGCTGCCGGAGGAGCACTACGGGCTGAACCCGGAGTGGAGCACCCTCTACGGCACCCGGCTCTGGGACGAGATGACCGAGCGTCAGCGGGTCACCCTCACCCGGCACGAGGTCTGCTCGATCATGAGCACCGGCATCTGGTTCGAGATGATCCTCCAGCAGATGGTGCTGCGCGACCAGTACCTCAAGAACCCGGGCAACGCCGAGTTCCGCTTCGCCCTCACCGAGATCGCCGACGAGTGCCGGCACTCCATCATGTTCGCCCGCGCCTGCGAGAAGATGGGCGCCCCCGCGTACCGGCCCAAGCGCGTGCTCGCCGAGGCCGGGCGCCTGTTCAAGGCCACCGCCCGGGGCGAGATGGCCTACGGCGGCATCCTGGTCGCCGAGGAGGTGCTGGACGTGATGCAGCGCGACTGGATGCGCGGCGAGAACGTCCTCGACATCGTCCGCGGCACCTCCCGGATCCACGTGGTGGAGGAGTCCCGCCACATGAAGTTCGCCCGCCAGGAGATCCGCGAACGGCTGTACGGGGCGGGCCCGTTGCGCCGCCGGCTGGCGGCGGGCGGAATCGCCACGGCCGCCTTCGTGATCGTCTCCAGCATGGTGAACAAGGGCGTCTACGCGGCGGCCGGGCTGGACCCGGCCCGCGCGATCGCCGAGGCCCGGGCCAACCAGCACCGCAAGGCCATGATGCGCACCAGCTCCGCCCACCTGATGGCCTTCCTCGCCGACAACGGCCTGCTCACCGACCGCGCCGTGGCCCTCTACCGCCGCGTCGACATGCTCTGATCCCGCGCCGCACGCCCCGAGTCCCCGCGCCCCCACACCTTCCAGCACCGAGGACCCCACCCGGCCATGGCCTACGCGATCACCCGCTCCTGCTGCAACGACGCCACCTGCGTCGCGGTCTGCCCCGTCAACTGCATCCACCCCACCCCCGACGAGCCCGACTTCGGCCGCACGGACCTGCTCTACATCGACCCCGAGGCGTGCATCGACTGCGGTGCCTGCGCCGACGCCTGCCCGGTCGAGGCCATCCGGCCGACCGACGAACTCACCGGCCCCGACACGGTGTTCATCGAACTGAACCGCCGTTACTACGAGGAGAACCCCACCGACCACGCCTGGGGCGCCCCCTCCTTCCCGCGCAGCCTGCCCGCCCGGGCCGAGCCGCTGCGGATCGCCATCGTCGGCACCGGCCCGGCCGCCTCGTACACCGCCCAGGAACTGCTGCGCTCCACCGACGCCCAGCTCACCGTGCTGGACCGACGGAGCGTCAGCGGCGGCCTGCTCCGCCTCGGCGTCGCCCCCGACCACACCACCACCCGCCGGATCTCGGACCACTTCGCCCAGGTCTACCGCCACCCCCGCCTGCGGCTGCACCTCTCCACCGAGATCGGCCGCCACCTCTCGCACGCCGAACTCGCCGCCCACCACCACGCGGTGGTCTACGCGACCGGCGCCGAGGGCGACCGCCGCCTCGGCCTGCCGGGCGAGGAGCTGCCCGGCAGCCTGTCCGCCACCACCGTGGTCGGCTGGTACAACGGCGACCCGGCCGTCCCCGCCGACGCCGTCCCGCTCACCGCCGAGCACACCGCGCACGCCGCGCACACCCCGCACGCCGAACGCGTCGTCATCGTCGGCAACGGCAACGTCGCCCTGGACATCACCCGGGTCCTGCTCCAGGACCCGGACGGCCTGGCCGGTACCGAGATCGCCGCCCACGCGCTGGCCGCCCTGCGCTCCAGCCGGGTGCGCGAGGTGGTCCTGCTGGCCCGCCGCGGCCCGGAGGACGCCGCCTGGACCGCGCCCGAGTTCCTGGCGCTGCGCGAACTCCCGGGCGTGGAGGTGGTGTTGACGGACGACCCGGCCACCCTGGCCACCGTCGCGGCGGCCCTGCCCGGCGAGAAGGCCGCGCTGCTCGCGGGCCTGCCGGTCGTCCCGGCCGACGCCCCGCCGCCGCCCGCCGGCACCCGCCGGATCACCCTGCGCTTCCACACCACCCCGGTCGGCCTCACCGGTGGGCAGCGGGTGGAGGGGATCGAGGTGCGGGCCACCGGCACCCCCGACGGCCCGGCCACCACCGTCCCGGCCGGCCTGGTGATCCGCTCCATCGGCCACCACGGCACCCCCGTCCCGGGCCTGCCGCACGACGAGCGCACCGGCACCCTCCCCAACGAACTGGGCCGGGTCACCGACCCCGCCACCGGCCGGCCCCTCCCCGGCACCTACGTGGTCGGCTGGGCCAAGCGCGGCCCCGTCGGCGGCATCGGCAGCAACCGCGGCTGCGCCCAGGAGACCGTCGCCGCCCTGCTGGACGACGCCGCCGCCCGCACCCTCCCCTCCCCCTCGGGCACCGGCACCGACTTCGGCCGCCTGCTCCGCCGCCGGGCCCGGCGCTAGGGACTGCCTCCCGCACGGGGACGGCCGTGACACCGGCGGCCCCACCGGACCGGCGGACGTCGTCAGGGTGCGTGCCCCGGCGCCGCCGGGAACGGGGCGCCTCCCGGCCGAAGACCGGGGGGGAGTGCGGGAGCATCGGCGGCCGACGATAAGGCGTCGAGGTGCGTGCCCCGACGACGCCCGCCCGGCCCCGTCCAGGAGACCGCCCCTGGCCGACCGGCACCGGCGGACGTCTCCTCCACGGGGACGGCCGTGACACCGTGCGGCCCCACCGGGTCGGCGCGCGTCGTCGACATGCGTGCCCCGGCGCCGCGAACGAGGCAGGCCCCAACGGCACCTGACCTCCGGTCACCCGGGAGGCGAACGGCGGACGACCCCTGCGCCGAACGGGTGGCAGCAGGTGTGGCCGGTGCCGGGTGGAGGTACGGGGCCGCCATGACCTCCACCTCCCCCACCCCGCACGGCCGTCAGGACCCCGCGCCGGCCCCCGCCCCCACGCCGGCGGAGCTGGCGGGCCGCCGGGGGTACCGTCCGCGCTTCCTGGGCCCCGAGGTACCCCTGCCGCTGCCGGTCGACCCCGGCATCGGCACGGTGGTGCTGCGCTACACCCACTTCTCCGTGGTCTTCCGCCCGGACCGGCGGCTGGCGGCCGCGACCGCCGTGGCGATCGACGGCCACCGGCTGCGCGACCTGCCGAGGGAGGACGACCGCTGGCGGTTCGACCCCCGGATCCCGGCCGGCCAGCAGACCGGTGCCCCGGTGTACGAGCACAACACGCTCGACCGGGGCCACCTGGTCCGCCGGCTGGACCCGGTCTGGGGCGGGGCGGCCGAGGCCCTCCAGGCCAACGACGACACCTTCTACCTCACCAACGCCGCACCGCAGTCGGAGGAGTTCAACCGCGGCAAGCTGCTCTGGCTCGGCCTGGAGAGCTACCTGCTGGACCACGCCGCCGACTCCGACCGCAGGCTGGTGGTGCTCAGCGGCCCGGTGCTGCGGGCGGACGACCCGCCCTACCGCGGCGTGCGCATCCCGCTGAGCTTCTGGAAGGTCACCGCCTTCCTCACCGAGGAGGGCGAACTGTCCTCCACCGCCTACCTGTTGGACCAGAGCCCGGACCTCTCCACGGCCGGCCCGGCCCTCGCCGCCGCCGAGGCGGCGGGGGCGGTGCCCCCGCTCGGCGCGTACCGGACCTTCCAGACCCCGGTGTCCGACATCGCCGCCCTCACCGGGCTGGACCTCGGACCGCTGCCCGCGGCCGACCGGCTCCGCCCCGGCCCGGTGCCCGAGGGCGCCCCGCCGCAGCACCGCTGGACGGAGCTCTCCGAGCTGGACCAGATCGTGTTCTGACGGCCGGTCGGCGGACCGGCGGGCCGGGCCGTCAGAGCACGTCGTCCAGCTCGCGCAGCAGCCGCGCCTTGGCCCGGGCCCCGACCACCGACTTCACCGGCTCGCCGTTGCGGAAGACCATCATGGTGGGCATCGACAGCACGCTGTACGCGGCCTGGGTCTCCGGGTTGCTGTCCACGTCGAGCTGGACCACCCGCAGGGTGCCCGCCCGCTCGGCGGCGATCTCCGCCAGCACCGGGGCGACCATCCGGCAGGGCGGGCACCAGTCGGCGGTGAACTTGACCAGGACCGGCAGGTCGGCCGCGAGCACCTCGGCGGCGAAGGTCTCGTCGGTGACGGAGGTCAGCTGAGCACTCATCGGAAGGGCCCTCCTTCGGGCGGGTTGAGGTGGTGTCAGGGACGGTGCGGGGCGAGCTCGCAGGAGGGTTCGGCACCGTCCGCCGCACCGGCGAGCCGCGCCATGTCCTCCTCCGCGCGCAGGAGTTGGGCCCCGACCTGGTCGCGGACCTGCTGGAGCCGGGCGATGCATTCGTCCAGCTCGGCCAGCTTGGCCCGGTAGACCTGGAGCGAGGCCGGGCAGGAGTCCCCGGCCGGATGGCCGGCCCGCAGGCACTCCACGAACGGGCGGGTGTCCTCCAGCTCGAAGCCGAAGTCCTGGAGCATCCGGATCTGCCGCAGCAGCCGCAGGTCCTCCTCGTCGTACGTGCGGTAGCCGTTGACGCTCCGGCGCGCGGGCAGCAGGCCACGCGACTCGTAGTACCGCAGGGTGCGCGTGGTGGTGTCGGCCCGTGCCGCGAGTTCTCCGATCCGCATGCCCCGACGGTAGACCTTTCCCCCGACGTCAAGGCCAGCCCCTTCCCCGCTCCCGTGCGCCGCCCACGGAAATCCGGCGGCGCGGCGCCCGGCCGGGGGTAGGGTCGGTGCCATGGCGGAGGAAGAGCAGAGCGTACGGGTGGACAGCTGGATCTGGTCGGTGCGGCTGACCAAGACCCGCTCCATGGCCGGCGCGGCCTGCCGGGCCGGGCACGTCAAGGTCAACGACGAGCGGGCCAAGCCCGCCCAGGTGGTCCGCGAGGGCGACGTGGTGCGGCTCTTCCACGACGGCCGCGAGCGGATCGTGACGGTCCGCAAGCTGATCCGCAAGCGGGTCGGCGCCGAGGTCGCCGTCGGCTGCTACCGGGACGACAGCCCGCCTCCCCCGCCGCGCGACGCGGCCGCCGCACTCGGCATCCGCGACCGCGGCACCGGCCGGCCGACCAAGCGCGACCGCCGCGACCTGGAGCGCCTGCGCGGGCTCTGACCACCGGCCCCACCGGCGCGGGCAACGTCCCCACCGGCGCGGCGGGCCCGGTGGCGTGGGCGACAATGGTGCGATGTCCCGACGCCGCAAGCCCGCGCCCGCACCCCGCCCCGCCACCGCCCCGGCCCTCGCCGACACCGCCCCCTGCCCGTGCGGGCGGGAGGCCGCGTACGGCGAGTGCTGCGCGCCGCTGCACCGGGGCGAGAAGGCCGCCGCCACCGCCGAGCAGCTGATGCGCTCGCGCTACAGCGCCTTCGCCGTGCACGACGCGCCGTACCTGCTGCGCAGCTGGGCCGCCGCCACCCGCCCGGGCTCGCTGGACTTCGACCCCGGCCTGGTCTGGGAGCGGCTGGAGGTGCTGGCCACCACCGAGGGCGGGGCCTTCCACACCGAGGGCACCGTCACCTTCCGGGCGCACTACCGCGACGGCGGCGAGGAGGGTTCGATGCGCGAGCACAGCCGCTTCGTCCGCGAGGACGGCGCCTGGGTCTACCTCGACGCCCAGTAGCCCCGGGGCGGAGGGCCGGGGTCGGACCGGGGCCGGAGGGCCGGGGCAGGGGGTGGTGGCACCCGGCCCGGCGCGGGGTGCGAGGATGACGGTCCCGCCCCGTACGGCGGGCCTTTGCGCCGACCGGCCGGCCGCTCACACAGCGGCGGTATCAGGGGCACGGCGAGGCCCGCACCCTGGCAGGCTGCACAACCCCGGCAGCCCGACGGCGGCGGCTCCCCCTCCGCACTTCCCTCCCTCAGGAAGCACCCTCGCCATGCACGTCTGCACCGTGCCCGGCCGCACCCTCGCGGTCCTGGGCTGCCTGACGCTGGCCGCCTGCGCCAGTTCCACCACCGAGGACCCCGGGTCCGCCGGCACCCTCCGCTCCCAACTCCCGCGCGCCATAAGGGATGCGGGCGTCCTGCGGATCGCCTCCGACCTCAACTACCCGCCCGTCGACTTCAAGCAGCCGGACGGCACCCCGGCCGGCCTGGACGTGGACCTGGCCCGCGCCCTCGCCGCCCGGCTGGGGCTGCGGGCGGAGTTCACCGACATGCCGTTCGAGCAGGTGCTCCCGGCCGTCCGCGAGCGCCGGGTGGACCTGGCGATGTCGGCGGTGCTGGACACCCGCCAGCGCCAGCAGGGCCTGGACGACCAGGGCCGCACCGCCGACTCCGGGGTCGACTTCGTCGACTACTTCGTCACCGGCACCTCGATCCTGGTCCGGCAGGGCAACCCCGCCGGGATCGGCTCGCTGGACGACCTCTGCGGCCAGACCGTCGCGCTCCAGCGCGGCACCGTCCAGGACGAGATCGCCCAGCGGCAGACCGCCGCCTGCGCCAAGACCGGCAAGCCGCTGACCATCCGCCGGATGGACAGCGACCAGCAGGCCCTGGCCGAGGTGGCCGCGGGCCGGGCGGTCGCCGACCTCAACGACTACCCGGTGGCCGAGTACAACACCCGGGACGGCCAGGGCAGGGGCCGCTTCCAGGTGACGGGCGGTCAGTTCCAGACCAGCCCGTACGGGATCACCCTCGCCAAGGACTCCGGCGCGCTGCGCGACGTGCTGGCGAAGGTGCTCGACCAGCTGATCCGCAACGGCGAGTACGACCGGATCCTGGCCCGCTGGAACGTCCCGGCCGGCGGCGTCTCCAGCGCGGTGGTCAACGGCGGCCGCTGACGCCCCGCCTCACCGGTGGACCGGGGCCAGGCCCGTGCAGCCGCGCAGGCCGTCGCGCCGCTTGAGCGAGGCGGCGGCCTGCGCCCCGGTCTCCGGCACCGGCACGCCCTGCCCGCTGATCTGCGCCGGGGTGAACTCCTCCCCGGTGACCTTCCCCTCGGCGGTGAGGGTCAGGGTGGTCACGCCGGTCTCGTTGGAGTTGGCGTAGCTGGAGGTGCCGTACCAGAGGAAGTTGCCGAAGCCGTACGCCACGTAGGTGGAGCCGAGCATGCCCGAGCCCAGCATGGTGTGGGCGTGGGTGCCGACCACGGCGGTGGCCCCGGCGGCGGACAGCTTCTTGGCGACGGAGCTCTGCGCGGCGGTCGGGCAGGCCTTCCCCTCCTCGCCCCAGTGCAGGTAGACCAGCACCACCGGCGCCTGCGCCTTGGCCTGCGTCACCGCCTTCAACAGCGCGGTCTCGTCCAGCGCCGAGGCGATCCCGGCCTTGCCGGCCCCGGCCCGCCACTTCCGGTTGGTCTCCTCGTCGACCTGGCTGGCCGCCAGCACCGCGACCTTCACGCCCTTGATCTCCGCCACGTACGGGGCGAAGGCCTCGGTGGCGTCCTTGCCGAAGCCGACCACGGGGATCGGCGAGGAGGCCTTGGCGGCCAGCGTGTCGGTGAGGCCCGGCTGGCCGAAGTCCACGGCGTGGTTGTTGGCGAGCGAGACCACGTCCACGCCCGAGTCCTGGAGCACCTTGAGCGAACGGGCCGGGGTGCGGAAGGTGTACGTCTTCGCCTCGGGCGCTCCGCGCTCGGTGATCGCGGTCTCCAGGTTGAGCACCGAGAGGTCGGCGTCGGCCAGCTTCTTGGAGATCGCCCCGAGCGCCTGCTCCGGCGCCTTGACGTTCAGCCGCGCCTCGGTCCGCCCCTCGAAGTGCACGTCCCCCGCGAAGGCCACCGTGAACGTCGTCCCGGGCGCGGCCGCCCCCGTCGGCGAGGCCGCCCCGCCGGAGGCCTGCGGCGCGGCGGACGACTTCCCGGGGCCGGGCTCCACGTGGTCCCCGCCGGCCGGGTGCGGCTCCTCGGAGCAGCCTGCGGCCAAGGCAAGAACGGCCACCAGTGCGACTGCGGACACGGCACGGCGCATGTCGAGATCCCCCCCGGGTTCGATACGTGAGCACCTGAGACTACGACATGTCCCCACCCCTGGAACACATTTCCCTCACAGATGTGGAAGATCATGATCCGGAAGCCGGACTGGCATACTGCGCGGATGTCGAAGAAGAAGCGGAAGCAGAGCGAGCCCATCGAGGAACCGGCCCCCTCGCCGACCTACGACTACGTCCCCTACGTCAGCCCGGTCAGCGCGCGGACCCTCCTCGACGCCGACGGCGGCCGCTGGCAGCTCGCCCGCGGACCGCTCGACCCCCGCCGCGCCAAGCGCCTGGCGGTCAGCGCCCACGCCATGTCGATGAGCGACGGCGAGTACGACGAGGACCGCAATCACTGGTACCACCCCTTCCTCCCGGAGGCCGACCGCCTGCCGACCTGGCTCGAGATCAAGCCCCTGTACGGCTCCGACGGCATGCTGAGCTACGAGGCGTACGAGTTCACCGACGAGGACGGCCGGGTGCTCCTCTACATCCAGACGTACTGCTGACGCCTGCCGCGCCGATCCGGGACGAACCGGTGCACATCCGCCCGGTCGGGCGCAACGGCTTTCGGCCATTGGGCGCAATACCGTGGTCCACGTCACGTAATTAGATCCGTAACGGATCGACTTCTGCCGCGATGAAAGGGGAGGTGTTGTCGCGCGGGACGAGTCCGTACCCGCGCTGTCCCACTCCCCTTGTGAGAGGCTCCTCGTGTCGCTCAGCTCGCCCAGCAGGGTTTCCGTCGCCGAGAAGAAGCGTCCCGTCAAGCGGGCCACCGCCAAGGTGCCGGTGGCCGCACCGTCGTCCGACGACGGCGAGTGGGAGGACAACGGGGCCCGGGCGGCGGCCGAACCCGAGGAGCAGGAGACCGAGGTCTTCGTGCTCTCCGACGGGGACGACGACGACGCCCCGGCCCAGCAGGTGGCCACGGCCGGCGCCACGGCCGACCCGGTGAAGGACTACCTGAAGCAGATCGGCAAGGTCCCGCTGCTCAACGCCGAGCAGGAGGTCGAGCTCGCCAAGCGGATCGAGGCCGGCCTGTTCGCCGAGGAGCGGGTCGACACCGACGACTCGATGAGCCCGCAGCTGCGCCGCGAGATGGAGCTGCTGGCGGAGGACGGCCGCCGCGCCAAGAACCACCTGCTGGAGGCCAACCTCCGCCTGGTGGTCTCGCTGGCCAAGCGCTACACCGGCCGCGGCATGCTCTTCCTGGACCTGATCCAGGAGGGCAACGTCGGTCTGATCCGTGCGGTCGAGAAGTTCGACTACACCAAGGGCTTCAAGTTCTCGACCTACGCGACCTGGTGGATCCGTCAGGCCATCACCCGCGCGATGGCCGACCAGGCCCGCACCATCCGCATCCCGGTGCACATGGTCGAGGTCATCAACAAGCTGGCCCGCGTCCAGCGCCAGATGCTCCAGGACCTGGGCCGCGAGCCCACCCCGGAGGAGCTCGGCCGGGAGCTGGACATGACCCCGGAGAAGGTGGTCGAGGTCCAGAAGTACGGCCGCGAGCCAATCTCGCTGCACACCCCGCTCGGCGACGAGGGCGACAGCGAGTTCGGTGACCTGATCGAGGACTCCGAGGCGGTCGTCCCGGCCGACGCGGTCTCCTTCACCCTCCTCCAGGAGCAGCTGCACTCGGTGCTCGACACCCTGGCGGAGCGCGAGGCGGGCGTGGTGTCGATGCGCTTCGGCCTGACGGACGGTCAGCCGAAGACCCTGGACGAGATCGGCAAGGTCTACGGCGTGACGCGCGAGCGCATCCGCCAGATCGAGTCCAAGACCATGTCGAAGCTGCGCCACCCGTCGCGCTCCCAGGTCCTGCGCGACTACCTGGACTGAGCCCCTGACCTCCGGAGGGCCCGGCGCGGTGCGACCACCGCCCGGGCCCTCGGCGTGTGCGGCGGCGGTTCGCTACAGTGCGGGCAGCGACGCGCAGAGGTACAGACCAATTCCTCGTGCGCGCCGTGCCGTTCGCTGAACTCCCACCCCCACGGAGGCAGTCGTGATAGCCCGTCGCACCGTCCTGACCATCGCGGGAGGCGGCGCCGCCGCCCTCCTCGCCACCCCCGCGGCCACCGCGCACGCGGCCGACCCGAACGCCGAGGCCCCGAACCCCGAGGGCCCGCGCGCCGTCCGGCTCCCGGCGCCGACCGGACACCGGCAAGTCGCCACCCGGGCCGTCCATCTGATCGACCGTCAGCGCCGGGACCCGTTCGCCCCGGTGCCCGCACCGCGCGAGCTGATGGTCCAACTCTGGTACCCCACAAGGGCGGTGGACGGCCGCCCGGCGGCCCCGTACACCTCGCCCCGGGTGGCGGCGGCGGTCGAGGCCGGGCTCGGACTGCCCGCCGGCCTGGTCGGACGGCTGCGCGGCCACGCCGTGACCGGCAGCCCGGACGGGGCACCGGCCGCCGGCCCGCTGCTGCTGTTCAGCCCCGGACGGACCGGTGTCCGGGCCGGGGCCACCGCACTGGCCGAGGAGCTGGCCTCGCGCGGCTTCGTGGTGGCTACCGTGGACCACACCTACGACGCGGCGGCGGTCGAGTTCCCGGACGGACGGCTGGTGCTGGGCAACCTGCCCGCCGAACCCGAGGACTGGGACGCCCAGGACCGCAAGGAGGTCGCGGCCCGGGCGGCGGACCTGCGCTTCGTCGCGGAGCGGCTGGCCCGGCTGCTGCCCGGGACGGCCGGGCGGCCGGTGGGCGTGCTCGGCCACTCCCTGGGCGGGGCGGCGGCCGCCGAGGCGATGCGGCAGGACCGCCGGTTCGCGGCGGGGCTCGACCTGGACGGCGGGCTCTTCGGCTCGACCGTCCCGCAGACCGGACTCGACCGGCCCTTCCTGCTCCTCAACTCCCTGGAGGACCACGACACCTGGCGCCTCTTCCGGGAGCACCACCACGCCTGGGGCCGCCAACTGCGGATCGTCGGAGCCGGGCACCTGACCGCCACCGACATCCCGCACCTGGCCCGGCCGGGGCGGCTCGACCAGGCCTGGGACGCGGCGACCTACGAGGCCTTCCTCGGCACCGTCGCGGCACGGCGCGGCACCGAGGTGGTCCGCGCGTACGTCGCGGCCTTCTTCGAGCGCTTCCTGCTCGGACGCGGCGGCGGGCTGCTCGACGCCCCGTCGGGGCGGTACCCGGAAGTGATCCACCAGTGGAGCCGGAACGGGAGCTGACCGCGGGGTATCGTCTCGGGGTCGTACCTGCCGACCGGCCACTGCGGCCGGTCGGCCTCCACGACGCCTTTGACCTGCGATTTCGACGAACGGAGCGGTACCATGCCGGGAGCCGGGAGCCGGGAGCCGGGAGCCGGGAGCCGTCGCGTCCCGCGCTCCGCGGTCGCCGTCCGGTGCTCGCGGGTGCCGGCGTGAACGGGGGCGCGGCGCGGGGCCCGGCGCGGGGTGAGGTACGGAGCACGGGGGATGCGGTGGCGGAGCCGGCCGGCGAGCCGAGCGTGCTGCTGGTCATCCGCACCGCGACGACGCTGAACCGCCTGCTCGACATCGTCCCCCTCTTCGCCGACGACCACCGCGTCCGCCTCCACTGGACCATCGCCCCCGGCTCCGCCTACGACGACGGCCTCCCCGAACTGCTGGACCGTCACCACATCCGCGTCACCCCGTGGCACGAGGCCGTCCACCGCCGCTACGGCCTCGCGCTCGGCGCCAGCGCCAACGGCGAGCTGCACCGCCTCCGCTCCCCGCTCCTCCTCGTCCCGCACGGCGCCGGCTTCAACAAGCGCCTGGGCACCGGCGGGGCCGCCTCCCCGTCCGGCCTCTCTCCCGAGCAGTTGCTGCACGACGGCGAGGTGGTCCCGGCCGCGATCGGCCTCGCGCACCCGGCCCAGCTGGACCGGCTGGCCCGCGCCTGCCCGCCCGCCGCCGAGCGGGCCACCGTGGTCGGGGACCCGTGCCACGACCGGCTGCGGGCCAGTCTGGAGTGGCGGGAGGAGTACCGCCGCGCCTTCGGGCTGCGGGCGGGGCAGCGGCTGGTCGTGGTCTCCTCGACCTGGGGTCCCGCCTCGCTGAGCCGCCGTCACCCCGAGCTGCTCACCCGTCTGCTGGCCGAGCTGCCGGTGGACGAGTACCGGGTCGCGCTGGTGCTGCACCCGAACGAGTGGGCCGAGCACGGCGCCTTCGCACTGCGGCTGCGGCAGGCGGGCGCCCTGGCCGCCGGGCTGATCCGGGTGCCGCCGCACGAGGGGTGGCGGGCGGCACTGGCGGCCGCCGGGGTGCTGATCGGGGACCACGGTTCGGTGGCGCTGTACGCGGCGGCGGCCGGGCTTCCGGTGCTGCTGGCCACCGACGGCGCGGACGGCGGCGGCGAGGTCGACCCGGACTCGCCGATGGCCGGGCTCATCGCCACCGCACCGCAGCTGGACCTCTCCTCCCCGCTCCTCCCGCAGCTCTCCGGCGAGCTCTCCCCGGCCGTGCTGCCGCCCGGGGCCTTCGCCGCCGAGGGCTCCTCCCTCGCCCTGCTCGCCGAGCTGGTCCACCTCCGGCTCGGCCTCACCCCGCCCGCGGACACCCCGCCCGCCGAGCCCGTCCCGCTCCCCCGGCTCGACACCGCGCCCGTCCGTCAGCTCACGGTCCGCACCGCCCTGGTGGAGCCCGCGACGGAGGGCAAGCCCGCCCTGGTCCGGCTGGAGCGCCGCCCGTCCCGCCTGTCCGGGCTCCATCCCCAGGAGGACTCCGCCCACCGCCACCGGCTGGCCGAACTCGCCCCCGAGGCCGGCCGGCTGGCCCAGGGCGCCGCCGTGCTCTCCATCCACGACCCCGCCCTCGGCCCGGACTGGCTCGACCGCACCCTGGCCCGCTACCCCGCCTGCCGGATCGCGGCCGTCGTCCTGGACCGGCACCGCTGCCTGCTCCGGCTGCGCACCGGCGAGTCGCTCACCACCACGCTCCGTGCCGACGCCGACCCGCTGCTCGCCGCCTCGGCCCTGCACCACCTGCTGACGACCGGTCACCCGGTACCCCCGGCGGTCCGCGTCGAACTCGGCGGGCGGCAGCACACCGCCACCGTCGAACCGGCCGCGCCCTCAGCCGGCTGACTCCCCGTCGGCCAGCCGCCAGGCCCCCGTGCCCAGGTCGAGCACGGCCGTGCAGTCGGTGCGCTCCGGCCGCTCCCCGAGCCGCCAGCTCCGCTCCAGGGCCCCCAGGGCGATGTGCACCCCGTCCTCGGAGGCCTGCGTCACCGTGCCGATCCAGTGCGGGTTCCGCCCGATCAGCCGCTCCGCCAGTGCCCTGTCCGGCTCCGGGACGCCCACCGTCGGGCCGTCGGGGCCGGGCGGCGTCCCGCGCACGCCGTGCAGCGCGGAGCCGGCCATCAGTGCCAGCAGGCGGCCGAACAGCAGGGCCGGGAGGTCCGCGTCCCTGGTCTCCACCAGCACGTAGCAGTCGTCGTGCCCGGAGAAGTACAGGCGCGACCCGGGCAGCCGCGGGAGCATCGGCTCCCGCGCCCGGGCGGTGCCGATCGCCAGGGCCAGCTCATCCAGCTGCCCGGCGCCGAGCCCCGGCTCCACGTCCACCAGGGTCAGCTCGTAGGGGGACCAACTGCCGTCCAGGAAACGGGGCATGACGGACCGGTCGAGGACCAGCAGCTCCTCGCCCAGCTCGATCGCACCGGCGGCCCAGTCGCCGATCGGGTGCACCCGGCAGGCCGCGCCCTGGTCGGCGGCGATCTCCGAGGGGGTCCAGGACCGGTAGTCCTCGTCCATGAAGCTGTTGGTCGCCAGGTTGGCCACCACCACCTCCTCCCGCGAGGAGCGCAGCAGCAGGTCCAGCAGCTCGCTCCCCTGCGCGGCGGCGGCCGTCACCTCCCAACTCCCCTCGACCTCCCGGACGCTGAAGGTCAACGGGAACGGCACCCGCTCCAGGCCCACGGAGTTCACCCCGAACGCCCCGTGCCGGTCCACCTCGATCACTGCGCCGCTCCCTCGTCCGTTCTCGTCCGTTCTCGTACGTTCCCGTACGTCTCAACCGTAGCGGGCTGTCAGTTCCGCCCCGATCCGGGCCAGTTCGGCCCTGGCCCGCGGTGGCGCCAGGATCTCGATCCGGGCACCGAACCCGGCCAGCCGGGCCGCGACGACCTCGGGGCCCGGGCCGTCGATCTCCAGCTCCCGCCACCCGTCCGGGAGTTCGCGCAGCAGCCGGACCCGGCCGGCGCCCAGGCGGTGCAGCAGGGCCTCGGTGCCGGGCTCGGCGCGCACCAGGACGGTGGCGGCGTGCAGGCGTTCCTCCATCCGCGCGGCGAGCTCCCGCCAGGCCGCGGCCAGGTCGAAGCCGGCCGGGCGGTCGACCGGTTCGCCGGTCGGGGCGGCGCCGGTGACCCGGCTGAGGCGGTAGGAGCGCAGGCCGTCGGCGGTGGCCGCGACCAGGTAGCCGACGCCCGCCTTGGTGGCCAGGCCGAGCGGGTGGACGGTGCGCTCGCGCTCCGGCCGCCCCGGGGCGGCGTAGCCGAGGCGGACCTGCTCGCCCTCCACGACGGCCCGTTGGAGCACCTCCAGGTGCGGTTCGGCGGCGGTGACCGGTGCCCGGGACCAGTCGGTCGGGTCGGCCACTCCGCCCCGGGCGGCCGCCTCGGCCCCGGCCCGCTGGGGTGCGGGCAGGGCCTGGACCAGCTTGCGCAGCAGGGTGCGGGCCTCGGGCGAGGAGGCGGCGGGCCCGGCGGTCAGGAAGAGCGAGCGGATCTCGTCGGTGGTCAGCCCGTTGAGGGTGGTGCGGGCCCCGCCGACCAGGGTCCAGCCGCCGCCCCGGCCGCGCTGGGAGTACAGCGGCACGCCGGAGGCGGCCAGCGCCTCCAGGTCGCGCCGGGCGGTCCGTTCGGAGGTCTCCAGCTCGGCGGCCACCTCGGCCACGGTGACGCGGCCGCGCCGCTGCAGCAGGAGCAGGGCGGCCACCAGTCGATCGGCTCTCATGGGCCGTCATTCTGCTCGCTCCGCGCGCCCGCCCGGAGAGGGTTCTCCACCGCTCCGTCAGAACTGGCCAGAAGGTGGCCACTTTGACGGCGAGGCTGTTCCCATCGCCCCGGACGGACGGGGCAGTGACGGGAGTGGAGCAGAAGATGATCGTGGTGACCGGAGCCACCGGGAACGTCGGCCGGCCGCTGGTGCAGGCCCTGGCCGAGGCCGGGGAGCGGGTGACGGCGGTGTCCCGGAACGCGGCCGGCGGGCTCCCGGCGGGGGTGCTCCACCGGGTGGCCGATCTGGCCGAACCGGCCACCCTGGAACCGGTGTTGGCGGGCGCCGAGGCGCTCCACCTGCTGGTCGCGGGTTCGGGGGCGGAGCTGGACCCGGAGGCGGTGCTCGGGGTGGCGAAGGCGGCGGGCGTGCGGCGGGTGGTGCTCCAGTCCTCGCAGGCGGCGGGCACCCGGCCGGGCCTGGTCTCGCACGACGGCCTGCGGGCCTTCGAGGCGGCGCTGCGGGGCTCGGGTCTGGAGTGGACCGTGCTGCGCCCGGGCGGCTTCGCCTCCAACGCCTACCTCTGGCTGGAGTCGGTGAAGGCCCACCGGACGGTGGCGGCCCCGTTCGGCGAGGTCGGCCTGCCGCTGGTCGACCCGGCGGACATCGCCGCCGTGGCGGCGGCGGTGCTCCGTGACCGGGAGGGCACCCACGCCGGGCGCACCTACCAACTGACCGGCCCCGCACGGGTGTCGCCGCGCGAGCAGGCCGAGGCACTGGGCGCGGCGATCGGCGAGCCGGTCCGCTTCGTGGGGCTGAGCCGGGCCGAGGCCCGCGAGCACCTCTCCCGCTTCCTCCCGGAGGTGGTGGTGGAGGGCACCCTCGACATCCTCGGCGAGCCCACCGCCGAGGAGCTGCGGACCGGCACGGACGTGGAGACGGTGCTCGGCCGCGCCCCGCGCTCCTTCGCCGACTGGGCCCGGCGGCACGCCCCGGCCTTCCGCTGATCACCCGGCCCGGGTCAGTCCTCCGCCGCCTCCGGCCCGTCCAACTCGTCCAGCCCGGCGCGGAGTTCGCCGGCCCGGGGGCTGCCGGTGTCCTGGTGGATCCGCCAGGCCCGGTCCAGGTGCCGGCGGGCGGCCTCCCGGTCCCCGGCGGCCAGGGCGGCCTCGGCGAGCAGTTCCAGCACGGGGGCCTGGTCGGTCGGGGTGTCCCGCTCGGTGAAGACCTGGAGGGCCTGCTCCAGCAGCTCGACGGCCTGCCGGTGCCGGCCGAGCCGCAGCTGCACCCCGCCGAGGCCGGTGGCGATCCGGGCGGTGGTACGGCGGTCCGCGCCGTCCCCGAGCCGGTACGCGCGCAGCAGCACCTCGGCGGCCGCGTCCCACTGGCCGCGCCGCTCCAACACCTGCCCCAGGTGGTGGAGTTGGAGCCGGGTGCCGCGCACCTGGCGGAGGTTCTCGTTGATCCGGAGCGCCTCCTCGAAGGCGCCCTGGGCCTCGTTCAGCCGCCCCTCGGCCAGCCAGGCCTTCCCGGTGAACTCCAGCACCATCGCGGTGGCCCGCCGGTCACCGGCCAGCCGGGTGGCGGCCAGGGCCGGGCGCAGCTGGGCATGGGCGGCCTCGTAGTCGCTCAGCTCCCAGTGGGCGCGGGCGAGTTGGGCCCGGTAGCGGGCGAGGAGCAGCAGCTCCTCCTCCCGCTCGGCGGAGGCGACCGCGAGGGTGTAGGCCTCGATCCAGTAGTCGTACGGCCTCAGGTCCTCGACCAGCTTCCAGAGCGGTTCGGCCAGCCGGCAGACCATCTGGTCGTCACCCAGGGCCGTCGCGGTGTGCAGGCAAGCCAGCAAGTTGTACCGCTGGGCGCGGAACCACCCGAGCGCCGCCGTGTCGTCGGCGAACTCCACGTCGGGGCCCGGGCCGGGCGGCAGCGGCCGGAGGTACCGCAGCCGCTCGCCGATCGCCCGGTCGGCGCGTTCGGCCTGGCGGGCGTACCAGTGGACGGTGCGCTGCCAGACGGCGGAGCGGCCGATCCCGCTGGGGTCGGCGGCCCGGGCCCGGCGGGCGGCGTGCTCGCGCAGCAGGCGGTGGTAGCCGAACCGCCCGGTGGCGTCCTCCTGGAGCAGCCCGGCGTCCACCAGGTCGCCGAGGCCGGCCTCGGCGGCCCAGACGTCCAGGTCGGCGGCGGCCGCGGCCGCTCCGGTGGTGAACCCTCCGCCGGGGTGCTCGGCGAGCGAGCGGTAGAGCAGGGCGGCGTCCTCGGGCAGTGCCTGGTAGCTCGCGTCCCAGAGTGCCTCCACGCCCGTGCCTCCGATCACCCCGCCGCCCGTACCCGACGCACCGTCCGACGCACCGTCGGCCTCGGCCGCTCTCAACCGGGCGACCAGATCGGCCACCCGGGCCCGCCGCATCCGGCGCAGCTGCCCGCCGGCCGCCCGCAGCGCGATCGGCAACCCGCCGCACAGCTCGGCGAGTTCGGCCACCGCCCGGTCCTCGGCGGCGGCCCGCTCCGGGCCGATCAGGTCGGCCAGCATCCGGCGGGCGTCGCCGGGCGGCAGCATGCCGAGCGGGACGGCGAGGGCGTCGCCGTCCTCGGCCTCCGGCAGCCGGGCCCGGGAGGTGACGACGGCCGCGCTCCGCTCCCCGGCCGGGAGCAGCAGTTCGAGCTCCTCGTGGCTCTCCACGTCGTCCACCAGCACCAGCAGCCGGCTGCCGGTGGTCCGGGAACGGAACAGCGCATGCCGCTCCGCCACGGTGGGCGGCAGCCAGGCGGCGTCCACCCCGAGCGACACCAGCCATCCGCCGAGCACCTCGGCGAGGTCCACCCCGCCGTCCTGGCGCAGCGGGCCGAGGTCGGCGTAGAGCTGGCCGTCGGGGAAGCGGTCACGCATCCGGTGGCCCCAGTGGGCGCCGAGCTCGCTCTTGCCGACCCCGCCGACGCCGCTGACCACGAGCACCGCCGGGCGGCCGGTGCGGGGACGGTCGAGCACCGCGGTGCAGCGGGCCTGCTCGCCCGTCCGGTCGAAGAACCTGCCCCGGGTGAGCGGGAGTTGGCCGGGCACCGGCCGCTGCGGGCCGCTGACCGTCAGCTGCTCGATCACCTGGGCCTGGATCAGGTGCCCCTCCACCCGCCCGCCGTCCACCCGGTTCACCCGGCCCGCCTCGGGCCGGGTCGCCCCGGCCGCCGTCCGCTCCGCCACCTCGTCGGACTCCGGTCGCTCCGCCACGCCCACCCCTCAAGCCGCCTTGACCGCCAACACTGTAGACGCTCCGTCAGGCCGGAGGGTTGTGGACGCACCGGCCGGTCAGGCCGCGCAGAACTCGTTGCCCTCGGGGTCGCGCATCACCCACCAGTGACCGGCCGGGCCCTTGTCCACCTCCTGGACCTTGACGGCGCCCAGCCCCTCCAGGCGCTCCACCAGCTCGGCCAGTCCGCCGGGCCCGGCGTGCACGTCGAGGTGCAGGCGGTTCTTGACGGTCTTGGGCTCGGGGACCTCCTGGAAGAGCAGACGGCGGCCCTTGCCGACGCCGCTCGCCGGGTCGAACGGGTCCTCCGGGTGGCGGACGGCGCCGTAGCCGCGGAAGACCTTGCGGCCGCGGTGCTCGGTGACGGCCGCCTCGGGCAGCCGGCCGGCGGCCAGCAGCTGCCCGATCAGCGGGCTCGGGTCCTCCACCTCGTACTCCAGGGCGGCGGCCCAGAAGTCCGCCTGGGCGGAGGCGTCGGCGCAGTCGATGACCAGTTTCCAACTCAGTGCCATGTAACCAGTTATATTGGTTACATGGACGCGTCCGCAAGCAGAGGCCTGACGCTGCGCTCCCGCAGCGGCTCCACCTACCGTTTCGACCCCGGGGCGCTCTGCCTCGAGCTGATGACCACCGGCGGCCCCGGCCCGTACCGCCACTACGAGGTGCTGCACGCCCCGGCCGACCTCGCCGTCTTCGCCGAGCGCTCCCGTCTCGCCCCCACCCCGGAGCTGGAGGTCGCCGAGCAGGACGTGGCCGACCTCCGGGAGCTGCGCGACGCGCTGTTCGGGCTGGTCTTCGCCCACCTCGGCGGCGCACCGCTGCCGGCCGGGGAGCTGGCCGTGCTCAACGCGGCCGCCGCCCGGCCCGCCCTGGCCCCGGCCGTCACGGCCGACGGCGGGCGGGGGTGGGCGGCCGGGGCCACCGGCGGCCAGCTGGTGGCCACCCTGGCCCGCGACGCGGTGGAGCTGCTGACCGGCCCCTCCGCCCACCGGGTCCGCACCTGCTCGGCCGAGGACTGCCAGTTGGTGTACGTCGACACCTCCCGCCCCGGGAACCGCCGTTGGTGCTCCATGGAGCACTGCGGCAACCGCCACAAGGTCCGCGCCCTGCGGGCCCGCCACTCCGAGGAAGGATGACCACCGTGCCCACCGGACTCACCAAGGACGCGGGCTGGGAGATCGGTGTCTCCCGGACCCTGCCGCACCCCGTCCCGCTGGTCTGGGACTTCGTCAGCGGCCCCGAGGGGCTGGCCCTCTGGCTCGGCCCGGGCGCCGCGCTCGAACCCGGGCGGGGCACCCCGTACCGGACCGACGAGGGCGTCACGGGCGAGGTGCGCGGCTACCGGCCGGGCGAGCGCATCCGCGTCACCCACGGCCCCACCACCGTCCAGGTCGCCGTGGTCCCGGTGGGCGACGGCTCCCGGACGGTGCTCCGCTTCCACCAGGAGCGGCTGGCCGACGCCGGGCAGCGCGAGCGGCAGCGGGCGCACTGGAAGGCTGTGATGGACCGCGTCGCCGCCGCGCTCGACCGGGCCTGACGGCGGGTCAGCCGACCGTCTCCGCCACCGGGGCGGCCGGATCGACGGGGGCGGGACCGACGACGGCCGGACCGCCGGCGGCGGGCCGCCGGGACGGGCGGTCCAGGGCCCAGGCGGCGGCCGCCACCAGGCTGCCGGCGAGGGCCAGACCGGAGCCGACCAGGGTGGGCGAGGTCCAGCCGAGGCCGGCCGACAGGGCCACGCTGCCGAGGTAGGCGCCCTGGGCGTTGGCCAGGTTGAAGGCGCCCTGCACGGTGGCCGAGGCCAGGGTCGGGGCGGTCCGGGCCTTCTGCAGGACGAGGGTCTGCACCGTCGGCACCGTGGCGAAGCCGAACAGGCCGATCAGCACCACCGTCAGCGCCGCCGCCCACGGGGTGCTCGCGGTGACCGCGAACAGGGCCAGCGCCAGGGCCATCAGCAGGAACGCGGCGACGATCGAGGGCCGCAGCGCGCGGTCCGCCGCGTACCCGCCGATCAGGTTCCCGAGCGTCATCCCGACGCCGAACAGGGCGAGCACCACCGTGACGCCCCGCCCCGAGAAGCCGGAGACCTCGGTGAGCACCGGGGTGATGTAGGTGTAGCAGGCGAACAGCCCCGCGCAGCCGGTCACCACCGTGCCGAGGGCCAGCCAGAGCTGGCCGCTGCGGAAGGCGGCCAGCTCGCCGCGGAGCCCCGCCCCGGGCCGGCCGGGCAGCGCGGGCAGCAGCCGGGCCAGCGCCAGCGTGCCGACCGCACCGGCGCAGACCACCACGAGCATCGCCGAGCGCCACCCGAGGTGCCGTCCCAGCAGGGTGGCGGCCGGCACGCCGAGGATGGTGGCCACGGTGAGGCCGGAGAACATCACCGAGACCGCCCGGGCCCGCAGGTGCGGCGCGGCCAGCTCGGCGGCGGCCACCGCCCCGGCACCGAAGAAGGCGCCGTGCGGCAGTCCGGTGACCAGCCGGGCGGCGGCCAGCAGCGGGAAGTTCGGGGCCAGCGCGCAGAGCAGGTTCCCCACTGTGAACAGCGCGGCCAGGCCGACCAGCACGCCCTTGCGGGGCAGCCGGGCGCAGAGCGCTGTGAGCAGCGGGGCGCCGATCACCACCCCGAGCGCGTACATCGAGATCAGCCAGCCCGCCTGCGGCACCGGGACGCCGAGGTCGTCGGCGACCTGTGGGAGCAGGCCCATCGCGGCGAACTCGGTGGTGCCGATCGCGAAGGCGGTGAGGGCGAGGGCGACGAGCGCCAACGGCATGGCGGGACCAACTCCAGGGGTGGGTGACGGACGGGGGCGGTCGCCGCTGACCACCTTTGCGAGGGATTGGTGCAGTTTACCGAGCGGCGGTCAGGGCCCGGATCCGGCGGAGCTCGCCGTGGATCTCGGCCAGGGTGCGGCAGTCGGCCGGTGCGGCGGCGCTCGACCGGACCGCCACCTCCCCTGCATCCAACTCCCGTGCCAGACCGGCCAGTTCCTCGGTGATCCGGCGGGCGGCCGGCTCCGGCGGGTACGGCCGGCCGTGGTCGAGGCGGACGGCGCAGGCGGTGGTCGCGTCGACGATCCGCTCCGCCCCGGCCCCGACCGGCAGCCAGTCGCGGTCCGCCCGCAGTTCGGCCGCGGCGGTCTCGGCGGCGGCCCGCGCCTCGGCCAGCGCCCGGTAGGCGGTGCGGCGCAGCGCGTCCCGCTCCGTGCGGGCCGACGGGTCGGGGGTGAGGACGTGGTCCAGGTACGCGTGGGCGTGCCGGAGCGCGACGGCGTACCGGTGGCCCACCCGGGTGCGGGTGGAGCTGAGCCGGGGCAGGTGGCCGACCAGCAGGACGGCCGCGCAGGCCAGCGCGGTGTCGGCCAGCCGGGTGCCGGCCGCGCTGGTGTCCCCCGCGAGGGAGACGAAGGCCAGCACGGTGACGGTCACCACGGCCGTCTGGGCGGCGAAGTGACGGGCCGCCAGCGGGACCAGCGCCCCGCCGAGGGTCGCGGCGGCCACCTCCGCCCCGTGCGGCAGCAGCACGGCGGCCAGCAGCACCCCGACGGCGGTCCCGGCGAAGCGGCTGACCACCCGGGAGAACAGCGGCCCGATGTCCGGCTTCACCAGGAACGCGGCGGTGACGGGCAGCCAGTACCAGTACGCGGCGCCGAGCAGCAGCGCGAGCGCGGTCGGGACGGCCACGCAGGCCGCCACCCTCAGCCCGTACTCCCGCCCCGCCGGCCCGCCCGGCCGCGCCCCGGGCCGGACCGGCCGCGGCCGCACCGCCGGGGCGTCCGCCGTCCCCGAGAACGCCAGCGTCGCCCCCAGCACCGCCCGGTCGAACGCCGCCCTGGCCGGACTGTCCGTCACCGGCGCGGGCACCGCCCCGGGCACCGCCCCCGCCCGGACGGCCTCCGCCAGCCGCCGCGGCCCCGCCACGATCCGCCCCGGCAGCCGCTCCCCCTCCCACAGCAGCGCCACGCTCGCCTCGCACAGCGCGGCCGCCGCCCCGAACCGCCCCCGCAGCTGCCGCGCCTCGACGCCGTCGGCCGGACCGCCCGTCCGCGGCCGCCCGTCTCCGCCTGCCCGGCCTGACCGACCTGACCGACCTGACGGGCCGTCCGCCCACCGCCCCCGGGGCCACCGCAGCCGCAGCGCCAGGTCCGCCTCGTCCAGCGCACCGGTCAGCCGCCGCCGGGCGGACTCCGCGCCCGGGGTGCCCACCGCGGCCAGGGCGTCCGCCAGGGCGTCGAAGACGGCGGCCACCGCATGGCGCTCGCCGTCCGCCGCCGAGGGGCTGACCACCAGCCGCAGCAGCAGCTGCCAGAGCGCCCCCGCCAGGAAGGCCGCCGCCATCGCCCACGGCGGGGCCGCGACCGGCATCCCGGCCCCGACCGCCGTGAGGACCAGCAGCTGCACGGCGGCCGCCGACCACACCGGCCCGGCCACGCTCAGCGCCCCCGAGACCAGCCCGACCACCGTCAGCAGCGGCAGCGCCCACCAGCCCGGCACCAGCGCCCCGAAGAACCCGGCCGCCCCGGCCAGCGCCGGCAGCCCGATCCGCAGCGCGGCCACCCGCCGCGTCCCCGGCCGGTCGTTGAGCGTGCCGAAGAGCGCGCCGAGCCCGGCCGCGATGGCCTCCGCCGGACGGCCCGCCGCCAGGCCGAGGGCCAGCGCGGGGCCGGTGCCCAGCGCCCCGCGCAGCACGGCGGGCCAGGGCACCGGCACCCCGCGCGGCCACCGGAGCGGGTGGGCGAGCCAGACGGGCGGCCGGTGCACCGGGGTCCTCCTCCGGACGGTTCCCGCCCCGGTCCCGGGGCGGCTGCGGCCGAGCCTAGGGGCCCCGGTTGTCGTCCTCGCTGCGCCGCCGTTACGGGAACGTGACCACCTGCCCGGCGGCCGCCCGCGGGCGCCCCGCATGCCCCGTCGCGCCCCGGGTAGCCGCCCGGCAGCGGCCCCTCGCCCGCCCCCGGGGAGCCGCGCCACCCGTCGCACCCCGTGCGACGATGACAGGACGGCAGCCCCAGCCCCGGGCGGTGGTCGACACATGCGAAGTGACGAGCAGGACGGCCTCCTCATGGTCCCGATCGCGACCGCGCTGATCGCCGAGGACGGCCGCATCCTGCACTGGAGCACGGACGCCGAGGCCCTGCTCGGCTACCCGGCCAAGCAGGCCATCGGTGCCCGGGCGGCCCAGCTGCTGGTCACCGAGGACCAGCGGCCCGAGGTGCTGGAGCTGTTCCGGCACATCCTCTCCGGCCGGGGCTGGTCGGGCGTCTTCCCCGTGCTGCACCGCAACGGCCACCACGTGAACCTCGAGTTCCGCACCCATCCGGTGCTGGGCCCGGACGGCCGCCCGCTGGTGCTCGCGGTGGCCTCGGACGTGACCACCGTGCACCGGCTGCACGCGGACCTGGCGGTGCTGGACAGCTTCTTCAGCCAGTCCCCGGTCGGCATGGCGGTCTACGACACCGAGCTCCGCTTCGTCCGGCTCAACGACGCACTGGCCCGGACCAACGGCCTGCCGGCGGAGGAGCAGATCGGCCGCCGGGTCACCGAGGTGCTGCCGGGCATCAACGGCGAGGAGATCGAGGCGGTGATGCGGCACGTGATGGCGACCGGCGAGCCCGTGCTGGACGCCCGCTCCTACGGCCGCACCCCCGGCGACCCGGACCGGGACCGCGCCTGGTCGGCCTCCTACTTCCGGCTGGACCGGCCCGAGGGCGGGGTGCTCGGGGTGAGCTCCACCATCGTGGACGTCACCGAGCGGTACCGGGCCGAGGCCCAGGCGAGCCGGGCCCAGCAGCGCCTCGCGCTGCTCAACGAGGCCAGCACCCGGATCGGCACCACCCTCGACCTCGCCCGCACCGCCCAGGAGTTGGCGGAGGTGGCGACCCCGGCGCTGGCGGACACCGTGGTGGTGGAGGTGCTGGACACCCTGGCGGCCGGGCAGCCCGCCGAACTGCCCAGCCCGGCCGACCGCTCGGCGGTGCTGCGCCGGATGGCCTTCCACTCGGTGCCGGGCTCGGACATGGTCCCGCTGGCCCCGGTCGGCACCGTGCACCACTACCACCCCTCGGCCCCGTACGCCTGGGCGCTGGCGCACCGCCGCCCGGTGCTGCTGCCGACGCTGGACGACGGGGCCGCGCACTGGTTCGCCGACGCGCCGGCCCAGGCGGCGGCGATGCGGGCCGACGGGGTGCACACCCTGATGGTGGTGCCGCTGATCGCGCGCGGCGCCGCGATCGGGATCGCGGTCTTCTACCGGAACCTGACGGACCGTCCGTACGACGGCGAGGACGTGGCGCTGGCCGGGGAGCTGGCGGCCCGGGCCGCGGTGGCGGTGGACAACGCGCTGCTCTACACCCGGGAGCGGGACGCCGCCCGGGCCCGGCAGTTCGCCCTGGAGGAGGCGCACGCCGCCCAGCAGCGGCTGGCGCTGCTGAACGAGGCCAGCACCCGGATCGGCACCACCCTCGACCTCTCGCGCACCGCCCAGGAGTTGGTGGAGGTGGTGCTGCCGCGCTTCGCCGACTTCGTCACCGTCGACCTGCTGGAGTCGGTGCTGGAGGGCGAGGAGCCGGCCCCGCCGCCGGACGAGGGACCGGCCCTGCTGCGGGCGGTGGCGGTCGGCGAGGTGAAGGGCTCGGAGGTGCTGATGGGGGCGGCCGACGACGTCGGCGAGCCCAGCCGCTCGGCCAACCTCTATGCGGAGAGCCTGCGTTCGCGCCGCTCGATCCTGGTGGCCGAGGTGGACGAGGCGGCGCTGCACCGGATCGTCGCGGCGCCGGACCGGGTGGAGCCGGGCCTGGCGGCGGGCGTGCACTCGTACGTGATGGTGCCGCTGCTGGCGCGCGGGACGGTGCTGGGCGGGGCCGAGTTCATCCGGACCGTCAACCCGGAGCCGTTCACCGCCGACGACGTGGCGCTGGCCGAGGAGCTGGCCGCCCGGGCCGCGGTCTGCATCGACAACGCCCGGCTCTACCGGCGGGAGCGGGAGACCGCGCTGACGCTCCAGCGGAGCCTGCTGCCGCAGGAGGTGCACCACTCCCTGGGGCTGGAGCTGGCGCACCGCTACCTGCCGAGCAGCGTGGTCAGCGAGGTGGGCGGCGACTGGTTCGACGTGGTGCCGATCGGCGGCGGCCGGGTCGCGCTGATCGTCGGCGACGTGATGGGCCACGGCATCCGGGCCGCCGCCACCATGGGCCAACTCCGCACCGTGGCACGGACCCTGGCCACCCTCGACCTGGACCCGGCCCGGCTGCTGCGCCGCCTGGACGAGGCCGCGGCCGCGCTCGGCGAGGGCCAGTTCGCCACCTGCGTCTGCGTGGTCTTCGACCCGCTGGACCGCAGCTGCACCGCCGCCTCGGCCGGCCACCTGCCGCCGGTGCTGGCGGCTCCGCTGGGCGAGGCGGAGCTGGTCGAACTGCCCGCCGGGGCGCCGCTGGGCGTGGGCGGGGTGCCGTTCCACAACCGCACCTTCACGCTCCCCGAGGACGGCCTGCTGGTCCTCTACACCGACGGCCTGGTGGAGCGGCGCGGCCACGACATCGACCACGGGATCGAACTGCTGCGCCGCACCGTCACCGGCCGCCGGGGCAGCCTGGAGCGCACCTGCGACGCCCTGCTCTCGGTGCTGGAGGCCCCGGCCGGGCAGGACGACGTCGCCGTCCTGCTGGCCAGGGCCCGGCCGGTCGGCCCGGACCGCTACGCCGTCCTGCCGCTGGCCGAGGACCGGACCGTGGTCGGGCGGGCCCGCCGCTTCACCCGGCAGGTGCTCACCGCCTGGGGCCTGGCCGCCCTGGCCGACCAGGCCGAGCTGCTGACCAGCGAGCTGATCACCAACGCCCTGGTGCACGCCGGGCGGCCGGTCGAGATGCGGATCTTCCGCGACCGCCTGCTCACCGTCGAGGTCACCGACCTCGACGCCCGCCCGCCCCGCCTGCGGGTCGCCCGCGACGCCGACGAGGGCGGCCGCGGCATGTACCTCGTCAACGAACTCGCCCACCGCTGGGGCACCCGGGTCACCGACACCGGCAAGGTCGTCTGGTACGAGCTGGAGCCGCCCTCCGGCTGACGCCCCGTCACCGCCCCTCGTCCACGGGAGGACCGCATGTCCAGGCGAAGGCTCAGCTCTCTGCCCTGCGGACGGCGCGCCAAGTGGGTGGTGCTGCTCGTCTGGCTCGCCGTCCTGGTGCTCACCGGACCGCTGGCCGCGAAGCTCGCGGACTCCGAGGACAACGAGGCGTCGAGCTGGCTGCCCGGCAACGCCGAGTCCACCCGGGTCCTGGTGGCCCAGCGGGCCTTCCAGCCGGTGGACACCGCGCAGGCCGTGGTGGTCTACGAGCGGCCCGGCGGCCTCACCGCCGCCGACCGGGTGGAGGCGGCCCGGGACGCCGCCGCCTTCGCCTCCGCCCCGCACGTGCGGGGCCCGGTGGTCGGCCCGGTGCCCTCGGCCGACGGCCGGGCGCTGCAGACCGTCGTGCCGGTGGACATCGGCACCGGCGGCTGGGAGGACCTGCGGCCGGCCGTGGACAGCCTGCGCGCCACCGCCGCCGCGGACGCGGACGGCATGACCACCCACGTCACCGGTCCGGCCGGGATCGGCGCCGACCAGGCGGAGGCCTTCGCCGGGATCGACTCCACCCTGCTGACCGCCACCGTCGCGGTGGTGATCGTCCTGCTGCTGCTCACCTACCGCAGCCCGGTGCTCTGGCTGCTCCCGCTGCTCTCGGCCGGTGCCGCGCTGACGGTGGCCCAGGCGGTGATCCACCTGCTCGCCGACCGTGCCGGACTGACCGTGAACGCGCAGAGCGCGGGCATCCTGGTGGTCCTGGTGCTGGGCGCGGGCACCGACTACGCCCTGCTGCTGACGGCCCGTTACCGCGAGGAGCTGCGGCGTCACCGGGACCGGCACGAGGCGATGGCCTTCGCCCTGCACCGGGCCGGCCCGGCGATCGGCGCCAGCTCGGCGACCGTGGTGGCCTCGATGCTGGTGCTGCTGCTCGCCGAGATGAACTCCACCCGGGGCCTCGGCCCGGTCTGCGCGATCGGCGTGCTGGTCGCCCTGCTGGCCATGGTCACCCTGCTGCCCGCGCTGCTGGTGGTCTGCGGCCGCTGGGTGTTCTGGCCGGTCCGCCCGGCGTACGGCTCGTCCGAGCCGACCGAGCGGGGCCGCTGGGCCCGGGTCGGCCGCGCCGTCTCCCGCCGCCCGCGCCGGGTCTGGGCCGGCACCGGCCTGGCGCTGGCCGCCTGCTGCCTCGGCCTGTTCTCCCTGGACGCCGGCGGTCTGGGCACCGCCGGGAGCTTCACCGGCAAGCCCGACTCGGTGTACGGGCAGGAGGTGCTCACCGCGCACTTCCCTGGCGGCACCGGTGCCCCGCTCTCCGTGCTCTCCACCGCCGCCGGGGCGGCCGAGGTCCGCACGGTCACCCTGGCCACCCCCGGCGTCTCGGCGGCCTCCGAACCGGAGGTGCGCCAGGGCACCGCGCTGGCCTACGCCACCCTGGCCGACCCGCCGGACAGTCGGGCCGCCCAGGACACCGTGGACCGGCTGCGCACCGCCGTGCACGCGGTCCCGGGGGCCGAGGCCCGGGTCGGCGGGACGACCGCGGTGATCCTGGACGCCGGACGGGCCGCCGACCACGACAACCGGGTCGTCATCCCGCTGGTGCTGGTGGTGGTGACGGTCATCCTGGCCGGGCTGCTGCGGGCGGTCACGGCACCGCTGGTGCTGATCGCCACCGTGGTGCTCTCGTACGCGGCCGCGCTCGGGCTGAGCGCGCTGGCCTTCGAGCACCTCTTCCACTTCGAGGGCTCGGACCAGTCCTTCCCGCTGTTCGCCTTCGTCTTCCTGGTCGCGCTGGGCATCGACTACAACATCTTCCTGATGACCCGGGTCCGCGAGGAGGCCCTGCACCGGGGCACCCGCGAGGGTGCGGTGGCCGGCCTGGCCGCGACCGGCGGCGTGATCACCTCGGCCGGCCTGATCCTGGCCGCGACCTTCGCCGTCCTCGCCACCCTCCCGATCACCGGCCTCACCGAGATCGGCTTCGCGGTGGCCCTGGGCATCCTGCTGGACACCCTGGTGGTGCGGTCCGTCCTGGTGACGGCCCTCACCGCCGACCTCGGCCACCGGATGTGGTGGCCCGCCAGACTGGAGGACTGACGGGCCGTCACGACTACTGCGGCGTCACGTAGGCACCCGAGATGCCGCCGTCCACCAGGAAGGTGTTCGCCGTCATGAAGGACGAGTCGTCGCTGGCCAGGAAGGCCACCGCCGCCGCGATCTCCGAGGGCTCGGCGAAGCGGCCCAGCGGGATGTGCACCAGGCGGCGGGCGGCCCGCTCCGGGTCCTTGGCGAAGAGCTCCTGGAGCAGCGGGGTGTTGACCGGCCCGGGGCAGAGCGCGTTGATCCGGATGCCCTCCCGGGCGAACTGCACGCCCAGCTCCCGCGACATCGCCAGCACGCCGCCCTTGGAGGCGCTGTAGGAGATCTGCGAGGTGGCCGCGCCCATCACCGCGACGAACGAGGCGGTGTTGATGATCGAGCCCTTGCCCTGCCGCTGCATGTGCGGGATGGCGTACTTGCAGCACAGGTAGACGCTCTTGAGGTTGACGTCCTGGACCCGCTGCCAGGCCTCCACCCCGGTGGTCAGGATGGAGTCGTCGTCGGGCGGCGAGATGCCGGCGTTGTTGAAGGCGATGTCCAGGCTGCCGTAGGTGTCCACGGCGGTCTGGTACATCCGGCGGACCGCCTCCTCGTCCGTCACGTCCGCGCGGACGAACAGGCCGCCGACCTCGTTGGCCGCCTTCTCCCCGCTCTCCTCGTCCAGGTCCACGCAGACGACCTTGGCGCCCTCGGCGGCGAACCGCCGGGCGGTGGCCAGGCCGATGCCGCTGCCGGCTCCGGTGATGACGGCCACCCGGCCGTCCAGACGGTTCGTCATGGTGTCTACTCCTCCGTTGCGATGAAGACGTTCTTGGTCTCGGTGAAGGCGTGCAGGGCGTCCGGCCCGAGCTCCCGGCCGAGGCCGGACTGCTTGAAGCCGCCGAAGGGGGTCGAGTACCGCACCGAGGAGTGCGAGTTGACCGAGAGGTTGCCGGCCTCGACGGCGCGGGCGACCCGCAGGGCGCGGCCGACGTCGCGGGTCCAGATGGAGCCGGAGAGGCCGTACTCGGTGGCGTTGGCGATCCGCACCGCGTCCTCCTCGTCGCGGAACGGGACCACCGTCACCACCGGACCGAAGATCTCCTCGGTGAACGCCGGGTCGTCGTGCCGGACCGGCGCGAGCACCGTCGGCGGGTACCAGAAGCCCGGCCCGTCGGGGCAACTCCCGGTGAAGGCGGGCTCCTTGACGTAGGAGGCGACCCGCTCGCGCTGGGCGGCCGAGATCAGCGGGCCCATCTCGCTCTTCTCGTCGGCCGGGTCGCCGACCCGCACCGCGCGCACCGCCCGTTCGAAGCCGGCCATGAACTCGTCCAGCACGGTGGCCTGCACCAGGATGCGCGAGCGGGCGCAGCAGTCCTGCCCGGCGTTGTCGAAGACCGCGTACGGGGCGGTGGCCGCCGCCTTCGCCAGGTCGGCGTCGGCGAACACGATGTTGGCGCTCTTCCCGCCCAACTCCAGTGTCACGGGCTTGACTTGGGCGGCGCACCCGGCGGCGACCCGCTTGCCCACCGCGGTGGAGCCGGTGAAGACCACCTTGCGCACGTCCGGGTGGGTGACGAAGCGTTCCCCGACCACCGGGCCGCGGCCGGGCAGCACCTGGAACACGTCCTCGGGGATGCCCGCCCGCCGGGCCAGTTCGGCCAGCCGCAGGGCGGTGAGCGGGGTGAGCTCGGCGGGCTTGAGGACCACCGTGTTGCCGGCCGCCAGGGCCGGGGCGAAGCCCCAGGCGGCGATCGGCATCGGGAAGTTCCACGGCACGATGATCCCGACCACGCCGAGCGGCTCCTGGAAGGTCAGGTCCACTCCGCCGGCCACCGGGATCTGACGGCCGAACAGGCGCTCGGGGGCGGCCGCGTAGTACTCGATCACGTCCCGGGCGTTGCCCGCCTCCCAGCGGGCGTTGCCCACGGTGTGCCCGGCGTTGGCCACCTCCAGCCGGGCCAGCTCCTCCCGGTCGGCGTCCACGGCGGCGGCGAAGGCGCGCAGCAGCCGGGCCCGGTCGGCGGGGGCGACCTTGCGCCAGCCCTCGAAGGCGGCCTTGGCGCGGGCGATCGCGGCGTCGGTCTCGGCCACGGTGGCCATCGGGACGGTGGTGATCACCTCCTCGGTGGCGGGGTTGACCACCTCGTAGAGGTCCGGCTCCACTGCGGTCACTGCGTGCTCTCCTCGGTCGGTGGAAGGGTGGTCACGGGCGGCGGAAGGGTGGTCACAGGCGTTCGAACCCGCGGCGGCGCTCCCAGTCCGTCACCGCGGCCTCGTAGGCGGCGAGTTCGACCCGCCCGGCGTGCGCGTAGTGGCGCACCACGTCCTTGCCGAAGGCCAGCGCGGCGGCCTCGCTGCCCTCGAAGGCGGCCACCGCGTCGCGCAGCGTGGACGGCACCCGGGGGGCGTCGGAGGCGTAGGCGTTGCCGGTGAACTCCGGCTCCAGGGGCAGCTGGTGCTCCACCCCGTGCAGGCCGGCGGCGATCAGCGCGGCCAGGGCCAGGTAGGGGTTGACGTCCCCGCCGGGCACCCGGTTCTCGAAGCGCAGCGAGGGGCCGTGGCCGACCACCCGCAGTGCGCAGGTCCGGTTGTCCCGGCCCCAGGCGATGGCGGTGGGGGCGAAGCTGCCGGGGACGTAGCGCTTGTAGGAGTTGACGGTCGGTGCCAGCAGCAGGGCGAACTCGCCCAGGCAGGCCAGCTGTCCGGCCAGGAAGTGCTCCATGGTGCGGGAGAAGCCGTGCGGGCCGTCGCCGGCGAAGACCGGGGCGCCGTGCTCGTCGCGCAGGCTCAGGTGGACGTGGCAGGAGTTGCCCTCGCGCTCGTCGTACTTGGCCATGAAGGTGAGGCTGTAGCCGGCCTGGTCGGCGATCTCCTTGGCGCCGGTCTTGTAGACCGCGTGGTCGTCGCAGGTGGCCAGCGCGGGGCCGTACTTGAAGGCGATCTCGTGCTGGCCGAGGTTGCACTCGCCCTTGGCGGACTCCACGGTGAGCCCGGCGCCGGCCATCTCGTTGCGCAGCCGGCGCAGCAGCGGCTCGATCCGGGACGTGCCCAGGATGGAGTAGTCGACGTTGTACTGGTTGACCGGGGTGAGGCCGGAGTAGCCCTTGTCCCAGGCCTGTTCGTAGCTGTCCTTGAAGACGATGAACTCCAGCTCGGTGCCCGCGTAGGCCTGCCAGCCGTAGCCGGCCAGCCGCTCCAGCTGGCGCTTGAGCACCTGGCGCGGGGAGACCGGGACGGGGGTGCCGTCCTGCTGGAGCACGTCGCACTGGACCATCGCGGTGGCCGGGTGCCAGGGCACCATCCGCAGGGTGGTGAAGTCGGGCCGGAGCACGAAGTCGCCGTAGCCGGTCTCCCAGGAGGAGACCTCGTAGCCGTCCACGGTGTTCATGTCGACGTCCACCGCGAGCAGGTAGCCGCAGCCCTCGGCGGCGTGGCCGGCCACCTCGTCCAGGAAGTGCCCGGCGGCGATCCGCTTGCCCTGGAGGCGGCCCTGCATGTCAGTGAGGGCGAGCACCACGGTGTCCACGGAGCCGTCGGCGACCAGCTCGCGCAGGCGGTCGAGGGTGGGGCGGGGGCTGCTCATCGGTTCTCCAAGGCGCTTGCGCGGTCGGCCGGTTCGTCCTCGGCGGTCACCTTGGGGCCGGTGAACCAGTGCCGGGCCGACACCAGCCACCAGATCCCGGCGAAGCCGAGCACGACCGCCACCGCGACGGGGGTGTAGTTGAAGTTCGCGGCGGTGACCGGGCTGACGGTGGGCAGCATGAACAGCACCGAGATCAGCGCCGTCCAGCCGACCGCCACGCTACCGATCAGCTTGCTCCACCGGCCCAGGTGCCACGGGCCGCGCTCGAAGGCGTCACCCTGACGGAGTCTCAGGAACACCGGGACGACGTAGGCGATGTACAGTCCGATGACGGAGATCGAGGTGACGGCCGCGTAGGCGGTGGCGTTCCAGAGGTTCTGCGCGCCCAGCACGAACGCTCCCCCGGTGGCCAGCCAGACGGCGGCGGTCGGGGTCTGGGTGCGCGGGTTGATCCGGTGCCAGATCCGCGAGCCGGGCAGCGCGCCGTCGCGCGAGAAGGCGTAGATCATGCGGGAGTTGGCGGTCACCGAGGCCATGCCGCAGAAGAACTGGGCACCGATCACGATCAGCAGCAGCAGCTTGGCCCCGGTCGGGCCGACCGCGTCCAGGAAGATCTGCGCGGGCGGCACCCCGGTGCTCGTGCCGGTCACGCCCTCGTAGTTCGTGATCGCGAAGGTCAGCCCGAGCAGCAGCACCCAGCCGGCCACCAGCGAGACCAGCACCGAGTTGACGATGCCCTTCGGCCCGGAGCGGGCGGCGTCCCTGGTCTCCTCGGTCATGTGTGCGGAGGCGTCGTAGCCGGTCAGGGTGTACTGCGCCAGCAGCAGGCCGAGCATCGCGACGTAGAAGCCGCTGGAGAAACCGGTGTTGTTGACGAACTCCGTGAACACGAAGGAGGCGGAGGCGTGTTCGGACGGCAGCAGCACCAGCGCGCCGACGATCACCGTCACGCCGGCCACGTGCCACCAGACGCTCACCGTGTTGAGCAGCGCCACCAGCTTCACGCCCCGGGTGTTGAGCAGCCCGTGCAGCAGCAGGATCACCGCGAACAGCACCATGGTGTGCCCGGTGGTGGCGGCGTAGCCCCACTGGAGGTCCAGGAAGGCGTTGGTGAAGAACGCGGCCCCGAAGTCCACCCCGGCGGTGACGGCCACCTGGCCCATGAAGTTGAAGTACCCGGTGAACCAGGAGGCCGCCGCGCCGTTGCGGCGGGCCAGCTTGGCGGCCCAGTAGTACAGGCCGCCCGCGGTCGGGTAGCTGGAGCAGATCTCGGCCATCGACAGCGCCACGCAGAGCGTCATCAGGCCGACCACCGGCCAGCCCCAGGTGATCAGGGCGGGGCCGCCGGTGTTCAGTCCGAAGCCGTAGAGGGTCAGGCAGCCGGAGAGGATGGAGACGATCGAGAAGGAGACGGCGAAGTTGGCGAAGCCCGACATCGAGCGGGCCAGCTCCTGGGTGTAGCCGAGCTGGCGCAGCCGGTGCTCGTCGTCGCTCGTGTGGTGCTCGGAAGGCATGCGCACCCCTTGGGGGTTGAGGGGTTCGGGAGAGAGCCGAAACGTGCGCCCACGACATCGTGGCAGCCAAAGGACCGGTTTCAGACCTTTGGCGTGGGCAGCATGTTTCCCTTCCCCTGATTCCCCGTCAAGAGCACCCGCCTCAGCGGTTGACGACCGCCCCACCGAACTCGGCCACGGCCGCGTCCACGATCCCGCTCAACTGGGCGTGGTGCGCCCCGCGCCAGTACACCTGCTCGCAGTCCCCGCACTGGGCGTAGACGTCGTAGGACCGCTCGGTCCCGTCCCGCAGCTGCTCGCGCACCTCGGCCTTGTCGGCCTGCCGGAGCACCCCGTTGCAGTTGGTGCACCGCGTCCACGGCGCGAGCGGGGGCGCGAACCGCGAGAGCACGTCGCGCAGTTGCTCCGCCGGGCGGTGGCTGTAGACGTACGCCCCCGCCCAGAGTTCGCGCCGGTGCAGCAGCCCCCGGTCCCGCGAGAGCATCACCCGCTGCTCGGCCGCCGAACGGGCCGCCAGCGCCGGGTCCCCGATGTCCAGGCTCTCGTACGCCGCGTCCACCCCGAGCAGCCGCAGCCGGCGCGCCAGCGTACCCAGGTGCACGTCCAGCAGGAACCGCGGCGGACCGGGCAGCGGCTGCGGCCTGACGACCGCCCGGACGGCGATCCGCTCGCCGTCCACCGGCACGTGCGAGGAGGCCAGCCGCTCGCCGTCCGCCGTCTCGAACGCGCCCACCTCGGTCAGCGGTACGCCGAGCGACTCCACCACGTGGCCGAGCGTCGAGGACCCGTCGGTCCTCACCGCCGACCAGCCGCCTCGGCGGGGAGTGCTCACGAAGACGTGCAGCTCGGGGGCGAAGTCGATCGAGATCTCGGGCTTGTCCACGGGAGCAGCATGCCAGCACCACCCCCTTCCCCGCCCCGCCTTTTCGCCACCCGGACCTCCTTCGCCGCCTTCCCCCTCCCTGCCCCTCCCCCTCCCTGGGTACGATCCCTGCGTGACTGACGAGGACGTGGACCGGCGGGGCGCGTCCGTCCTGCGTCCGGTCCGGACCGGGAACGCCTTCGAGGAGACCGTCGAGCGCATCCTCGCCGCCCTCAAGCTCGGCGTCTTCGCCCACGGCGACCGCCTCCCGCCCGAGCGCGAGCTCGCCGCCCGGCTGAACGTCAGCCGCGAGACCCTGCGCGAGGCGCTCCGCTCGCTCCAGCAGGCCGGCTGCGTCGAGCCGCGCCGCGGCCGCTACGGCGGCACCTTCGTCACCTACCGCCTGCCCCCGCCCGACCTCGGCCAACTCCGCCGCGCCGTCCAGGACATGGGGGCCGAGCTGGAGGACGCCCTGACGTACCGTCTGGTCCTGGAGACCGGCGCCTCCGAACAGGCCGCCCGCCGCACCCTCACCCCGGCCCAGCGCGAGCAGCTGGAGCGGCGGCTCGCCGACCTGGAGGACTGCGACCCGGCCGACTACCGCCAGCTCGACTCCCGCTTCCACCTCGCCATCGCCGAGCTCACCGGCTCCCCCTCGCTGGCCGCCGGGGTGGCGGCCGGACGGATGCGGCTGAACGACCTGCTCAACGCCATCCCGGTGCTCGGCCGCAACATCGAGCACGCCTCGGAGCAGCACCGCGCCATGGTCCGGGCCATCCTCGACGGGGACGTGGCGGCCGCCCGCCGCACCACCGAGGAGCACCTGGAGGCCACCGCCGCCCTGCTCCGGGGCTTCCTCGGCTGAGGCCCCGGCCCTCCGCGCGGTCAGTGCTCGTGGACCGCCGCCTGGTGCCGCCCCCTGACCACCAGATGGTCGAGCAGCTCCCGGGTGGCTTCCGCGACCGCCTCCACCGCCCGCTCGAAGGCCTCCTGGTTGTGCCCGGCGGGCGCCCGGAAGCCGGACACCTTCCTCACGTACTGCAGGGCGGCGGCGTGGACGTCGTCCTCGGTGACCTCGGGGGTGACCGGGGCGCGCAGGGTCTTGATGGATCGGCACATGCCCCCAGTGTGCGCCGCGCCCCTGACAGGTGACAGGGGGTGATCGCCGCCGAGCCGGGGTACCGTGGCCAGGTAACTCTTGACGCATGATCACCCCCCGGACAGCAGCAGGAGGAACCGTGGAGACGTGGGCCACCTGGACCACTCAGGGCATCCATGCCGGGCACGGCGGCGTGCTCACCGAGGAGCTCGGCGCGATCACCGGCAATCTGACGCTTCACACCACCTGGGTGGAGGGGCAGGTGAAGATCACCGTTCAGTACACCGGCGCACAGGACTGGTTCACCGTGCTCGGCAGCCCGCTCCCCGCCGCCGACGAGACCACCGCCCGCAATCTGCACCAGGCCATGGTCGAGGCCACCAAGGCGGGCAACGCCCGCGCACCACAGGTCTGAACCACCCCCGTCCCCCGTCCCGCCGAGGCCCCCCGCCGGCGATCATCAGACCGTTCGTCAACTGCTAGTCTGTGCACGCCAACGGGGGGCTTTGGCCTGTTCCGCACCGGTCTGTCGGGCGCGGACGCGCTTGCGCGCGCCCCCGTCACGTCCGAGAGCCCGGGAGCTCCCTTGTCGCTGCGCACCAGCCGCCGCCACGTCCTGCCCTTCGCCGCCGTAGCCGTCGCCGCCTCGCTCCTCGCGGGCGTCGCCCAGGCCGACACCTCCACCCCGGCCGACCCCAAGCTGATCGCCGACCTCGACGCGATCCTCGCCACCCCGGCACTGGCCAACGCCCAGGCCGGCGTCCAGGTGATCGACACCACCACCGGCCAGGTGGTCTACCAGCGCGGGCAGAACGCGCTGCTCACCCCGGCCTCGGTCCTCAAGACCGTCACCACCGCGGCCGCCCTCGACCTGCTGGGCGAGAACCACGTCTTCACCACCCAGGTCCTCACCTCCGGCACCCGCTACGGCTCCGTCCTGGTCGGCGACATCGTGCTGCGCGGCGGCGGCGACCCGAGCCTGCGCCCGGCGGACCTGGACGCGCTGGCCAAGCAGGTGGCCGCGGCCGGCATCACCACCGTCACCGGCCGGGTGCTCACCGACGCCACCCGCTACGACTCGGTGCCGCTCGGCCCGGGCTGGGCCTGGGACGACGAGCCGTACTCGTACAGTCCGCAGATCTCCGCGCTGACCGTCGCGCCCGACGCCGAGTACTCGATGGACACCGTCAAGGTGACCGTCACCCCGACCACGGCCGGCCAGCCCGCCAAGGTCACCACCTTCCCGGCCGAGGCCCCGGTCAAGTTCACCGGCCAGGTCACCACCGGTGCGGCCGGCTCCGGCAACAGCAGCGGCGTCGAGCGCAAGCGCGGCGTCAACGAGATCGCCCTGTCCGGCAGCCTGGCCGCCAACGCCGCCCCGGTCGACTCCCTGGTCACCGTCGAGGGCCCGGCCGCCTACACCGGCGAGGTCTTCAACGGCGCCCTGGAGCGGGCCGGCGTGGACGTGGTCCGCCCGGCCAAGGCCGCCACCGGCACCGAGACCACCCAGCCGCTGGCCTCGCACGACTCCGAGCCGCTCGGCAAGCTGATCGTCCCGATGCTCAAGATCAGCAACAACGGCATCGCCGAGCACCTGACCAAGGAGATCGGCAAGGTCAAGGGCGGCCAGGGCACCTGGGGCACCGGCTCCGCCCAGGTCAACGGCTTCCTCAAGGCCAACGGCCTGGAGCTCCCGACGGGCCGTCAGGTGGACGGCTCCGGCCTCTCCCGCTACAACCTGGTCACCCCGGGCAAGCTCACCTCGCTGCTCGACCTGGCCACCCGCAAGCCGTGGTTCAAGACCTGGTACGACGCCCTCCCGGTGGCCGGCAACCCGGAGCGCATGGTCGGCGGCACCCTGGCCGCCCGCATGCGCGGCACCGCCGCCGAGAACAACGTGCACGCCAAGAGCGGCTCGATGAGCGGCGTCGACAACCTGATCGGCTACGCCACCGCCCCCGACGGCCGCCGCCTGGCCTTCAGTGCGATGCTCAACAACTTCCCGGGCGCCCGCCCGCGCTTCGTCCTGGACGCCATCGCCGTCCGCCTGGCCACCGGCCCGGCGCCCGCCCCGGCCACCAGCTCCGGCGCCCCGGCCAAGGCCCCGGCCGGCGCCCCCGCCGCCCGCTCCTTCCAGGCGCCGTCCTCCGCCTCGCCCGAGGCCGCCCTCGTCCCGGCCACCCGCTGGGAGGAGTGCGAGACCCTCGGCCGCTGCTGAGCGCCCTCGCACGCTCCCCGCATGCCCCTCGTACGCCCCTCGCCGCACCCCTGAGGGGACCTGACGCTCCGTAACCGGGCCCTGCCGAACCTCGTTTGGCAGGGCCCGCTCGCCTATTCGTCAGGAGACAGACCATGTCCGGTGCACGGGCCATGCTGCACACCGCCCGGAGCCACCTCGGCTACCGCGAGGGCGCGGGCAACCGCAACCGCTTCTCCACCGCGATGGGCCGCCCGGCCGAGAGCTGGTGCGCCGACTTCGTCTCCGCCGTCGCCGCCGAGAGCGGCAACGCCGGGCGCTACCCCGACACCGCCTCCTGCTCCACCGCCCGCGACTGGTTCGCCCGCCGCGGCCGCCTCTCCGTCTACCCCGCCATCGGCGCCCAGGTCCTCTTCGGCACCCCCGACGGCCCCTACGGCCCCGGCGGCGAGCACACCGGCCTGGTCACCGCCTACACCCCCGACACCATCACCGTCATCGCCGGCAACACCAACGACGACGGCTCCGCCAACGGCGACGGCGTCTACCAGCGCCGCTACCAGCGCCGCTCCTCCTACGTCGACTCCTACGGCTACCCCGACTTCCCCGAGGGCCTGGTCTGCGCCGACCCGGCCTGGCGCGGCCGCCCCGGCATCACCTGGTTCGGCCAGCAGGCCGACGAGTCCGACCTCCCCACCCCCCTGATCCCCCGTCAGGTCGTCATCGACGGCCACCCCTACGGCCCCGGCTCCCACGGCCCCCACATCACCACCATGGGCCGCCTCCTCACCGCCGCCGGCTGCTCCCACTACACCGTCGGCCCCGGCCCCGACTGGGGCCCCGCCGACACCGCCTCCATGCGCGCCTACCAACTCCGCATCGGCGACACCGGCCCCGACGCCGACGGCATCCCCGGCCCCCGCCAACTCCACCGCCTCCAGGCCGAGTACGGCGACCGCATCTAGCCGTACACCTCCTCCGCAAGGTTTCCGCAAGCAGGTGGCAGGGCTTCCGCCAACCCCACCGGGCACCCCTCCCCACGGCGGCCGCACACCCGCGGCCGCCGTACCGGATCCAGGGGGACCGCAACCATGCCACTCACCTCGGCCGAACCCATCACCGCACCCGGGGCCACCGCGCCCCGGCCCGCACCCGACGAGCACCGGCAGTGGCTGACGCTGCCCGACTGCAAGCGGGTCCTGGTGGTGGTGCACACCCTCGTCTACGGACTCCGTCTCCAGGACGTCTTCCCGCTGCTGCGCACCGACCTCCGGGTCAACGTGGTCTTCACCGTCGCCCCGCACCAGTTCAACGCCGGGGCCGCCGACTTCCTCCGCTCGCTCGGCGCCACCGTGATGCCCTGGCGCGAGGCCCTTCGCACCGACTTCGACCTCGCGCTCGCCGCCGGTTCCAAGGGCGTGGAGCAGATCCGCGGCCCGCTGCTCCGGCTGCCGCACGGCGCCGGGCACGTCAAGCTCAACCACCGTCCGGCACTCGGCCCGGACCGCACCATCGGCGGCATCGGCCGTTCCTACCTCACCTGGGAGGGCCGGGTGGTGCCGGCCGCCGTCGCGCTCGCCCACCGCTCCGACCTGGACGAGCTCGCCCGCTGGTGCCCCGAGGCCCTGCCGATCGCCGAGGTGATCGGCGACGGCTGCTACGACCGGATCGCCGCCAGCCTGCCGCTCCGCGAACGGTACCGCCGGGCCCTCGGGCTGCGTGAGGGCGAGCGGCTGGTGCTGACCACCTCCACCTGGGGCCGGGCCTCCTCCTTCAACCGGATCGACGCCCTGCTCCCCCGGCTGCTCGCCGAACTGCCCGCCGACCGCTACCGGACCGCCCTGCTGGTCCACCCCAACGTCTGGGCCGGGCACGGACGTTGGCAGGTGAACGGCTGGCTCCCGGAACGGGCCAGGGAGAGCGTCCACCTCCTCCCGCCGGAGACCGACTGGCGGCAGTTGCTCATCGCCGCCGACTACCTGATCGGCGACCACGGCTCGGTCTCGCTCTACGGGGCCCTCACCGCCACCCCGACCCTGCTGGCGCGGTTCCCGGCCGCCCGGGACCTCAACCCGCACTCCCCCGGAGCCCTGCTGGCCCGGACCGCCCCCGCCCTCTCGCTCACCCACTCGCTGGCCGAGCAGCTCGACTACGCCGAACAGCGCCTGCGGCCCGAGGAGTCCGCCGCCATCGCGGAGCGGATCTCCTCCGAACCCGGCCGCTTCAACCACAACGTCCGGGCACTGATCTACCGCCTGCTCGGACTCGGCGAGCCGGCCCACGCACCTTCCGACGACCCGTTGCCGTTGCCGACCGCCCTCGACGACCACGAGCCGGGGAGGCTCCGGTGAACCTCATCCGCATCCACCTCTCGGATCCGGCGGGCCAGGACGAACACCTGGCCGTCTGCCTGGATCCAGACGCACCCGCCGCCGAACTCTGCCAGGCCGACGTCCTGACCGGCCGTCACCTCATGCCCGCCATCGCGGCCGCACGGCTCGCGGAGTGGATCCTCTCCCTCCTGCCCGGCTGCACGGTGGCCGCTTTCGCCGCCCTCGACGGAACGGTCAGGGCCTGTGTCCGCACCGGCAACAGCCGCAGCCCCGTGGTGGCCGCACCCGGCCCGGTGACCCTCACCCTGACCGGCTCGCTGATCCACTCCTGGCTGCTCGCCGGGAAACCCCGGACGATGTGCTTCACCATCCCCGGGCACCCTCCGATGCGGCTTCAGTCCGACGGCTCCGCCAGCCTCGCCGTCAGCCTCGCCACATCCGGGGCATGCAGCGACCGGTAGAGCTCCAGCGCCTCCCCGTACCAGCGGCGGGCCGCCCCCGGCCGGCCCGCCGTCTCCGCCAGCTCACCGAGGAACTCCCGGCACCTGGCCTGCCACTGCACCGATCCGGCCGCCTCGAACTCCGCCAGTGCCGCGCTGAGTTGCTCCTCCGCCGAGGCCTTCCGCCCCGCCGCCCCACTGGACCGCCCGAGCAGTGCCAGGGCCCGGGCGGCGTCGTAGTGGTCGCCGGCCTCCAGCAGCCCCGTCCTGGCCCGCTCCAGCAGCTCGACCGCCGCCTCCGGCTCGCCCAGCGCGTGCCGCACCTCGCCGAGCACCACCCTGGTCAGCGCCGCCCCGCGCGGGTATCCGATCTCCTCCCGGATCGCCAACGCGACCCCGAGCTCCGCCACTGCCGCCCCATGACGCCCCGCCAGGTACTCGGACTGCCCCACCCCGTGCCGCGCCTGCGCCTCGTCCCGCCGGTTCCCGTCCGCCAGCGCCAGCACCAGCGCCTCCCGGTACCACCCCGCGGCCTCGGCATGCCGACCGAGCGCCCGCAGCGCTCCGCCCCCCGAGGTCAGCATCCGCGCCTCCGCCGCCCGGTCACCCACCTCCCGCGCCGCCCTCAGCCCACGGTCGAAGGCCTCGAACCAGATCCCGTACGGCCGCAGCCGCAGGAACAACGGCCACATCGCGTCCGCCAACTGCCAGACGTACTCGGACCAGCCACGGGCATCGGCGGCCCGGAGAGCAGCCATCAGGTGGTGCTGCTCCGTGCCGAGCCACTCGAGAGCCTCCCGCTCTCCGGCGAAGCGCCGCGGCACCACCCCCTCCTCGTGGTGGCTGCGCTCCAGAGTGCGGTGGCTCGGAGTGATCAGGGCCTCCGCTCCAGTCGCGGTCGCCAGGTACCACTCGACGGCACGGCGCAGCGCGTCCGGCCCCCTGGCTCCCATGCTCCTGGCATGTAGGCGCACCAGGTCGTGGAACCGGTAGCGAGCGCCCTCCGACTGCTCCAGGAGGTGAATGCCCGTCAGCATCTCGACCAGCTCGGCCGCAGGACCCTCCGGCCGGCCCGTGAGCGCCGTGATCAACCCCACCGGGAAGTCGGTGAAGGGAAGCTGACCGAGACGGCCGTACAGGGCAGCCGCCTCCTCCCCCAGCACCCGGTAGGAGGCGTCGAGGGCCCCTTGGACCGCTCGCTCGCCCTCCACCCGGAGCTCCGCCAGCCGATCGGCCTCCCGGTCGAGCGCGGCTGCCGTCTCCGAGATCGCCTGCGACGAGCTGGTGACGACCCGGGCCGCAGCGACACAGAGTGCCAGCGGCAGCCCGGCACACAGGTCCGCGACCTGGCGGGTGGGCCCCGGCTCCGCAGCGACCCGGTCCGGCCCGATCCTGTCCCGGAGCAGTGCGGCGGAGGCCGCCGGGCCGAGCAGTCCGAGGCGTAGCACCCCTGCACCGTCCAACTGGAGCCCCGAGAGGCGCAGTCGGCTGGTCACCACCACCACGGAGCTCCCGGAAGCGGGTAGCAGGGGGCGGACCTGGGCAGCGCTCATGGCATTGTCAAGGAGGATCATCAGGCGCTTGCCGTCACTCGCCGATCGCCAGAGGGAGGCCTGTTCGGCCGTGTCCGCCGGCACGGCCCGGATGCCCATGGCCCGCAGGAACCCACCGAGGACTTCCGCTGCACCGGCCGCGGACTCCACCGAGTGCCCTCGCAGATCCACGTAGAGCTGGCCGTCCGGGTACTCCTCCGCCAGGCCGCGCAGCCAATGCAGGACGAGCGTGGTCTTGCCCACTCCAGCGGGCCCGGTGACCAGCACCAACGGATCGGAGCGACCGCTTCCGCTCCGCAGCCCCTCCAGCCGGGAGAGGGCTCCGGCTCGTCCGACCAACTCTCCGGTGGACCGAGGGAACTGACGGGGAACGGGCATTACCGGTCGGTCCGTCACGAGGTGGATCCCGCCGTGGATCTCGCGGGCCTGCACCGTGGTGCCGGTGAACTGCGCCGATCCCGAGATCGTGTTACCGCCCTCACTCCCCGCCATCGCGACCCAGAGCCGCAGCCCCGGCTCCAGCTCGGCGTGCTCCAGCAGGGAAGCCGCCAGCAGACCGCGCTCCCCGTCATCCGTGGGTACGGCCAGCGGACCCACCAGAAGCATCAGTTGATCCCACTGCCGGACGGTCGCCCGCCGGAACGCGGAGACCAGGTCCGCACTGGTCAGCAACTCCACAGCACCCCCATTGCCCACGGCAAGCCCCTGTAGCAGGTCCGCCGCGGTTCGATACTGAACCTTACGTAAATCAGTTGCGCTCCACTCCGAGGTGCTATGGCCATGCTCCCCTCCGCCGTGCTCCCATAATCGAAAACGCGCAAACTGTCCACTGGGGGGGCTGTGTTGATGATCTGTCTGCTCGGACCGGTACAGGTGAAAGCGGCTGGTCAGGTACTTCCGCTCCGCTCCGCACGGGAGAAGACCCTCCTCGCCGCACTGGCGTACGAACTCGGCAGACCCCTCTCCCACACGACGCTCACCGACCGGATCTGGGACGACCCAGCCTCGGCGAACCCTTCGAACCTCTACAGCTGTGCCTCCCGCCTGCGTTCCGCTCTCCGCCGGGCGGCCGAGCTGGCGGGCCCCTCCGCCACCGGCGCGACGCTCGTCTCCGGAGCGCAGAGCTACGCCCTCGAGTCCGATCCCGCCGAGGTCGACTGGCAGCAGTACCTCCGCCTGGCCGGACGGGCCCGCACCCACGCGGAGGCGGGCGACGGCGAGCGCGCCCTGCGGGCGTTCCACGACGCCGAAGAACTCTGGCGCGGGGAACCACTGACCGGACTTCCGGGCAACTGGGCAGAGAGCACCCGCTCCGCGATGCTCCGGCGGCGGCTCTCCGTCCGACTCGGCCGCTTCTCGCTGGAGTTGGCCCTCGGCCGCTTCTCCGACCTGGTGCCGGACCTCTCGGCCGAGCTCGAGCAGTACCCCACCCACGAGGCACTCGCCGAGCACCTGCTCGTCGCCTTCTACGGCTCCGGCCGCCAGTCCGACGCACTGAGCCTGTTCCGCCAGGTGCGACGGCGCCTGCGGGCGGACCTCGGGGTCGAACCCGGTCCACGGCTGACCCTGCTCCACGATCGCATCCTCCAACAGGTCCCGGTGAACGACCTGCTGCCGAATCCGGGCCACAGCACACAGAGCGGTTCCCCCCTCGGCGGCACGGTCCCGTCGAACCTTCCCAGCCGCAGCCACCTGGTGGGCCGCGGAAGCGACCTGGCCCGGCTGTCCGAACGGCTCGACGGCAACCTGGCCCTGCAGACCCTGTCCGGCATGGCCGGTGTGGGAAAGACCGAGCTGGCACTCCATCTGGCCGAACGCCTCCGCCCCCGTTTCCCCGATGCCCAGATCTACCACTGCATGCGGGCCCACTCCCCCGGCCAGCCGCCCGCCTCCGCCCACAGCGCACTCGTCACCCTGCTCCGTAGGCTGGGAACGCCCGCCGGCTCACTACCGAACGAGACTTCGGAACTGAGCGCCCTGTGGCGGACCGAGCTCTCCCGCCGCAGGGTTCTCGTCCTGCTGGACGACGTCGCGAGCCCCGAGCAGGTCAGACCGCTGTTACCCGAATCGGCCTCATCGGTCGTCCTGCTGACCAGCCGTCACCGACTCAGCGGCCTTCCCGGTGTCCACACCTACTTCGTCGACCTCCTGCCTCCCGACGAGGCCGCCGCTCTCTTCCGACACCTGGTGGGCCCGGAACGGGCCGACGACGACGAGGTGCTGGGCCACCTGGTCGCCCAGCTCGGGCATCTCCCGCTGGCCATCGAGATCGCCGCGAGCCGCCTCAAGGACCACCCCACGTGGAGCCTGGGGCACCTCTCCCGGCGGCTCTCACGGACCCCGGGCCGGCTCGGCGAGATCCGCCACGAGTTCCGCGACGTGGCCAAGATCTTCGAACTCTCCTACCTGCTGCTGACCTCCGACCAGAAGAGCGCGTTCCGCCGCCTCGGGCTGCATCCTGCCGGCGAGTTCGACCTGTACGAGGGGGCCGCCCTCATGGGGCTGCCGCTCGACACCGCCGAACGCATCCTGGAGAACCTCCTCGACTACCACCTGATCACCGAGCTCTCGCCGGACCGCTTCCGGATGCACGACCTGCTGGCGGAGTACTCCAAGCTGCTCGCCGACGCGGAGGAGAAGCCCTCCGAGCGCGAGGCGGCCCGCCGCCGTCTGATCCACTGCCAACTCCGGCTGGCCGATCGGGCGGACCGTCTGGTCTACCCGGGGCGCCCCCGCCTTCCGCTGCCATCGGCCGTCAACTCCACGCCGGAACCGCACTGGACGGACGAGGCCGAGGCGAGGAAGTGGCTCGTCGAGACGCGCACCTCGCTGCTCAGCGTCGAACGGCATGCCCGCCTGACCGGGCTTACGAACGAAGCGGCACGGCTCGCGCACGTACTGGCCGAGCACCTCGGCCAGGAGGGCCACTGGCAGGACGCCGTGGAGATGCACACCGCCGCGGTCGAGCACTGGCGGTCCGTCAACGACCGGACCGCGGAAGCGCGGGCCCTGATCGATCTGAGCGGCAGCCACGCCCGCTCCTCCCGGTACGTGCAGGCGGCCGAGTCCGGCGAGTCGGCCCTGGAACTGACCCGGGCGGTGCGGGACGTCGACGGCCAGGCCGAGGCCCTCGCCCAGCTCGCGCTCCTGCACTGGCACGTCGGCGAGTACGAGGCGGCGCTGACCCTTCAGCGGCAAGGACTCTCGCTCCCCGTGAGTCGCCACAATCGCGTCCGGTATTCGAACAATCTGGGGATCATCCTCCTCTATTCGTCCGACCACCCGTCCGCACTGGCGGCCTTCTTCGAGTCGCTCACCGAGGTGCGGCAGATCGGCGATCTCCAGAGAGAGATCGGAATTCTTAATAACATCGGAGAAGTTCATCTGGCAATGGACGACCGGGCCTCCGCCCGCAGAACCTTCGAAGAGGCCCTGGCCCTGAATGCGATCGTCGGCTCCGAGGTCGACCGAGCGGCCCTTCGCATCAATCTCGCCGACAGCGTCGACGACCCCGAGGACCTCCCGCGGGCCCTCGCCCTCTGCGAGATGGGACTGGAGACGTACCGCCAGCTCGGCGACCGCCGGAACCAGGCGAATGCGCTGAACGCCCGCGGGGACATCCACCTCCGGAGCGGGAGCCCCCGCCCAGCCCTCGACAGCTTCACCGCGGCCCAGGGCATCGCACGGGACATCGGCGCACCGTACGAGCGGTCCACCGCACTCAGGGGCGCCGGCCGGGCCGCTGCCCTCCTCGGCCTCCTTCCCCTCGCCGAGCAGCACCTGCGCAAGGCCATCCGTACGGCCCGATCGATCCCGCACGCGGGGGACGAAGCCGCCGCGGCCGACGTCCTGGCAGCCGTACTCCTCCGCCTCGACAGGGCCACCGAGGCCCGGGAGGTCTGGCGCCGAGCGGTGGCACTCGGTGCCTCACTCGATTTGAGCGCGTCCGAATACCTCCGCACCCGCCTCCAGGGGGAATGAGTTTTCGAAATGGAGGTGCCACTCGGATTTGTGGCGCGTGGGACTGGTGAGCTAAATTGGACCCAGTTGGGCCACTCGGACCCAATCTAATGCATCAGCTTTTCCAGCGCAACGTCACTACCGAAATGGATGCACCACGGTGATTCGTCTCGCCCTCGGCCTGGCTCTGACCATGGGTTTTGTCCTGGCACTCCCCTCCGCTCCGGCTCAGGCCCGGATCTGCATACCGCTTACCCACGCCGAGTGAGCATGGCTCGCCAATTCGAATGAATTGGCGAGCCATTGGCTTGACCCAGAAGGGCGGTACGCCACGACGGCGTGCCGCCCTTCGCCGTGGGCTCAGACTGCGGGCTTCGGCTCGCGCGGGAGTTCGCGGGGCATGAGGAGGGCGGAGAGGACGGCGGGGGCGGCGCCGATGAGGAGCATGACGGCCCACCAGCCGGAGACGTCGAGGAGGAGGGGGATGAGGAGGGGGGTGGCGAAGGCGCCGGCGAAGACCATGGTGTTCTCGAGGCCGAGGGCGGTGCCGGAGCGTTCGGCGCCGGCCATGGTGGCGATCTCGGCGTAGTGGACGCCGTGCCAGCCGCAGGAGAGGAAGCCGGCCAGGATGAGGAGGCCGGCGACGATCCAGGTCGGGGAGGACTCGAAGACGGCGATGCCGGTGTAGGCGACGGCGATGACCCAGGAGTAGAGGGTGACCAGGGTGCGGCGGTAGCGGCCGCCGTGGCGGTCGGTCCACCGGCCGCCCCAGACGCGGGAGACGGCGCCGAGGATCTGGATGACCACCAGCAGGACGGCGATCGAGCCGATGGACATGCCCTTGACGGTGTGCAGGAAGACCGAGCCGAAGGTCAGGACGAGGAACTGCGGCAGGTCGAGCAGGAAGGCGGTGATGGCGACCCGCCAGATGTCCCAGCGCTTGAGCGGGTCGGGGACGTCGGTGGCGGCGGTGGAGCCGTCGCGCTTGGTGCGGGCGAGCGGGGGCTCGTCCAGCCAGATCACCACGGCGAGGGTGGCCAGTAGGCAGAAGAGGGTGAGGAAGGCGAACACCCAGCGGAAGCCCGCGCCGAGGGCCAGCGGCGGGAGGACGGCGGCGCCGATCGCACCGCCGGCCGGGACGGCCGCGACCCGCAGGGAGATGGCGAAGCCGCGCTTGGCGGGCGGGAACCAGCCCATCACGGCCCGGCCGGAGGCGCCGTTGACGCAGCCGCCGAGGGCGCCGGCGAAGAAGAGCACCACCGCCAGGGCGACGTAGGAGGGCACGGCCCCGCCGGAGGGCACCAGGAAGGCGGTGACCAGGGCGAGTGCCACGGTGGTGCCGGAGAGGCCGGTGATCAGGACCACCCGTTCGCCGATCCGGTCGGAGAGGATGCCCCAGAAGACGTCGGTGACGAAGATGCCGGCGGTCACCGCGGCGAGCACGAAGCCGAGTTGACCGGTGCTCAGGGAGTAGGCGGTCTGCAGGATGGAGCCGGAGGTGGGGATGCCCTGGAAGGTGGCGCTGAAGGCGGCCTGGGCGAAGATGCCGATCCAGAGGATGCCCCACTTGTAGCGGGTGCCGTGGACCTTGCCGGACCGGCCGACGGTCGGTTCCGCCGGGGCCGCCGGCGTCGGCGGGCTGGGCGGGGTGGGCGGGGTCGTTAACTGGACCATGGGGAGGTCTCCTGGTCGTGGTGCGGGGCGTGGGCGGACCGCGCAAAGGGCGTACAGCAACGGTGGCAGCCGTGCACCGGAGCGGGAAGGGAACTCCGGTGCACGGCAAGGGGGTATGTCAGCTCTGGGCGGTCGAGGGGTCGAGCGGGGCGCCGTCGAGGGCGAGGCCGGTGTCGGGCATCTCGCCGGGCTGGATCGGGAGGGTGCGCTTCTCCCGGATGACCATCATCTTGCAGCCCTTGGTGCTGGAGACGCGGTGGATGCTGTTCGGCACCTCGACCACCAGGGTGCCGGGGAGGTAGCGGTCGCCGTTGTCGTTCTCCAGCTCGCCCTCCAGGATGAAGAGCAGTTCGAAGCCGAGGTGGCGGTGCAGGTCGCCGTGGGCGCCGGGGCCGAAGTGGGCGATGTAGGCCTCGGCGCCGTCGGGGCCGGTCTCCTCGCCGGTGTAGAGCCAGTGCACGTCCACGGCCTGGCGGCCGGGCTGGACGTAGGCCTGCCAGGTGAGGTTGTCGCTGCTGGAACCGGCGCCGAGCAGGTCCGGGAAGACCTCGACCTTGCGCTGCTGGGCGATGTACTCGGACATGGCGGAACTCCTAGGTGGGGGACGGACGGTCAGAGGCCGGGGGCGGCGTGGACGGTCTGCTCGTCGAGCAGGTCCTCGGCCCGGTGCTCCACCCCGGCGGCGCCGGCCCGCAGTTCGGCGCGGCGGATCTTGCCGGAGGTGGTCTTGGGCAGGTGGGCGAACTCCAGCAGGCTGATCTGCTGGTGCGGGGCCAGCTGCCCGGCGGAGAAGGCGAGGATGGCGCGGGCGGTGTCGGCGTCGGCGGGGTGGCCGTCGGCGAGCGCGACGTAGGCCTTGGGGACGCGGTAGCCGACCGGGTGCGGCACCGGGACGACGGCGGCCTCGGCCACCGCCTCGTGGCGCAGCAGCACGCTCTCCAGCTCGAACGGGGAGATGCGGTGGTCGTAGGACTTGAAGACGTCGTCGTTGCGGCCGATGTAGACCAGGTAGCCGTCGGCGTCGCGGCGGGCGATGTCGCCGGTGTGGTAGAGGCCGTCGGCGAAGGTCCTGGCGGTCTTCTCGGGGTCGCCGAGGTACTCCGTCATCACGCCGACCGGACGGTCCGTCAGGTCGACGCAGATCTCGCCCTCGTCGCCGGCCCGGCCGGTCTTGGGGTCGACCAGCAGGATCGGGTAGCCGGGCAGCGGCTTGCCCATGGAGCCGGGGCGGACGGCCAGGCCGGCCGTGTTGCCGATCTGGGCGGTGGTCTCGGTCTGGCCGAAGCCGTCCCGGACGGTCAGGCCCCAGGCGGCGCGGACCTGGTCGATCACCTCGGGGTTGAGCGGCTCGCCGACCGAGGAGGCCTCGCGCAGGGCGGCGGGCTTGCGGCCCAGGTCGGTCTGGAGCAGGGTGCGCCAGGCGGTGGGCGGGGCGCACAGGCTGGTGGCCCGCTCGCGGTCGGCGATCTCCAGCAGCAGCCGGGGCGGGGCGCCGGGCGGCAGGTTGACGGAGAGCACGGTGGCCTCGGCGTTGAGCGGGCCGAAGAAGGAGGACCAGGCGTGCTTGGCCCAGCCGGGGGCGGAGACGTTGCAGTGCACGTCGCCGGGGCGCAGTCCGTTCCAGTACATCCCGGTCAGGTGGCCCACGGGGTAGCTGACGTGGGTGTGGGCGACCATCTTGGGGCGCGAGGTGGTGCCGGAGGTGAAGTAGAGGAAGAGCAGCTCGTCGGCGCGGGTCTCGCGCTGCGGGCAGTAGGAGGTGCTCTCGCCGTACGCCTCGGCGTAGGGGCGCCAGCCGGGGACGGGCTCGCCGACGGCGATCCGGGTGACCTCGGTGAACGGGTCGAACAGGCCGGTCAGGTGACTGGCGGTCAGCACGTGGGCCACCTCGCCGCGCTCCATCCGGTCGGCGAGGTCGTCGCCGGAGATGGTGGTGTAGGTGGGGAGGACCACCACGCCGAGCTTGATGGCGGCGAGCATGGACTCCCAGACGGCGAGCTGGTTGTCGAGCATCAGCAGCACCCGGTCACCGCGCCGGAGGCCCTGGGCGCGCAGCCAGTTGGCGACCTGGTTGGAGCGGGCGGCGAGCTCGGCGTAGCTGAGCTGGACGGCCTCGGTGCCGTCGGTGATCCGGATCGCGGTGCGGTCGTTGCCCTCGGCGATCCGGTCGAACCAGTCGAGCGCCCAGTTGAACTTCTCCGGCCGGGGCCAGCTGAACTCGGCGACGGCGGCGTCGTGGTCCTCGCGCAGCTCCAGCAGGAGGTCCCGGGCTGCCCTGAACTCCTGGTACGCGTCGGGGTGTTGTGCGGTCACGGTACGTCAACTCCTGGTGAGGGGGCCTCAGGCGCCGGTGAGGATGTCCTGGGCGATGGCGTCGGCGTCGGCGTGGAAGCCGACCATCGGGCCGGGGCGGCCGTTGCCGATCTGGGTGAACCAGCGGAGCTCCTCGGTGGGGATGCCGAGCGCGTACAGGCCCTTGGTCGGGGTCCCGGTGCGGTCGATCACCCGGTAGGGGCGCTCGGTGACGGCGAGCGCGCCGGTGGTGAAGCTGGCGCCGTCCTGCTCGCTGACGTTGGTGTGGGCGGCGGCGCAGCCGTCGCCGAGCAGTTGGCGCATCAGCGGGGAGGCGTCCACCCGGATGTCGGAGCGCGGGATGCGGGCGTCGATCAGGGTGGTGGCGTTGACGAACGAGCCCGCCACGGACCGGGATTCGAGGGAGAACTGCCCGGTGTCCTCGCAGCGGCCGATCTCCAGGTCGGGGCCGACCACGGTGAGCACGCCGGCCTCGATCAGGGCGACGGCCTGGCGGATGCGCAGCACCGGCGGGCCGGCCGAGACCATGGTGTTGATCGGGTTGAACCAGGTGAGGAACTCGTCGCGCTGGGAGTCGGGGTGCAGGCTGGCGAACTCCACGGCCTCCCGGACGGCGCCGCGGATGTCCCGCAGGGTGTCCAGGGCGGCCTTCAACGGGCCGTCGATGTTGCCGCGTTCGGCCTCGGCGGCGTCGGCGCAGAGCACCTCGGTGAGCCGGGCGTGGAAGTCGGCGGGCGAGGAGAAGGTCTCCCCGGCGAACGGGCGGGCCATCGTCTCCAGGTCGATCGGCGGCAGCCCGGCCAGGCCGCTGTCGGCCAGCAGCTTGGCCACCTGCTCGCGGTCGCAGCCGACCGCGATCTTGAAGGCGTCCGAGAACTCGGCGGCGGCCTGCTCGCCGTCGCGCTGCAGCACGGTGGTGCGGTAGTAGGTGTGGTCCACCTCGCGCAGGATCAGCGGGAGGACGTGCTCGCGGAAGCGGAGCTTGACCGAGCCGCTCTCGTCCAGCGCCCGGCGGCGGACCTCGGCCAGCGCCTGCGGGGTGAAGACCGCCGGGGAGTAACGGTAGTCGGAGCCCTTCTGGTTGCGGCCGCGGGCGAGCAGCGGCAGGCCGCTGCGGGAGCCGGCGTAGATGTGCGGCTCGTGGCCGGAGGGTTCGTAGGTGAGGCGTCCGTCGACCCGCTCGACGAAGCGGCCGCCGCGGCCGGAGGTGAGCACGGTGGTGACGTCGTAGAAGGTGAGGCCGAGGCCGATGACGGCGACCGGGCGGCCGGGGCGCAGGTCCTCCAGGTCCATGTCGGCCGCGGAGTCGCCGCGCAGGTAGCTGGTGCCGCGGTGCCGGGAGGCGAAGTCCAGCAGGTCGCGGTCGGAGCCGCCGGCGAAGTTGTGCGGGTGACCGGTGGTCAGCACCACCTTGTCGACGTCGAGTTGCTGCCCGTCGCTGGTGGTCAGGCGGTAGTCGCGGGTCTCGCCGCGCCTGGCCCAGCGGGCCCGGGCGGTGACGGGGACGACCACGACGCCCTCGGGGAGGTGGGCGGTGGTCCGCCGGTACACGTCGTGCAGGTAGCGGCCGTAGACCCGGCGCGGGGCGTAGGTGTTGGGCGAGCCGAGCTCGGGGTACGTCTCGGGGTCGGCCGCGAGCCACTCGTGCAGCGAGGGGCCGGCGCCGGCCCGCCACGGGCCGTCGTCGGGCTCGCCGGAGTAGAGGCTGACCTCGCCGGCGGCGGTGTTCATCAGCAGCCACTCGGACTGGTCGGTGCGCCAGACCCGGCCGGCGCCCATTTCTCCCGGGTCGACCGTGTAGATCCGGACCGGCCGGGAAACCGGCTGCGCGGAGAGCCGGGAGACCATTCTCTCCAGGACCGAAAGGCCGCGCGGCCCCATTCCTATGATCGCGATGTTCAGGGCGGAGTCGTGCATCCGAGTGCCTTCCCTGTCTGTGGACGATGACAGAAGTAAATGAGCGTCCAAAGGTGGACGCAAGTACAGTTTTGTGTGTGACGCAGATCACCGGCGGGCACGGTGTGAACGGCGATCTGACGAACTGGCCTCGGAGAACGGCAATTTCGCCCCGGTATGTCGCAACTTTTCCGCCATGCCTCCGTCAGGCCGCCGACCGGCTCGGCGGGACGAATTGACGACGTAGCGACGAATTGCCGGGAAGCTCTGTCAGGTAGCCGGATTCTCCGCCGCGGAATTCCGCGCACGGCACTGCGGACGAATTCCCGAATTGTCGGCCGACGCCGCGGTAGCGGACAGCTACCGAAAAGGTCCTCAAAAGGAACCGGAGGCGCCCGTTACCCATCTGACGGACTGTCAAAACGTTACCGACAGTCAACTTTGCACCATGGTATAAAGCTGGCCTGGGGGATCGTCAGCGGGGGGCATGAGGCATGACCAGGGCAGCGGCAACGTCACTCGGGCGCCGTGAGCGCAACAAGCTGCGGGTCAGGGAGGGCCTCTACAAGTCGGCCCTGAGACTCTTCGCCGAGCAGGGGTACGACGGCACCTCGATCGACGACATCGCGGAGGACGCGGACGTCGCGCGGGCCACCTTCTTCAACCACTTCCAGCGCAAGGAGGACCTGATCAGCGAGTGGGGCCGCCACCGGCAGGCCGAGCTCGCCGCCTCGCTGGAGGAACTGCCCGGGCCCGGGCCCGAGGGTGAACAACCGGGCGCGGCAGCCCGGTTGGAGCACTGCATGACGGTGCTCGGCCGGCTCAACGAGGGCGAGCGCGAGGTCACGGTGGCGATGCTCACCGCCTGGGTCCGGGCCGGCCGGCCGCTCACCGAGCGGCCCTACCTGGCCGAGATCTTCACCCGGATCGTGGAAACCGGCACCGCCCGGGGCGAGTTGGCCACCGTGCTGCCCGCCCACCAGGTCGGCGACCTGCTCCACGACCTCTACCTGGGCACCCTGATCCGCTGGGTCCAGGACCCGGCCCCGGCCGAGGAGGGGCTGCTGGCGGCCCGGCTGCGGAGCGTGCTCGCCACCCTGCTGGAGGGTCTCTCGCCCCGCTGAGTCCCATTCAAGCGGCTGCGGCACCACCCCGCCCGGCGGAGTACTCCGGACGTGGCCGGCGGCCTCAAGGCGGCTGCTCCACACGGAGGTTGACGCGCCATCGAATGGCGCAGGCGCCCCGGTGACCGTTCGCCCGCCGCCGGGGCCGACCGGAGGATGAAGGCACCGACCCGACCCACGACTCAGGAGAGTTCCCGTGGTTGATGCCGCACGCCCGCCCACCAGGAGGCGGCACGGCGCCCGGACCGCCGTGCTGGCCCCGGTGGCCGCGCTCGCCGTCCTCGTCCCCTTCGCCCTGCCGAGCAGCGCCGACGACGAGGCAGGGCCGCCCCCGCCCCTGGTCGCCCAGGCGTACGACGGGGAGCAGCGCCTGGCCACCACCAAGGAGGTGACCGACCTCTGCGCGCAGGGGGCGCCGTGCACCTTCCGGGTCGACCGGGCGATCTCGCGCGAGTACCTCAGCGCGGTGATGTCCCTGGGGAACGCGGCCATCAACTGCTCGGACGGCGAGATGCAGATCGACCGCACCGTCACCTTCGTGACCAGCAGCACGGACAACATCGGCGGCGAGATCTCCGGCAGCGCGGCGATCGAGGGCGCGATCGACGGCACGGTGAGCGCCTCGGCCGCCGCCAGCGTGGCCCCGGGCGTCGTGGGTGGCACCACCCAGTGGGGATCGAGCAAGGACAAGGGCCCGACCACCCAGGACCAGGCCAAGACCTCGGTGGACGTCCCGGTCACCGTCTCCGGCTCGAACAGCCTGCACCTCGGCGCCAAGGCGAGCTTCGCGACGGCCTTCAAGGCGACGTACTCGCACCGCTGGCAATCCGTCAACACCGAGTCGACCAGGGTGGTGTTCACCGTCGCCCCGGGGGACGAGATCCAGTTCGGGGTGCTGAACGCCATGGTGCGCACGGCCGGTGCGCTGACGGTGGACGGCACCGGGAAGCTCATCAAGGACATCACGGTGGACAGCCCCTCCACCGCCAACGTCAGCGCGATCGTGGCGCAGAGCTTCAGCAGCCCGGACAAGTGCCTGACGCTCCGTCCGAAGGGCCGGTCGGCCGGGCTGGTCGAGCTGGCCCCCGAGCGGGACGGCCGCCGGCCGGGCGCCGTGTACGTCCGGACCGAGCAGGGTGAGTGGAGGAAGCGATGAGGACGCGTCACATGCGGGCGGCCGGGATGCCGAACGCCCTGGCGGTACTGACCGCCCTGACGGTGGTGACCGCCCTCCCGTGGCCCGCCGCCGCGGCGGAGGCCGGCGTCGAGGCGATGGCCGGCGTCGGGGCGATGGCGGCCGCCGAGGCCTTCGACGGCGCTACGGCGCTGCCCGACGCCGCCGCGGTGGCCCGGGGCTGCGGCGGGGAGTACGGCTGCTCGTTCCGGGTCAACCCGGCGGGCTCCCGGGAGTTCACCACCGCGGTGATGTCGCTCGGCAACGCCGCGATCAACTGCACCAACAAGGCGATCGACGTGCACCGCACGGTGATCCTGGAGTCCACCACCACCGACAACATCTCGGGCGAGATCTCCGGCACCGCCACGCTGGAGGGCACCATCGACAACACCACCACGGTGGCCGGCAGCGTGGGCGTGAGCAACAAGAACGAGATGACCCACACCGACCACACCGCCCCCAAGGACAAGGGGCCGAACTCGGAGATCACCAGCGGGGCGACGCTCGCGGCAGGCGGCTCGGTCGGCGCCTCCGGACAGGTCAAGCTGAGTGCCAAGGCCACCTTCTCGCTGGCCTTCAAGGCGACCTACTCCAAGGAGTGGCGGCGGACCAACACCGAGACCACGCAGGTCAAGTTCACCGTGCGGCCCGGCGACGAGCTCCAGTTCGGGGTGCTGAACGCGATGACCCGCACGGTCGGCGAGCTCAGCGTGGACGGCACCGGGAAGCTCATCAAGAACGTCACGGTGGACAGCCCCTCCAGTGTCAACGTCAGCACCCTGGTGGCGCAGACCTTCACCAGCCCGGACCGCTGCCTGACGCTCCGTCCGCCGGGCCGGGCCCTCGCCGAGGGGTCCCTCGAAGAGCTGCCGCCGCGCACCGACGGCTCCCGGCCGGACGCCCGGTACCGGCTGACGGCGGACGGGGCGTGGGTGCCGCTGGACTGAACCGTGCACGACGTGGCCGCCTGCCGGAGCTCCGGCAGGCGGCCACGTCGTGTGCGGGGGCTACGGGTTGAGCGGGACGGACCTGGTCCGGACCCCGGCGGGCGGGGCGTCCAGGGCCACCAGGCGCTGGTCCGCCCCCGGTGCGTTGTCCGGGGTGCCGCCGCTCGGGCGGGCGGTGCCGCAGCGCTGGAGCTCCACCTCGTTGAGCGGGCCGGTGCGCTGGAAGTAGCGGTCCGGGAGCGAGGTGGCCGGGACGTCGAAGGTGGCGTCCAGGCGGTAGGCGTTCCGGGAGTTGGTGAAGGTGCCGACCACCCGCTCGCGGGCCGGCTGCACCTCGATCCAACTCACCTCCCCCGGCTGGATGGTGGGGTTGAGCGACTTGGTGGTGGTCCGGCTCCAGGTGAGCGGGTTGCTGGTGGAGACCGCCGCCGGGTTGCCGCCGCCCGCCGCGAAGCCGGCCGCCACCTGGGCGGCCAGGTTGGGCCGGCTGACCGAGATGTCGGAGCGGTCCGGGGTGAGCGGGGCGCCCTTGAGCGCGTAGTACTGGCTGAGGTTGTCGTACGGGGGCTCGGTGTTGGTCATCGGGTGGTCGTCCACCACCGTGTTGCGGGTGCAGTTCACGTACACCTCGCCGACGATCCGGGTCCGCCCGTAGTACTGGTAGGAGTAGCGCCGGTCGACGGTGAACCGGCAGGCGGTGGTGGAGCCTTCGCAGTCGTCCACCGCCACGCCGGGCTCCAGGGCGGTGACCCCGTTGTAGGCCGAGGGGCCGGGCAGCCGCTCCTTGGCGATCTTCTGGTCCACCGGCGCGGGCAGCTGCTCGGCCGTCACGTTGGTGATCAGCGGCCCGCAGGAGAGCGAGCCGGTCTCCTCCGAGTCGAAGGAGACCATCGGGTTGTCCTCGGTGGCGGTGAACTCGAAGAGCCGGCCAGCGGTCCAGTGGGCCTTGCCCACCGCGTCGGTGCCCTCGGTGGTGACCTGCGGGTCCGGCGGGATGCCGGTCGGGACGACCAGCGAGACGTTGTAGGTCTGACCGTCCTTCACCTGGTCGAGCCTGCAGCCGGGGTGGGTGCTCGGGCTGTCGTCCCAGCGCAGGGTGACCCGGGAGCCGTTCTTCACGCCCCACAGGCGGGTGCGCATCGAGCGCGGCACGCCGTTCCAGTTGAGCGAGGTGGCCTGGTACCCCTGCGGGTGCTGGGCCAGCGCCTTGCCGAAGACCACCGCGTTGGTCTCGGGGTACCAGTCGGCGTGCCCGGCCTGGGTGCCGTTGTCGGGCGCGGCCGGGCGGGCGAAGGTGCCGTTGGGCACGGCGACCGGGACCGGCGCCGGGGCCGGGGTGGCGGCGTGGGCGGGCGGCGGCGCGGTGACGGCCAGGGCCAGCGCGGCGGCCGGGCAGCCCAGCCGGGCCAGGAGGTGACGGCGCATCAGCAGAACCACCACTCGCTCGGCGGGACCACCGCGTCCCCGGGCCCGGCGGAGGCGGTCAACGCGTTCGGCAGCGCGCAGAGCTCGTTCGCGGCGGCGTTCGGCGGCTCGTCCCGGGAGACCTTGCCGAAGTCGGTGACGGCCTGGGTCTGCTGCGCGATGCCGTCCTTCTCCGCCTTGCCGTCACCGGCCACGCTGCCCAGGCACTCCTTGCTGGTGGGCGGGCAGTTGTCGATCTTCTCCTTGCTCCCGGCCACGTCCTTGCACGCCGGGCTGTCCTTCGCGTCGCCCGCGCAGGGGTCGTTCTGCTCGGGCTTGGCGGGCGCGCCGAGCGGGGGCGCGGTCTGCTTGGCGGCGACGTTGGTGATCATCGGCCCGCAGCTGCCGGCCACGGCCGCGGTGAAGGTGATCGCCGGGGCGTCCTCGGCGGCGATGAAGGAGTACGTCCGGCCGGTGAACCAGTTCGGCTTGCCGGTCGCCTCGTTGGTGCTGAACGCACCCGCCGTGTTGGTGTCGCCGGCCACCGAGAGGGTGTAGGCGAGCTTCCCGCTGCCCTGGGCCACACAGGTGCCGGGGTCGTCATCCCAGCTGACCGTGACGGTGGCACCGGCCCGCACCCCGCGCACACGGCCGCTGAGCGGCTCCACCTTGTTGCCCCAGGTCAGAGTGGCAGCCTGGTAGCCGGCCGGATGCCCAGTCCGTGAGGCCTCCCTGACCACCGCAGGGCTCCAGCCGTCGGGGTTCCTCCCCCAGTAGCTGGTGGAGGGGACCGTCGGAGAGGAGAAGGTCCCGTTCACCACCACCGCCGGCTCGGTGTCCTCCGCCACCGCCGGGGCCGCCAGGGCCAGTGAGCTACTGAGCGTGATGACCAGGAGTCTGGCCCGATGTTTCCGCAGCACGGTTGTCTCCGCTGAACTCGGCAGTTTTTCCGGACTGTTGAGCGTCAGTCAGCTGACGGACACTCACGATCTTCCGTCATCCTCGGAGTCACGGTTACTCACCGCAATCAGGGCGAGCCGATAGAGCGAAGACGAACCATCTCGCTGGGCCATTGGCGTGGAAGGCCGCCGGAGGTGGTGAGGGCACCCCTCAGGCCCGGGTAGGTGTTCGAACGATCCCGATCCCCTGTCCCCCAGTGGCCGCCCGCTCACCGCGCCGCGCGGCCCGGATCGTCGAGGAATCCCCCATGACCCCCTTGCTCCGCCCTGCCCGCTGCCTGCGGGCGGGTGCCGCGCTGCTCGCCCTGGCCGCCGTCCTCCCCCTGACGACCGCTCAGCTCGCCGAGGCCGCCGACCGGCACGGGCAGCGGCCCCTGCCCGGCCACGCCACGCTCCACGGCGCGCCCGTCCACCGCTCCGCACCGCTCCAGTGACCCCCGACGTAGAGGAAGAGATGCACCCGCACCGCACGCTCCGCCGCCTGCCCGCCACCGCCGTCCCCGCCGTCATCGCCGGCCTCACCCTGCTGGGCGCCACCGCGCTGCCCACCTCCGCCGCCTCGGCCTACGACCTGCGGCTGCGGGCCTGGGGCCAGAACACCAACGGCCAGCTCGGCGACGGCACCGCCAAGACCCAGCGGCTGAGCCCGATCTCGGTGGTCGGCCTGTCCGGCGCCGAGGTGAACGGCATCTCCGCCGGTGGCAGCGGCACCGGGGCGGCGGCCGCCGGCTTCGCCCTCGCCCTGATGGGCAACGGCACCGTGGAGGCCTGGGGCCGCAACGACAAGGGCCAGCTCGGCAACGGGGCCAGCGGCACCACCGACGAGTGGTCGGTGCCCGGCCTGGTGCCCGGCCTGACCGACGTGGAGGCCGTGGCCGCGGGCGGCTCGCACGCCCTGGCCCTGCTCAAGGACGGCACCGTGAAGGCCTGGGGCCTCAACGACAAGGGGCAGTTGGGCGACGGCACCACCACCGACGCCAAGCTCCCGGTCACCGTCGCCGGGCTCAACGACGTCCAGGCCGTCGCGGCCGGTGACAACTTCAGCCTGGCCCTGCTCAAGGACGGCACGGTGAAGAGCTGGGGGAGCAACGACAAGGGCCAGCTCGGCATCACCGCCAAGCCCGCGTCCGGCGCCGCCGTACCCGCCCCGACCCCGGCCACCCGCACCACCGCGGTCGCCGTCCCGGAGCTGACCACCGTCAAGAGCATCACCACCGGGGCCTCGCACGCCATGGCGCTGCTCGCCGACGGCACCGCCGTCGCCTGGGGCCTGAACGACAAGGGCCAGCTCGGCGACGACACCGTGGCCAACAAGCCTTATCCCGTACCGGTGTTGGAGCTCAAGGGCGTCTCCGCGCTGGCCGCCGGCGGCTCGCACAGCCTGGCCCTGCTGGAGGACCGCACCGTCCGGGCCTGGGGCCTGAACACCAACGGCCAGGTCGGCGACAACACCCAGACCCAGCGCAACACCTCCGTCCCCGTCTCCGACCTGACCGGCGTGCTGGCCGTCGCGGCCGGCTCGGCCCACAACCTGGCGGTACTGGCCGACGGCACCGTCAAGGCCTGGGGTCTGAACGACAAGGGCCAGCTCGGCGACGGCACCACCACCCAGCGCCTCACCCCGGTGCAGGTGCTGGCCAAGTCCGGCAGCGTGTCCATGGTCGCGGCGCCGTCCAGCGGCAGCTTCAGCCTGGCGCGTTGACCAGCCATCGATTCCCTTACGGAAGGCAGAAGATGAACCACCCCCGCCGGACCGGCCGCGTCCTGGCCGCCACCCTCGCCGCCGTCGCCATAGCCGCTCCGCTCGCCCTGCCGGCCGGAACCGCGCACGCCCAGGAGAAGCGGCTCAAGTCCTGGGGCAACAACCGCGCCGGGCAGCTCGGCGACGGCACCTGGACGGACTTCCGCACCACCGCCACCACCGTGCTCGGCCTGACCAGCGCTGAGGTGGTGAAGATCGCGGCCGGCGGCGCGGGCGCCCACAACGGGCACGGCCTGGCGCTGCTCACCGACCGCACCGTGCAGTCCTGGGGCTCCAACAACTCCGGTCAGCTGGGCGACGGTTCGGTCTTCAGCCACAACGCGCCGGGGCAGGTGGTGAACCTCTCCAACGCCACCGACATCGCGGCCGGCGGCACCCACAGCCTGGCCCTGCTGGCCGACCGCACCGTGGTCTCCTGGGGCCACAACAACTACGGTCAGCTCGGCAACGGCACCAACAACGACAGCTCGGTGCCGGTCCGGGTCGAGGGCCTCAACAAGGTGGTGGCGATCGCCGCCGGGCTCAACCACAGCATCGCACTGCGCGAGGACGGCACCGTCTGGGCCTGGGGCTACAACATCAACGGCCAACTGGGCGACGGCATTTCGGCCAGCCGCGCCGTCCCCAACCAGGTCTCCGGGCTGACCGGGGTCACCAAGATCGCGGCGGGCTGCGACCACAACCTCGCCCTGGTCGGCCCGCCGAGCAGCACCACCAAGCCCACCAGCGGCAACGCCATCAAGGCCTGGGGCTACAACGCCACCGGCCAGCTCGGCGACAACTCCACCATCAACCGCTACAGCCCGGTCGACACCCAGGGCATCTGGCTCGGCGGCGTCTCCCAGATCGCCGCCGGGTGCAAGCACAGCATGGCCGTCACCGACTCCGACAACAAGCTCAAGGCCTGGGGCCAGAACACCTCCGGCCAGATCGGCGACGGCACCACCGACTACCGGATCACCCCCGTACCCGTCCCGGCCCTCACCGGCATCCAGCTGGTGGTCGGCGGCCGCGAGCACACCGTGGTCCTGCTCGGCGACAACACCGTCCGCTCCTGGGGCAACAACGGCTCCGGCCAGCTCGGCAACGGCACCACCACCGACAGCTCCACCCCGGTCACCACGCTCACCGCCCTGACCGGCGTGGACAAGCTGGCCGCCCCGGTCGGAGGTGACTTCAGCCTGGCCAACTGACCGTCCGTCACCCCTGCCCGCCCCGGACCTTGACAGCCGGGGCGGGCAGTGGATTACTGGGCACCGTTCTCGCGCACCGACCGAATGACCGGTCGGACGGCCGGACGGCGGAGGAGATGCGATGGGCAAGCGCCTGGGAGAGCCCCTGCCGGCGGAACTGCTGGACGCCGGTGAGCGGCTGACGCCCGAGGAGCTGAGGGAGCGCCAACTCACCCTGCTCCGGGGCACCCTGCGCCACGCCTACGACAACGTCGAGCTCTACCGGCGCAAGTTCGACGCCGCCGGGGTCCGCCCCGAGGACTGCCGCACTCTCGCCGACCTGGCCCGCTTCCCCTTCACCACCAAGGCGGACCTGCGCGAGACCTACCCGTACGGGATGTTCGCCGTCCCGATGGACCGGGTGCGCCGCATCCACGCCTCCAGCGGCACCACCGGCCGCCCCACCGTGGTCGGCTACACCGAGGGCGACCTCTCGAACTGGGCCGACCTGGTGGCCCGCTCGATCCGGGCGGCCGGCGGCCGGGCCGGGCACAAGGTGCACGTGGCCTACGGGTACGGGCTGTTCACCGGCGGCCTCGGCGCGCACGACGGCGCCACCCGGGCCGGCTGCACCGTGATCCCGGCCTCCGGCGGCATGACCGCCCGTCAGGTCCAGCTGATCCGGGACCTGGAGCCCGAGGTCGTCATGGTGACCCCCTCCTACCTGCTCACCCTGCTGGACGAGTTCGAGAAGCAGGGCGTGGACCCGCGCTCCACCGCGCTGGAGGTCGCGATCCTCGGGGCCGAGCCCTGGACGGAGGAGATGCGCCGCGAGATCGAGGAGCGCACCGGCGTCCACGCGGTCGACATCTACGGCCTCTCCGAGGTGATGGGGCCGGGCGTGGCGCAGGAGTGCGTGGAGACCAAGGACGGCCTGCACATCTGGGAGGACCACTTCCTCCCCGAGATCGTCGACCCGCTGACCGACGCGTCCCTGCCGGACGGCGAGCACGGCGAGCTGGTCTTCACCTCGCTCACCAAGGAGGCGCTGCCGGTCATCCGCTACCGCACCCGGGACCTGACCCGGCTGCTGCCGGGCACCGCCCGCCCGGCCTTCCGCCGGATGGAGAAGGTCACCGGCCGCAGCGACGACCTGATCATCCTGCGCGGGGTCAACCTCTTCCCCACCCAGATCGAGGAGATCCTGCTGCGCACCCCCGCGGTCGCCCCGCACTTCCAGCTCCGCCTGACCCGCCGCGGCCGCCTCGACCACCTCACCGTCCGAGTGGAGGCCCGCCCCGACGCCGACCCGCGGGCGCGGGCCGAGGCCGGGGCGGCGATCGTCCGGGACGTCAAGGACGGCATCGGCGTGAGTGCCGAGGTCGAGGTGGTCGACCCCTACACGCTGGAGCGCTCGGTCGGGAAGATCCAGCGGATCGCCGACCTGCGCTCCGAGGGTGACTAGGGCACGTATCGGGTTGTGATCAGTTCGTGGGTTTCGGCCTCGTGGCCGGGCCTGGTCGGATAGATCGTGTTGTGTGACGCGAGTTCAACTGACTGATGCCGAGTGGGAGTTCATCGAGCCGTTTCTGCCGGTCGGCGGGTACGGCCCCTACCCCGAGCGGTTGCGCCGCCAGTTCGAGGGTGTGATCTGGCGGTTTCGGACGGGTGGGCAGTGGCGGGAGATGCCGCGGGAGTTCGGTGCCTGGTCGACGGTCCACAACCGCTTCCGGCAGTGGCGGGATGCCGGGGTCTTCGAGGCCCTGCTGGAAGGTGCGATTGCGGAGGCGGCGAAGCGGGGCGAGGTGGACCTGTCGCTGGTCAGCGTGGATTCCACCACTGTGAGGGCCCACCATGACGCCGCTGGGATGCACCTGGATCCGGATACGCTCGCCGACTTGGAGAAAGCCGCGGAGGAAGCGGACAGGGCCCGGCAAAAGGGGGCGGCCCGGAGGGACAAGACGGGCAGGGCAGCACATACGACCCGGGGTGGGAGGAGCGGCGGCGTGTCCGGCGCAGGCGAAGGCTCCGTCTGAAGGCCGCCTTGCTCGGGCGCTCCAGGGGTGGTCAGACCAGCAAGGTCCACGTCGCCGGTGAGCGCAAGTGCCGCCCGCTGGTGCTCGTTCTGACCGAGGGCCAGGCCGCTGACAGCCCGCAGTTGATCCCCGTGCTGGCCAATGTGCGGGTCCGTGGGCCGGTCGGCCGCCCCCGCACCCGGCCCGACGCGGTCGCCGGCGACAAGGCCTACTCGTCCCGCGGCAACCGCGCCTACCTGCGCAAACGCCACATCAAGGCAGTCATCCCGGAGAAGCGGGACCAGGCCGCCAACCGGAAGAAGAAGGGCTCCGCGGGTGGCCGGCCCGTCAGCCACGACACCGGCCTCTACAAGGACCGCAACACCGTCGAGCGCCTGATCAACAAGCTGAAGGCCTGGCGAGGCATCGCTACCCGGTACGACAAAACCCCGGAAAGCTACCTCGCCGGCCTCCACCTCCGCGGAGCGATGATCTGGATCAGCGACCTCACCAAGACCCAATGATCACAACCAAATACGCTCCCTAGCGGTCGTCCCGGTCCTCGTCGTCGCGGTCGCCCTCGGCCTGCGATTCCTCCCAGGCGTGCATGGTCTGGTACGAGGTGATGCCCTCCTCCGGGTCGGCCGCCCGGATGTCCTCCCGCTCGGTGGCGTCCTTCTCGGCGAGCCGCTGCTGCATGTCCGACATGGTGGCGCTCCCTGGTCCGTGGGCCCGCTGCTGCGGGGCCACCTTCCAGCGTGCTCTCATCCGCCCGGCGCGGCCAGCTCCGCCAGCAGCGCCGGGTTGACCAGCTCCAGCACCGCGCGGACGTCCGCCTCCGGCACGGCGGGCCAGAGCACCTCGCGCGCTCCCCGGTACCGGCGGGCCAGCCGCTCCCGGCTGTCCGCGTCCAGGGCGGCCACCCGCTCGGGGTGGGAGTTGTGCGCGTTGTCGGCGATCTTCACCAGGGCGGCGGCCTGGTCCCCCGCCACCTGACGGATCATCTCCTCGTACCCGACCCCCGCCACCCGGGTGACCCGTCGCACGGTGGCCACCACGGCGGCGGGCACCCCGGCGCGGAGCAGGTCCTCCTCCGTCAGCGGGGTGTCCTCCAGCACGTCGTGCAGCAGCCCGGCCATCCGCAGGCCGTCCCCGAACGGCGCCAGCCCGGCCGCCACCGCCCGGACGTGGCCGATGTACGGCACGCCGAGCTTGTCCACCTGCCCCGCGTGCGCCTGCTCCGCCAGGGCGTCCACCTCGGCCAGGGTCAGCATCCGTCCTCCAGGTCCGCGCTCTCCGTCGAGGGCCCACTGTACGGGCAGGGCCAGCAGGCCCCGGGCGCGCAGCGAGGGGCGGTGGCGCAGCTCGGCGGCGGGCTGACCGAGGGTCAGGCCCGGGAGGCGGCGCAGCAGGGCGGTGAGGGCGACCTCGGTCTCCAGCCGGGCCAGCGGGGCGCCGAGGCAGTAGTGGATGCCGTGGCCGAGGGCCAGGTGCTGGTTCTCCGGGCGGGCCAGGTCCAGGCGGTCAGGCTCGGGGAAGTGGGCGGGGTCGCGGTTGGCGGAGGCCAGGGCGAGCAGGACGGTCTCCCCGGCCGGGACGGTGACGCCGCCGATGGTGAGGTCCTCCGTGGTGAAGCGGCGGATGGCCAGCGGGGCGGGGCCGTCGTAGCGGGCGAACTCCTCGACGGCGGAGGCGGCCAGGGCCGGGTCCCGTCGCAGGGCGGCGAGCTGCTCGGGGTGGGTGAGCAGGGCGAGGACGGCGTTGCCGATCAGGTGGACGGTGTTCTCGTAGCCGGCGAACAGGATCAGGAAGGCGAGCGAGGTCAACTCGTCCTCGCCGAGCCGGTCCTGGGCGTCGTTCTCGTCGCGGACGGCGATCAGCGCGGAGAGCAGGTCCTCGCCGGGCTCGGTGCGCTTGCGGGCGATCAGCTCGGTGAAGAAGGCGAGCATCGCGCCGACCGCGGCCTTGGCGTCCTGCGGGCGGGCCGGGTCGGGGGCGACCAGGGTGTCCGTCCAGGCCCGGAAGTCGTGCCGGTGGTCGGCGGGGACGCCGAGCAGGTCGCAGATCACGGTGATCGGCAGCGGGGCGGCGTAGGCGGAGATCAGCTCGGCCCGGCCGAGCGGGGCGATCGCGTCGAGCAGTTCCTCGGCGGTCCGCTCGACGGCGGGGCGCAGGGCGGCGATCCGGCGCGGGGTGAAGGCCTGGGAGACCAGGCGGCGGATCCGGGTGTGGTCGGGCGGGTCCATGTTGAGCAGGTTGGCGTCCAGCGCGGGCGGGAGCGAGAAGCCGCGGTAGTTGCCGGGGGTGGCGTGGCGCTTGTCGAGGGCCAGGCGCGGGTCGGCCAGGGCCTGGCGGACGTCGGTGTAGCGGGTCACCAGCCAGACCGGCAGCCCGTCGGGGCCGGTGACGCGGTGGACGGGGCCGGCCTCGCGGAGGGCGGCGTAGCCCGCGTAGGGGTCGGCGGTGAGCAGGGCCACCGGGTCGGCTGCGGGAAGTTGAGAGGTCGTCACCCGCCCCACCCTAGGGTCAGGCCCGGGAACGCCGCCGGGGCGGCCTCCCCTGACGTGGTGTCAGCGGTGGCCGCCCGGTGCGGTGGTGGGGGTGTCACTTGGGGTCGCGGTCGTAGACGTTCTTGGACCAGCGGTAGCCGAGGACGGTCAGGCCCAGGCACCAGGCGAGGGCGATCCAGCCGTTGTTGCCGATCTCGGTGCCGAGCAGCAGGCCGCGCAGGGTCTCGATGGCGGGGGTGAAGGGCTGGTACTCGGCGATGGGCTGGAACCAGCCGGGCATGGCGTTCACCGGGACGAAGGCGCTGGAGATCAGGGGCAGGAAGATCAGGGGCAGGGCGTTGTTGCTGGCGGCTTCGGCGCTGGGGCTGACCATGCCCATCCCGACGGCGATCCAGGTCAGGGCGAGGGCGAAGAGGGAGAGCAGGCCCAGGGCGGCGAGCCACTCCAGGACGGTGGCGTCGGTGGAGCGGAATCCGATGGCGACGCCGACGGCGGCGACCAGGACGACGGCGGTGACGGACTGGACGACGCTGCCGATGACGTGGCCGATCAGGACGGAGCCGCGGTGGATGGCCATGGTGCGGAAGCGGGCGATGATGCCCTCGGTCATGTCGTTGGAGACGGAGACGGCGGTGCCCACCGTGGTGCCGCCGATGGTCATCAGCAGGATGCCGGGGACCAGGTAGGCGATGTACCCGGAGCGGTCGGCGCCGGCGCCGCCGATGCCGGCGCTCATCACGTCGCCGAAGACGTAGACGAACAGCAGCAGCAGGACGATCGGGGTGAGCAGGAGGTTGAGGGTCAGGGAGGGGTAGCGGCGGGCGTGCAGGAGGTTGCGGCGCAGCATGGTGGAGGAGTCGCGCACGGCCGGGGACAGGGAGCTGCTCATCGGGTGGCCTCCGCGGGGTGGGTGGTGAGGGCGAAGAAGACGTCGTCGAGGTCGGGGGTGTGGACGGTGAGTTCGTCGGCTTCGATGCCGTGGTTGTCGAGGTGGTCGAGGATGCGGCGCAGGTGGCGCTGGCTGCCGTCGCTGGGCAGGTGGAGGGTGAGGGTGTCGTCGTGGCGGGCGCCTTCGGTGAGGGTGGCGGCGGCGTCCTGGTAGGCGTGGGGGTGGGTGAATCGCAGGCGGACGTGGCCGCCGGGGATGAGGCGCTTGAGTTCGTCGGCGGTGCCCTCGGCGACGATGCGGCCGCCGTTCAACACGGCGATGCGGTCGGCGAGTTCGTCGGCCTCCTCCAGGTACTGGGTGGTGAGGAAGACGGTGGTGCCGTCGGCGACCAGCTCGCGCACGATCTGCCACATGGCGTGGCGTGAGCGCGGGTCCAGGCCGGTGGTGGGCTCGTCCAGGAAGATGATGCTCGGGCTGCCGACCAGGGTCATGGCGATGTCCAGGCGGCGTTTCATGCCACCGGAGTAGGTGGAGGCGGGCTTGGTGGCCGCCTCCGTCAGGTCGAAGCGGCGCAGGAGGTCGGCCGCCACCTTGCGGCCCTCGGCCTTGGGCAGGTGGTGCAGGTCGGCCATCAGCAGCATGTTCTCCTCGCCGGTGATCAGGCCGTCGACGGCGGAGAACTGGCCGGTGACACCGATCGCGGCGCGCACCTGCTGGGGCCGGGTGGCCAGGTCGTGGCCGGCCACCTGGGCCTGGCCGCCGTCCGCGCCGATCAGGGTGGACAGGATCTTCACGACGGTGGTCTTGCCGGCGCCGTTGGGGCCCAGCAGGGCGAACACCGACCCGGCCGGGATGCGCAGGTCGACCCCGTCCAGCACGGTCTTGTCCCCGTAGGACTTGCGCAGACCGACTGCGGAGACAGCGGCAGGAGCATCGGCACTCCTGGGCGTGGGCATGACAGACGAAGGCATGGAGCCCTCCCCTTTCGGTGAACGGACTTGCCTGGATGGTGGGTGGGTCGAAGCGGTCAGCCCCGGGCGCGCAGCACGTCGATGTTGCCGTAGCGGGTACGGGCGTGGACCTTGACGGTCTCCTCGGTCTCCGCCGGGGCCTCGGAGCTGGTGAGCATGTTGCGCACCTGGCCGGCGCCGGAGTTGACGTCCAGCCAGGCGGCGGTGCCCTGCCGGATGCCCACCTCGATGGCGCCGTAGTTGGTCTCCAACTGGGCGGTGCCGCGCACCACTTCGCCGACCCGGATGGTGCCGTGGGCGGTGGTGGCGGTCACCGAGCCCTCGGCCCGGCGAACGTCGATGTCGCCGTTGGCGCCGCTCACCCGCAGGTCGCCGCCGGCCAGCTCCACGCTGGTGGTGCCGTGCGAGTTCTTCAGGACGGCGGGGCCGCTGACGCTGCCGACCCGGAGGCTGCCGGTGCTGGTGGTGATCTCGGCCGTGCCGTCCACCCGCTCGACGGTGATCGAGCCGTGCGAGGCGGTCAGCCGGAGCGGGCCGGTGGTGTCCAGCCGGGTGTCACCGGTCGAGGTCTTCACCCGGACCTCGCCGAGCCGGCCCTCGCCGAGCACCTGGGCCCAGGCGCCGGTGACGTCGACCGCCGAGCCGGTGGGCAGCTCGACCGTGATGTCCACGGTGCCCGGCTTGCGCAGCGTGTTGCGGAACTTGGGCGTCTTCACGGTGAGCACACCGTTCACGAAGGTGACCTCGGCCTGCTCGACGGCCCGGCGGTCGCTGTCCTTCTTGGGGTTGCGGGGCAGCACCTCGACCACGGTGTCGGTGCGGTCCCCCGCACTGAGGCGGATGGAGCCGGCCTCGACGTGGGCGGTGACGGTGATCGGGGCGGGGGTGTCGAAAGAAGGCATGGCGGTGGCGTCCTCTTGGCTCTCGGCGGCATCCCCGCAGGTGGGGGACGCGCGGTGGAATCCGGCGCGCGGATGACGCGCCGTCAGGAGGTGCAGGTTCTAGCGGACCCAGCCGGTGATGCTCTGTCCGGAGGACTGGACCCGGCCGGGCTGGGTGGGCCGGGCGGTGGCGCCGCCGTCCAGGGCGGACGAGACGGCGCGCACCAGCCAGGCGTTGACCGACAGGCCCTCGCGGCTCGCGGCCTCCTCCGCCCGTGCCTTGAGCGGCGCCGGCAGCCGCAGGTTGACCCGGGCGGTGGCGCCGCCCTCGTCGGGCTCGCCCGTCGCGGGGAAGGGCTCGGCGGGAGCGTACGGCTCCCCCGGGGCGCCGCGGTCGGCGGGCGGCAGCGTCACCACGAAGTCCGGGTCGAGCCCGCGCAGCCGCACGTCGACCGAGCCCGGGGCCAGCTCACGGGTGATCTCGTCCATCGCGGCCGAGAGCACGTTGAGCATGGTGAGCCTGGTCGCCGACTCCAGGGGGGCGGTCAGGCGCTCCGCGAGCTCGCGGGCGTCCTCGCCCCCCGCCTCGGCGGCCACCGCGAGTTCGCGGCGGAGGGTGTCGACATACGGGGTGAGGTCCATGACGCCATCATGGCACCACGGTGGCACCACCCGCAAGCCCCCGCGATGCCACCATGGCACCACATGGCGCCATACATGCTCTGACCTGGCCTGATACCCCGAGAACGATCCGCGACACCGTGACACCACACCCCCTCCGACTGGGCTTACGGCGCCATCGTGGCACTACATGGCACCACCCCAGCGCCATGTGGCACCACGGCCCCACGGGCATACGGTGACGCCGCCGCGCCTTGAGAGCGGAGGACGTCCCCTACGGAGAGGAGAGCACCCCGTGCCGGTGCAGCCCATCTCGCCCGAGCGCCTGGCCGAGCTGCTCGCCGACCGGATCGCCGCACTGCCCGTCGACGACGGCCGCCGTGCCCGGGTCGCGCTGGACGGCGCGGACGCCGCCCGGCCCGGCGAGCTGGCCGACGCCCTGGTGGAGCCGCTGCGGCTGCGCGGCCGCCCGGTGCAGCGGGTGTCGGCCGCCGACTTCCTGCGGGCCGCCTCGATCCGGCTGGAGTACGGCCACCAGGACGCCGACGCCTTCCACGACCTCTGGCTGGACGAGGGCACCCTGCTGCGCGAGGTGCTCGACCCGCTGGAGCCCGGCGGCAGCGGCCGGGTGCTGCCCACCTTCCGCGATCCGGCCACCGACCGCTCCACCCGGGCCGCGTACGTCACCCTGCCGCCCGACGCGGTGCTGCTGCTGGACGGGCCGCTGCTGCTCGGCCGCTGGCTGCCCTTCGACCTGACGGTCCACCTGGCCCTGACCCCGGCCGCCCTGGCTCGCCGTACCGCGCCCGAACAGCGCTGGACCCTGCCGGCCTTCGCCCGCTACGCCGAGGAGACCGACCCGGCCTCGCTGGCCGACCTCACCGTCCGCTGCGACGACCCGCGCCACCCGGCCCTGGTGACGGCCGTTCAGGCGTAGGACCGCGCTGGCAGCGGGGGCACCAGTAGGCCGGGCGCTCGCGGTCGTGGGTGGCCACCCGGACGGGGGTCGTGCAGCGCAGGCAGGGTCTGCGGTCGCGGCCGTAGACCCAGTGCGTCCGGCCGGGGCGAGCGTCGGGGACGGTCGGGTGGCCGGAGCGGGTCTTGTTGGCGTCCAGCAGCCGCTGGGCCCGGGCGAGCAGCCGCTCCAGCACCGGGGCGGCGTCGGCGACCGGGGCCCAGGGGGTGAGGGAGGCCAGGTAGCAGAGCTCGTTCGCGTAGATGTTGCCGATCCCGGCGAGGTTGCGCTGGTCCAACAGGGCCTCCCCGAGCGGCCGTTGCGGCTCGGCGAGCAGCCGGCGGGCCGCCTCGGCCACGTCCCAGTCGGGGCCCAGCAGGTCCGGGCCGAGGTGGCCGACCACGGTGGACTCCTCGGCGGTGCGCAGCAGTTGGACCACCGGCAGCCGGTACCCGACGGCGGTCGGCCCCTCGGTGCCGAGCACGGCCCGGATCTGGTGTGCGGGGCCGCCGGACCACCGCTCCCCCGGCCCGAAGACCGCCCAGCGGCCGTCCATCCGCAGGTGGGTGTGGAGGGTCAGGCCGCCGTCGAACCTGGTCAGCAGGTGTTTGCCGCGCGGCACCGTGCCGAGCACCCGACGGCCCGTCAGGTCGGCGGTGGCGTGCGCCGGCACCCGCAGCTCGGACCGGGTCAGCACCCGCCCGGTGAGGGCCCGGTCCAGCTCGGCGGCGACGCGGTGGACGGAGTCTCCTTCTGGCACCCGTCCATCATCGGGCACCGGGTGGGCTCCGGCGAAGATCAACAGCGCTGGTATGTTCCCGTCCCGAAGATCATTTGATCGACGGAACCGATGTGCGGGGGCACGGAACAGCATGAGCGACACCACACACGTCCACGCCGTCCCGCGGCAGCGCGACGGCGAGTCCATCCGGGCCGGGGGCGACGGGGCACGGGGCATCAGTTCCGCTCCGCTCGCCCGGGGTTCGCACCAGGGCGTGCTGCCCTTCCGCCCCGGGGGCGACACCGACGTGGTGGTCGGCGAGGTGGTGATCGCCCCCGGCGGCACCACCGGCTGGCACTACCACCCCGGGCCGGTGCTCGCCGTGGTCAGGTCCGGCACCCTGACCAGGCAGCTGGCCGACGGCACGGTGGAGACCACCGAGCCGGGCGGCGTGGTCTTCGAGCCGGCCGGGCCCGCGTACCCGCACGTCGGCCACAACCACGGCACCGAGCCGGTGGTCCTGATGGTCACCTACCTCACCCCGGCCGGCTGCCCGCTCTCGGTGGACGCCCCGGCGCCCGCGTGGTCCGAGGCGGGCTGAGCCGGCCCGGCCTGCCCGGCGGTCAGGCGCCGACGCCCGGCAGGCCGGTCTCCAGGCCGTCCAGCGCGTGCGAGCAGACGCAGTCCCGCTCGGCGGGCAGGGCCTCCAGGGCCTTGAAGAGGACGGTGCGCAGCCGGTCCACGTTCCGCCCGAAGACCTCCAGCACCTCGGCGTGGGTGACGCCCTCACCGGTCTCCACGCCCGCGTCGAGGTCGGTGACCAGGGCCAGCGAGGTGTAGCAGAGGCCCAACTCCCGGGCCAGGACGGCCTCCGGATGGCCCGTCATGCCGACCACCGACCAGCCGTTGGCGGTGAACCAGCGGGACTCGGCGCGGGTGGAGAAGCGCGGGCCCTCGATCACCACCAGCGTGCCGCCGTCCACCGGCTCCCAGGCGCAGCCCCGGGCGGCGGCCAGCGCGACGGCGCGGCCGTCGGGGCAGTACGGGTCGGCCATCGAGACGTGCACCACCTCGGGGCGGCCGCCGCCGGGCAGCGGCAGCCCGTCGTAGTAGGTCTGCGGCCGGCCGGCGGTGCGGTCCACGAACTGGTCCGGCACCAGCAGCGTGCCCGGCCCGTACTCGGCCCGCAGGCCGCCCGTGGCGCAGGGGCCGAGCACCTGACGGACCCCCAGGGAGTGCAGCGCCCAGAGGTTGGCCCGGTAGTTGATCCGGTGCGGCGGCAGGGTGTGGCCCCGGCCGTGGCGGGGCAGGAAGGCCACCCGGCGCCCGGCCACCTCGCCGAGCAGGACCGAGTCGCTCGGCGGCCCGTACGGGGTGTCCACCACCACCTCGGTGACCTCGTCCAGCAGGGCGTACAGCCCGGACCCGCCGATCACGCCCAGCTCGGCACGGGCGGAACGGTCTGCGCTCTGGCTCATGGTGACGGCCTCTCAGTCGCTGCGGTCGCTTCGTCGGCTACGTTCTTCGGTCGCTGTTCGAAGATCCAACTCCACTCTACGGAGCCGGGGCATGATGGCCTCGCACCGCACCACCGCCGACGATCCTCCTGGGGGACCCCGTGACCGACGACCGCGCGTACCGGCTCCACGCCGGTGATGCCCGCTCCCCGGTGATCCTGCACGTGCCGCACTCCTCCCGGACGGTGCCGCCCGAGGTCCGCCGCGGCATCCTGCTGGACGATCCGGCCCTGGCCCTGGAGCTGGACCACATCACCGACGCCCACACCGCCGAGCTGGCCGCCGCCGCGGCCGCGGCCGCGGACCTCACCCCCTGGCGGTTCGTCAACCGGCTCTCCCGCCTGGTGGTCGACCCCGAGCGCTTCCCGGACGAGCGGGAGGAGATGCTGAAGGCCGGCATGGGCGCGGTCTACACCCGCACCACCCACGGCGGGCGGCTGCGCCCGGACGACCACGACCACGGGCCGCTGCTGGAGCGGTACTTCCACCCCTACGCGGCCGCCCTCACCGAGGCGGTGGAGGAGCGGCTGGCCGCCGTCGGCCGGGCCGTGGTGATCGACGTGCACTCCTACCCGACGGCGGCGCTGCCGTACGAGCTGCACGGCGAGGGCCCGCGTCCGCCGGTCTGCCTGGGCACCGACCCGTTCCACACCCCCGCCGGGCTCCTGGCGGCGGCCCGCGCGTGCTTCGAGGGCTTCGGCGGCACCGGGCTGGACAGCCCCTTCGCCGGGACCTACGTGCCGCTGCGGCACTACGGGAAGGACGCCCGGGTCGGCGCGCTGATGGTGGAGATCCGCCGCGACGGCTACATGACCGAACCGGGCGGCCCGGCCGGCCCCGGGCTCGGCGCGCTGGCCGCCGCCCTGGCCCGCCTGGTGGACCGGGTCTCCGCCCCGGACACCGCCTGACGGCCGCCCGGGAAACCCGGTGGACGGCGGGCAGGGGGGGCACTGCAGAATTGGCGCCGTGTCAGAATACGAAGATCCGCATTTCGCCTACGTCCCACCCCCCGCCCCGGCCCGGCGACGCCTGAGCAAGAAGGTCAAGGCCGGTCTGGTCGGCGGCTCCGTGCTGGCCGTGCTGCTCGCCGTCAACCTGGGGATCGACGACGGCCGGGACAAGTACGAGGCGAGCGTCAAGAACCCGTCCGCGGACGGACGGGCGCGGATCATCCCGGGCGAGGCGACCCGCGAGCAGCCCTGGCTCGGCTCGCCCGCCGCCGCCTGGGCCGAGGGCGAGGCGGGCATCGTGCTGCCCGAGGCGCGCCCGGTGGGGGCGTTCACCGCCGAGCAGGTGGCCGTCCACCTGCGGACGGTGCGCGCCTTCCTGGCCGCCGGCAACCTCGACCCGGCCACCGTGAAGGGCGGCACGCCCCGGCAGGCGCTGGAGCTGCTGACCGAGGAGAGCCGCGAGGAGCTGGAGGCCCAGCTCACCCGCCCCACCGAACAGGACGACCCGGCACTGGTGTTCAGCCGCTTCGACCCGCTGCGCGCCGTACCGGTCACGGACACCGTGAAGGTGAAGGGCGAACTGAGCTTCGCCGAGGGCGACAAGGGCTCGCTGGTGGTGAAGACCGACTACAGCTTCGTCTACGCGCTCTGGCCCGGCCCGGAGGCGGGGAGGCCGCGAAGCTCCGCGAGCCCGAGCAGCGTGGTGCCGGCCGCCTTCGGCAACCCGGTCTTCCAGGCCCGGGTGGAGCGCGAAGTGGTCCGCCGCCAGCAGGAGTTCCACTTCCTGGACCCGGAGAAGTACCGGGTCGAGCCCGGCCGGATGGCCGTCGGCCGGCTGGCCGCCAGCTTCGCCAACAACGTCTGCACGATGGGCAGCGGCTTCCTGGAGACCGACTTCGGCGGCTCCGACGAGGACGTCGACACCTCGGGCAAGCCGGGCGACCCGTACGACCGGGGCAGCGGCGACGCCGCGGGCGACGGCGGCTGCCACGCCATCCGCCGGACCTGACGCTCCGCCGGTCCGCCCAGGGCACCCTCGCGGGTGCCCGGGCGGACCGGCCGCTCAGGGCGCGTCCGGGCCCACGTCGGCCGTGGTCAGCGGGCGGCGCACCGGCGGCTGGGTGGAGTACTGGTCGGCGCCCACGTCACGGGCGGTGCCGCGCGGCTGGCCGTCCACGTCCTCGGTGACCGCCCGGGTGCCGGTGTAGCCGGCGGCCCCGATGGCCGGGCTGCCGGCCGAGAGGCGGTTGACCCCGTCGGCGCCGCGCACCAGCCGGGGGTCGACCCGGCGCCAACCCCCGGCCGGGGCGGTGCCGTTGGCGGCGGCGCCCCACAGGATGTTGCCCTGCCAGGTGAAGCCGGTGGTGCGGCCGAGGCCGACCAGGGTGCCGCGCTCTGCGACCAGCAGGTTGTCGGCGATCACCACGTTCCGCGGCTCGTACGTGCGCTCCTCGCCGGAGAGCCCGCCGGCGTTCCCGGCCAGGGTGTTGTGCAGGACCAGCGCGCGGTCGCAGGCGTCGTGGCCGGTCCGCTCGGAGTCCGGCTCGCCCGCGTAGTGGTCCCGGGTGGAGCCGCTGCCGATCACCAGGGCCCGGCCGGTCAGCCCGGTCAGGTGGTTGTTGACCACCACGTGGTCGTTGCCGTAGAGCCGGATGCCCTCGCCGCCGTCGAGCAGGTGGTTGCCCTCGACGGTGGAGCCGTTGCCGTGCCGGAGCACGATGCCGCCCCTGCTGTCCCGCAGGGTGTTGTAACGGACCGTGTTGCCCGAGGACTTGACCGAGACCGCCTCCGCGTCGCCGTCGCAGCGCTCGAAGAGGTTGTACTCGACGGTGGCGTCCGCGTCGCCCAGCGCCCGGTGGCTGACGCCCAGTCGGATCGCCTCGCCGCCGTTGGAGCCGGTGTAGCGGTGGTCGGAGAAGTGGTTGCGCAGCACCGTCAGCCGCTTCGCCACCTCCTGGCGATCGGCGCCCGGGCCGTCCAGCACCAGGAAGACCCCGGCGGTGCTCTTGTCGTGGAAGCGGTTGCGGTCCACCTTCACGTCGTTGCCGGAGACCACCAGCCAGTGGAAGCCGGTGGTGTCGGTGAGCCGGAAGTCGTTGCGGGTGAGCCGGATCCGGGAGCAGCTCTCCGGGATCTCCAGCGTGCTGCTCTGCCGGAAGGCGAAGCCGGTGACGGTGATGTTGCCGGAGTCGGCGAACTCGAAGCCCTTCGCCCCCTGGAGCACCACCCCGCCCTTGGACTCGGCCGCGATGGTGATCGGCGCGGCCGTGGTGCCGTTGCGCCCGGAGACCCGGATCGGCCGGTTGGCCGGGACGGTGTAGGTGCCGTTGGCGAGGACCAGCCGGTCGCCCGGCACGGCGCGGTCGATCGCCTGCTGGAGCGCGTCCAGCGTGGTGTACGGACCGGCCGCCGCGGCGGGCAGCGTCGGTACGAGACCGAGTGCGGTGCCCGCCACGGCGGCGGTGACGAAGGTCCGACGGTGCATCAGCTCTCCTCCGGGGTGGGGCCCGCCACGGCGGCGGGCCCGTCGTACCCGGTACGTCCTATCCCACGGGGATCGGCGCACGACACCCCCGGACGGCGGGGGTCACCGTCCGGCGGGGGTCACCGTCCGGCGGCCACCGGCTCCGGCCGCTGCTCGGCGTCGGTCGGACGGGGCGGGAGCTTCGCGCCCTCGATGTCCACGTCCGGGGTGATCCGGTCCAGCCACTTCGGCAGGCCCCAGGCCCGGCGGCCGAGCAGCGCCATGGCGGCCGGGACCAGGGTCATCCGGACCACGAAGGCGTCGATCAGGACGCCGAAGGCGAGCGCGAAGCCGATCGACTTGATGATCGGGTCGTGGTTGAAGACGAAGCCACCGAAGACCGCGACCATGATCAGGGCGGCGGCGGTGACGACCCGTCCGCTCTGCGCCAGGCCCTGGGTGACCGCCCCGGCCGCGTCCTTGGTGTGCTCGTAGTGCTCGCGCATCCGGCTGACCAGGAAGACCTCGTAGTCCATCGCCAGGCCGAACAGCACGCCGATCAGCAGGACCGGCAGGAAGCTGGTCACCGGCCCGGCCGAGGGCACGTCCAGCACCCCGTTGAGGTGCCCCTGCTGGAACACCCAGACGGTGGCGCCCAGCGCGGCGGCGATCGAGAGCAGGAAGCCGAGCGCGGCCTTGAGCGGCACCAGCACCGAGCGGAACGCGATGGTCAGCAGGACCAGGGCGAGCAGCACGATGATGGCCACGAAGAGCGGCAGCACGTCCGAGAGCTTGTGGGAGATGTCGATGGTGGCGGCGGTGCCGCCGGCGATGTAGAGGGTGCCGCCGGCCTTCTCGACCTCGGGGGCCAGGGCCCGCAGGCGGTGCACCATGTCGGTGGTGGCCTCGTCGTCGGGGCCGGTCCTCGGCACCACCGCGACCACGCTCAGACTGCCGTCCGGGCCGGCGGTCGGCGGGGCCACCACGGCCACGCCGGGGTCGGCGGCGAGGGAGCGGGCCAGGCCGGTGACGGTGGCGGGGCGCTGCTCGGCGGGCACCCCGGCGGTGTCCACGACGGCGACCAGGGTGGCGTTGAAGCCGGGGCCGAAGCCCTCGGTCAGCAGCTGGTGGCTCTTGTGCTGGGTGCTGCTGGTGGGCTGGGAGGCGTTGCTCGGCAGGCCCAGGCGCAGGTCCTTGGCGGGCAGCGCGAGGGCGACCAGGCCGACCACGCCGACCAGCAGCACGACCAGCGGACGGCGGGTCACCAGGGCGGCCCAACGGGCGCTCCAGGACGGGGAGTTCACGGCTCCCTCGGCTCCCTTGGGCTTCTTCTCCGCCTTGGGCTTCGGGCGCAGGCGCTCGCCCGCGAAGCTCAGTGCGGCGGGCACCAGGGTGACGGCGATCAGCACGGCCAGCAGCACGGTGACGGCGGCGGCCAGGCCCATCGCGGTGAGGAAGGGGATGCCGGTGACCGCGAGGGCGGCCAGCGCGATGATCACCGTGGCTCCGGCGAACACCACCGCGCTGCCGGCGGTGGCCGTGGCCCGGGCGATGGAGTCGTCCATCTCGGCCTCGGGGTCGGCCAGTTGCTCGCGGTGGCGGGAGATGATGAAGAGCGCGTAGTCGATCCCGACCGCCAGGCCGATCATCAGGGCGAGCACGGTGGCGGTGCTGGTGAGGTCCACGAAGCGGGAGACGAACTGAACGCCCATCACCCCGATGACCACCCCGACGGCGGCGGTCAGCAGCGGCAGCCCGGCCGCCACCAGTGAGCCCAGCGCCAGGAACAGCACGGCGAAGGCGATCACCACGCCGACCACCTCGGCCGGGCCGCCGACCTCGGTGACCGGTGCCATCACCGAACCGCCCAGCTCCACCTGGAGCCCGGCGCCGCGCGCCTGGGTGACGGCCTCGGTGAGCGCGTCCTTGGAGCTCTGCGGCACCTGGTCGGCCGGGCGGTCGAACAGCACGTCGGCGAAGCCGATCCGGTGGTCCGGCGAGACCGCGCCGGTCTCGGCGGGCGGGGCCACGTGCACCACGCCGGGCACGGTGGCGGCCCTCTTCAGCCCCTCGGCCACGGCCTGCTGGGCGGTCGGGTCGGTCAGCGCCTGCCCCTCGGGGGCCGCGAACACCACCCGGGCGGTGCCGCCGGAGGCGGTCGGGAAGCGGTGCTCCAACAGGTCCTGGGCCTGCTGGGACTCGATGCCCGGCACGGTGAACTCGGTGCTCGGCTTGCCGTGCAGGGTGGCCCCGAGACCGCCGACCACCGCGAGCACCAGCAGCCAGACCGCGACCACCGACCCGCGGCGGCGTATCGCCCACCGCCCCAAGCCGTACAGGCGTGCCGCCATGCCGTCCTCCCTCTTGCCTCGCTCCGTGCCCCGTCCGGGCGCTTCGTTGCACCGTACGGCATTTTTACACTGGACTGTAATTTAACCCTGGGTGGTAATCTCCGCACCATGACCAGTGACGGCCGCCAGGACGGCCTTAGGGAGCGCGGGAAGGCCAAGCGCCGGGACGCGATCGTCCGGGCCGCGCTCAAGGAGTTCGCCGCCCGGGGCTTCGACGCGACCACCATCGCCGACATCGCGGCCGAGGCCGAGGTCTCGCCCCGCACGGTCACGCTCTACTTCCCCTCCAAGCTCGACCTCGCCCTGGCGCACTTCGACGGCTTCACCGCGGAGCTCGCGGCCGGGCTGCGCGACCGCCCCGAAGGGTGGACGATCTTGGACGCGCTGGAGCACTGGCTGCGCACCCGGTTCGCCGAGAACACCGAGCTGGACGAGCTCAGCGAGCAGATGCTGGAGGCCGACCCCCGATTGAAGGGCCTGGCCAACTCCCGGCTGGCCGAGGTCATCCAGGAGGGCACCCGCCTGTTCGCCGAGGAGACCGGCAGCGCCCCCGACGACTTCGCGCCCCGGCTGGCGGCGGCCGCGGCGGCGGGCATCGTCTCCGAGCTCTGCTACAGCCCGGAGCGGGAGAACATCGAGACCGCCATCGCCTTCCTCCGCGCGGGCATCGCCACCCTGCCGTAGCCGCCCTCGGCGACCCTCGGCGACCCGAAGGGGCGCGGGGCTCTGCCGATCTGCGGCTGCGCCGCGGGGCGCGCATCGGAAGAGACCTACCGAGCGCCGGGTGCCGGCCTCCGCCTGCAGGTGATTCCCCGTTCCCGGCACACGGGTCGTCCCCCTCCGCACTGCGCGGCCCTTGTGGCCGGGCCTGCCCGGCGCGGGCGTACAGTGGCCGTCCCCGGACGGGGCCTGAACGGGAGGACGGACGAGACGTGAACAGAGCGGTGGGCCACCGGACCCTGCGGTGGCGGGGGCGGCGGCCGGACGGCGCGGAGGCCGCGGTGCTGGTGCTGCACGGGGGCAAGGAGTTCAGCCAGGACCGGCCCGGCCCGGTCAACCTGCCGGCCCTGCGGATGGCCGGATTCGCCCGCGCGGTGGCCAGGGTGACGGCGGGTCAGCGGATCGCCCTCGGCGCCGTCCGCTACCGCTACCGGGGCTGGAACGGCGACCACGCCGACGCCGCCCGCGACGCCAGTGCCGCGCTCAGCGACCTCGCCGAGGCCCTCGGCCCCGTGCCGACCGTCCTGATCGGCCACTCCATGGGCGGCCGCGCGGCGATCCGCGCCGCCGGCCACCCGTGCGTGGCGGGTGTGGTGGCCCTCGCGCCGTGGTGCCCGCCCGAGGAGCCGGTGGCCCAGCTCAAGGACCGCACCCTGCTCACCCTCCACGGCGACCGGGACACCGTCACCGACCCCGCCGCCACCCGCCTGCTCGCCGCCCGCGCCCGCGAGGCCGGCGCCCGGGTCGCGGGCTACACCGTGCACGGCTCGGGCCACGCCCTGATGCAGCGGCCCGGCGAGTGGCACCGCACCACCGCCGACCTCACCGCCGCCCTCCTCGGCCTGCGCCCCTTCCCCACCGAGGTCGCCACCGCCTTGGCCCTCGCCGACGGCCAACCGGGCGGCCTGGAACTCACCTTGGCCTGAGCGAAAGCGCGGCAAAGCGTGATGCCGGGGCGCGGGGCTCTGCTGATGTGCGGCTCCGCCGCGTGGGCGCGCGGCGGAGCCGCACAGACCCGTGTGCCGGGTACGGACAGCCACGTGCACCTGAGTCTCCGTACCCGGCACACGGGTTTCGTCCTTCCGCAGCGCGCAGTTCCCCGCGCCCCTGACCGCCCTCCGGGCGGTCCGAGGGCGGTCCGAGGGCGGTCCGAGAGCGACCAGGGCGGCTTTTTCCGGTCCGGCGTGGCATAGCGGACATGTTCTGACCTAGTTACGGCCTACCTTTTCTCTTGTCGACGGAACGACCGACCAGAACGACGAAGACGGAGAGCCACCATGACCGAGACCACCAAGACCGCCCCGGCCCTCACCGGGGAGCGCGCCGACCTGCTGGAGCAGCTCGCCAAGTCGCGGTTCTTCCTCCGCTTCACCGCCAACGAGCTGACGGACCGGCAGGCCGGGCACCGGTCCACGGTCAGCGGGCTGACCGTCGGCGGTCTGATCAAGCACGTCGCGAGCGTGGAGAAGACCTGGGTGGACTTCATCCTCGAGGGCCCGTCGGCGATGCCGGACTTCAGCGCGATGACCGAGGCCGACTTCGCCGCCCGGGAGAACGACTTCCGCCTGCTGCCGGGTGAGACGCTGGAGGGCGTGCTGGCCGCGTACGCCGAGGTGGCCGCCCGGACCGACGAGCTGGTGGCCACCCTGCCCGACCTGGACGCGGCCCAGCCGCTGCCGAAGGCGCCGTGGTTCGACCAGGACGCCAAGTGGTCGGCCCGCCGGGTGCTGATGCACATCGTCGCCGAGACCTCCCAGCACGCCGGCCACGCCGACATCGTCCGCGAGGCGATCGACGGCACGAAGAGCATGGGCTGACGCCCCCTCGACTCCTGGTCGGCCGACGCCCCCGGCGGCGGAGCGGACTCCTCCCGCTCCGCTGTCGGGGGCGCTGGTTATGGTGGCCGCACCACGCACCGGATGACCATCGCGCCCGGTGGTCGGCCACATGCCTGGAGGAGAGAACGGTGCGGCGCTGGGAGTTCGTCGGGGACGGGTCTGCGAAGTTCTGGGAGGCGGCGGTCGAGGGCAGCTCGGTCGTGGTCCGGTACGGCCGGATCGGGACGGCGGGGCGGGAGCAGGTGAAGGAGCTCGCCTCCGCCGGGGCGGCCGAGGCCCACCTCGCGAAGCTGATCGGCGAGAAGACCCGCAAGGGCTACACCGAGGCCGACGGAACCCCTGTGAGCGTCGGGCCGGTCGCCGCTCCCGCCGAGCCTGCCGCACCGGACGGCACGGAGGAGCCCGAGGCGGCCGGGCTCCCGGACGAGAGCACCTTCGTCTTCCCCGCCACCTGGCAGCGCGTCCTGCACCCCCGCCGCGGCGGCCGGGTGCGCGCCGTCCCCCGTCCCGCTCCCAAGGCGGTCGGGCAGGCCGAGGAGCGGATCGCGGCCCAACTCGACTGGATCGAGCAGGTGTTGGCCTCCCGCAACGCCCCCAAGGCGCTGGTCGCGGCCGCCCGCGCGTACCTGGCCGGGGAGGCCGACCCGCTCGGCGCCGCGATGCTCGCCGAGATCCTCCCGCCGGCCTGGCACCACAACGGGGTGGAGAAGTCCCCCTTCGCCGACGCCTGGGCGGTCCGCTTCGGCCTGCCGTTCGCCGCCCGCGCCGTGCTGGAGCTCTCCGGGATCCAGGTCCTCTACCACCAGAGCGGGATGGTCCGGGTCGACCCGCAGGTGCGGTACCGCTCCCCCGACCGGCCCGGGCTCAACAGCGCCGACCAGCTGGCCGGTCGGCTCCGGGCCCTGCTCGCGGTCGCCGACGAGGCGGTGTACCAGGAGACCCTCGACGCGCTGGAGGAGCTCCGCACCACGCCCGCCCGCCGCCTGCTGGCCGCCTACCTGGCCCCGGGCACACCGGGCTGGACCGAGGAGTGCCTCGCCGAGATGGACCGCTACGGCCGGCACGAAGGTTCGCTGCGCGCCCTGCTGCTGGCCACCGTGGACCACCCGGCCCAGCTGGACGGCTTCGGCCCGGACCCCCGGCTCGGCTACCACGACTGGACGGTGGGCCTCTTCGCCACCCTGGCCGACGGGGTCGGCACCGAGGCCGACCGTTACCTGGACGCCGCCCTGGGGCAGTACCACAGCACGGACGAGCTGCGTACCGTGGCCTCGGTGGCGGTGCAGCTGCCGACCGACCGGGCCTTCCGCTTCCTGCTCGGGCGCCTGACGGAGAAGCAGGCCCGGCCCGCCCTCCAGGAGGCCATGCAGCGCTACCCCGTCCGGGCCGCCCGCCTGCTGGCCGAGACGGTGCTCGCGGACGGGCCGACCGCCCCGGACGCCCGCCGGCTGCTGGCCACCCACGTCCAGCTCCAGCACGCCGTGCTGCCCGAGCTGCTCGCCGAACTCGACGCCCCGGCGGTCGAGTTGATCGCCTCCCTGGACGGCGTCCGGCCGCGGGTGGCCGAGGCCGCGCCCGAGGAGCTGCCCGCCCTGCTGGTCTCCCCGCCGTGGACCCGTCCCCGCGCCCGGCGCACCGTCCGGGTGCTCACCGGCCTCCAGGCCGACGCCGCACCGGAGGTGGAGTGGCGGGCCGGCGAGCAGGAGCGCTGGAGCGCGGGCGAGGACGGCTGGCCCTTCCCGCCCCGGACGGACTGGAAGAAGGAGGCCAAGCAGGTCTTCGGGCCGAACGGCAACTTCTGGTACGCGCGGCGGCTGCTGATGCAGGGCCCGCGCGAGCTGCTCGCCCCCATGCTGGAGAAGTGGCGGCCGGTGCAGACCTGGGGCGGCGGCGAGGAGCTGCGGCCGGTGGTGGTCCGCTACGGTCTGACCGCCCTCCCGGCCCTGCTGGCGGCCGCCTCCTCGCAGCCCGCGAGCATCGCCCCGCTGCTGCTGCCGTTCCGGGACGCCGGGGTGGCCCGGGTGATGGCGGACTGCCTGGTGCGGCTCAAGTCGGCCCAGCCGACGGCCCGTTCGTGGTTCGCCCGGCACGGCGTCGCGGGCGCCCTGCTGCTGGTGCCCGAGGCCGTCGGGCCGGACGGCGCGGCCCGCAAGGCCGCCGAGCAGGCGCTGCGCCTGGTCGCCGCCGAGGCCGGTGCGCAGACCCTGGGCGCGGCGGTGGCCGGGCGCTACGGCGTCGAGGCGGCCGGGATCGTCGGCGAGGCGCTGTCGGCCGACCCGCTGGAGAACGCGCTGCCCGCCAAGCTGCCCGCCCTTCCCGTCTGGGTGCAGCCCGCCGTCCTGCCCCAACTGCTGCTCGCCTCGGGCGCCGCGCTGCCCGAGCAGGCCGTCCGTCACGTGCTCACCATGCTCGCCCTCTCCCGGCCGGAGGAGCCGTTCCCCGGGCTGGCCGTGGTCACCGGGGCCTGCCGGCCGGATTCGCTGGCCGCGTTCGGCTGGGCCCTGTTCGAGGAGTGGCGCCAGGCCGGGACGCCGCCGAAGGAGAGCTGGGCGCTGACCGCGCTGGGCGTCCTCGGCGACGACGAGACCGTCCGCCGCCTGACGCCGGTGCTGCGCGAGTGGCCGGGCGAGGGCGCCCACCACCGGGCGGTGGAGGGGCTGGGCGTGCTGGCCGCGATCGGCAGCGACGTGGCACTGCTGCACCTGCACGGCATCGCCCAGCGGGTGAAGTTCAAGGCGCTCAAGTCCCGTGCGCAGGAGCGGATCGCGGAGGTGGCCGAGGGTCTGGGCCTGACGGCCGACCAGCTCTCGGACCGGCTGGTGCCGGACCTCGGCCTCGACCCGGACGGCACCACTGTGGTCGACTACGGCCCGCGCCGCTTCACGGTCGGCTTCGACGAGCAGCTGCGCCCGTACGTGCTGGACGGCGACGGCCGCCGGCGCAAGGACCTGCCCGTGCCGGGCGTCAAGGACGACCCGGAGCTGGCCCCGGCCGAGCGCAAGCGCTTCGCCGCCCTGAAGAAGGACGTGCGCACCGTCGCCTCCGACCAGCTGCGCCGCCTGGAGGCCGCGATGGTGGCCCAACGCGCCTGGACCGCGGCCGAGTTCCGCGAGCTCTTCGTCCGGCACCCGCTGGTCTGGCACCTGGCGCGCCGCCTGGTCTGGCTGGCCGACACCGAGGGCGGTCCGCGGAGCACCGTCACCACCGCCTTCCGGGTGGCCGAGGACCGCACCTTCGCGGACGCGGCGGACCAGGAGTTCGCGCTGCCCGAGGACGCCACCGTCCGGCTGGCGCACCCGCTGCTGCTCGACGGGGCGGCGCTGGCGGCCTGGTCGGAGCTGTTCGCCGACTACGAGCTGCTCCAGCCCTTCCCCCAACTGGGCCGGTCCGTGCGCCACTTGACCGCGGACGAGCTGGCCGCCAACCGGCTGCACCGCTTCGAGGGCAGCAAGGTGCCGGTCGGCCGGCTGCTCGGGCTGACCAAGCGCGGGGCGCCGCAGGACGCGGGCGTGGAGCGGTGGTTCTCCCGGCGGCTCGGCGAACGCTGCCACCTGGTGATCCAGCTGCACGAGGGCATCGCGGTCGGCGCCGTGGAGATGTTCCCCGACCAGACCTTCGAGACGGTCTGGCTGGACACGGTGCCGCGCGACCACTGGGACCGCGGCGACCTGCGGCTGCGCTTCCGGGACGTGGACCCGATCGCCGCCTCCGAACTGCTCGTCGACCTGGAAGAGGTGACCTCGGCGTGAGCGCCTCCGACTCCCCGAACCTCCAGCGCCCGCCCGCCGAGGTGCGCCACGCCGAGGAGTTGGCGGCCCTGCGCGCCGAGGACCGCGACCCGCGCCCGCCGGGCTGGCAGCTCAGCCTGCGGGCGGCCCGCCGCTTCGTGATCGGCGACGAACGCGCCGGGATCAGCCGCAAGTTCGTCGGCAACGCGGCCCTGGTCGAACGCGCCCTGGTGACCCTGGCCACCGACCGCGGCCTGCTGCTGGTCGGCGAGCCCGGCACCGCCAAGTCGCTGCTCTCCGAGCTGATCGCGGCGGCCGTCAGCGGCGCCTCCACCCTCACCGTGCAGGGCGGCGCGGCCACCACCGAGGACCAGATCAAGTACTCCTGGAACTACGCGCTGCTGGTCTCCGAGGGCCCGTCACCCCGCTCCCTGGTGCCCGCCCCGATGCTGCGGGGGATGGCCGAGGGGCGGATCGTCCGCTTCGAGGAGATCACCCGCTGCCCGCTGGAGGTGCAGGACTGCCTGCTCTCCCTGCTCTCCGAACGGGTGCTGGCCGTCCCGGAGTTGGACGGCCCGGACGGCATGGTCTTCGCCCGCGCCGGGTTCAACGTGATCGCCACCGCCAACACCCGGGACCGGGGCGTCAACGAGATGAGCGCCGCGCTCAAGCGCCGCTTCACCTTCGAGACCGTCTTCCCCATCCCGGACTTCGACACCGAACTGGCCCTGGTGGAGGCCGAGGCCGGCGCCCTGCTGCGCCGCTCGGGCGTGACGGTGGCACCGGACCGGGACGTGCTGGCGGTACTGGTGACCACCTTCCGCGAGCTGCGGCAGGGGAGCGGCGGCGGCGCGCAGCCTGGGGACCGGATCTCCGCCGTGATGAGCACCGCGGAGGCGGTCTCGGTGGCCCACGCCGTCGGCGTCCGCGGCTGGTACCTGCGGGGCGAACCGGGCGACGCCGCCGACCTGGTGACCTGCCTGGCCGGCACGGCCGCCAAGGACAGCCCCGAGGACCTGGCCCGGCTGCGGCGCTTCCTGGAACAGGAGGGCTCCCGGCGGCGGGGCACGCAGTGGAAGGCCCTGCACCGGGCCCGCCACCTGCTGGCGGAGTGATGGGCCCCCGGAGCGCCCGGGCCCGCGAGGTCGTCCTCCTCGGGGTGCGCCACCACTCCCCCGCCTGCGCCGGCCTGGTGGCCCGCACGATCGCGGAGCTGCGGCCGGCCCACGTCCTGATCGAGGGCCCGGCCGACTTCAACGACCGCCTGGACGAGCTGCTGCTCGGCCACGACCTCCCGGTCGCGGTCTTCAGCCACCACCGGGACGCCCGGCGCACCGCCACCTCCTGGGCGCCGTTCTGCGAGCACTCGCCGGAGTGGGTCGCGCTCACCCGCGGGCGGGCCGCCGGGGCGCAGGTGCGCTTCATCGACCTGCCGGCCTGGCACCCGGCCTTCGGCGACCGCTCCCCGTCCGCGCAGGAGCCCGCGCCCGCTTCCGGGTCCGGGTCCGGGTCCGGGTCCGGGTCCGCCAACCGTTTCGCCGACGCGGAGTCCCGGTACGCGGAGGCCGTCGCGCGGCTGTGCGCGCACTTCGGCACGGACTCGGTGGACACCCTCTGGGACGGCCTCTTCGAGGTGGCCGACCCGGACGGGCTGGCCGAACGGCTCGACGCCTACTTCGACCTGGTACGCGGCGACACCGCCGCCGATCCGGGCGACCGGGCCCGGGAGGAGTACATGGCCTCCTGGGTGCGCGCGGCGGCGGCCCGCGCGGAGGGGCCGGTGCTGGTGGTGACCGGCGGCTTCCACACCCCGGCCCTGCGCGCCCTGCTCGCCGCCCCGGCCTCCGCGTCCGCCCCCGCGTCCGGCACCGAGTCCGGCACCGACTGGCCGTCGGTCCCCGCCCCCGGTGACGACGCGGTCGGCGGCAGCTTCCTCGTCCCGTACTCCTTCCGGCAGTTGGACGCCTTCGCCGGTTACCAGTCCGGCTTGCCCTCGCCCGGCTACTACCAACTCCTGTGGGAGGAAGGGCCGTCGGCCGCCGCCGACGGCCTGCTGGAGCAGGCGGTCCGCCGGCTGCGGAGCCGCCGGGTGCCCGCCTCCACCGCCGACCTGGTGGCCGCGCGCAGCCTGGCCGACGGCCTGGCCGCCCTGCGCGGCCACCGGGTGCGCAGCCGTACCGACGTGCTGGACGGCCTGGCCGGTGCCCTGGTCAAGGAGGCGCTGGAGCAGCCGCTGCCGTGGAGCGGGCGCGGCACGCTCGCGCCGGGCTCCGACCCGGTGGTGGTCGAGATGGTGGCCGCGGGCACCGGCGAGCGCACCGGCCGACTGCACCCGGACACCCCGGCACCACCGCTGGTGCACGACGCCGACGCCCAACTCGCCCTGCACGGCGTGACTTCGGGCGCCGCGGTGACGGCCGATCTCACCGAGCCGGCCGGCCTGGAGCGCAGCCGGCTGCTGCACCGGCTGCGGGTGCTGGGCGTCCCCGGCCACACCCGCGCCTCCGGTCCGGCCTCCGGTGCCGATCCGGTCTTCACCGAACGCTGGGAGCCCACCCCGCTCACCGGACGGGAGGCCGCGCTGGTCGAGGCCGGAGCGTACGGCGCCCGGGTGGCCGACGCGGCGGCGGTCGCGCTCACCGAGCGCCTGCACGAGGGGGGTTCCGACGCCCCGGCGCTGTCCGCCCTGCTCTTCGACGCGGTGCTCTGCGGCGCGGATGCCCTCTCCGCCGAACTGCTGCGCACCCTCGCCGAGCGGGCCGCCACCCTCCCCGAACTCGCGGACGCCGGAGCGGTGTTGGCCACCGCGCTGCACCTGTGGCGGCACGACCGGGTCTACGGAGCGGCCGGCACCCCCCTGCTCGCCCGGATCATCGGCGCCTCCGCCGACCGCGTCCTCTGGCTGGCGGAGGGCCTGCACGGCGGCGGCGCCCGCCCCGACCTGCCACGGCTGCGCGCGCTGGCCGCCGCCCGGGACGCGGTCCGGGACGCCGAGGAGCTGCTGCCGCTCCCCCGGGTCGCCGTGCTCGACACCGCCCGCCGGATCGCCACCGACCCGGCCGCACCACCCGACCTGCGCGGCGCGGCCCTGGGCCTGCTCCGCTCCCTCTCCGCCGCAGCGGATACCGAACTCCCCTCCCTGGCAAGCGAGTTCGCCACCGCAGGGCCGGATCGGCTGGGCGACTGGCTGACCGGTCTCTTCACCCTGGCCCGGCAGGAGCTGACCGACTCCCCGGCCCCCGCCCTGCTGGACACCCTGGACGAGCTGGTCGGCGCGATGACCGAGCACGACTTCCTCACCGGCCTGCCCGCCCTGCGCCAGGCCTTCGCCCACTTCCCGCCCCGCGAGCGCGAACGGATCGCGGAGCGCCTGCTGGAGCGGCGCGGCCGCCGAGGCTCCGCCCGTACGCTCCTGCGCACCACCGCCGACCCGCTCGACCTGGCCCGCGCCCGTGCCCTGGAGGAGAGCGTGCACCACCTGCTCCACCGGTACGGCCTCACCACCGACCCCCGGACCGCCCGATGACCGACTCCGCCGTTCCGCCCACCATCCCTCCCGTCGGCGACCCTCCCATCGGCGACCCCGGCCTGGAGCGCTGGCGCCTGCTGCTCGGCGCACCCGCCGAACGCGCCACCGGCCCGCTCGGCCCGGAGGCCGCCGGGCGCGACGCCGCCCTGGAGTGGCTCTACGGCCGGGACGAGGACCTGACGGAGCGTGGGATCCGGCGGGGCCCGGTGCCCGCCGCGCGCGAGGGAGGGGACGGGGCCTCCCGGCTCACCGCCGTGGACTGGCTGGACGACGTGCACCGCCTCTTCCCGAAGGAGACCGTCGAGCGGCTGGAGCGGGACGCGGTGGAGCGGTACGGGATCGAGGAGATCATCACCGATCCGGAGCTGCTGACCCGGGTCGAGCCGAGCGTCACCCTGCTGCGGGCGGTGCTGCGGACCAAGCACCTGATGAACCCGGACCTGCTGGCCATGGCCCGCCGGATCGTCGAGGCCGTGGTGCGGGACCTGACGGCCCGTCTGCGCCCCGAGCTGCGCCGCGCCTTCACCGGCGCCCGCTCGCGCCGCCCCAGCCGCCTCCCGGTGGCCCGCGACTTCGACTTCCACGGCACCCTGCGGGCCAACCTCAAGCACTACCAGCCGGAGCGGCGCCGGGTGCTGATCGAGCGGCCCCGCTTCCACTCCCGCTCCCGGCGCCACCTGGAGCAGTGGCAACTGATCCTGCTGGTCGACCAGTCGGGCTCGATGGTCGGCTCCGTCATCCACTCCGCCGTCACCGCCGCCTGCCTCTGGGGCCTGCCCGGCCTGCGCACCCACCTGATCGCCTTCGACACCTCGGTGGTGGACCTCACCTCCGACGTCGCCGATCCGGTCGACCTGCTGATGCGCGTCCAGCTGGGCGGCGGCACCGACATCGCCCGGGCCCTCGACTACGCCGCCGGCCTGGTGGAGAACCCACGCCGCACGGTGGTCGCCGTGGTCTCCGACTTCTACGAGGGCGGCGACCGCTACCGGCTGCTCCGCACCGTCCGCTCCCTCACCGGCCAGGGCGCCACCGTGCTCGGCCTGGCGGCCCTGGACGAGGAGGCCGATCCGTCCTACGACCGCGTCATGGCAGGGCAGTTGGCCGAGGCGGGCGCCCAGGTCGGCGCCATGACGCCCGGCCACCTGGCCGCCTTCGTCGCCGAGCGGGTCGGTCGATGAGCGCGCCCGCCCCGCACCCCGGCCTGCACCCCGCGCCGCGCCCCGACCTGCTGGCGCTCACCCCGGACACCCTCGCCGCGCTGACCAACCGGGGGCTGGTCAAGCGCGCCGCCCGCGAGCTGGAGTCCGGTACCGGGCCGGAGGTGGCCCTGGCCGAGGACGGCACCGTCTCCGGCCGCCACCCGGACGGCAGCCTGAGCGAACTGCCGCCCGGCCTCGGTCTGGACGCCGCCACCTGCACCTGCGCCGCACCCGGTGTCTGCCGCCACCTGATCGCCCTGGTCCTCGCCCACCAGCAGCAGCTCCCCTCCACCCCCTCACCCGAACTCACCTGGTCCCCCGCCGAGTTCGACGACGCCCAGCTCGAAGCCGTCCTCGGCGCCCCCGCGCTGGCGGCCGCCCGCCGCACCCTGGCCCGTGGCGGCCAGCGCGCCACCGTCCACCCGGCCGGCCCCGACCACCCCGTCCCCTGGGTCGAACTCCCCGCCTGCACCGTCCGCTTCCCCGTCCCGCACGGCCTCGGCTACGCGATCAGCGACGCCGCCACCTCCCTGCACGGCGAGACCGTCGCCCTCGCCGTCTGGGCCTTCCGTGCGGCAGACGCCTCCGGCACCACCCAGGTCACCCTCGGGGACGCTCCCCCGTCCGCCCCGGCCGACCACCTCGACACCGCACTCGACACCGCCCTCGGCCTGGCGGAGGAGCTCCTGCTCGACGGACCGTCCCGCAGCACCCCGGTCTTCACCGCCCAACTGGAACGCACCGCCGCCCGGTTGACCGCCGCCTCGCTGCACTGGCCCGCCGCCGTGGTCACCGCCCTGCAGCGCCAGACCGAGGCCCACACCGCCCGGGACGCCCGCTACTCCCCCACCGAACTCGCCCGTCTCCTCACCGAGTTGCACGCCCGCAGCCGCGCCGCCACCCTCGACCCGGCCGGCGCCCTCGGCACCCGGGAGTCCGCCGACACCCCGCTCCGCCTGGCCCGCCTCGTCGCCCTGGGCTGCCGCGTCACCGCCCCCGCACCCCAGGCCCGCACCGCCGCGCTCTACTTCGCCCACCCGGACGCCGGGGTCGTCCTCGTCCTGCGCAAGCACTGGCAGCTGACCGGGGACCAGCCCGCCACCGGCCCCGACCTCGCCACCCGCCGCCTGCTCGGCTCCACCCTGCGCACCCTCGCCACCGCCAACCTGGTCAGCGAACAGCTCTCCCGCCGCCCCAACCGCACCGTCACCCTCGGCCGCGGCCGGGTCGCCGCCACCACCGTCACCCCGCTCGGCAACGCCTGGACCGCCCTGCCCGCCCCCCTGCTCGTCGACGACCTCGCCGCCCACCTGCGCCGCTGGGACGACCGCGCTCCCCGCCTGATCCGCCCCCGGGTCGAGGCCGAGGACGCGGTCGTCCTCACCGTCTCGGCCGTCGAGTCCCTCGGCTACGACCCCGCCCGGCAGCAACTCGAAGCCGTCCTGCGCGACCCGGCCGGCACCCCCGTCCTCCTGCGCGCCGACCACGACCCGGCCTGCCCCACCCGCCTCGACTCCCTCGCCGCCACCCTCGCCTCCGGCCGCGTCACCCACGTCAGCGGCCTCCTCCACCCCCACGCCGGCCACCCCGTCCTCGAACCCCTCGCCCTCCTCACCCCGGACGGCCCCACCGTCCCCGACCTCACCCCCGCCTCCCCCGTCCCCCTCCCGCCCCTTCCCCCTCGCCCCACCGACCCCCTCACCCACGCCCTCGAATCCGCCCTCACCACCCTCGCCGACCTCGCCCACACCGGCCTCCGCCACACCCGCCCCGACCTCACCCCCACCACCACCGCCCTCCGCCGCACCGGCCTCCACCACACCGCCGCCCTCCTCGACGCGGTGGCCGCCTCCCCCACCGCAGCCACCTGGACCGAGGCCGCCCTCCACCTCCACCTCGCCCTCGACCTGCACCACCGCTCCACCTGATCGGGTGACAGATCTGCACTCTCGCCCGGATCGCCCCCCTCACAGGCTTAGCTGACCAGGTGTCCTGATGGAGAATCGACCCGGAGCAGCGGAGGTGCACAGATGAGTACGGCAGCCCACACCCCTGGGGACTACAGCGTCAGCGACCCCGAGCGGGCCCTCAAGTACGCGATCCAGCACGTCGCCGGGGACCGGGCAGAGATCATCGAGGGAGTGATCACGCCTTTGTCACCGTCCTGGGCTCACGAGAACGCTGCGGACATGGTGCGCCGGCAGCTCTCGCCCCGCCTGAACGACCTGGACCTGGTAGCCGGATCCGGCAACCTGGACCTCCCCGGCTCGGAGAACTGGTTCATCCCGGACCTCGCCATCGTCCCCCGGGAGCTCGCGGCGAAGACCGAAGGGGCCCTCGTCCCGGACCAGACCCTCCTGGTGGTCGAGGTGACCTCGCCGTCGAACGGCGAGACCGACCGTACGGTGAAGCGCCGCCGCTACGGCCAGTACGGCGCACCGCTCTACCTCCTGGTGGACCGTCAGCAGCGCGAGTGCACCCTGTTCTCGTCCCCCGGCCGCCTCGGCTACGCCACCACCGACGGCCCCCACCCCTTCGGCACGCCGCTCCGCCTCCCCGCCCCGTTCGACCTCACCCTCGACACCAGCGACTTCTGAGCACGGCCGCCCCGAGCGGGCCCGGTGGGTGTCAGAGCGGGTCGAGGCGGCGGCGGAGGAGGCAGAACTCGTTGCCCTCGGGGTCGGTGAGGACGTGCCAGGTCACGTCCGGGCCCTGGCCGATGTCGACGGGGCGGGCGCCGAGGGCGAGGAGGCGTTCGAGTTCGGCGGGCTGGTCGCGGTCGGTGGGGCTGACGTCGAGGTGGAGGCGGAGCTTGGCGGGGCGCGGGTCGGTGGTGGGGCTGAGGACGAGGGTGGGCTGCGGGCCGCCGAAGCCGGTGCCGGGCGGGCCGATCTCGATGCTGCCGTCGGACTCGCGGCCGACCTCGACGTAGCCGAGGACCGCGCTCCAGAAGACCGCGAGCCCCTCGGGGTCGACGCAGTCGATGACCAACTCGCTGATGCGGCACGCCATGGCGGGGAGTCTACGGCGCGGCGGGGCTGAGGGGGTGTCAGGCGGGGCGGCGGGGCGGCGGGCCAGGGAGTGTTGCGAAAGTGCTGGTCACAGCCACTCGTCGATGGCCCCGACCAGCACTTTCGCAACACTCCCCGGAGCCGTGACCTGTGACCTCACGGCTCGGACGACGAGCGCGTCGAGGAGCATCGCGGTGATCGAGGTGCCCACCCGCCGTCCGGCCCGGCCCGACGGGTGGCCGTGATGCCCAGGCCGCGGTCCACCACCGGGGAGACGTCCGTCCGGAACCTCAGCGCCACGCGCGAAGGACTCAGGCAGACACCTTGAGCATCGAGGCCGGGCCCTTGGCGGGATCGATGACCACTGCGGCGACGCGGTAGCCGGGATTCAGCGCGGACCACATCTGATCGAGGAGGTGCGCACCGTCCTGAGCGGTGATCGAAACCTCGTCGAAAGGCGCGGCGACGAGCACCTCCGCCCCGTCCGAACGGTAGGTGGTCAGCAGCACGCCTTCGCCGGGCTGGAGGTCCTGCACCGTGAGCGTCATGACGTTGGTGGTGAGCCTGGATCCGGCACTCGGACGGGCGGCGCCCAGGACGGCGGTCCGGCCGTCGCGACTGAGCAGTGCGGTGATCCGCGAGGTCCGGATCGGCGGGTCCGGCTCGTACTCCAGCCCGCCGAGCGCTTCGGTGGACGCGGCGCCGTCACGCAGGCGAGCGGCCACCTGGCCGACCTGCTCACCGTTCCCGAGGACCAGCCAGTCAGGGGTCGTGGTCGCAGCCGCGTAGTGACGGAGCGGGTCGTGCCCCACGGTCTCGGTGGGACCGACCAGCAACTCGTCCCCTTCGAGTCGGAGCGCGCGATCACGCGACGCCGCGCTGCGTCCGGTGAGGAAGTACCCGCCGACGGTTTCGCCGGTGAGGGTCCGGGCGCAGAGGACCCCACGTCCGGGATACGGGTTACCAGTGAGCAAATCCGACAATTCAATCATGACTTCTTGTTCCCATGGTCGTTGCTCTTCGAAAGGATTTCACGGTGTTCCCAGCCCTCGCGGGGTGAGGCCACCTCATTCTGCCTGACGGTGCGTCAACCGTCCCCGCCGGCAGCGGCCAGGAGCTTCTCCCGGGCGCGAGGGGTCAGGTCATCCGCCGACACGCCTGCCGACACCCGCGAGCGATGGGCCGCGTACCAGCCCCTCTGGAAATGGCGGACCGCGGTTTCGGAATCCCGCCAACTCCGCCGTCCGTGCAGGATTCTGGAGTTGACGAAGATCAGGCATTCACCTGCTCGCAGATCGAGATTCTGCTGGTACGAAGGGTCCCGTGAGAGCCGGGCCAGCAGATCGAACCCTCGGCGGGCGTCGGGGTGGACATCCACGGTGTTGAACTCGTGGGAGCTGAAGTACAGGCCCACGCGAGGAGGGCCTCCGGCCCGTTCGGTCACGAGGACCGCGCGGCGCAGCACCTGGTCGCCGCGGGCGATCTCGTAGGCGTCGTCGCGGAAGAGCGCGCTCAGCTCGTGCGGCGCCAACTCGGCGGTGCACTCCTCCAGGAGGCGAGCGCCGTCGACGAGTACCGACTCTCCTCCGGAAGCGGCAGGACTGCTGCAGTACAGGGCGACGACGGTGGGTGGGGACGCCATGAAGCAGCCGTCGGTGTGCGGGCTCTGGGTCTCCGGCGTGTTCTGGGGACGACGGACGGTCGACGACTCCTGGCTGTCCGCTCGGATCGACACCAGCCTGGTGCTGCCTGCCCCGAGCTTGTGCAGGACCGGGGCTCCGAGCCGGGTCTGCAGCGAGTTCGGAATCGTCTCCACCGACTCGTTGCCCAACTCTGCGACCAGCACGGGGGACTTCTCCAGCGAGGCCGAGATGTCCTCGGCCGGCTCGGCAACATCGCGCTGGGGGTCGACCCCGAGGCGATTGATGATCATGCGGAACCCTTCCGGCTGGCGCCGCGCCGTCCTGGGGTCAGGGGGCCGGCCCGGCCCGGCGCCGCCCACCCCGAGGCCCCGTCCGGCACAGCCCCGCCGCCACCACCCCTGACCACCCTCCGTGCCGGGGCGCCGGACGGCATCACTTCGGCGCGAGAGCCCCGCGCGCCGGAGGTACCAGTACCAAGGCCGTCCCCACCGCGAACGCCGCCACCGCCCACACCGCCGGGGCACCGTCCCGGGCCAGCCCCGCGCCCGCCCACACCGTCAGCGCCCCCACCGCCCCGGCCAGCCCGGCCAGCAGCGGAACCGGCCGCAGCACCGGCGCGTGCGGAAGGACCGCGCCGCCCAGTCTCAGCAGCCCGCGCTCCAGCGGCCGCAGCACCACCAACAGCCCGAGCAGGAACAGCGTCAGCACCGCGATCCACACCGGCCGCCACGCCCACCACGCGCCCGAGCCGACCGCGGGCTCGGGCGCCACATCCGGCAGGTAGAACGCGGCCGCCGCCACCAGGACCGGCACCATGTGCCACAGGTACAAGGTCATCGACACCCGCCCGAGCGGCCGGATCAGGCGCCACAGCCACTCCGCCCGGAGCGCACGCTCCATCGCCGGCGCCGCCAGCAGGCACAGCGCGCACTGGGCGAGCACCCACGCGAGCATCGCGAGCGACGGCGGGTCGGTGTTGCTGACCTCCTCCGTGCTCACCAGGATCAGACTCACCGGGAACGGCCCGTACGCCACCAGCGCCGCGAACGCCCCCGCCCCGCCCGCGCCCACCGCCACCAGCAGCGGCCGACGCGCCGTCAGCCGGCCGTCCTGCCAGCCGAATCCGAGCTGGTACGCCACCGACCACACCAGGACGTAGTTGGCCGCCCCGACCCAAGGGCTCCCACCCACCAGGTGGACCAGGCCCGCCACCACGGCGAGCGTCGCGAGCGCGGCCACGGACCCGAGACCCCAGCGCCGGTACGCGGCGTACAGCCACGGTGTCAGCACACTGATCATCAGGTACACCGGCAGGAACCAGAACTGCATCGCCAACGCCCAACCGACCATCGCCAACAACCCGCGATCGGCCCCGGCCGCCCGGCCCGCCGCCAGACCCGCCACCGCGACCGCCACGTACGCCGCCGTCGGCAGCAGCAGGCGCACGGCCCGCCCGCGCACCCACCCGGCCGCCCCGCCGCCTCCGTCCCGGTGCCGGCGCCAGGATCCGGCCGCGGCATGCCCGCCCGCCAGGAAGAACACCGGCATGATCTGGAAGACCAGTGTCAACCACTGCGTCCACTCGACCGTGGCCAGCAACTCCGGCGCACCGATCGTGCCGTCCGGGTGCCGCACCAGTGCGGTGATCACCCAGTGCCCGAGCACCACCAATACGATCGCCACGCCCCGCAGGAAGTCCACGTACCTGACCCGGCCCACGCCACCCACTGTCCCCGCCCCCGTCCCGAACCGACCGGACCACTGTGGTCGTACCTCAACGGCCCGGTCCAGCACCGCACGGTTGCGATTCGATCTCCCCTCCGACGGGTCTCCGCCCCGGTGCGACCGCCACGTTTCCCCCGGGGTGACCGCCGCCCTGACGACCACTCAGGTGTGCTTGCTGCTGGTGTCGTCGTAGTCGATGGTGCCCGCGTCCAGCAGCTGGGTCTCCCGCGGTTGTTTCACGTGCGCAGGAGTTCACCGACACCTTCGAGCTGTCGGGGACCGGGGTGGGGACGGGCACCGTGCTGACGGGGTGTCACGTGCTGCGGGCGCTGGCGTCGGCCTGGCAGCGGGGGTGACCGTCGGGATCGGCAAATCGAGATCATTGGCAGTGCCGGCGACTGCCGGCCCGCAGTCGGCGGGGAGGTGGACGAGGACCAGGGCAACAGCGTCACGCGGGTTGTCGGTCTCTCCGATGTCCGCCGGTCCGTGCGGCGAGCGGGTCTTCCACCAGGTGACGCGGTGCTTCCCGTGCACTGGAGTAATCACCGGAACGTCGTGGGTGTAGGGGAACCCGGTGCAGCGGCTGAAGTTCAGCGTCTGGTGGCTGTGGAACGGGAACAGGGCGCGCAGCTGTGGCCGGGCGTATGCAGCCTTGATGAGTCCATGGCCCACGTGCCGTGCTGTGGTGTGCCGATGGCTCGTCCATTGAGCTTCGACTGCGTCACCGTGCTCGTGGGCTTCGGCGAGCTGAGCTTGCTCAGCCTGTCCGCCGCAGCACCGACCATGTCCTGCACTGGTCCCGATGGCGCCGCAGACGCCAGCACCAGGCCCGGACCAGCCACTACAAGAGACGGGGCCACAGCCCAAGAACTGAAGCCTCATCATCATAGGCACCGTTGCAGTACTAGGGTGCGGGGGTGAGTCTTCATCTGATCGTCGGACACGGGCCCGCCGGGGCCGCCACCGCTCGCGTGCTGGTCGGGCAGGGTCACCGGGTGCGGGTGGTCACCCGCTCCGGGCGCCCCGCGCAGGGGGCGGAGGAGCCGGGTGTCGAGCACCTGGCGCTGGACGCCACCGACCCGGCCCGGTTGGCGGAGGCGGCCGAGGGGGCGGTGGCGATCCACAGCTGCGCCGCCCCGCCGCTGCACCGCTGGGCCGTCGACTGGCCCCCGCTCGCCGCCTCGCTGTTCGCGGCCGCCGAGGCGAGCGGTGCCGTGCTGGTCCTGCTCGGCAACCTCTACGGCTACGGCCCCGCCGCCACCGGCCCGCTCACCGAGGAGCTGCCGCTCGCCGCCACCGGGCCCAAGGGCCGGACCAGGGCGGCGATCTGGGAGCAGGCCCGGGCGCTGCACGAGGCCGGGCGGATCCGGGCGGTGGAGGTGCGCGCCTCGGACTTCTTCGGCCCGGGCGTCACCGAGGGCGGCCACCTCGCCGCCCGTGCGGTGCCGCGTCTGCTGGCGGGGAAGAGCGTCTCCGTGCTCGGCGACCCGGACGCGCCGCACAGCTGGACCTACCTCCCGGACGTGGCCGGCGCCCTGGCCGAGGCCGCCTCCGACGAGCGCGCCTGGGGCCGGGCCTGGCACGTGCCGACGCTGCCGGCCCGCTCGGCGCGGGAGATGGTGGCCGGGCTGGCCGCCGCCGCGGGGACGGCCGCGCCCGCCGTGCGGCCGCTGCCGCCCGCGGTGCTCGCCCTGGCCGGGCTGTTCTCGCCGCTGCTGCGCGAACTCAAGGAGACGCGTTACCAGTTCGACCGCCCGTTCGTGGTGGACTCCTCCGCGTACGAGGCGCTCTTCACCCTGCGGGCGACCCCGCTCGACGAGCAGTTCGCCGACACCGTGGCCTGGTGGCGCGACCGTCTCAACCGTCCCACCGCCTGAGAGGAGCGGCCCGTTGGCCGTCGAGATCGTCTACGAGACGCACTCCACCACCACGGACAACGAGGCGGGCATCGCCACGGGTTGGCTCCCCGGCACCCTCTCCGGGCTCGGCAGGCGGCAGGCCGCCGAGCTCGGGGAGCGCCGCCGGGGCGGCGGCTTCGCGGCCGTGCTGACCTCCGACCTCCAACGGGCCGTGGAGACGGCCGCGATCGCCTTTCCCGACCTGCTGCCGACCCGGGACGCCCGGCTGCGCGAGTGCGACTACGGCGCGCTGAACGGCACGCCGATGGCCGGCATCGCGGCCCGCCGTCTCCGCCACCTCGACGAGCCGTTCCCGGGCGGCGGCCAGAGCTACCGCCAAGTGACGCTGGCCACCGCCGAGTTGCTGGCCGAGCTGGCCGTCCGGCACGACGGGCGGCGGGTCCTGCTGATCGCACACCACGCCAACCGCGTCGCCCTCGACCACCTGCTCACCGGGGCACCGCTCGCGGAGCTGCTCACCGCCGAGCGGACCTGGCAGCCGGGGTGGCACTACACCCTCCCCACCAACTGGCGCCCCTGACCAGGCGGTTCCCGATCCGCTCCGGCCGCCCTGCCTGCATACGGGTGAATCTCTCCGCCCGCGCCTCCGGCGACTGCCTATGATCCAATTCCATGACGGAGAGTCAGATCATCCCAGCTGTGCGTAATTCGGCTGACGTGCTCATCCTCGGAGCGGGCCCCGCCGGGCTGGTGCTCGGCAACCTGCTGCTCGCCGCCGGGGTGGACTGCGTCGTCCTGGAGCGGGCCACTGCCGAGCAGGTGGAGTCCCGTTCCAGGGCCGGGTTCCTGGCCGCGAACACGGTGCGGGTGCTGGAGCGGCACGGCCTCGCCGAGGGCCTGCGCCGGCACGGACGGGAGCACGCGCTCTGCGAGTTCCGCACCGAGGACGGCAGCTTCCGGCTCGACTACTCCGCCCTGGGCCGGGGCGAACGGCACACCGTCTACCCCCAGCACGAGCTGGTGGCCGACCTGCTCGCGCAGTACCGGCGGGCCGGCGGGCAGGTACGTTTCGGCACCGAGGCACTGGCCGTCCTGGACGCCGGCACCGACCGCCCCCGGGTCACCACGGACGGCCCCGAGGGCCCGGCCGGCTGGCGGGCCCGCTACGTGGCCGGCTGCGACGGGCGGCACGGCGCGGCCCGCCGTTCGCTGCCGCCCGGCAGCGTCCGGCGCCACCGGCACGACCACGGCGTCTCCTGGCTGGGCCTGCTCGCCGAGGCCCCGCCCAGTCTGGACGCGGTCGGTTACGCGGTGCACGGACGCGGTTTCGCCGGGCACATGGCGCGCACCCCCGCCCTCACCCGCTACTACCTCCAGTGCGAGCGTGGCAGTTCGCCCGGGGCCCTGCCGGACGAGCGGGTCTGGGAGGAGCTGGAGCTCAGGATGCGCGCCGAGGAGCACGGCCCGCTGCACCGGGGCCCGATCGTCCACCGCGCGGTGATCGACCTGGAGTCCGACGTCCTCGAACCGCTCCGGCACGGCTCGCTCTTCCTCGCCGGGGACGCCGCGAGTCTGCTCAGCCCGTCCGCCGCCAAGGGCGCCAACCTCGCCGTCCTGGAGGCCGAGTTGCTCGCCGAGGGGCTTATCGCCCAGCTCCACCGGGGCGACCCCGGCGGCCTGGACGGGTACTCGCGGCGCAGCCTCGAACACATCTGGCGGGCCCAGGAGTTCTCGCACTGGATGGTGCAACTCCTGCACCGCACAACGCACTTCCACGACGGGTTGCGGCGCTCGCGGCTGGCCTCGCTGCGCGGTTCGCGCAGCCTCCAGGACTGGTTCGCCGAACACTACGTCGGCGTCTGAACCTCACCCCCTGAGTCGGCCCGGCCGGGCCGGGCACTGCCCGCTCCGGCCGGGCCGGGCTCTGTCATGCCCGAAATCCATTGCCGAACACCAGAGATGAGGGAACATCGCCATGACCACCACCGTCACCACCACCCTGCGCACGGACGCCGCCCGCTTAGCGGAGGCCGTCTGCTTCGTCCGGCAGCAGGACACCGCCGCCCTGCTGCCGCTGCTCCTCCCCGGCCTGGACGGCCCCGAGCTGCGCGCGCTCGCGGACCACTGCCGCTTCTCGCACGCCGCGCTGCTGGTCTTCCCGCCGACCGCCGAGGCCCACCGCGGCCTGCTGGCGGGCTGCGGGCTCGACCCCGGGGTGACGGCCCGGCCCAGTGTGGTGGTCCGGGACCGGCTGGCCGCCCGGCACGGACGGGAGCCGGCCGACCTGGACGTGCGGATCCTGCGCCCGGCCGTGGCCGGGACGGGCCGCACCGTCGAGGTCTTCGTGCTGACCGTGCCGCCGGGTTCGGCGCTCGGCCCGCTGGCCCGGCAGGAGCGCGCCGAGGAGCACGAGGCCCACCTCGCGCTGGAGGTGGAGCACCCCGATCCGCTGGTGCTGCGCGGGCTCTGCGCGCTGCTGGCCCGGCACGGGGCCGGGCCGGACGGCGGGGGCTACAACCCGCACGAGGACGGCACCGTGCTCTACTTCACCGCCCCCGCCGACTCCAAGGCGGGCTACCGGCGGCTGGAGCTCTACGTCCCGGGCGAGCACCCGGACGTGCTGGCCGCGCACCTGAACCACCGTCAGGCCGACCGGCCAGCCGAAACGCTCCTGCGCCTGTTCACCGGCGCCTGGACCACCCAGGCCCTGGCCGTCTCGGCGGAGCTGCGGCTGCCGGACGCGCTGGACACCACCACCTCCACCGGCCTCCCGGCCCTGGCCCGGGCGGTCGGCGCCGACCCGGACGCGCTCGCCTCGCTGCTGCGCTACCTCGCCATGCTGGAGGTGGTCGAGGACGACGGGTACGGCTACCGGCTCACCGCGCTCGGCGCGCTGCTGCGCAGCGACGCCCCGTCCTCGATGCGGCCGCTGGCCCTGATGTACGGCGGGCCGTTCTACCGCTCCTTCGCGGAGCTCGGGCACACCGTCAGGACGGGCGGGGTCGCCTTCGACCACCTGCACGGCGAGAACCACTTCGAGCACTTCGCCCGCGATCCGGAGCTGGCCGAGCTCTTCGACCGTTCCATGGCGGCGAGTTCGCGGATGTTCGAACCGCTCGCCGCCCACCCGGCCGTGACGGCGGCCGCCCGCGACGCGACGGCCACCGCCCCCCGCACGGTGGTGGACGTCGCGGGCGGCAACGGCGAACTGCTCGGCCGGCTGCTCACCGCCCACCCCCGGCTGCACGGCGTCCTGCTGGAACGCCCGCACGCGGTGGAGGCCGCCCGGCCGGCCCTGGAGGCGGCCGGGTGCGGCGAGCGCTGCACCTACCTGGCGGGCGACTTCGCCGACGTCCCGCCGGGCGGGGACGTCTACCTGCTCTCGCGGATCCTGCACGACTGGGACGACGAGCGCTGCCGGGAGATCCTGCGGCACTGCGCGGCGGCGATGCCCGCCCACGCGGACCTGCTGATCGTCGAACGGGTGCTCCCGGCCGACGGTTCGCCCTCGCTGGCCACCGCCTGGGACCTGCACATGCGGTGCAACGTCGGCGGCCGGGAACGCCAGGCCGAGCACTACGCCCGGCTGCTGGCCGACGCGGGCCTGACCCTGGTCGGCAGCTCCCCGCTGCCGCTCGACGCCGCCGTCCTGCACGCGCGCCGGGCCGGCGCCCCCGTCCCGGCCCAGGCCGCCGGGCCCGCCCGGCCGTAGCGGGCAGCCCGGCGGCCGTGGTCACCTTCCGTGGTCCTCGTGGCAGGTGACCACCCGTCGGGCGCGCACGCATCCGTCGGGCACGGGCACGCATCGGTCGGGTACGCGCAGGCGTCCGGCGCGGCACCATGGTGCTCCGGCCCCCCGTCCGCCTACCGTCCCCTGTAGGCCGAGCTGGGCCGAGCCCCGACCGTGAGGAGCACCGATGACCGGCAGCGACCCGATCCACGCCGAGCTGGACCGCCGGGCGGCGGAGGTCGGCGCCGAGGTGGTGAGGTGGCGTCAGCACCTGCACCGCCACCCGGAGCTGCCGAACCGCGAGGTCCGCACCGCCGCCTACGTGGCCGACCACCTGCGCTCGCTCGGCCTGGACGAGGTCCGCACCGGCATCGCCGGCCACGGCGTGGTCGGGGTGCTGCGCGGCGGCCTGCCGGGCACGGGGGTGGTGGCGCTGCGCGCCGACACCGACGCGCTGCCGGTGCCGGACCTGTGCGGGGTGGAGTTCGCCTCCACCGTGACCGACCAGGACTACCCGGGCGGTCCGTTCCCGGTCTCGCACGCCTGCGGGCACGACTGCCACACCGCGATGCTGATGGGCGCGGCCACGGTGCTGGCCGGGGTGCGCGACCGGCTGCCCGGCACGGTGCTGTTCGTCTTCCAGCCCGCCGAGGAGGGCCCGCCGGTCACCGAGCGCGGGGGCGCCCGGGAGATGATCGCGCAGGGCGCGTTCGCCGACCCGGTCCCGACCATGGCCTTCGGCATGCACGTCACCCCCTACCCCAAGGGCTACCTGGGCTACCGGGCGGGCAACCAGTACGGCGCCTCCAGCCTGGCGAAGATCGTGATCACGGGCCGCCAGGTGCACGGCTCCACCCCTTGGCAGGGCATCGACCCGATGCCCGCCGCCGGGGCGGTGCTCACCGGCATCGGCCAGCTCTACCGCCAGCTCGACGCCTTCGACCCGGTCACCGTGACCATCGGGCACGTCGAGGACGTCGGCCGCTTCAACATCATCGGACAGACCGTCACCCTCTGGGGCACCGTGCGCTGCATCGTCGAGACCGACATGAAGGAGGTCCAGCAGCGCCTGGCCACCCTGGCCGAGCACTCCGCCCGGGCCTTCGGCTGCACCGCCACCACCGACTTCCTCCAGGACGTCCCGCCCGTGCACAACCTGCCCGCGTGGGTGGAGGCGGGCCTGCCCACCTTCCGCCGGGTCGTCGGCGAGGACCGCGTCGTCGAGACCTCGCCGACCCTCGGCTACGACGACGTCTCCGAGTTCGTCAACCGCTTCGGCGGCCTCTACGTGATGCTCGGCGTGCAGGACGCGCGGCTCGACGAGGGCGGCCGCCCGGTCCCCCTCCCGGACGGCCGTGGCCTGGTGCCCAACCACAACCCGCACTTCTACGCCGACGACGCCACCCTCCCGACCGGTGTCCGCCTGCACGCCCACGTCGCCTACGACCACCTGTCCGGTGCCCTGCTCCCCGGCTGACACCGACGCCCCCGGCCGGGGCCTCACCCCTCGGCCGGGGCCGCCAACAGGGCCTCCAGCCGGACGAGTTCGTCCGGCGCGCCGCCCGTCCCGGCCGCGCCGCCCGACAGCAGCGCGAGCACCCGCCGGACCTCCTCGGCGGACCGCTCGCGTTCGAGCTCCGCCTTGGCCCTGACCCGGGCGAAGGCCAGCACCACCCGGACGAGGCCCTCGGCCAGGTCGGCCCGGTGCCCGTCCAGCGCCACCGGCCCGTCGGCCAGCCGGTACTGGAGCCGCAGGGCCTCCTCCGTGGCGGCCAGCGCCTCGGCGTGCCGGCCCGCCTCGGAGAGGGCGTCCGCGTACCCGACCAGGACGGAGGCGAGCAGCGGACCGTGCAGGGCCTCGTCGCGCCCGGCCCGCTCCCGGCAGAGCTCCACCGCCTCGGCGGCGACCGCGACGGCCCGGTCGTGCTCCCCGCCGTCCCGCAGGGTCTCGCTCAGCGTGGTCAGCCCCAGCGCGAGGATGCCGCCGTCCGCCTCGGCGTCGATCGCGGCCATGGTGCGGCGGATGCGCACCATCTCCTCCGCCGTCTCCAGCCGTTCGGCGTGCAGGCCCGCGCGCCGCAGCAGGGCGGAGAGCCGGCCGAGCGTGGAGGCCAGGTCGGCACGGTGCCGCTGCGGATCGGCCTCGGCCAGCTGACGGTCGATCACCAGCGCCTCGCGCATCGCGGCCAGCCCCTCCTCGTCCCGTCCGGCCATGGCCAGCACGTGGCCCAGGTTGCTCAGCACGGCCGACAGGTCGGACCCGTGGGCGGACGGGTTGGACCCGGCCAGCCGCCGGTGGATCCCGACCGCGCCCTGGCCCGCCTCGATCGCCTCCTCCCACCGGCGCAGCGCCGACAGCCGGGCGCAGAGGTTGGAGAGGCCGTCCGCCAGGGCGGATTCGTGCGCCGCCGGGCTGGCCTCGGCGAGCCTGGTCAGCAGGTCCGCCGCCGCGCGGGCCGCGGCCAGCCCGCCGTGCAGGTCCCCCGCCCGGGCCAGCCGGATGCCCAGACTGCCGAGCGCCTTCGCCAGGTCGGGCTCGTGGGCGGCCGGGTTGACCTCGGCCAGCGAGCGGAAGAGCTCGACGGTCTCCTCGGCGGCGAGGGCCGCCTCCCGGTTGCGCCCGAGGCGCAGGTGCAGCCCCCCGAGGTTGCCGATGGCCGCGGCGAGGTGGTGCGCATGGGTCTCGGGCCGGCCGGCCGCCAGGGCCCGGTACTCCCGCACCACCGCCTCCGCGTCGGTGAGCGCCTCGCGGTGCCGCCCCATGGTCGCCAGCACGGCGCAGCGCTGGGCGAGCGCCCCGGCCAGCAGCCCCGTCCCGTCCTCGCCCGCCGCACGGCGGGCGGCCACGGCCAGGTCCGCCGCGGCCAGCGCCTCGGGCAGCATGCCCTGACGGGTCAGCAGGAGCGAGAAGTTGTGCTGGGCACGGGCCCGTTCGGCCTGGTGGGCGTCGGCCTGCCCCGCGGGCAGGTTCTCCCAGTACAGGGCCGCCAGCTCCGCGAAGACCAGCCCGTCCTCCGCCCGGCCGGCCCGGTCGAGCTGCATCCCCAGGCTGCTCATCACCAGCGCGAACTGGGCGAGCACCTCCGGGGTCGCGGACTCCGCCGCCGCGGCGAGCGGGAACAGCTCCTGCTGGGCCTGCTCCTCGGCGGCCAGTGCCTCGGCGTGCCGGCCGGCCTGGGTCATCCGCACGGCCAGGTCGTGCAGCAGCCGGGCCCGCTCCAGCGGGTCGGCGGTCCGGGCCAGCCGGTGCTCCGTCAGGCGGGCGGCCAGCACGGCGATCCCGGTGTCCAGGTCGAGCCGGCGCCGCTCGGGCAGCGCCGCCTCGACGGCCGCCAGCACCTCGACGCCGACGGCCTCGATCCCGGCCAGCACGGCCAGCGAGTTCCCGGTGAGGGCGAGCGTGAGCCCGGGCCGCCGTTCGAGCACGGCGGTGAGCTCCGACGCGGCGACGTGCGGCCAGCGCCGGGCGGTCTCGATCAGCGTGCTGAGGGCCGCCCGCACGTAGGACGGGCCGCCGTCCGCGTCGCCGTCCGTCCGGTCGTCCGGTCGGCCGTCCTGCTGGTCGTCCGCGTCGCCGTCCGTGTCGCCGTCGCGTTCCGGGGCGAGCAGACGGGCCGTCAGCAGGCGGGCCCACGGGTCCCAGGGGTGGTCGGCGTCGTCGTGGCCCGGTGTCCGGAGCGCGATCAGGTCCTCGCCGAGGCGGTCGGGGTACAGCGGTGCCAGCACCAGCCCCCGGTCGGCGGAGGACTCCGGGTAGAGCAGGGTGTGGTCCTCCACGACTTCGGGCAGCGACAGGCCCGTCCCGTCGGTCAGCACCCCTGCCCTGGCCAGTGCCTGACGGGCCGTCGGCTCGGGCACCGCCCGGACCAGGGTCGCGGTGTGGACGGCCCGGGCCATGGTGGTCGGGTCGGTGGCCACCGTGCCGTGCTCGTACATCGAGGCCCAGAAGTCGTGCTCACGGCCGATCAGGTAGGAGGAGAGCGAGGCCGGGGCGGGGTCGGAGCCTGCCCGTCCTGCCGAGTCCTCCGCGTGCACGGAGACCAGGGCCGCCATGTGGAGGTCGAGCACCAGCCCGTCGTCCCCGAGGGCCGGGGCGGCGGGGCCCGCCGGCCGGACGCCCCCGACCCCGAGGGCGTCCGCGAAGGCCCGGCGGGCGGTCTCGAAGACGGCCCGCCGGCCCTCCTCCGTCCCCGCGATCGGGCCGAGGCCGAGCGGCTCTGCCGTCCGGATGCCCTTCGCCGCGGCACGGCTGCTCAGCAGCGGCCACCAGGTGTCGGCCGGCCGCGAGACCAGCAGGACACGGGTGCGCTCGGCCCTGCCCAGCAGCGGGTTGCCGAGCAGCAGCAGGAGGTCGTCGAGCGGCCAGCGTTCGGCGTAGTCGACCAGCAGGAGCAGCCGGCGGCCGGGCTCGCCCGGGGCGACCACCTCGGGCAGCCCCGGGTCGCTCAGGTGGCGGCTCTCCCAGCAGGTCCACCCCGCCGCCCGGGAGGCGTCGGCGAACTCACCGGCCAGCCGGGTCTTCCCCTGCCCGCCCGGCCCGTGCAGCAGGACCAGCGAGGTGCCCGGGGTCTCGTCGTCCCGCCACGCCTCCAGCCGGCCGAGCTCCTCCTCGCGGCCGCCGAACGCGACGGTCCGCCGGTCGGCGAGCAGCAGCAGGCTGGGCCGCCACCGGGCCTCGGCCGCGGTCACCCGCGGGGCCGGCGGCTGGACGGGCGCGACCCGGTAGACCGGCACCCCGTCGCGTACGTGCACGTCGCCCCGGGTCACCGCGTACACCACGCCGCCCGGCTCCGCCGAGATCCGCACGGAATCGCCAACTCCGGTACCACTGCCGATCATTGACCTCTCCCACCACTCCGGTCCGCCCCCTCGGTCATCCTGCCACGCGAGCGGAACGCTCTTGCCGGAATGCCCTCGCCCCGGCCCGGGAAGGATGACGGCAAGAGGCCGCTCCGTGACCGGAGACGGCCAGGGGGACACGTGGGGCGGCCGGGCCGCGCCACCGGGGGCAGGGGGTGGGACATGACGACGGGCGAGGACGTGTCGGTCGGTCGGCTGCTGGTGCTGGAGTACGAGCGCCTCAAGGACGAACAGCGGGCCCGGATCGGCTTCCGCGACAACCTGCTCTACGCGACCCTGGCCTCGATGGCCGCCGTGATCGCCGTGGCGGTCCAGGCCGGGGCCCAACTCCTGCTCGTCCTCCCGCCGGTGTCCCTGGTGCTCGGCTGGACGTACCTGGTCAACGACGAGAAGATCTCGGCCGCCGGGCGCTACGTCCGGGATCAACTGGCCCCCGCCCTGGGCAACCTGTCGGGCGGCCAGGTCGCGGTCTTCGGCTGGGAGACCGCACACCGCGGCGACGCCCACCGGCGGTCGCGCAAGCGCTTCCAACTCGGCGTCGACCTGCTGACGTTCTGCGGGGCGCCGGCCGCCGCGGTGGTGGTCCAGTGGGTGGTGGCGCGCGGCCACACGAGCCTGTACGTGCTGTCGGGAGTGGAGCTGCTCGCGGTGGGCCTGCTCGCCTGGCAGATCGTGCGGTACTCGGACCTCGCTTCCTGAGCGGGTCAGCGGTTGCGGAGTTGGTGGACCAGCCGGGCCACCAACTCGTCCGCCACACAGTACGAGTCGGATTGGAGCTGGCCGAAGGTGACCGCCTCCGTCGCCGAGGTGAAGAGCGGCGATTCCCCGGGGGCGGGCTGCTCGACACCGAGCACCGGAACGAACGCCGACGGCGCGATCATGTCGATGCCCAGCAACCGCTCCAACATCCCGTTGGCCCGATCGCGCAGGTCGTCCATGTCCGCATCGGACCCGAAACGGACGTAGGGCAGCTCGTCCCAGGCTCCCCGGTCGCCGGAACGGTGAACGAAAAGCCCCATGGACCGGTCATCGACCGCGTAGCACAGGACGGTCTCACCGACGACCTTGGCCTCTGCCCCTACGGGCAGGTACTCCCGTCCCGTATAGGAGAGCAGCCTGGGTAGCTCGTTCAGCTCGCGGTACTCCAGTGCATCGTCCTCCGAGGCGTTGACCAGGTGGAGTTCGAGGACCGGACCCGCCCCCAGGAGCTGGGTGAACTCCGGGCGGCGGACCAGCCCGCGCGGCGCCGACAGCCGGCGCCACCGGGGACGGTCCGGCCCGGCGGTCACGAACAGGTGACCGTCCTGGACCGCGTACGCCGTGCCGCCGGAGCTCGCCTCGACGTTCATCGTGTGCGTCGGCCCGACGGGCGCCGCCGTCCGCCGCGGAGCGCGGGCCCCCGCGGCAGGGAACTTCAGCGCCGCCACCAACGCCAGCGCGTACCGGGCCGCGTGGTCGGCCGCCACCCGCTGGGAGTCCTGGGCCTCCGCCACCTGCTTGGCGCCGTCGGCGTGGTCGCTGATCCCACGGATCGTCAGGACCTCCAGCCCGCCGATGTGACCGGCGTGGGAGGACCCCGCGCTCTCCATCTCGATCGCCGCCGCGTCGCTGTAGTGGTCCCGGAGCTGCTGGGCCAGCGGCGCCTTCCGGCTGTTGAGCACCACGTCGCCCGCGGCCACCGGCTTGAAGTGGACCGCCGGCGCTCCCGCCGCGCCCCGGTGCCAGGTGTCCGGCAGGTGCTGGGCCCGCTGCGCCAGCCGGTGCGGGGCGGCGAAGGCCTGCGGGCGTGCCGAGAACGTCCCGTCCTGCTCGACCTTCCCGCCCTGGTACGCGTAGACCTTGGTCGCCACCACGACGTCGCCGAGCGCGATGTCCTCCTTGAGGCCGCCCGCGATCCCCACGAACAGCACGGCCTCGGGGTCGAACAGCTCGTGGGCGTGCGTGGTGATCACCGCCGCCGGGATGCTGCCCTCCCCGGCCACCGCCAGCGCCACCCGGCAGGACGCCCCGGGGACCGTCCCCACCTGGAAGATCGTCCCGGTGGAGTGCTCCTCCTCCACGCAGTCCGCCAACAGTGCCCGGACTGCACGCAGTTCGAGGTTGAGGGCGGTGAGGACCACGACCGTGGGCAGTCCGGCCTGCTGCTCGTACACTCGACGCCTCGGCTCCCTGCCGGGCAGGGGCAGCGGACGGAAGCCCGCGCTCCGGCCTCCGGCCTCGGTTGGAAGACCATCAGCCTAAGCCATCCCGATCCACTCGACGGACCGCGAACTGCGTTGCGAGGTAACGACCATGGCATCGGACGGAGCACCGGGGAACGGCCCGCCGGAAGGCGGTGACGACGGCAGCCACCGGCTCCGGATCACTGCGGAGCGCGGCGCCCGGGTCACCGCCGCGCTCCACGGCCGGCTGTACGTCGAGGGCGACTCCCCGGACCACCACCTCCGCCTGCGGACCCCGCCGTCGGGGGCCCCGGCGCAGGCCGACCCCGCCCTCCTGGCACGCCTCGCCGCGTGGCGCGACTCCCCTCCCGCCGAGCCCTCCGTCCTGCTGCTGTACGGCGGCAGCCGCTCCGAACGATCCTCCCTGACAACGGAGTTCGCGTCCTCCTCCGCCCGCGGCGGCTGGACCGTCGCCGACGCCCACCTCGGCCCCGGGCCACGGACGACCACCGGCGGCCGGCTGCTGGTGATCGTGGAGGAGGCCGGCCCCTGGTCGCTCGACGGCCTCCAACTGCTGGCCACCGATCCGGCCCTCCGCACCCCGGAGCGGGCCCGCCTCCTGCTCACCACCGACCGGCCGCCGAGCCTGCCCGCCCTGCGTCACCGGCTCCGCAAGGCCGGACTCCCCGAGCCGTGCGCCCTCCGCCTCCCCGGGCTGCCCCTGCCCGGCACGACCGGACCTCAGCCGAGCGGCGAGAGCACCCCGTAGGCGTCGCTGCGGTACGCCTCCAGATCGGGGTACTGCTTGAGCAGCAGCGCGACGGCGTCCCGGGCACCGGGGGCCTCGGCCATGCCCGGGGGCAGCACCAGGTAGCCGCCCTGCTCGGGCGGGACCAGGCCGCCGACCAGGGAGCGGCGGACGGTGCGGTCGTGGCGGGTGCCGCGGCCGGTGGCGCCGTACGGGTCGCGGGCCAGGGCGCTGACGCCGCCCCGGGCCGATACCTGGTCCAAGTCCGGGACGATCCGCCAGAGTTGCTGGGCCTGGTGGCTCTGCACCGAGCCGGCGAGGTTGGCCTCCAGGCCGTGGCTGTGGCAGAGCTCGACGAAGAAGCGGATCTCCTCCAGGGAGAGGATGCCCGCCCGGGGCAGGCCGTGCCGGTCGGTGTCGTACGGGTCGAGATCCGCCAGCTCGGCACTGCCGGCGGTGGAGACCAGGCCGATCCGGGCCACCTTCAGCAGGATGCTGGTGTCGATCATGATGGAGTCGGCCCCGGCCGCCGCGCTGGCCTCGACCATCGCGGCGATGGCGGCCCGGTCGGTCCGGCGGGCCTCGGTGATCCCGTAACGCCGGTGCGCGAAGGGCTCGTTGACGGCGACGAAGGTGGTCCGCGCCTCCGCCGGGAGCGCGGCCGAGGCCGTCAGCTCGGCGAGCACGGGCCGCCGTTCGCCGAAGAGCGGCCGGCCGGCCTCGTCCAGCAGGGCGTCCGCGTACTCGGCCAGGTCGAAGGCCCCGGGGACGTCCGGGTCGCACGGGTAGTACTCCCGCAGGCCCACCAGTGCGCGCCGCACCTGCGGCAGGGTCTTGCGGGCGTCCCACAGGTCGAGGTCCTGGGCGAACAGGACGGACATCACCCGGGTGTGGGAGAGCCGCTCGGTGCGGCGCAGCGTCGCGGTGATCTCGCCGAGCACGTCGGAGAGTTCACCGATCCGCATCCCGTCGAGGCCGACCTTGACGATGCCGCAGGGGTGCACCCGGGTGCCCATCGCCAGGGCGACCCCGAGGGCGGCCTGCGCGGCCTTGCCGACCTGCTCGTAGGCGGACTTGGGCAGGGCGAGACCGTTCTCCGCGCGGCGGTACAGGAGTTGGTCCTCGCCGATGTTGGTGCTCAGCTGGACGGGCAGGGCCCGCCGGACCGCCAGCACCGCGTCGGCGATGTCCATGATCCGGCGCGGCTTGATGGTGCCCAGGGCGCTGCGCGGGTCCTCGCTGTCGATGATGCGCGCGCCGCCGAGCACCGCCTCCCGCGCCTCCTGCGGATCGAAGACACTCACCAGTACGCGCCGGTCGGCACCGGGTGTTCCCGTGGTCGACACCGTTCCCCCTCCGAGAGTTGATCGACGAATCGGCGCCCAGCATCGAACACGAGGACGGTACCGGTGCGTCAGACGGAATGATCACCACTCGAAAGACTGAACCTCATTGACAACCCGGACCTCACCCTGCCTCGGCCGACCCTCCCGGGGCCCGGCTAGGGTGCACCGGAGACGATCAAGGAGAGGACGGGCCCGGGTGAGTGGCTGGACGAGGGCGTTGGACGCGGCCGGGATCACCGACCCCCTGCTGCGGGACGACTACACCCGGCAGCGGCAGCAGGTGACGCGGTACCGGCGCGAGGCCGCGCTGGCCGCCCAACTCCTGCTGCCCGCACGGCTGGTGCCGCACGTGATCGCCGCCACCGCCTACATGAACCGCACCGACACCCTGCTCGACAGCGGACCGCCCGAGGGCCGGCGGGCGGCGTACGCGCAGTGGGAGGGCGAGGTCGAGCAGGCCCTCGCCACCGGGGAGACCGACCGGACCGAGCTGCGCCCGTTCCTGCACACCGTCCGGGCCCACCCGGCCCTGCGCGCCCTGGTGCCCGAGCACCTGGCCGGGGCGCTCGCCGACCTCGACTTCCCCGGCTTCGCCACCGAGGCCGACTACCAGGTCTACCTGGACACCTACGCACTGCCCGCCTTCATGGTCGTCGCCACCCTGCTCGGCCCGTCCGGGGACCAGGACGCCTACCGGGCCGCCTGCCGCACCTACCTGGACGCCGCCCAGCGGATCGACTTCCTCGCCGACCTCGCCGAGGACCTGGCCGACGGCCGCCTGACGATCCCCCAGGAGGCCCTGGACCAGCACGGCGTCACCCGCGCCGACCTCGAACGGGGCGCCGACCGGCCCGCCGTCCGGGCCCTGCTCACCGCCCAGCTCGACCACGCCGACCGCACCCTCGCCGAGGGCCGCGCCGTGATCGGCCTCGCCCCGCCCGCGCACCGGCCGATGGTCCGCTGCATGGTCGCCCTGGATGCTCTGACCTCCCGCGCCGCCCGGGCCGACCTCCCGGCCCTGCTCCGCCGCCCGGCCGGACCGCCGAAGGGCGCCGCGCTCCGCCTGCTGGCGCGCGAGTACCTCCGGGCCCGCCGGGTGCGCGGCGCCGCGGGCGGCTGAGCGGGCCCGTGGGCAACTGAACGGGCTCGGGTACGGCCGAGCAGGCCGGGGGCACGCGCCCCCGGCCCGCCGGATCGGGGACCGTCAGTAGACGTTGACCCCGTACTTCGCGAGCGCCTCGTTCACCGGCTGGAAGAAGGTCGTGCCGCCGGTGCGGCAGTCGCCGCTGCCGCCCGAGGTGATGCCGAGCGCCTTGGTCCCGTCGTACAGCGGGCCACCCGAGTCGCCGGGCTCGGCGCAGACGTTGGTCTGGATCATCCCCTTGACGGTGCCGCCGCCGGAGTAGTGCACGGTGGCGTTCAGCCCGGTGACGGTGCCGCCGTGGGTGCCGGTGGTCGAACCGGTGCGCTTGACCGACTCGCCGACGTAGGCGTTCGGCGCGGAGGAGAACCCGCCGGAGTGGCTCAGCGAGCCGTTGTCGTAGCGGACCAGCGCGTAGTCGTTGCCCGGGAAGCTGGAGTTGGCCGTGGCCCCGATCAGGGTGCTCTGCGCGGAGCTGGTGTACCAGGTCTTCACCACGTTCCCGCAGTGACCGGCCGTCAGGAAGTAGTAGCTGCCGCCGCTCACCACGTTGAAGCCGAGCGAACAGCGGTACCCCGCGCCGTAGATGGCATCCCCGGCCGCGAGCAGGGGCTTGAAGACGCCGGGGGCGCGCTCGATCCTGAGCGATCCGCCGTCGGTGCCCGCGGCCTTCCTGATCCTGGCCAGGGCGGCCGGGGAGACGGTGCTGTCGGCCGTCACGACCACGCGGTCGGCCGCCGCGTCGACGTACCAGGCGGTGCCGCCGACATCGGCGCCGAGCACGGCCTCGCCCACCGCGGCGAGCCTGGCCGGGCCGAAGGACTGGACGGGCGACGCGGCCGCGGCCGGCACGGCGGCCGCGGTGGCGGCCGCGGCGGACAGCAGGGCGACGGCCGCGGTGAGCATCCGGGTACGGAGACCGCCGGTACGGCCGTGGGGGGTGGTGCGCTCGATCCTCACTGATTCTCCTCCTGGGAGTGAGAGGCCCCTGAGGGTTGGGGGGCCGTGAGGCGCAGTCAGGCCGCACGCAGACGTCCGCGGCCGTTCGGTGAACGGCCACGGCTGATCTGCTCCTGACAGGCGCTGACCGGAAGTATCAGCAGCGTCCCGACCCCGCACAAGACTCCCGACCCGAACCTGGAAGTCCGCTGACAGTCCGTCCGATCGCCTTGACGACCCCGCAGATCACTGCCCGGGACGAGGGTCACTGCCCAGGGCGGGGGGCACTGCTCAAGGCCGGGGTCACTGCTCAGGCCTGCCGGACGGCCTCCGTCAGACGGTCGGCCGCCTCCACCACGGCCTGCGCCAGCCGGGCACCCGGGTGGCGGCTGAGCCGCTCGATCGGGCCGGAGACGGTGACGGCCGCCACCACCCGGTTGGACGGGCCGCGCACCGGCGCGGAGACCGAGGCGACCCCGAGCTCGCGCTCCCCGACGGCCTGCGCCCAGCCGCGCCGCCGCACCCCGCTCAGCGCGGTGGCGGTGAAGCTGGCGCCCTGGAGGCCCCGGTGCAGCCGCTCCGGCTCCTCCCAGGCCAGCAGGATCTGGGCCGCGGCCCCGACCCGCATCGGGAGGGTGACCCCGACCGGGACGGTGTCGCGCAGGCCGGAGAGCCGTTCGGCGGCGGCCACGCAGATCCGCATCTCGCCCTGGCGCCGGTAGAGCTGGGCGCTCTCCCCGGTGACGTCGCGCAGCTGTGCCAGCACCGGCCCGGCCGCCGCCAGCAGGCGGTCCTCACCGGCCGCCGCCGACAGTTCGCCGATCCGGGCGCCGAGGGTGAACCGGCCCTCGATGTCGCGCGCGACCAGCCGGTGCTGCTCCAGCGCGACGGCCAGCCGGTGCGCGGTCGGCCGGGCCAGGCCGGTGGCGGCGACCAGCCCGGCCAGGGTGGTCGGGCCGGCCTCCAGGGTGCCGAGGATCGAGGTGACCTTGTCGAGGACGCCGACGCCGCTGATGGTTTCCATGGGTGTACTCCGTCTCAGATCCGCGGACGGCGGGTGGGTCCGCCCGCGGGGGCTCCGTGCGGGGAGCCGGGGGTGGTCAGCGAGGGAAGGCCGCAGAAGTGGGCCGAATGCCTGCGCCGGACACGAAACGGGTACGCGAAAGCGCCGGGGCGGGAAGCGCCCGGGCGAAGGACAGCACAGAGAGCACCGTGTCTCCTCATCTTTCCCGCGCCACAGTGGCGACAGGCCGGAGTTGGCACTGCTCCCGCACGGCACGGCGCGTACTTCGGACGCCGGGTCGAACGGGGAGTTGCCGGGGCTTCGTAGGGCCGGTCCCTCCACCCCTCTGGATGATTCGCGAGGAACCATATCAAGTCGTGGCGGCGCCGTGACCAACCTCCCCCCACCTCGTCCGGAACCGCCCCACCGGGGGCCGAAACCGGCCCGCCGGGTGATCCACATTGGTAGCGTCGCCGCGTGACAGACCAACGAGCAGGGCAACAACAGCACGGGAAGCACGGACTGACGCGCCGTCAGACGCTCGCCGCGGCCCTCGGCACGGCCGGGGCGGCCTGGCTGCTGCGCGGCACCGTCGGGCCGGACAGCGCGCGAGCCGTCGGCACGGCCCCCACCGGCCTCCCCGGCGGGCTGGTCCCGTACCAGCGGGTGTTCGAGAACTGGGCCGGGGAGGTCCGCACCGACCCGCTCTGGGTCTGCGAACCCGCCACCCCCCAGCAGGTCGCCGAGCTCGCCGACTGGGCCCGCGCCAACGGCTGGCGGCTTCGGCCGCAGGGCCACCGGCACGGCTGGGCCCCGCTCACCGTCGCCCCGGGCACCCCGTCCTCGGCCCGCGTCCTGCTGCTCGACACCACCCGCCACCTCACCGCGATCACCCTGACCGGCACCCAGGTCGCGGGCGCCCCGACCGTCCGGGTGCAGACCGGCGCCGCGATGGAGGACCTGCTGGCCCGCCTCGCCGAGCAGGGCCTCGGCGTCACCGCCTGCCCCGCCCCCGGCGACCTCACCGTCGGCGGCGTGCTCGCCATCGGCGGCCACGGCACCGCCGTCCCGGCCGCCGGCGAGACCCCGCCCGCCGGCCACGGCTACGGCTCGCTCTCCAACCAGGTGGTCTCGCTCACCGCCGTGGTCTGGGAGGAGTCCTCGGGCCGGTACGTGCTGCGCGAGTTCGACCGCACCGAGGCGGAGGCCGGCGCGCTGCTGGTCCAGCTCGGCCGGGCCTTCCTCACCGAGGCGGTGCTCCGGGTCGGCGCCGACCGGCCGCTGCGCTGCGTCAGCCGGGTCGACGTCCCGGCCTCCGAGCTCTTCGCCGCCCCGGGCACGACGGGCGCCCGGACCTTCGCCTCCTTCGTCGACCGGGACGGCCGGGCCGAGGCGATCTGGTACGCCTTCACCGCGTACCCCTGGCTCAAGACCTGGCGGGTCACCCCCGGCCGGCCGTTCGCCGCCCGCTCGGTCACCGAGCCGTACAACTACCCCTTCTCGGACAACATCCCGAAGCCGGTCGCCGAACTGGCCGGCCAACTGGTCTCCGGCACACCGGAGTTGGCACCGGTCTTCGGCCAGCTCCAGTACCTCATCACCAAGATCGGGCTCACCGGGGACCTGACCGACGTCCTGCTCTCCAGCGGCCTGCTGCGCTCCCTGCTCACCGGCGACCTGCTCACCCACCTGCTCGCCGACGGCCTGCGCTCCGACCTCTGGGGCCCCTCCCGGACCCTCCTGCAGTACGTCCGGCCGACCACGCTGCGGGTCACCGCCAACGGCTACGCGGTCCACCTGCGCCGGGCCGACCTCCAGTGGGCGGTCAACGCCTTCACCACCACCTACGAACGCCTGCTGACGGAGTACCGACAGCGCGGCGAGTACCCCGTCAACGGCGCCGTCGAGATCCGCGTCACCGGCCTCGACGACCCCGCCGCCACCGGCATCCCCGGCGCCCGCCCCGCCCTGCTCTCGGCCCTGCGCCCCGACCCCGCCCACCCCGACCGGGACACCGCCCTCTGGCTCGACATCCTCACCCTCCCCGGCACCCCCGGCCTCCACCGCTTCTGCCGCGACCTCGAACAGGCCCTGCTCACCCTCTTCGACGGCACCCGCGCCGGCCTCCGCGTCGAGTGGTCCAAGGGCTGGGCCTACACCGACACCGCCGCCTGGGCCGACCCCACCCTCCTCACCACCACCGTCCCCGCCTCCCTCCGCTCCCCCGGCACCCCCGGCTGGGACGAAGCCGTCACCACCCTCGACCGCCTCGACCCCCACCGCGTCTTCGGCAACCCCTTCCTGGACGCCCTGCTGCGGACGCACTGAATCGCCCCGTCCTGACGCTCCGTCGCGCCTAACGGAGCGTCAGGTTTCGGATCGGACACGAACGCCGTCGGCCACACACGACCGCACTAGGCTCGTGCAGCGCGCCTCGCGCTTCCCGTGGATGAAGGAACGGAGTTGTCCGGTTTGGAAGACCGACGCCCCGGTAACCGACGCGGTGCCGACCCGTTGGAGGCACTGCTCGATCACTGGCAGAAGGCCCTCATCGATCTCGGTTTCCGCAACCGGCTGGTGAGTTACCGCCGTACCAAGACCCAGGCCGGCATGGACATAACGGCTCCCGGCCTGTCCGCAATCCTCGGCAGTCTCTCTGCGGGGTGCGTTTTCGCCCAGGTACGGGAATCGGCGGCCGATTCCGGTGACGCCCCGTCACTGCTGCCCGTGCAGCTCGACAAACCGTCGCCGCTGCCTGTGGGGACACTCGTCGGCAGTCGGCCGATCGACACCCCGGTGTCTCGCAGTGGTACCGGGCGAAACTCCCAACGCCTTTCGCTCGTCACCTCGAAGGCCACCCAGGCAGAACAGGACCGTCACCTCCGAAGGCTGGCAACGGTGGCGAAGGAGAAGTTCAACGACTACGGCCTGTGGGTGCTGCACCTCGGCATCGGCTTCCTGGAGTGGCATCCGGCTCCATCGGCTGAGAGCGTCAGGTCTCCGCTGATCCTGGCGCCGGTGACACTCCGCCGGTGGAAGGGCGACTCCTACCTGCTGGAGCTCAACACCGACGAGGAGGTGGTCTTCAATCCCGCCCTCGCCATCAAGATGGAGGAACTCGGGCTCGACTGGCCGAGCCCTGAGCAGGTCGACCTCTCCGATGTTCCCGCGCTGCTCGACCAAGCCCGTCTGAAGGCCTCGCAGCGTAAGGGCTGGGCAGTCCACGACCGGGTGGTACTCGATGCCTTCAATTCCAGCAAAGAGGCGATGTACCGCGATCTCAAGGACAACCGGGCCCGCATTCTGAAGAGTCATCTGGTCCGAGCCGTCGGTCTGGGCGGGGCTTCGAACCTGGCTGCCGGTACCTTCGACTTCGAACCGCTACCGCTCGACCGGATCGACCAGCTTCAGCCGCCCGAGCAGGCTCCGCTCGTCCTGGACTCCGACTCTTCGCAACGCCAGTGCGTGGCCGCAGCCATCGAGGGCCGGAGCTTCGTCATGGACGGGCCTCCCGGCACCGGCAAGAGCCAGACGATCACCAACATCATCGCCGGTCTGCTCGACCAGGGCCGAACCGTCCTGTTCGTCAGCGAGAAAGCGGCAGCCCTGGACGTCGTGCGCAATCGGCTCAAGGACGTCGGCCTCGACGACTACGTCCTCGCTCTGCACAGCAACACCATGGGCCGGAAGCAGGTCGCGCAGGAGCTCGGAAGGGCGCTCGATGCCCCACCGCGCTCGTTCCCCAGGGCCGGCACCAACGAGCGCTCCACGGCAAAGGGCCTCCGTGAGGAGCTGTCGGGCTACGCCGCGGCCATGAACGAGCCCCGGGCCGGTCTGGGCAGGTCCCTCCACACGGTCCTGGGCAGCATTTCCCTCCTGGAACACGTCTACTCCCTCCGGCCGGGCCCGGCCTTCGTCGCCGGCGACCTGACCGAGGAGCTGCTGCACCAGATCACCGAGGCAGCCGGCTGGATCGCCCGCGCTTGGCGCCCGGCGCTTGAAGGCGATGCCTTCCTCTGGCGAGAGCTGACCGGAGCCCGTGGCGAACTCGAGGCGCTGGACAGGGCTCTGGAGGAACTCGACAACATCCGTCGGACCCTCGAGCCGTACTCGGAGCTGGTGGACGCGATGGGCTGGGAGGGTCTCCATGACGCTGCTCGGCTCGCCGAGGTGCTGCGCACCGGTGAGCAGCGTCCTGCACTTCCGGTCGCTTGGCTGGGCCTGGACCACTCCGAACTGGGCTCCAGAATCGGCTCGTTCATCGCAAGGCACAACCGTGCTGCCGTCGCCGAGCAGAACGTGGTGACCGTGCTCGGCCTACGCTGGAGCGCACTTGCGGAGACAAGTGCCCTGGCGGCGGCGACCGACTGGTCCGCAGCCTCGGCCTCCCTGCCTCCCGTGCTGGAGCTCGACTCCCTGACAGTGGACCAGGCGAAAGCGCTCATCACTCAACTGTCAGCCGATGCCGACGCCCTGGATCGCGCCGGGAAGCTCGCCACCGGAGCCGCCCGGATGTACGGGGTTCCGGCTCCCGCCACCTGCAGGGATGCTCTCCGGATATCCCGGTTGGCCGAGTTCTCCGCACTGCCGCCGGAGGACAAGCCACCCGCCCGCTGGCTCACCGCGGATGGTCTCACCGCTGCCCGGAGTGCCCTCCCCCGGCTGTCCGACGCTGTCGCCGAGCTTCGAACCACCAGGTCCAAGGCCCAACAGGTGTTCACCGAAGCCGTGTTGGCCGAAGAGGCGTTGGAGGAGGTCGCACAGCGATTCGCCACCGTTCACCAGACCTTGCCCGGTCGGTTCTCCTCCGCCCGCCGTGTCGACAGTCGTCTCGTCCGCACCCTGCTCCCCGGTGAGGGCAAATGCTCCAGGACCGTGATCGCCGCACTTCCGGACGCAGTCGCCTGGCAGAGGGCCCACCGGACTCTGGCTCAAATGGCCAGACGCGAAGGCCCGGCACTCGCTCACCTGTGGCTGTCCGAGGAAACCGACTTCGACTCCGCCGCCGACCTGCTCGATCAGGCGAGCAGAATCCTGGACCTCGCACCGCAGGTGACGGATCCCGAGGCGCTGCGTGGAGAACTGGCACACGGCGGCACTCCTCGCGACGCCGCACGCACTGCTGCCGCGCAGGCGGCGGAGATCCTCACCGCGTGGCGGCAAGCTCTGGTCACTCCCCCCGCCATCGGCGCTCCGTACACCCTGGAGGATGAACCGATCACCGAGGCCGCGCAGTGGAGCCGTGGCCAGCTGCCGCTGCTCTACGCTGCACGGGACGTGCTGCACGCCATCGAAGAGGCGTCCGGACGCGCTGACTGGACGCTCCGAAAGGCGCTGGACGCCCTCGTCCTCGTCACGGAGGCCGTGGTGGCCGACGAGAACTTCAGCACGCCTGCCGATCAGGACCGGCAACTGCTCGGCGAGCTGTACCGAGGACGCGACACCGACCGCGATGCACTCCGGGTGGCCCTCGCCTGGGTGGCCGACATGCGCACGGCCTGCGGCCTCATCGGTCATCAGGTCTTCCCCGCCGAGAGCCTGCACTCGCTCCACGGAGCACGGCGGGACACCGACTTGGAAGAGGCCGTCGAGGGCTGGTCAAGTGCGACCACCCAGCTGACCGGGCTCTTCACGACCGAACGGGCAGGGCAGCTCCGAGCCGTGTTGGAACAGGACTTGGCGTCCGCCGAAAGCCTGCTCGCCCAGCTCGGCTCCGATCGCGGTGGGCCGGACGAATGGGCGGCGTACCTGCGCGGACGTCGGGTCCTCGACGGTCACCACCTCGGCGATCTGGTCGGACGAGCCGTCAAGGTGCAGGTGGAGCAGGACAGCTTCCCTTCCGTGGTCGAGAAGGCGGTTCTCCGTTCCTGGGCGGACCGCATCATCGAGAACGACAGCCGGTTGCTGTGGACCCGGTCCCAAGACCGTGACGACCGGGTGACGGAGTTCCGGAAGGTCGACCAGCTCCTGCTCGAGGGTGCGCGGGTTCAGGTGGCACGTGCCTGCGAGAGCCGCCGCCCCGGTGCGCTCCGGGACAAAGGCACCAGACTGCTGAACACCGAGGGACGCAAGAGGAGCCGCCACAAGCCGGTCCGCACCCTGCTCAGTGAAGCCGACAGCGCCGTCCGACTCCTCAAGCCGTGCTTCATGATGAGCCCGCTGATGGTCAGCCGGCTGCTCCCGCCCGACTTCATGTTCGATGTCGTCATCTTCGACGAGGCCTCCCAGGTCCTGCCGCAGGACGCCATCAACTGTGTCTACCGCGGCCGCTCCCTGATCGTCGCGGGTGACGAGAAGCAGCTCCCCCCGACCGCCTTCTTCAGCGCGGGCGAGGATGATGAGGAGGACGACGCGGCGCCCGGCGACGCGGACGACAAGCCGACCAGTTACGAGTCACTGCTCACCCTGGCCAAGGGAAGCGGGATGCTCAAGAACCTGACGTTGCGTTGGCACTACCGCAGTCGGCACGAGCACCTGATCGCGTTCAGCAACCACGAATTCTACGACCGGTCGATGACGACCTTCCCGGGCGCACTGGCAGACAGCCCCGACGTGGGCGTGGCCTTCGTGCGGGCCGTGGACGGGCGGTACCACGGTGGCGCAACCGGCCCGCGGAACAATCCGCTGGAGGCCCGGCAGGTCGCTCAGTTGGTGATCAAGCACTTCGACACCCGCCCAGGCCGGTCGCTCGGCGTGATCGCCCTCTCCCAGGCGCAGGCGGACGCGATCCGGGAGGCCGTGGACAACGCGAGGCGTGGTCGGCCCGATCTCGATGACCAGTTCTCCGAGGACCGTCTGGACGGCTTCTTCATCAAGAACCTCGAAACGGTCCAAGGTGACGAACGCGATGTCATCATCATGTCGGTCGGCTACGGCCCGGACGAGCGCGGCAAAATCTCGCGGAGGTTCGGCCCGATGATCCAGGCGGGAGGTTGGCGCCGGCTCAACGTCGCGGTGACCCGAGCCCGCTACCGGGTCGAGGTCGTCGCCTCGTTCGATCCCGACGAGCTCCCCGAGTCCGGCAGTGACAGTTCCCGCTACTTCGCGCGTTACCTGAAGTACGCCAAGCACGGTCCGGCCGTCCTTGCCCAAGAACGCGAAACGGACGACGACGACGCAGAGAGCCCGTTCGAGGAATCGGTCCTGGACGTGCTGCGGAGCTGGGGCTACTCCGTACGTCCACAGGTCGGCGTCGCCGGGTACCGGATCGACCTGGGCATACGCGATCCCCGGAGACCGGGACGGTACGCCCTGGGCATCGAGTGCGACGGTGCGATGTACCACTCCTCGAAGGTGGCCAGGGACCGTGACCGCCTCCGGGAGTCGGTCCTCTCCGGGCTGGGCTGGAGACTCCACCGGATCTGGGGCACGGACTGGTACCGCAACCGACCGGGTGCTGAGGCCCGACTCAGGGCGGCCGTCGAGCGCGAGGTGGGCCTCCCGGCATCACCGGACAAGGTCTTCCAGGCCGTCGACGAACAACCCGTGCAAAGGCCCGAGCCCGTTCTCCCGTCAGCAGTTCCCGAGGCAACTGCATCCTCCGGTCGGACAGTTGCCCCGCTCTCTCGTCCCGACGAGGAGGAGTTGTCGGGACCTGCCCGGCAGCGGATCACACACGAACTGACCCAGATCCGCGCTGCACTGGCCGAGCCGACGTCGACCGACCACCGCTCCGGGCCCCGTACCCGGGCGGATCAGTCCCGACGGGACCGGGAACAGCGGTCCGATCTGGAAGCCCGCGCCACCGTCCTGAGGGCCTACCTCACCGGCGACCGCTCGGCCGCAGTCGGCATCGTCAGTCCAGGACGCCTGGTCACCTTGCAGTTCGACGGCGACGACGAGGCCATGGAGTACGAGATCACCTCAGGACGGACCTTCGACGAAGAGACCGTCCATCTCAGCCCGTTCACCGCCTTGGGTAGAGCTCTCACCAGCCGCTCGTCCGGTGACTCCGTCGAGTACGAGGAGAACGGACGGCGCCACCTCGTCCACGTTCACAAGGTCCGCGACTGATCGGCTGAGCGGGCGGGGGCGCCACCGCCCCCGCCCAACTGCCAGACCCCGATACCGCACGCCGCGCCCGCTGAGTGACAACCGAGCCGTTCGCGGCCACGGACTCATCAGCAGCCGGGTCCTCGTCCGGGGCGAAATCCGGATCGCACCCTGGCGCGGCCCGGGGGTCCGTCGCACACTGCGTACGACGGTGTCACTCGGTGGGCCGGGCCGGCCCTGCGGGCGGGGGGAAGCCGATGAAGTACGTACCGATCCTGCGCGGCAAGGCAGGCGAGCTGCTGGCGCTGCGTCACATCGATCCCGAGGTACAGCGCAGCATCCGGCCGGTGCTCGAGGTCGTTCCGGAGGCCCGACTGGCCGACACCGTGCAGCTGTTCGCCCGTCAGCTGGGTGAGGACCTGCCCAAGGACCTCGTCGTCACCGTCGACTGCGGGCGGCTGTGGCAGCACGGCAGGGTCGGCACCGGGTTCTCCGGACACGCCATGGGCTGGATCGGCGAGTACCTGGGGCAGTGGCTCCACCGGCTGATCCCGGCCTTCCGGACCGGCGATCCGGCCGGCTCCTTCGAGGAGGTCAGACAGGTACAGCTGGCCCACGGGCAGGGTGGCTGCCTGCGCATCGACCTGCACGAACTTCCTTCCTCTCCGGTCGAGTTGACCACCACCGTCCACGACGCGCTCGACGCCGTGGAGTTGACGCCCGAGAACGTCGACCTGGTCCTCGACGCGGGCTTCCTGCCCTCCCCGCAGGCCGCCGCCCGGCTGGTCGGCCGTGTGCTCGGTGTGCTGGACTGGACCCGGGCGATGCCCTGGCGTCACATCGCGCTCGTCGGCGGCAGCTTCCCGGCCTCGCTGGGGGCGATCGAGCCCCACCTGATCGCCGCGGTCCACCGCCACGAGGCGGACCTGTGGCGGGCGGTCGTCCACCGCGGGCTCCGCTCCCCGGTCCCCGACTTCGGCGACTACGGCATCGTCCACCCTCAACCGCCGAACCACGGTTGGCGCGGTCGCCCGAACCTCCGCTACACCGCAGGCACCGACTGGTACGTGGTCCGCGCCGCGAGCCGGGCCGCGAACGACGCCCTCCGGCTCTGCCGTCAGCTCACCGACTCCCGGCACTGGGACCCCCACCACGGCGTCGAGTTGCCCTGGGGCGACGCCCAGATCCAGCACCGCGCCAGCGGGCTCACCACCCGCCCGGGCGGCTCGCGCGAATGGCGGGCCTGGGGGACCTCGCACCACCTGGCCGCAGTGGCCCGCTCGGTCGCTGTGCACGGGGTTCCGTGAACCGGCGGGAGGGCGACGGACCGTCAGCCCTGCGCTCATGGGCGGCTCCAGGGCCGGAGCAGTCGGTGCGGCCGGGCGGGGCGAGCAGCTGGTGATCGAGCCCGCGGGGCAGTACCGGGGCGGCGCGAATCCTTTCGGTGGGCCGGTGACTCTCATGACCGGACGGCCGTACCACTCGTGGTGGGGTCCTCCGTTCCGTGACCGATGACCACCGAGAGGCCCGCCATGACCCTTCCCTCCTCCGCCGAGCCGTCCCGGGGCGTGCTGCTGGTGCACGGTGCCTGGCACACCGGGCACGCCTGGGACGGCGTCGCGGCCGGACTGCGGGCCCGCGGTGTCGCGGTGGCCGTCGCCGAGCTGCACCGCGGCTCGCTGGCGGCCGACATCGCCGCGGCCGAGGCCGCCCTGGACCGGCTGCCCGGGGGCGGCCCCGCCGTCGTGTGCGGGCACTCCTACGGCGGGGCCGTCATCACCGGCCTCGCCCCGCACCGGGTCGGGCACCTGGTGTACCTCGCGGCGATGATGCCCGACCACGGCGAGACCGCCCTCGGGCTGCTCGCCTCCGCGCCGCCCACCGACCTGGCGGCCGCCATGGTCGGCGACCGCGCCGGCACCACGACCATCGACCCGGAGGCGGCGGGCGCCCTGTTCCACGCCCGGCTCGACGAGGCGGACCGGGCCCGCCACACCGCCCGGCTGGTGCCCCAGGTGATGGCGGCCGGTCTCCAGCCGACGACCGCCACCGCCTGGCGCGAGCGGCCGAGCACCTACGTGGTCTGCTCCGAGGACCGCGTCATGCACCCGGAGCTGCAGCGCCGGTTCGCCGCCCGCGCGACCCGCACCGTCACCTGGCCCAGCGACCACGGGGCCTTCGCCTCGCACCGGGACGAGGTGGTCGGGCTGCTGCACCGGCTGGTGGCCACCGCGGACGACGCCCCGGGCGGCTCCTCGGCCGGTTTCCCGAGCGGCTCCTCGGCCGGGTGACGTCCCATCAGGAGGCCGTGGGCCGCTCCGGGGTGAGGTCGTTGCCGGCCGGGATGTGGCCGCAGTCGGTGGGGGCGGGGCGGCCTGCGAAGCGGTCGTTCAGCCAGACGAAGGCGGAGGGGGCCCAGGCGACGGCGGCGCCGAGGTGGCTGAGGAGGTCGTACTGCTGGTAGGTGATCCGGCCGTTGCCGGTGGCGCAGTACTGGCGGGCGAGCGCCCGGACGTCCCCGGCGACCATGACGCCGTCGCCGGTCCCGATGCCGGCGGGGTTGGCGAAGGTGCCTTCCAGGACGCCGCCGTTGCCCTGGGCGATCTGGCCGGGGACGGTCGGGGTGGGGGCCGAGCCGAGGTTGTTCCGGTTGACCGCGTCGACGAAGGCGGGCACCGAGTTGGGGTCGGCGTACTGCGGCTTGGCCATCTTCTTCCAGGTCAGCCCCGGGTAGTGGCCGACGGCGTCGATGATCGAGCCCTGCTCCAACTGCCGGTAGACCGAGAGGCCGTAGTCGCTCAGGTAGGGCTTGAGGTCGATGCCGAAGGAGCGGGAGACCCCGATCACCGCCATCGGGATGACGCCGCTCCAGGCCAGCGAGCCGTCGACGTACTTGAGGTTGTGCGCCGGGGCGACCATCAGGCCGCCCTCGGTGAAGCCGACCAGCCTGGCGTTGACGTCCGGCGCGTAGGACGGCGCGAGCGCGGCCGCCCAGTTGGTGGCGATGGCGCCGCCGGAGTAGCCCAGCAGACCGAAGCGGGTGTCGGCGTTCATGCCGGTGGCCCCGGACCTGACGGCGGCGCGGATCGAGTCCAGGGTGTTGGTCCCGTACTCCGGGCCGGCCGCGAAGTCGGCGCTCTGCCCCTCGGTGTCGGGGATGACGATGTTGTAACCCTGCGTCAGGGCCGGGATCAGGAAGAGCGATTCGGCGTTCGGGATCAGCCCGCCGAGGCTCAGGTCGCCCGCGACGGCACGGGACGGGCTGTCCTGCGGGTCGAGCGAGTCGTAGAAGGACTGGTAGGAGACGGCCTTGCTGCTGTCGCCGGTCAGGCTGCGCACCACGGTGGTGACGTTGGCGGCCGGGCGGCCCTGGGCGTCGGTGGTGCGGTAGAGCAGTTGGATCGCCGTCACCGGCGTGGGCAGCCCCACGATGTGGTAGGGCAGGGTCCGGGTCTTCAGGACCGTGCCGGGCTCGAACGAGGCCAGCGGCGCGCTGCCGTCGTAGGTGTAGAAGGAGTCGGTGGCGGCCGAGGACGTGGTCGCCGCGGCCGGAACCGCGCTCGCGGCCAGGGGCGTTGCGGCCAGGGCGGCGGTGACGGCGACGGCGAGCAGCCGGGAGGTGTTCTTGCGCATGAAGGTCCCCCGTGGGGTGGGTGGGTGTGAGGGTCCGGTGGACGGCGCGGTCGGGGTCCGCACACGTCGGGTGGTGCACCGGCGAGCGTGTTACCAACGGGTAAGTGATGTCCCGGAGAACATGATGGCTGCGGTACGGCGGGGTGTCCCCAGGCCGTACACCAGAGATTCGCGAGGTGGATTGTGACCGCGTCCAGTCCGACGGCACCGGAGTCGGTGCCCCAGCTCGGCGGCACCCCCGTCCACGAACGGCTCAGGGCCGCCGCCGCGGTGCTGGCCCCGGCGGTGATGGCCCGTCTGGTCGAGCAGCTGCCCGCCTACGGGGAACTCCCCTCCGAGCAGTTGCGCGGCGAGATCACCCGCGAGGTGGACCGCGGCATCCGGGCCTTCACCGAGACGCTGCGCACCGGCGAACTGCCCGGCGAGGCCGAACTCGCCCGGATCAGCGAGTCGTCGGCCCGGCGCGCGGACGAGGGCGTGCCGCTGGAGGCCGTCGTCGGGGCCTACCACTTCGGCGCCCAGGAGTGCGCGGCCCGGGTGCTCGCGGCCGCCGGGCCGGAGGACCTGCCGGACGTCCTGCTGGTCCAGCACCGGCTGCTCGGCTACCTGCGGCTGGTGAGCTGCGCGGTCGCGGCCGGGTACGTCCAGGAGCGGCAGGCCGCGCTGGGCGACGAGCAGGTCGCCCGGCAGGAGCTGCTGTCCAGACTGCTGGAGGGCGGCGACCCGCAGGCCGCGGCCGACCGGGCCGGCCTCCAACTGCCGCCCGGCTACCTGGTCCTGGGCATCGCCGTGGGGCCGCACCCCGACGAGCTGCTGCCCGGCGTCAACCACGCCGTCGCCGGCCGCCGCAAACTCCGGCGGCTGCGCAACGAACTCCAGCGCCGCACCGACGGCGACCTGCTGTCCGGACTCTCCGGGGACAGTGGCCTGGTGCTGATCCCCTCCGACACCCCGCCCACCGGCCTCGGCGGCGCGGACCGGGACAGGCTCGCCGAGCTGGTCGATCAGCTCGGCCTGCGGTGCGGCGCCGAGGTGGTGGTGGCGGCGGCCACCGCCGCACCCGAGGGCGTCGCGGCGGCGGCCCAACTGGTGTGCGAGGTCCGGGAGGTGGCGCGTTCCGCCGGCCGGGGCCCCGGACTGTACCTCCTGGACGACGTGCTGCTGGAGTACCAGCTGAGCCGCCCGAGCCCGGCCAGGGACCGGCTCGCCGCACTGCTCGCCCCGCTCGACCACCGCCCCGACCTGCTCGACACCCTGCGCGGCTACCTCGCCCACGGCCTCGACCGGCGCCGGACCGCCGCCCACCTCCTGGTCCACCCCAACACCGTCGACTACCGCCTGCGCCGGGCCGCCGAACTCACCGGCCTGGACGCCGCCCGGGGTGCCGACCAACTGACCCTGCGCGCCGCCCTGGCCGCCCACGACACCGCCCGCCGGACCGGCGAGCACACCGGCTGAGCCGGGCCGCCCCGGCGTGACCCGGCGGGCTGCCCCCGTACCCCCGCGCCCCCGCGCCGCACTCCCGGGCAGCCCGGAGGTCACCGCACCACGGGCTCACCGTGTCCTGGTCAGCTCAACGGGTGCGGCGGGTCGTTCGGGCCGTTCGGGTCGTTCGGGAGACCCTCGGCGTTCCGGTTCCGATCCGCCTCGGCATCCCGGCGGTCCAGAGCCTCCGCCGTCGCGGGGTACTTGGCACGGAGCCGGTCCCGCAGGGACTCGGCAGGCGTGTCGACTGCCGGTCCCGCGTCGGGTTCCGCCTCCGGGTCGGGGACCACGGCTCCGGGTGCGCGCAGCCGCACCAGCTCCGCTTCCAGCTCGGCGACACGGGCCTCGAGTCGCTGCACGTCTCGGGTCGCTTCCTTGTATCCGTCCAGGTTGCGCCTGGCGACCTGGGAGAGGGTGTCCACCCGGTCCGCGAAGGCGTCGCGTTCGGCCGTGATCGGCTGCAGGACCTGGCCGGCGACGACTGCGGCGATCCAGTCGGCCCACTGGTTGATGAGCTCGGTGCCCCGGCTGCCGATCAACTGGGCATCCTGCAGGCCGTCGAGCATGGCCGGGCGGATGGTGTCGGCGATGCGCTGCTGCGGGCCGGGCTGCTCGGTCACAGCTGCTCCTCGATCACGGTTCGGACGGCTCTGCCGACCGCTCCGGTAGGGACGCCGTCGGGGAACCGATCTTCCCATGCGCCGGCTGTCCGACCGACACGGCGAACCCGCCCGGCCACAGGGTCGACGCACTCCCGGTCGGCACGGGGCGAGGTCGGTGGCCCGCGTCCCGCGCCGACCGGAGCCGCCTAGCGGTGCGCCGCGATCAGGTCGCGGTACCAGGTGAAGGAGGCGCGGGGGGTGCGCTTCTGCGTCTCGAAGTCGACGTGCACCAGGCCGAAGCGCTGGTGGTAGCCCTCGGCCCACTCGAAGTTGTCGAGCAGGGACCAGGTGAAGTAGCCGCGGACGTCGACGCCTTGGGCGACGGCGGCAGCGAGGGCGTCGAGGTGCGAGGAGAGGTAGGCGATGCGGTCCTGGTCGTCGAGGTTCTCGGGGTAGGAGCAGCCGTTCTCGGTGATGGTGACCGGGGGCAGGGCGGCGCCGTAGCGCTCGTGCAGGCCGGCCAGGAGTTCGCGCAGGCCGTCGGGGACCACCGGCCAGCCGAAGGCGGTGCGGGGGACGCCCTCGATCGGGGCGTCGGCGAACGGGAGGCCCGGGTCGGTGGGGGCGGTGATCAGGGTGGGGTTGTAGTAGTTGACGCCCAGTCCGTCGAGCGGGGCGGCGATCAGGGCGAGGTCGCCGTCGCGGACGGCTCCGCCGAGGTCGGCGGGGACGCCGAAGGCCGAGAGGTCGGGGTAACGGCCCAGCAGGACGGGGTCGTTGAAGAGCCGGTTGTGCAGGGTGTCGTAGGCGTCGGCGGCCGCCAGGTCCCCGGCGGAGGCGGAGGCGGGCCGTACCGGGGTGAGGTTGTTGGTGATCAGCACCGACCCGCCCCGGGCGCGGAGTTCGGCGGCGGCCAGGCCGTGGCCGAGGAGTTGGTGGTGGGCCACCGGGAGGGCGTCGAGGAGCAGGGTGCGGCCGGGCGCGTGGTTGCCGAGGGCGTAGCCGTAGACCATGTGCACGAAGGGCTCGTTGAGGGTGATCCAGCTGCGGACCCGGTCGCCGAGGCGGTCGGCGACCACGGCGGCGTACTCGGCGAAGCGGTACGCGGTGTCCCGGGCGAGCCAGCCCCCCTCGTCCTCCAGGGCCTGCGGCAGGTCCCAGTGGAAGAGAGTGGGCAGCGGCTCGATCCCGGCGTCCAGCAGCCCGTCGACCAGCCGGTCGTAGAAGGCGAGGCCGGCGGCGTTGACCGGGCCGCGGCCGGTGGGCCGGACGCGCGGCCAGGCGATCGAGAAGCGGTAGGAGTCCACCCCGAGCTCGCGCATCAGCCCGACGTCCTCGGGCCAGCGGTGGTAGTGGTCGCAGGCGGTGTCGCCGGTGTGGCCGTCCCGGACGGTGCCCTCGCGCGCGGTGAAGGTGTCCCAGACCGACGGGCCCCGGCCGTCCTCCCGGACGGCGCCCTCGATCTGGTAGGCGGCGGTGGCCACGCCCCAGCGGAAACCGGGGGGCAGGTCGTGACGGTCCGTCATGGGCTTCCTTCCGCAGTGCGGGCACGGCCCCGCAAAACGCGAGTGGTGCTCATGTTAGGGAGAACCGCCCGCCCGGCGCCAGAGCCGCACCCGACCGGCCCGCCCGGGTGACGCCGGGTCAGCGGACGGGAGGCGTGGTGACCGGGGTGAGCAGCCGGGTGAGGTGGTCGGCGGAGCCGTCCCAGGTCCACTCGCGCTCGGCCCAGGCACGGCCCGCGCGCCCCATCGCGGCGCCCTCCGGCGTGGTCAGCAGCCGGATGACGGCCTCCGCCACGGCGGGGACGTCCCGGCCGGGGACGACGGTGCCGGTGTGCCCGTCGAGCACCGCGTCCGGGGCCCCGCCGGAGTCCCCGGCCACCACCGGCAGGCCGCTCGCGGCGGCCTCCAGGTAGACGATCCCCAGCCCCTCGGCCTCCAGCCCGGCCCGGCGGGTGCGGCAGGGCAGGGCGAAGACGTCCGCCGCCGCGTAGTAGGCGGGGGTCTCGGCGTGGCCGCGGCCGCCGGCGAACACCACCGCACCCTCCGGCAGCCGGGCGGCGAGCCCGCGCAGCCGCCGCTCGTCCGGCCCCTGGCCGACGATCAGCAGGGCGGCCTCCGGCACCGCGCGCCGGATCAGCGGCAGGGCACGGATCAGTACGTCCTGCCCCTTCCGGGGCACCAACCGGGCCACGCACAGCACCACCGCACGCTCCTGCAGCCCGTGCCGCTCCCGGACGAGCCGGCCCTGATCCGCCGTCAGCCCGGGGTGGAAGACCGAGGGGTCGACCCCGGGCACCAGCCGGCTGAGCCGGGCCCGCGGGCCCAGTGCCGGGGCGATCCGGGCGCGGGTGTACTCGCCGAGGTGGGTGACCACGTCGACGCCCTCCCCCACCCGGCGCAGCAGGCGGCGGGCCCCGGGCACCCGGGCCCACCAGATCTCGTGGCCGTGGGTGGTGGCGACGATCCGCTCCACCCCCTCCCGTCGCAGCGCCGGGGCCATCGCGGCGAGCGGGGCGGCCGCGCCGAACCACACCCGGTCGCAGCCGTGTTCGCGGACCAGCCGCACGGCGTGGTCGGTGACCCGGCGGGTCGGCAGCAGGGTGCGGGCGCGGTCGCGGACCACCGGGAACGGCAACCGGGCGTCGTGCTCGGCGCCGCCCGGTTCGGCAGAGGTGTAGACGACCACGTCGTGGCCGGGCACCCGGGTGGCCATGGCGTGGACGAAGGTCTCGATGCCGCCCTGCCGGGGCGGGAAGTCGTTGGTGACGATGAGGGTGGTGCTCACGGTGGTCGCCTCTCGGGGCTCGGTGCGGCGGGATCGGACGGGACGGGCGCGGACGGGACGGGCGCGGCCTCACGCGGGTGACGGCCTGAGCCGGGCGGCTCCGTCGGCCCAGGCGGCTCCGTCGGCCCGGGTGGCCCAGGTGGCCCGGGTGGCCGCGGACGGACGGGCCGGGGCGGCGAGGCGGCCCCAGGCGGCGAGCAGCAGCGGCAGGGCGAGGTAGCCGTACCGCCCGGCGGGGGCGAGGAGGAAGGCCGCGGTCAGGCCGAGCGCGAGCCGGTCCGTGGCGGCGGGCAGGGTGCGGGGCGGGTGGGCCACCAGCGAGGCTGCGACCGCGACCGCGGCGCAGAGCAGCAGCAGCGCGGCGGCGCACTGCCCGGCTGGCCCCAGGCCGGCCATCAGTCGGCCGGGCAGCGGGCTGGCGGCGGGGGTCGGGACGGCGCCCCGGCCGGTGGGGAAGAGCAGCACCTGCTCGACCAGCGGGCCGGGCGCGGCCGACAGCGCGGGCAGCACCAGGGCCGACGTTCCCGCCACCCACGCGCCGAGGCACCGTACGGCGGCGCGCCGCCCCGGGCCGGGCCCCGGGCCTGCGGGCCCCCGTACGCCTCCGCCCTCCCCCTGACCCGCCGTCAGCAGGGCGGCCGCCACCGCGACCGCGGGCAGGGCGGTCCACTTGAGGGAGCAGGCGGCGGCCAGCGCCAGCCCGGTCGCGACGGGCCGCCGCCGGGCGGCGAGGGCAAGGGCGAGGATCAGCAGCCCGGTGAGCGGCAGGTCGACGCCGCTGACGCAGAGCGGGAGCGCCACCGCTGGGGAGGCCACCAGGTAGGCGATCGCCCGCCCGGGGACCCCCGGGTGCGGCGGCCCGCCTCGCCGCAGGACGGCTCGCGCCCCGACCAGGCAGAGCAGCAGCACTCCGGCGCACCACAGCCGTGGATCACCGGCCGCCCGGGCCGCCCACCAGCCGTCGCCGAACAGCCGGGCCGGCAGCCCGAGCAGCGCCGTGCCGGGCAAGTAGGGGTTGTAGTCGTCCACCACCTGCGGGTCGGGCAGGTAGGGCGTACCGGTGCGCAGCAGGGTCGCGGCGGAGCGCGCGATCACCCCCACCTCGCTCTGCGCCCGACCACTCGTCAGCAGCACGGCGAGCGGCACCAGGACGGCACCGGCGAGCGCCGCGCCCGGGGCCGCGACACCGCTGCGCGTCCGCCCCGCGAGGGTGGCCGCCGCCAGGTAGCCGACGGCGGCGCAGCACCCCCACACCCGGTGCAGCGTCAGCCCGGAGAACACCGCGAGCGCCACCGCGAAGGCCGCCGCCGCGAGCCACCAGGCACTCCCGACTCCCCTGTACGGAACGGCGTTCCACGATTCCAGCAGTCGTTTCGTCACCCCTCCATCCCAGCCGCCCGCACCCGCGCGGTCAGCAGGCCTGGGTCGAGGACCGGGGGTCGGGTTTTCCCTACCGACAGCGGCCGCCGGCCCGGTTAGGGTGCTTGATGATCAAGAACCCCAGAAAGGGGACCAGCATGTCCCTCGTCCCCCAGGACGCCCCGGCGGCGTCGGCGCCGGAGAACGCCGTCCGCTGTGCGCTCGGGCGGAGGCCGACGGAATTCCTCTTCTCCGCCTGGCCGTTGCGCTGCTGGCTGCACGTGCTGGGCAGCACGCTGTTCGGCCTCGGGCTGCTGCTGACCCTGGCGGTGCTGCTGACCGCCGGGGTGCTGCTCTCGGTGGTGGGGGTCGGCCTGTTGCTGCTGGGCGGCGTCCCGCTGCTCGCCGTGGCGGCCGCCGGGGTGGAGCGGCACCGGCTGCTGCTGGTGCAACCGGTGCCGCTCGCGGACCCGCACGTGCCGGCGCCCGACGGCCACGGGCTGCTGCGGCACCGGCTGACGGAGCGGGCCACCTGGCGGGAGGCGGGGTACGCGGTCCTGCTGGCGGTGGTGTTCACCGGGGCGGGGCTGGGGGTCCTGGCGCTGCTGGCGTTCTCCTGCGCGTTGGTGGCCTCCCCGGTGGTGGTGTGGGCCCTGGCACCCGAGACGGTGATGATCATCCCGGGGCGGGCCGTCCCGGGGCCGTTCTCCGCGCTGCCGTTCACCCTGGTCGGCCTGGCCGGGATGGCGGGCTCGGCCTACGCGGCGGCCTGGCTGACGGCGGGTCAGGTATGGACGGCCACCGCCCTGCTGGCCGCTCCGCCCGGCGGTCCGGACCACCACCGGGTGATCGAGCTGACCCGTTCGCGGGCCCGGTTGGCCGACGCCTTCGAGGCCGAGCGGCGGCGGATCGAGCGGGACCTGCACGACGGCGCACAGCAGCAGCTGGTGGCGCTCACCATGACCCTGGGCCTCGCCGAACTGGAGCTCGGCGCCGCTTCCCCCGAAGCCACCGCCCTGGTGTCCCGGGGCCGCGGCGAGGCCCGCCGGGCACTGGAGCAGCTGCGCGAGCTGGTGCGCGGGATCCACCCGCGGGTGCTGACCGACCACGGCCTGGCCGCCGCGGTGGCCGAGGTCGCGGAACGCTCGCCGGTCCCGGTCCGGGTGGATATCGAACTGCCGCGCAGACTACCGCCGTTGGTGGAGGCGACGGCGTACTTCACGGTGACGGAGGCGCTGGCCAACGCCGCCAAGCACAGCGGAGCGGCCCTGGTCGGCGTCACCGGCACCCTGACCGACGACCGGCTCGTCCTGCTGATCACCGACGACGGCCGGGGCGGCGCCGATCCCGGGGCCGGCACCGGCCTGTCCGGCCTGGCGGACCGGCTGGCGGTGATCCGGGGGCGGTTGCTGGTCTCCAGCCCGGTCGGCGGGCCGACCTCGGTCCGGATGGAGGTCCCGTGCTCCGGGTAGTGCTGGCCGAGGACGCCGTCCTGCTCCGGGCCGGGCTGACCGAGATCCTCGACCGCAGCGGCCACCGGGTGGTCGCCGCGGTCGGGGACGCCCGGGCCCTGGCCGCGGCGGTGGACGAACACCGGCCCGACATCGTCATCACCGACGTCCGGATGCCGCCGGACTTCCGGGACGAAGGCCTCCGGGCCGCGCTCGAACTGCGCGCCCGCCACCGGGAGTTGCCCGTCCTCGTGCTCTCCCAGTACGTGGCCACCGCCTACGCCGCCCAGCTGCTCGGCGGCGCGCCGGGCGGCGGCGGGCTCGGCTACGTGCTCAAGGACCGGGTCGGCGAGGTCACCGAGTTCCTCGACGCGCTGCGCCGGGTCGCCGACGGGCAGACCGTCATCGACCCCGAGGTGGTCCGCGTCCTGCTGGCCCACCGGACGGCGGAGCGCCCGCTCGGCCGGCTCACCCCGCGCGAGCGGGAGGTGCTCGCGCTGATGGCGGAGGGCTACAACAACCAGTCGATCGCGGCCCGGCTGTGCGTCACCGAGGCCTCGGTGGTCAAGCACTCCGGCAACATCTTCATGAAGCTGGACCTGGACCCGGCCGAGGGCAACCGCCGGGTCCTGGCCGTGCTCGCCCACCTGCGTGGCGCTGCGGCCCGATGACGGGCCGTCAGCAGCCCGCCCCGGGCCGCCGGGAACGTGAGCACGACTCGCGTTGGGGATTGGCGCACGGCATTCCGGATGCGGCAGAGTAGGCCCATGAAGCAGGAGACGGACGGCCCCGGCCCGAGCACCAGCCCGCCGGGCGCGCCCGTCCCGCCCCGGCGGCGGCCGGTGCAGCAGCGCAGCCAGGAGCGGTTCGAGCGGCTGCTCGACGCCTGCGCCGAGCTGCTGGACGAGGTCGGCCCGGGTGCGCTGACCACCAAGGAGACCGCACTGCGGGCCGGCGTGCCGATCGGCACGCTCTACCAGTTCTTCTCCGGCAAGGAGAGCCTGCTCGCCGCGCTGGCCTCCCGGAACCTCGACCTCTACCTGGACCGTCTCGGCAGCCGCCTGGACGCCGAGGCCCCGCCCGGCGTGCCCGGCTTCGTCCACCTCGCGGTGACGGAGTTCGTCGCGATGAAGCGCACGGTGCCGGGCTTCGGACAGCTCGACTTCGGCCTGGTCGAGGTGCTGACCGCCGGGCCGGAGGGCGGCGCCGAGGAGGGCGGGGAGGAGAGCGGGGTGGACGGCCTGCACCTGCTGGACACCGAGCTCGACAACAACGCCGCCGTCGCACAGCGCCTGCAGTCACTCGGCGGCGGCCTGTTCGGCGGCCCCGGGCACCCGCTCGCGCTGCGGGTCGCGCTGGAGTGCGCGGACTCCGTGCTCAAGCTGGCCTTCCGGACCGACCCGCAGGGCGACCCGGCGCTGATCGCCGAGTGCGAGCGCCTGCTCCGCTGCTACCTCACCGACCACCAGACGTCCTGACCGGCCGTTGCAGCCTCCCCCCGGCCGCCGCACAGTGGAGACGGGACCCGCCGACACCCAGCGGAAGGAGCCGGACCATGCACGCGACAGCAGGCGACCACCTCGTGATCCACGGCAGGGCGGTCGGGATGAAGGACCGGGAGGGTGAGATCCTCGAGGTCCGCGGCGCCGAGGGCGGACCTCCGTACTGGGTGCACTTCGAGGACGGACACGACGGCCTGGTCTACCCGGGCCCGGACTGCACCGTGATCGAGCGTCAGCAGCCCACCCACTGACGGCGGAAGCCCACCCGACCGCCGGCCACCGGAGCACCATGACGGACACCCCGCCCGCCGACCTCCCCGCCCCGCTCGACTCGCTCGCCCCACTGCTGGACAGCTACGGCTACCCGGCGGTGGGGCTGCTGGTCTTCCTGGACAACTGCGGCGTCCCGGTGCCCGGCCAGACCGTGCTGGTGCTGGCCGCGGTGTACGCGGGGGCCGGGCGGCTGAGCATCGCCGGGGTGGTCACCGTCGCGGTGCTGGCGGCGATCGCCGGGGACAGCCTGGGCTACCTGATCGGCCGCACCGGCGGGCACCGGCTGATCGAGCGCTGGGGCCGGTACGTGCTGCTCACCCCGGAGCGGATGGAGCGCGGGGAGCACTTCTTCACCCGGCACGGCGGCAAGGTGGTGACGGTCGCCCGCTTCGTGGACGTGCTGCGCCAGACCAACGGCATCGTGGCCGGCACCACCGGCATGCCCTGGCGGCGCTTCCTGCCGGCCAACGTGCTCGGCGCGCTGCTCTGGGTCGGCGTCTGGGCCTCGGCCGGGTACCTGGCCGGGGACAACATCGGGCCGCTCTACCGCGAGCTGGCCCGCTACCAGCTGGTGCTGCTGGCCGCGGTCGGCGTGGCCGCCGCCGGGCTGGTCGCGTACCGGCTCCGGCGGCGGCACCTGAGGCGCCGTCAGGACGGACCCGGCGTCAGCGGGCGGAGCGGATCGAGTAGTTGAAGTCGGCGTGGCCGTAGTGGTTCATCAGCCGCAGCCAGAACGGCATCAGCATCTCCAGCCCGCGCGAGGCGGTGATGTCGCCGAGGTCCAGCACCGACTCCTTCGGCCAGCCGAAGGAGTGGAGCACCTCGGTCACGTCCGCCTTGGCGGCCGGGTCGTTGCCCGCGACGAAGACCTGGTGCTCGCCCGGCACCCGGCTCGGGTCCACCATCAGCTCGCAGTTGAGGGTGTTGAGCGCCTTGACCACCCGGGCCTGCGGGAAGTCGCGCTGGATCTGCTCGCCGATGCTGTCCACGTTCACCGGCTCCAGGCTGACCTCGCCCAGCGGCGAGAAGACCAGCGGGTTGGAGACGTCGATCAGCACCTTGCCGGTCAGGTGCTCGTCGCCGGCCGTGGCCAGCGCCTTGACCGCCACCACGCCGGAGACCGCGACGATCAGCAGCTCGCCGAAGGCGGCCGCCTCGGCGAAGGTGCCGTGGCTTCCCTTCTCGCCCGCCTGCTGGGCCCAGGCGACAGCGGTCGGGTTCTGCTCGGTGCGCGATCCGAGCATCACCTCGTGCCCGAGCTCGACCAGCTTCCCGCCCAGCGCACGGCCCACCATGCCCGTACCGATGATCCCGACCCGCATCGCACGACTCCCGTCCCTCAACCGGCTGTGGGGCCACACCCTACCGAGCGGGCATCGGCGCAGCGTGGCCGACGGGCGAGCGGAGAGTGACGGTCGTGTGGGCCTCCGGCCCGGCGGGGAGCGGCGTTCGCCCCCTCACCGGGCCGGGAAACCCACCTCGGAACGGCACGCGTTCCGTTAAGTCGGTCCGGTACGACCAGGACTACTCGACCGTCACGCTCTTCGCGAGGTTGCGCGGCTTGTCCACGTCCCGGCCCAGGGCGACCGCGGCTCCCCTCCTGCGTCCCTGGACCCCCGCCGGAGGCGGCCCCCCTACTCGACCGTCACGCTCTTGGCGAGGTTGCGCGGCTTGTCCACGTCCCGGCCGAGCGCGACCGCGGCGTAGTACGCCAGCAGCTGGAGCGGGATGTTGAGCAGCAGCGGGTCGAGCTCGGGCTCGGACCGCGGCACGACCACGGTGTGGTCCGCCAGCTTGGTGTCCACCTCGCGGTGGGCCACCGCCAGGACCCGGCCGGCGCGGGCCTTGATCTCGCCGAGGGTGGTGAGGTTCTTGTCCAGCAGCTCGTCGTCCGGCACCAGGGCGACGGTCGGCAGGTCCGGGTTGATCAGCGCGAGCGGGCCGTGCTTGAGCTCGCTGGCGGGGTACGCCTCGGCGTGCACGTAGCTGATCTCCTTCAGCTTCTGCGCGCCCTCGCGGGCGACCGGGAAGCCCCGCACCCGGCCGATGAACATCATGCCCTCGTGCTTGGCGTACTCCGCGGCCAGCGCGGCGATCTTCTCCTCCTCGGCGAGGATCTCCCGGATCTGGCCGGGCAGCGCCTTGAGGCCGGCCACGATGCGGCGGCCGTCGGCCGGGGAGAGGTCGTGGATGCGGCCGAAGTGCAGGGCCAGCAGGGCGAAGGCGATCACCGTGGAGGTGAAGGCCTTGGTGGAGGCGACCGAGATCTCCGGGCCGGCGTGCAGGTAGATGCCGCCGTCGCACTCGCGGGCGATGGCGCTGCCGACGGTGTTGACGACGCCGAGGACCCGGCCGCCCTTGCGCTTGATCTCCTGGACGGCGGCCAGGGTGTCGTAGGTCTCGCCGGACTGGCTGACCGCGATGTAGAGGGTGTCGGCCTCGATCACCGGGTTGCGGTAGCGGAACTCGGAGGCGGGCTCGCTGTGCGCGGGGATGCGGGCCAGCTCCTCGATCAGCTGGGCGCCCATCTCGCCGGCGTAGTAGGCCGAGCCGCAGCCGAGGATCTTCACCCGGCGGATCTCGCGCAGCTCGCGGGCGTCCAGGTTGAGGCCGCCGAGGTGGGCGGTGGAGAAGCGCTCGTCCAGGCGGCCGCCGAGGGTGCGCTCGACCGAGGCGGGCTGCTCGTGGATCTCCTTGTGGAGGTAGTGCTCGTGCCCGGCGGTGTCGTAGGAGTCGATCTCCCAGTCCACGGTGGAGGGCTGACGGGTCACCGTGCGGGCGTCCTCGGTGAAGGTGCGGAAGCCGTCGGCCTTGACCACGGCCAGCTCGCCGTCCTCCAGGTGGACCACCTGGCGGGTGTAGCGGACCAGGGCGGCCACGTCGGAGGCGACGAACATCTCCTTCTCGCCCAGGCCCAGCACGATCGGGCTGCCGTTGCGGGCGACCACGATCCGGTCGGGCTGGGTGGCGTCCAGCACCGCGATGCCGTAGGTGCCGACGACCTTCTTGAGCGCCGAGCGGACGGCGTCCTCCAGGTCGGTGCCCTCGCCCAGGTGGGCGGCGATCAGGTGGGAGAGGGTCTCGGTGTCGGTCTCGGAGCGGAACACCGCGCCGTCGGCGCTGAGCTTGGCGCGCAGCTCCTCGGCGTTCTCGATGATGCCGTTGTGGACGACGGCGATCCGCTCGGCGTTGTCCAGGTGCGGGTGGGCGTTGGCGTCGCTCGGCACGCCGTGGGTGGCCCAGCGGGTGTGGCCGATGCCGGTGGCGCCCTTGAAGCGGGCCGGGACGGCGGCGGCCAGGTCGGCGACCCGGCCCTTGGTCTTGCAGACCTTCAGGCCGCCGGTCTTGCCGGTGACGGCGATGCCCGCCGAGTCGTACCCGCGGTACTCCAGGCGCTGCAGGCCCTCCAGCAGGAAGGCGGTGGCGTCCTTGGGACCGATGTAGGCGACGATTCCGCACATGTGGTGGTAACTCCTCTGATCCCGCCGCCCCCTGAGGCGGCGTCAGCCGTAGACGATCCGGCGCAGCTGACGGACGGACAGCTCGGGCGCCGCGACCCGGCGCGCGGCGAGCTCTCCGGTCAGCCGGTCGAAGATCCTCTCGTTGGTCAGTCCTCGTGCCTGCAGCTCACCGTGGCGGCGGCGGACGTACTCCTCGGTGGTCTCGGAGAAGTACGCCAGCACCTCCGCGACCACTCGTACGGCCTCGCCCGGTCCCAGTGGGGTGGTCCGGGTGAGGTGGACGAGCAGGTCTTCATGAGGGTGCGGTGAGACGGACACGAGAGGGGAGCCTATGCGTTCGAGGTCGTCCAATCCAATAATCGTGCCCGAAATCGGGCAGGGATCCCCCTCTTCTTCCGCAATGGTCCGTACCACGGGGTCGGCCGACCGGATGAGGAGGAGCTGTGAGAGCCTGTGGCTCCGGTGACCGGGGGGCCCGTCCCTCGTTGACCAGTCGGCCGAGCCGACACTCCCGAATGGCCGTCAGAAACGTTCCGTTTCGGTCGAGAACAGCCAGGATGGGAACCGCCACCGTCCACAGCGACCGCCGGGGGACCAGAGCACATGCAGCCGCGACTCTTCGCGATCATCACCGCCTTCCTGCTCGGCGCCCTCGGCCTCGGCGCGGTGGCGGTGACCGAGTGGACGCCGCCCGCCCCGAAGGCCGCGGCCGCCGCACCGGCCACCCAGCAGGCGGCGCTCGCCCCGGCCGCCGCCTCGCCCTCCCCCACCGGGGACCCGGCGGTCTGGACCCGCTCGACCCTGCGCAACAAGCTGATGGCCAAGATGGACGCCACCGACCCGGGCCAGGCGCTGGCCGACCTGGACGCGGTCACCAAGAAGCTCCCCTACACGGTGCGCTTCTGCCACCCGATCGCCCACGAGCTGGGCCACTCCGCGGTCAAGCGGTTCAACGCCGACTTCCAGAAGGTCATCTCCTTCCCGCACGAGACCTGCGCGGCCGGCTACCTGCACGGCGCGGTGGAGGAGATGCTGAACGCCTCCGCCAACCCGGAGGAGGACCTGCTCAAGCTCTGCGCCCCGGCCAACAAGGGCCCGTGCATCCACGGCGTCGGCCACGGCACGATGTTCGTCGCCAAGCAGGACGTGGCCAAGGCCCGCGCACTGTGCAACAAGTTCCCCACCGACAGCCGGAGGATCACCTGCTCCGAGGGCCTGTTCATGCAGTTGTTCGGCCCCGACGAGGAGGACGAGAAGGCCAAGGCCAACCTCGACCCGGCCGCCCTCGCCAAGGACCCGCTCTACCCCTGCAAGGACCAGCCCGCGCTCTTCCAGTCGGCCTGCTTCTTCTACGCGCCGACCTTCTACCTCTCCTCGCACGACTACGCCAACAACCCCGGCGTCTTCGCCGACGCGCTCAAGTGGTGCCTCAACGGGGTCGCCTCCGGCGGCGCCCAGGACTGCTCGCGCGGGGTCGGCTCGCGGACCATGAAGTACAACCTCGACCGCGAGGACTGGGCGGCGGACCAGTGCGCCACCGCCGCCGACGGCTGGCAGCGCAAGGCCTGCACCCAGGGCCTGATGAGCTACTACACCGTCAACTACACCGAGGCCGGGGCCGGCTCCCGGCTCTGCTCGAAGATCACCAACAAGGAGATCCAGGGCTACTGCCGCTCCGCCGGCGGCCTCTCCAGCACCCTGGACTGACACCGGCCGGCACCCGGGTCCGGTGGTGGTCACACCAGGGGCGCGAGGAACTGCGCGCTGGGGAACGGCAGGACGTGCAACTGGCTCGCCTGCCCCGATCCGGCTCCGGGCCGCCTTCCGTTTCGCGCAGTTCCCCACGCCCCCGGGGCGACCTGGCACCACGCGACCCGCGCGGTGTCCACCCGCCGGACGGCGGGGACCTCCGGCCCTGACGACGCGTACGATCGGCCGCACCGGGTACGTCGAGGAAGCCGTCCCTCCACAGCCGTCTGATGGAGCGCCAGCATGAGCACCACCCCTTCGCACGAGGACTTCCGCAACGCTGCCCGGGCCGTCGCCGACCTGGCCGCCGACCACCTCGCCGGGGTGGCCGACGGGCCCGTCTGGCAGCCGATGGCCGAGGCCGACCGGCGGGCCCTGCTCGAACTCCCGCTGCCCGAGGACGGCACCCCGCTGGACGGGCTGCTCAAGGTGATCGAGCGTCAGGTGCTGAGCGCCCCGATGGGCAACGGCCACCCCGCCTTCTTCGGCTGGGTCAACTCCGCCCCGGCCCCCGCCGGCGTGCTGGCCACCCTGGCGGCCGCCGCCTCCAACCCCAGCTCGGCCGGCGGCGACCACGCCGACGTCCACCTGGAGCGCGCGGTGGTGCGCTGGATCGCCGAGCTGGTCGGCTTCCCCGCCGCCGTCCCGTCCGCCGCCAAGGGCACCCCGGGCGGCATCCTCACCTCCGGCACCTCGATGGCCACCATCCTCTGCCTGGCCGCCGCCCGGCACCGGGCGGCCGAACGCGCCGGGCACGACCTGCGGGCCGACGGCCTGGCCGGCCTGCCGCCGCTGATCGCCTACGCCACCGCCGAGACCCACTCCTGCGTCCGCAAGGCGGTCGAGCTGCTCGGCCTGGGCAGCCGCCACCTGCGCACCGTCGCCGAGGACTCCGACGGCCGCCTCGACCCGGCCGCGCTGGCCGAGGCGGTGGCCGCCGACCGGGCCGCCGGGCTGCTGCCCTTCCTGGTGGTCGCCTCCGCCGGGACGGTCGGCACCGGCGCGGTGGACGCCTTCGACCCGATCGCCGACGTGGCCGAGGCCGAGGGCCTGTGGCTGCACGTGGACGGCGCGTACGGGGCCTGGGGCGTGCTCGACCCGGTGATCGCCGACCGGTACGCGGGGATGCACCGGGCCGACTCGCTCGCCCTGGACCCGCACAAGTGGCTCGGCGTGCCGGTGGACTGCGGCTGCGCCCTGGTCCGCGACGCCGACACCCTCCGCGACTCCTTCTCCCTGGTCCCCTCCTACCTGCGGGACGCGGCGGCCGGGGACTTCGGCTGGTTCTCCGAGTACGGGATGGAGCAGACCCGTCCGTTCCGCTCGCTCAAGGTCTGGGCCACCATCGCCCACAAGGGGCGGGCCGGGCTGGTGGCCGACATCGCCCGCACCACCGAACTCGCCCGCCACCTGGGCGCGCTGGTCGAGGCCGACCCGGAGCTGGAGCTGACCGCCCCGGTCCACACCTCGATCGTGGCCTTCCGCCACACCGGCGGCGACGCCGTCAACCACGACCTGCCCGCCGCCGTCCAGGCGCGCGGCCGGGCCTTCGTCACCGGCGCCGTCCACCGCGGCCGCGAGGTGCTCCGGGCCTGTCTGCTGAACCCGGCCACCACCGAGGCCGACCTGGAGCTGCTGCTGGCCGAAGTCCGCTCCGCGGCACGGGAACTGACGGGGCGTCCGTCCGCTTCCTGAAGCGGGCGAAGGACCGTTCGAATGCCATCCGCAGAGATTAACCAACAGGTCACGGGGGATTCGTGATCGTGAAACACCGGCAGAGCACCATGTTTCCATGGACAGCACCTCCCACCTCGCCCAGCAGCCCTTCGAGCCCTCGCGGGCGCAGCGGCGCAGCGCCCGTAACCACCGCTGGCGCCACTCCACCACCGAACTCGCCGCCGTCTTCGTCGCGGTGGCGGCCGCCGACCTGGTCGCCAACACGGTCGTGCACGGCCACGACGGACCACTGCTGCTGGTCCTCTCGGCCGTCGCCCTGGTCGCCACCGCGGTGTTCCACGCATGGTGGGCACACCGGCATCCGCACGGACCGCCCGGCCCCGAGCCGGCCGCTCCCCCGGGCGACCCGACGGCGGCCGCGGTGACCGGCCCGATGGACGCCCACGTGCCCACCGCGCTCTGGCGGCTGCGCGCCACCGTCTCCGACTCCCCCGGCAGCCTGGCCCGGATCTGCACCGCACTGGCCGACCGGCAGGTCTCCATCGTCTCGATGCAGACCCACCCGCTGCCGGCCGGCGCGGTGGACGAGTTCCTGGTCCGCGCCCCGCTGCCGCTCGGCCGCCCCGAGCTCACCCGGGCCGTCGCGGCCGGCGGCGGCACCGACATCTGGACCGACCGGGCCGACGCCCACGACCTGGTGGACGAGCCCACCCACGTGCTCGCCCTGGCCACCCGCACCGCCCTGGACGCGGCCGAACTCCCGGTCGCACTGCGGAAGTTGTTCGGCCGGTGCACGATCCGGCAGTTCCCCGGCGGGGGCGCCGCGGCGACGGCCGGGACGGACGGCCACCTGATGCGGCTGCCGGTGCCCTCCGGCGACCTGATCGAACTCAGCCGCCCGCACCTGCCGTTCACCCCCACCGAGTTCGCCCGGGCCCAGGCCCTGGTCGAGCTGGACTCCCTGCTCGGCCCCCGGGTCCCCCAGGTCCAGGCCCGCCTGCGGCTGCCCGTCGGCACCGACCTCACCGTCCGCCGGGCCGACACCTCCGACAAGGCCGAAGCCCTGGCCATGCACGCCCGCTGCTCCCCCGACACCCTCCGCAAGCGCTACCACGGCCCGGTCCGCGACGCCGACCGCTACCTCGACCACCTCCTCGACCCCCGGCACGGCCAGACCCTGGTCGCCGAGGCCCCCGACGGCCGGATCGTCGCCCTCGCCCACCTGATGTGGGACGACGAGGGCGCGGAGGTCGCCCTGCTGGTCGAGGACGCCTGGCAGCGCTGCGGCCTCGGCGTCGACCTGCTGCGCCGGATGGCCGCCCTCGCCCTGGAGGCCGGCGTCCCCACCGTCTACGCCGTCACCCACGCCGCCAACACCGGCCTCATCTCCACCATGCGCCGCCTCTCCGCCCCCCTCGACTACCAGGTCGAGGACGCCACCCTCGTCATCACCGCCCACCTCACCGAGGCCACCGAACCCCTCCCGGCCCCCTGGCCCAGCCGCTGAGCCCAACCGGTGGCCGCGCCCCGAGGACGGGCGGGGCCACCGGTTCACCCGGGCCAGAGCAGGACCGCGAACTGAGGGAGCGTGAGGACCAAAAGTCCGATCCCCGCCTCGATCCACCGGTACTTGATACGGACGATGGCGCTGGTGAGGGTGACCGAGGCGAGCAAGGGCACGGCTGGGTCACGCCCGGCCCGCTCGAACGCCCGACCCAGCCGATCCGTCCCCTCCCCCGCCCGGACGTGCTCGAAGTAGGCGGGGCCGGCCGCTGCCAGGTGCCGGCCGGCCCGGTACCGGGGCGCGAGCGCGCCGACGAAGCAGAGCACCGCGAGCAGCCCGGTGCACACCGCTGCCCACCAGAACGGCTGGACGTCCCAGCCGTGGGAGGCGATCCAGGTGTCCCGCCGACCGGAGAGCTCGACGAACGCCCCCAGGCCCGCCCCGGCGAAGCCCAGCAGCACCGCCGCCTTGGTGTCGGCCCGGGTCAGCTCGATCCCGTTCGCGGTCATCACCCGCTCCATCGCGACAACCGTCCGGGAGTCCACGCCGGTGCGCCGGGGGCGGTGCCCGACCGGACGACCCCGGGGACCGCGACGGCGTGCTGCCACGACCCGGCCCCGGCGGTGGCGAGGCCTCATGGAGGGCGGCCTCATCCCGCCCTGCCGTTGGCAGAGGTGCCGGTCCTCCCGTTGGGCCCACTGCTCCCGTTGACCCACGGCGGGAGTCCGTCGTCCCCGGGCCGAGGGCCGGGGACCGACCGGCCCAGCGCGACCAGGCGGTCCCGCAGCAGACCGGACAGCTCCTTCTGCTCCTGAGCCGTCAGTTTGCCCAACAGACCGGCGACCGAGTCCTGCCAACTCGTCTCGCCACGCAACAATTCCTGGTGCGACACGGCCCAGTCCAGCACGTCCCGCACCTCGTCCGGCTTGCGCGCCAACCAGAGCGCTGCGAGTGCCGCCGGCCCGTCCTTGACCGCGACCCGGCAGAACTCGTACTCCTCGCGCAACTGCTCGCCCCAGGCCTGCGGCAGCGTTCCCGGCTCGCCGCCGAGCCTCAGCTCGGCGGCGCTCTCCCGGGCCGCGACCTCGGTGACCCGGTACGCCAGTCCGTGATTGGGGATCAGGTACGGCGCCGCGAGGAACTGCATCACCTCGTCCGCCCCGAAGCCGTGCCCGGTGGAGGCGTAGTGTTCCTTCACCTGCCGGAGTCTCAGGTCGATGTCCCGGCGCACCGGCCACCACCCCTGAGAGGTGCTGCTCGCCACGACGCGCACCGGATCGTGCACCCACCAGAGCACCTGGAGATCCACGGCCTCGGAGCCGTAGGCGGTCGGCAGGGTGACAGGCCGGACCGCCCGGCGTTCGTCGAGGTGGACGATGTGGGCGTGCGCGTACCGGTGCGGCCACGGCCTACGGCCCGGCGCGGACTCCGTGCTCTTGACCCGGCCCCGGCCACCGGCGAGGTGGAGCCGGCCGGCCCTGTCCGTGAGGACCAGGGCCCGGTCCCGGCGGCCTGAGAAGCGGTGCCATGCCCACGCCTGCCAGGGTGCCCGCTTCGCTCGGACGTAGGCGGGCTGATCGGACTGGTCATGCTCGGCGTTCGTCATGGCTACCTCCATATGCGTGGGCGCGCTGACCGCCGCGCCACGCCTCCAAGGCCTCGCGGGCGATCAGTCTGCTGGTCGTTTCGATGTCCTCGTCGCCGTCGACCTCCACGAACAGGCGGAACACTCCAAGGCTCATGTCCTGGGCGAGCGCGGAGAGCAAGCTCTGGACGGCTCCCCTGAGCCCTTCGTCCCAGACCGCCGTACGGCACCAGCCGACCAGTGCCCCGCAGGTCAGGTCGAAGCGGTCTTCGTCGTCGAGCGCACCGTGGATCGAGCCGACCACGGCTTCGGTGTGCTCACCGACCGTCAGGAGCTGCTCCCGGAACCACTGCTGGTCGGCCCAGAGCAACTGCGGGAACGCCCGGCGCGCGAGGTCCGCGTACCGCCCGTCGCTGCGGGCCCACTCCTCGAGTCGATCGAACACCACCGACTGGTTCCCGGCTGCGAACAGCTCCAGGAGCGCGCGCAGCACCACCGATCCCACCTGGTACTCATCGCCCTCGTGCCCTCGGTAGGCCTGCTGCAGCAAGGCCAGCGCCAGCTCGGGCCGCGAGGTGCCGAAGTCGGTGCTGCACACCACTGCGGCCGTCCAGCGCGGCTGCCATCTCAGGGCCGCGCTCCACCGGCGCAGGTGGTACTTGATCTCGCCGGCCAACAGCGGGTCCTGCGCTGCGATCCCGAGCGCGAACGCGGCGATGGACCGGCTGTTCGCGCGTGAGGAGGTGGCCAGCTGAAGGATGTGTCCGAGGGCGCGTCGTCCACCTCCCCAGCGAGCCGCGGAGCCCATCACCTGGCCCACGGGTACGGCCAGTTCGGACTCGTGGTGAGGGACCGCCTCCATCCAGCCCGTCAGGAGTGCGGACAGTTCGCCGTACTGGCGCCAGACGTACCGGAGAACCGCCTCCGCCTGCCGGTGACGGGTGAATCTGACCGGTTCCACCGAGTAGTAGTAGCCGCTGCCGCTCCGTCTGGTCTCCACCGGCGCGCACTCCGCACGGACGCTGCGGAGCATGTCGTCGAGCGAGCGACGAAAGACGAAGGCCGGGTTCGGTCCTGCCTTATCGGCCTTCCCCTCGCCGTCCCCGCCGACCGGCAGCGTCATGGCCAGCCGGCCGTCCGCCAGGCGCAGGAGCCGGGCGGCCTCCTCCCGGACGAGCCGGTGGTCCAACCCCTCGAAAACACAGACGGCCAGGAGGAAAGCCAGTCCGTCCGGGTCGTCCCGCAGGGCGTCCAAGAGCTCCGGTACTTCGTCCTCGGCCAGGAAGCTCAGCCGGGCACGGAGATCACTGACACTCGGCCGGTCCCCCTTGGCGATCTCGTTCACCAGCTCGACGACCTGGGCCGGGACCAACTCGGGTGCCAGCAGGGAGCTCAGCTCGGTGTCCTCGAGGTGGGCCAGGAGCGCCACTCTGCGCTGCGGGTCCGGGACGGCCACCTCGAGCCGGGCGTCGAACACGGCGCGCGGCGCGGGCGGTTGGCCGTGGACGGGAGTCAAGTGCAACTCACGGGAGAGGGGGCGAACGCGCTCCCGATCGCCCGGCACGACGATGACCATGCGGGCCCGGGCCGCACGCAACCGGTCCTGGAGCTTGGCAACGGCCCCCGGCCTCAGCAGGGCCTGCGGCAGCAGTCCGTAGACCAGGTAGCCCCTCGCCTCGCTGTCGGTCGGACGCCAGGTGGCCAAGTCCTCGTCGCTGTCCAGGGCCCGGTGTTCGAGGCTGCCCCCGCTGTGACGGAACAACAGGTTCAACGCCGCCGTCCGCCGACCGGTGCCGGAATCGCCGTACAGGAACAGCAGTCCGCCGTCCAACTGGCGGAGCGCCTCGGGGAACCATCCTGGTTCGGCGAAGCCCGATCGGGCGTCCATGATCTCCGCCACCGAGATCGGCCCCTCATGGGCCTCCACCCGGCCACCCCCGGAACGGCCGGCCGCTCCCTCGGTACGGACGTGCTGACCGCCTTGCACCGAACCGGTGTTGATGTTTCCGTGCGGAGCGTAGATGACGTTCCTGCCACCCAGGAGGGCGTTGAGCGCCTCCTCCATCGCCGCCGGGTCAGCCTTGGCGAAGTCCCGCTCGGCACCGTCCGCCCCGGCGGTGTCCGCCTTGACGGCACCCTCCTCGTCACCACCGGTCCTGGCACCCTCCTGCCCGGCTGCTCCTCCGGGGACCTCGGCCTCGCTCACGAGCGGCGCTCGTGCTTGTCGCCGTACACACGGTCGCCCTTGTCGCCGGCCACGTAGTCTCCGCCGAAGGCGTCCCGCGCACCGTTCACCACACTCTGACCGCCGTGCACGGTACCGGAGTTGACGTTCCCGTGGTCAGCCCACTGCCCGATCGTGGTGGCACCCGGCACCGGGACACCGCGGGTGGCGGCGGGTCCGGACACCGACCCGGCCTCCCGGTCCTCCACCACCCGGTCACCCAGGATGCTGCGGTCGTAGAGGTTGCCGGACGGCGCCGGCACGTACAGCCACGCTCGCTGACCGAAGTTCTTCCCCTCCACGGTGGCCGGGACTTCGAGGAAATGGTCAGGGTGGCGCCCCGTGTACCCGCTGACCACCGCGTCCTCGTAGCAACGGCTCGACAGGACGGCCGCAACGTGGGTGACCCGCTCGCTGGACGCGGCCAGCACGGCTTTCACCGGTCGGGAGTCGAGCAGCCGGTGGGTGTCGTTGCGCGGCGTGCCGTTGCCGTCGAACTCGTCACCGGAGTCCGGCAGCGGGCCGACGTGCAGGCTGACCCGGAGGCGGACAGCCATCGTCCCGAGGGAGTGCACGTTGAATTCGGCGAGCAGGTCCTGGAGCGTGTGCAGCCAGGGGTGGATCACGAACGGCATCCTCTCGGGTTCGAACCCGAAGACGTATCCGTCGCCCGTGGAGTTCGGGAACCTCCGGTCCTGCCAGAGGTCGGCCAGCTCCGCGCGCTCCATCGACTGCCGGATCAACTCCGGGATCGCCCGGCTGACCGCACCGTGCTCGACCGCGGGACGACCGGTGAAATCCTTGGCGTCGACGGCCAGGATGCCCCGGTAGGGCGGCAGCAGCCGGCTGCGGTGGTAGGCGGGCTCGCCGAGCGCGGGCAGCTCGGATCGGCCGTACTGGGACATCGGGGCTCCTCGGTGGTGTTGCCGGGTGGGCGGTGCGGTTACAGCTTGGCCACCGGGCGTCCGCCGGACCGCCCACCCGGTGCACATCGGGAGTGACCTGGATCACACGACCGCCGGGCGGTCAGGACCGGGCCCCCGCCGCCACGTTCTGCAGGGCCGGGAGGTCACCGACGACGATCCTTCGCCGCCCGCTGCGGACCCGACAGGCCGCGAGTTCGGCCAGGGCTGCGCTGACCGTGTTCCGCGAGACCCCGAGGTACTGCGCCAACTCGTCACGGGTGAGCTCCAGTTCCACCTCGCACCCTGCCGAGACCGTCGTCATCTCCACCAGGGCGACCAGGGCGGCCGCCAACCGGTCCACCACCCTCCCGCTGCCCCGGGCCAGATCGGACTCCCGGAGACGGGCCAGCGCGTACCTGGTCATCACGGGGAACAGGTCGTGGGTCGAGACGAAGCGCAGGAACGGCTCCTTGGCCAGCACCGCCACCGAGCAGTCGGTGATCGCCTCCACCCGTGCCGACCGTACGCCGTCGTCCAACACAGCCACCTCGCCGAGCAGTTCACCCGGCCCACGAAAGGCCAGCAGCGTGAGCCCGCCGCTCCGGTCCTGCCGGAGCACCTTCGCCACTCCGGTCAACAACGCGAGGACGTGCGTACCGGGCTCCCCCTGGCGCAGCAGGACGTCACCGATCGGATGCCGTCGCTCTCGCGCGCCGGCCACCAACCCCCGCCAAACCCGTTCCCCCATGAGCCGACGCAGGGTCTGCCCGGACGCATCCGGCGCCCCACCGACTCCATCATCCATGCCGACGACCTTAGAGCGCCGCCCCCACCCGAATCCCGGAAACTACGAACACGGACCAGTCCCGCTTCTGCACCGTGCCTGACGCGCCATCCACCGGCCCGACGATCCCGAACCCTGCTTCGCTCCCCTGTCGCCGCGGGCTACCCACCGGTAAGGTTCGGGGTCCGTTCGAGAACCTGGGGGACCGGCATGGGTGCCGTCGTACGTTCCGATGCCGTCCGCGAGCACGAGCGAACCCGTGCCGCACTCGCCGCCGCCGTCGCCCGGCTCGGGCAACTCCTCTCCGGAGCGCGGGACTTGGATGCGGCATCCGGCCTTCCGCACTGGAGCGTCGGCGACACCGCCGCCCACCTGGCCGCCGTGCACCTCGCCTACTCCTCCGCCGTCGGCGACGAGCCGGTCGACTGGTCCGGCATCCTGCCGGACGGGGAGGGCGGGCTGCTGGCCGAACGGATCGCCGCCGTCAACGCCAAGGCCATCACCCTCTTCGACGGTGAACAGCGCTCCCGTATCGGCGAGTTCATCGCCGAACGGGCCGCCGCCTTCCTCGACGCCACCGCCGGCCGGGGCCCGGAGGACCTCGTCCCCACCCCCTGGTACGGGCCGGAGCGGTCGCTCACCGTCGCGGCCGCCACGGGGCTGGTGCTCAGCGAGACGCTCCTGCACGGCCTCGACATCGCGCGCGGCACCGGCGCCGCCTGGCCGATCGGCCGGGACGAGGCCTCCCTGGTGCTCGGTCAGGCGATCCCCACCATGATGCCGCTCGCCCTGGACACCGCCCGGGCGCGCGGCGTCCGGCGCTCCTTCGACCTCGTCTTCGACGGCGGGCTGCGCCTCTCCGTGGTGGTGGACGACGGCACCATGACCGTCACCCGGGACGCCGCGCCCCGGGCCCACGACTGCCGGATCACCGCCGACCCGGTCACCTTCCTGCTGGTCTCCTTCAAGCGCGCCCCGATGTGGAAGGCCATCGCGCTCGGCCGGATGCGGGCCGGCGGCCGCAAGCCCTGGCTGGCCACCAGCCTCAGCAAGCTGGTCGCCACCCCCTGATCACGGGCCCGCCGGGGAGGTGGAGAGCCCTTACGCCGGTGCTCCCGCGCCGGAACGGGCCCGCCGGGTGCGACGGCGCAGGTGGACGACCAGGGGCACGACCGATCCGATCAGCGCCATGACGGCGGCGGCGACCCAGTGCCGCGTCTGCTGGCCCATCAGCACGCACGACAGGACGCCGGACCAGGCGCCCGCGGCCGGCACCAGGGCCGCGTACCGTGCGGCCGTGGTGTCGGTGAGGCGGGCCACGCTGAAGTAGGCGACGACGAATCCGGCGAACAGGGTGTAGGTGTACCACTCCCCGCCGTCCCGGTGGGTGTAGCCGTTGCGCGTGCGTTCCAGCCCCAGGTCGACGTTCCCGGCGACTCCCCAGAAGAACGCGCTGGAGGCCACCACCCCGAGGGCGACCCGCCACACCGTACTCGTCATGCCGGGATCGTACGTGTCCGCCGCGGAACGGGACACCGGGATTCGCGACCCCGAACACCCCGGCCCACCAGGCGAGATGAGGTCGTCGCCACCGCCGCGCCGGCCGCGCCGTGGAGACCCTAGTCCGCCCACACCCGCACCAGGCAGCGGCCCGACCCCGGGTCCTGGTCCGGCGGGTCGGTGAAGGCCGTCCGGCCGTGCAGCACCGCCGTGTTGTCGAGCAGCAGCAGGTCGCCGCGGCGCAGCGGTACCCGCAGGGCGAGGCCCGGATCGGCGAGCACCTCCTCGAAGGCGTCCAGGGCCGCGGTCTGAGCCTCCGTCAGCGGGAGCCCGCGCTCGCGCTGGCCGCGGCCGATCCAGTAGCGGTTGTACTGCACCTCCAGGCGGCCGGCCCGGCGTCGGAAGACGGGGTAGGTGCGCTCGAAGCCGGGCCCGTCGCCGAAGTGGAAGTCCCCGTAGAGCGCCGGGAGCACCTCCGGCCGGGAGGCGAGCAGGGCGTCGTGCACGGCGTGGCCGCTGACCAGTACCGACTCGCCGCCGGCGCCCGCCGGGCGGACGCACAGCAGGCCCAACAGCCGTGGCGGGCCCGGGTACATGGCCCGGTCCGTGTGCAGGGCGAGCCCGGCCTCGTCCCGCTCCGCCCCGGCCACCACCAGGCTGTCGCCGGGCCTCTCGGGGTCCTCGGGGCGCACCTGGCCCAGCCCCGCGAGGTACCGCTGCGCCACCCCGACGCACCCGCCGTCCGTCAGGCCGTCCAGGCCGATCCCCCGGACCACCGCCAACCCCGGCCCGTTCCACAGCAGTTCGGCGGGCTCCCCCACGGCCCAGTCCTGCTCGGCCACCTCGGCCCCCCGCCACACCGAGGGCCCCGCCACCGCCACCGGCTCGTCCATCGAGGCCTCCCTCCCCCCGGCCACCCCGGACCGGCCCCGACGAGGGTAGGCCCGCGCCCCCACCCGGTCACCCCGTCCGGCACCCCCGCGGACGAACACGACCGGAAACCGCCCTATCCCTCGGCCGGGAGGTCCACCCGGCCCCCTGCGTGCGGCCCCGCCGCGTAACCCTCGGCCCCGGCCGGAAGGGCCGCGACGCACGCCGCCGAACAGGCGTTGACCAGCAGGGGCAGGGCGTCCGTGGCCACCCGGAGCGTCAGCCACGCCTGGTGCAGGCGGCCGTCGCCGACGGGCCCGTCACAGACACTGCAGCTGCGGACGGCCGTCGGCCCCCACCGCTTGGGGTCCAGGTCGGTCAGGTCCAGTCCTGCGGAGTCCCGGACCGGCCGCAGCCGCGGGAAGGGCGGGCGGAACTTGTAGTTGCCGAACAGGGCGCGTGTGCTCACCGTGCTGCGGACCAACCGGGCACAGCGGGTGATCTCGTACGGGAACCAGTGCAGTCGGCCCGAGGTGTACGGGCTGAACTCCTCCAGCGCGGTCATCGCACCGATCTCCGGCGGGATGCGGACCAGGTTGCTGCCGTAGAGCACGAGGTGCCGGACGGAGGTCAGCCCGGCGATGCTCGGCGGCAGGGTGACGACCTGCCGCCGTTCCTCCGCGTTGAGGTCGGCCAACGGCCGGAACTCCTCGCGCCCGTCCGCCGCCGCCTCGTCCACCAGTTCCAGCAGCCGCAGCCACCCGGGCGCCGAGACGTCCTGCCGCTCCCTGTGGAAACCCACCCGGGCACGCGGGTGCACAGCCGTCTGGCTGAAGCACCGGCAGACCTCCCGGCCCGCTCCCCGACCCGCCCCGCGCATCCAACTCACTCCGCCCTGCATGACGCCACCTTACGTACCGCGACGAGCCCCCTCAGACCCGGGCGACCAGGGCGTACCGCTCGTCACCGACCGGGCCGCCCCACAACTCCGGCCGACCGCTGAGGGGTTCGACCCGGAGCTCCGCGACCAGCGGACGGACCGCCGCCGCGAGGGTGTCCGCGCCGACCCCGCCCTGCCAGGGCAGCCGCTCCGCGCCGTCGACGTACGGCTCGGCACCCGAGCCCGCCTCGCGCCACCGTCCCTCGACCAGCACCAACCGCCCTCCCGGCCGCAGGCGCCCGACCCACTCGCGCAGCGCGGCCCCGGGGTCGGGCAGCGTCCAGACCAGGTGGCGCGAGAGCAGGACGTCGAACCGCTCGGCGCCGGTCGGCGGCTGCGCCGCGTCCCCGACCAGGAACCGCGCGGGCAGCCCCGCCGCGGCCAGTTTCGCGCGCGCCCGCTCGACCATGGCCGGCGCCAGGTCGACGCCCGTCACCCGGTGCCCGGCCTCGGCCAGCAGCAGCGACAGCGAACCCGTCCCGCAGCCGACGTCCAGGACGTCGACCGTCGGCCCGGACGGCAGCAGTGACTCCAGCAGCCGCGCCCAGGCGAGCCGGGTGTGAGGGTCCGTCAGCCCGTGGTCGGGTTCGGCGTCGAAGGTCGGTGCGGCGGTGTCCCAGTAGCCGGCGATGGCGGCGGTTCGGTCGTCCATTCCGGCATCCTGTCAGCCGCCCCTGACATCTCCGGCACCCCGATGTCCCGCCCGTGGAACCGCTCGTCCGCCGTAGGGCATCCTTGCCGTGCGGAGTGATCACGCTCCTGCGCAGAGCCACGGGGGTGGAAGTGTTCCAGGTCTTCGGCACGGTCTTCGGAGTGGTCGGGCTGCTGGTCGCGGGCATCGGGGTGTTCCTCGGCGTCACACTGGTCAGGCGCATGCGGACCCGTTCCCGGGTGCTGGCCGGCGGCCTGCTCGCGGAGGCGGTCTGCCTGGAGACGTACATGACCCACTCGGGCGGCCACAGCACTCCGCACCGCAGCGCCCGGCACGTGATCCTCGGCTTCCGCACCGAGGACGGCCAGGAGGTCCGCATCGAGGACACCTCCCGGGTCCCCCGCGTGGTCGGCGACCACGTGACGGTCCGTTACTTCCCCGACCGCCCCCAGCACGCCGCCGCCACCGACGCCCCGCCGGCCGGAACCCCGGTGGCCGTGGTGATCGGCCTGGCGGTCTGCGCGATCTTCACCTGCGTCGGCGTGCTCCTCGCGACCGTGGGCTTCGGCGTCAGCGCCACCGCCCCCGACCTCCCCGGCCCCCGCTCGTTCCCGTCGGACTTCCCCGCCCCGGGTTCCTTCCCGTCCGGCTTCCCCGGCCCCCGCTCGTTCCCGTCGGACTTCCCCGCCCCGGGTTCCTTCCCGTCCGGCTTCCCCGGCCGCTGAGACAGCGCTGCCGTGCGCCGTGGTGTGCGCTCGTGCGCCGGTCCGGAGGCGGACTTCCCCCGACGCGTCCGCCGCCGATCCGCCCTGGGCACCGTCGGGTTGGGCAGACTGGCCCGGTGGTGACCTTCCGGGATCGGAGGCCGGGTTGAACTCCTTCGGGCGCACGTTGCGGCTGCTGCGTCACCGCGCGGGCCTGTCCCAGCCGGAGCTGGCAGGGAAGGTGTTCGTGTCCCAGGCGACGATCAGCCGCTTCGAGGCGGGTACCCGGGCGCCCGGTCCGGCGCTGGCCCTGCTGCTCGACCAGGCGGTCGCGGCCGCGGGCGCGCTGGCCTCCCTGGTCCCGGCCGACGACGACCGGGCCGCCTTCCTCGCCCGCAGGCCGGGCCTGGTGGACAGCGCGGCGATCCTTGAGCTGGAGTCAGGTCTCTACCGGCTGCGCCGACTCGAGGACGCGTCCTCGTCGGCGGACGTGATGCCCATGGTGGCCGCACGGGCCGAGATGGCCCTCCGCGCGGCCAAGGACGCGCCCTACGCGCTGCGCGCCCCGGCGATCGGCGTGGCGGCGATCGGGGCCACGTACCTCGGCTGGTGCCACTTCGTGGCCGGACGGTACGAGGCGGCCGAGCTGACGCTGGACCATGCGGTGAGCTACGCCTTCGAGTCGCGGGAGCCCGACCGCATCGAGCGCGTGATGAGCTTCCGCGGCGTGCTGGAGCTGGTCTGGGGAAACCCGGCCGCCGCCGCGTCCATGTTCGGTGCCGCCCGTCACGACACCCGTGTCCACCCGGCCTTCCGGGCCTACGACACCGCGCAGCAGGCACGGGCGCTCGCGCACGCCGGGGAGGCCCGGGAGGCCGACCGGCTGCTGCTGGAGACCGACCGGCTGGGCGAGACGGTCGACTACTCCGACGTCCCGGTGAGCGGCTACTGGTACACACCGGGGTGGCTGGCCCTGCGCCGGGGCGTGGTGATGCTCGCCCAGGGCCGCACCGCCCAGGCCCGGCGGGAGATCGAACAGGGCTACGCCGCCATGCCCGCGGAGCACCGCCGGGCCTACTGGGCACGGCAGTGGATCGAGACGGTCACCACCACCCACGCGCCCTGCGACCTGGTCCTCCCGCCGCACCACCGCGGCAGACCGGCGGCCCCCTCCGCCCGGCCGGCTCGGCCACGCCGGCCGCGGACGTGACGGAGGCCGCCGTGGCGGTGCACGGCGGCCTCCCACGGGGCGTCAGATCACGGGCTCCGACGGGGCGAGCCACCGCCCACCGCGGTACACCGCGTAGCAGAGGGCGTTGTCGGGGCTCCTCCACAGCACGCGGAAGGGCCGCTGTCCGTTCACTTCCAGGTCGAGGACCTTCGGGGCCACCTCGGCGAACGCGCAGGCCAGCACCACCCGGTCACCGACTGCGAGACCGGGCTTCAGCCCACCGGTGATCTTCGCCATGTCGTCCTTGACCCCGTCGATGAACCCATCGCCGTTGTACAGCGATTGAGCCTTGATCTCGACCAGGATCTGGTCCGGCAACGACGAGGGGTTGCTGTTGACCAGCAGGTCCGCCCTCCCGCCGCCCGGGTAGACGCCCGCCTCCCGCACGATGTGGACCGTGCTGTCCTGCCCGAGGATCGCCGCGGTCAGGTCGACCTGGACCCATCCCTCCCAACCGCCGTTGACCAGGCAGTTGTGCGCGAACTGCCGGGTGCGCCGGCCGGCCCACTCCCGGGTCGACCGGAGGAACTGTCCCAGGTCGAGCCGCCGGCCTTCCCGCACCCCGGCGACGGCCGACTGCGGCAGCACGGAACGGTCGATGGTGTACACGTTCAGCGTCCAGTCGGTACCCCGGTCGTACGCGCCCTTGACGTGGACCGACGCCCGGTTCCCCAGCAGGATCGTCTCGCTCTCCTTGCTCCAGTAACCGTCAGACCCGTCCGCCCAGTTGGCGACCACCTCCCACCCGACGACGACACCCGTGCCCTGCCCGGGGTCGGGGTAGTCGAACGTGTGGGTCCGGTACCCGACCTCACCCCCGCCCTTGCGGTAGTCGAGCCGCCGGAGGGTGACCGGCCACGGTGCACCGGTCTGGCTGGTGCACCCGTAGGACCAGCGGCTGCGGCTGCCCGCCGACTGCTGGGCACCGGTCGCCGGCTCGGCGGCCTGGTCCTCCAGGCAGTCGACGAGGAAGCCCAGCTGCGTCGTCTGCGTCAGGTAGGTCCCGCGCAGGTCCGCGTCGTGGACCAGGTCGGCCTGATGGGCCGTCACGCCGTTGCGCAGGTTCTCGTACAGCGGGTCGATCAACTCCGAGCCGTCGGACGACTCGTAGCGCGACGTGGCCCGCCAGTAGGAGGTGTAGAGGTCCGCCAGCGACTCGAAGTCGTCCGAGGGGACGTCGATCGTCAGCGGGTAGGCGGGGTCGAGGTAGCTGTAGTGGCGCAGCTTGACGGAGACGTGGTGCGAGTCGCTGAGGTGCGCCTTGAACCGGTCGAGCAGCGGCGGGATCGTCTGCGGGTCCCAAGGCCCGCTCGGCGGCGTCCAGTTCTCGTAGCCCTCCATCACCACCGAGCAGGTGATGCTGACGTCGTTGTCGGCCGCGGCGGTGGTGAAGCCGGTCGCACCCGTCACGGAGAACACCTCGGGGACGTCGACGTCGATCTTCTCCTTGAACGTGGTCATGTCCTTCTCGCTCCGGGCCGTGCAGGTGTAGACGGCCAGGAACCGCGCGCCGCGGCGTCCGCCGGCGACGAAGTAGTCGCCGTACCGGGCCCGGAACGCGGCCGGGTCACCGATGAGCGCCTTGGCCTGGTCGGTGAGCCGGTACTGGTCCTGCGGTGCCTCGTCGTACGTGTCGTAGGCCATCGCGTATTCGGCGATCAGCGTGACGGCCGTCGCGGAGTACTCCACCGACGAAAGGTATTCCGTCGAACTGCTGACCGTGGCAATGGCCTCGATGTTGTACTTCCCACCGGTGGCCGCGTCGACGACCCTGTTGTAATCCTTGTCGCTCTCGACGAACGTGTAGGTCTCGGTCGAGGACTGGCCGGCGACTTCCGTCACGGTGAAGGGCAGCAGCGCGACGTTCGCCACGCCTCCCGTGACGGCGTCGATGCCGTCCGCCCGTCCGAGCGAGTAACTGTCCTGCCACGGCAGATCCGAGACCGACGCATCGAGCGTCGTCGTGTCACTGCCGTTCTGCCGGGAACCTGCGACTGTCCGGGACATGACTCGGCCCCTCTCTGGGGGAATGCCTCATGGGCTGACCGGAACGGGAATTCCGCTTCCGTGAAAAACCGTAAGTGCGTCCACGAACACCGACAAGCCCCAGCAAAGGATCGGAATAGTATTCCGAAGCCCCCACCGGGACGCCGCGAACAATATCCCCTCTTTTCCCGTCGGACTCGGCGCCCACCCGCGAAGGCCGGGCCGCCCACTCCCCGACAGCCTGGCCGACCACCCCGTGATGCCTCCACCGCTGAAGCTTTACCAAACGGTCGACCAACGCACGCCGCACGCCCGGTAGTTTCCAAGGCATCCACCGAACACCACCGCAGGCACCCGCCCCCCTGGGCGGGCCGTCTGTCGAAAGGACGTGCCGTGAACCAGGTCGACCTCTCCGCCACCGCCGCCCAGCTCCCCGCCGCCTGGGCCTCCCAGGTCCTCGCGGAGGTGGGCACCGCCGTCGTGAAGCTGCTCAGGATGGACGGCCGCCCGCTGGCGCCCGAGGTCCACCCCACCCCCGAGGTGCTCCTGGTGGTCGAGGGTCGGCTCGAACTCCTCACCGGCGGGGCCGACTTCACCCTGGGCCCCGGCGAGGCGTACCACCTGGCGGCCGGTGTGGAGCACGCCGTCCGCCCCGGCAGCCACGGCACCCTGCTGATCGTCGAGGTGCCCGAGGCGGCGGCCTGAGCCTCCGTCAGGACTTGTGGCGCTTGGCGTAGTGCTCGCCGGCGCCGCCGACGGCCAGGCCGGCCGCCATCATCACCACGTAGCCGAAGACCTCCCAACCGGACGGGACGAGGAACCGGACGAAGCCCAGGAAGTGGATCCAGCCGAACAGTTCGTGCAGCAGCCCGGAGGCGCCGCCGACCAGGAGGACGAAGGCGAGCAGGTTGGTGACGGAGGTGAGCGGCGGGGTCTTCGACGAGCCGGAGGAGGAAGGAGAAGCGGTCATGCTTCGACGCTAGTCACGCCCGTCGCGGCCGGGTATCAGCCGTGAGTCGGAAGCCCCGTCGACGAAAGTAGGAGACGTCCTCGGCACGGGGCGCCGGCCCGCGGACGCGAGCCGGGCGGCCGATCGCTGACGCCGCCGTTCCCCGCAGGTCCCGGCGGCGCGACGATCACGGTGAACGGCGCGGGGCCCGTGCCGGGGCCAGGTCGGGCAGCAGGTCGTCCGGTGTGGGTGAGCGGCGCTCCTCCAACCAGTAGAGGTAGGTCCGGAGGTCCGTCTCCAGGCTCCCGGAGTCCGTGCCGCCCGTGATGTAGGCCGCGAAGTCGCGGACGCCCTCCACCGTGTGCTGTCGGGGGTCCATGGTGTCGATGCGCTCCCACTCCCGCGACTGGTCCCTCAGGTACTCCAGGACCCGCCCGCGGTCACGCCACCACTCCCGGACCAGGTCCGGTGTCCACCTCTGGTCGCCGTCACAGTTGTAGCCGCCCCACGGCTCCTCCTCGATGGCGACGAGCACGTCCGCGGCCTCGCCGGGCGTCCGCGGCTGGCGGTAGACGTACTCGCCGAAGTAGTCGTCCCCGTAGAGGACATGACGGGGTGCATGGAGCCGCCCGGTCCCGCAGTTGTCCGTCTCACCGCCGTACACCGGCCCCGGTACGTTGAGCCAGAGGCGGTCCTCCCAGCGGCCCGTGTAGCTCGGGTGGGCCTCGAACAGGACTGCCGCCGCATCGAAGTAGAGCGTCATGCGGTCATCGTATGGTCGGTCCGCACGGCAGCCCGCCGCACATCGGTCGGCGGGCTGCGTGCGGGCGTCGGAGCCCTGGGGGTGTCAGCCCAGCGGCAGTTCCAGCTTGGCCTCGCTCCCGCTCACGGAGCTGACCGTGGTGGTGGTGAGGGCGGGGAGGTCGGAGCCCGCGTAGGAGTACAGCGGGTCACGGCTGTTGACCACCAGGGCGAGCCGGTGGCCGGTCGGCAGGTCGTAGGAGACGGCCTGGAGGTTCCAGCTGACGGTGGTGCCGGTCTTCGGGGTCAGGCCGGTGACCGTCAGCGGCTCGTGGGTGATGATCCGGGCGGTGCCGTCCGGGGCGATGTCGTACAGGTAGGCGATCACGGTGGCGGCGTCGACGGTGCTGCGCACGGTGAGCCGCACGGTGGCGGTGCCCCGGATCCGGCGGGCCACCTCGTCGGAGCCGGTCAGCGGGTCGGTCGACCAGACCAGCAGCCGGTCGCGCTCGAAGGTGGCCGGCTCGTAGGACCTGGGGTTGCCGAACCACTCCTGCTGCCCGGTCTTGAGCAGCTCGCCCGCGACGGCGGAGGTCAGGGCGCCGGCCTCGAAGTCCCGCGACCACCCGGCGGTCGGCTTGTCGGTGAGGGTGCCGTCGCCGGTGTCGTCGGCACCGGTGAGGTGCCAGGACTCGCTGCCGGTGGTGACCTCGTGCCAGGACGCGTACGTCTCGCGGCGCGCCGGGACGGTGATCAGCCGGGTGCCGCCCGGGACCGCGACCGTCTGGTAGGTGAACATGCTCTGGCTGCTCACGGCCGGCTGGTTCGGCACGTCGTTGTCCACGCCGAGCAGGTGGTGGTCGAGCCAGTCGTAGGCCTCCCGGATCGGCACGGCCAGCCCGGGGAACGGCAGGCCGGTCACCAGCCCGACCAGGCCGGGGCCCTCGGGGGCTCCGTGGTCGCCGATCCACAGGTTCAGCCGCTTCGGGACGGTGAGCCGTTCGAAGAGGTCGAGCACCGGGTTGACCGGGAACAGCGTCTCGTGCCAGGTGTTCGAGAGGAACGTCGGGACGCCCCGTGCGTTCGTCCGGTCGACGTGGGCCGCCGGGGAGCGCCGGGTGCCCCACTCGACCACCTCGTCGAGGTCCCGGCCGTCGAGGAAGTTCTTGAGGAGCCGCTGGGTCTCCTCGTCGAACTTCTCCTCCAGCGGGCCGCCGGTGAAGTCGATCAGCGCCTGCACGGCCGCCAGGTGCCGGGTGCCGTTGTCGTACAGGCTGGTGGCGAGGTTCCCCCAGGTGCTCAGCGCGACCACGACGTCGACCCGGCCGGCCGGGTCGTTCGCGGCGACCAGCTGGCTGATCCCGGAACCGTAGGACTCGCCGAGGAAGCCGATCCGGCTGGGGGCGAAGGCCTCCTGCGCGTAGTCGATCACGGACGAGCCGTCGGCCCAGTCGTCGGGCCCGGCCACGTCGACGAAGCCCTCGGAGGTCGACAGCCAGCCCTGGATGCCGATGCCGCGTGGGGAGTAGGCCAGCACGTGGTAGCCGCGCTGGGCCAGCTTGAGGTAGGCGTAGAGGAAGGGCAGCCAGCCGTACGGGTTCCACCCGGCGGGCACGATCACCACGGGGTGCGGGGCGCCGTCCGTCAGCTCGATGCCGAACGCCGACAGCCGGACACCGTCGTTCGCGGTGATGCGGGGCAGTGTGACGGTGGCACTCCCCCGGACTTCGGCCACCAGCTCCGAGAGCTCCGGCGGGAGCTCGACGCCCTCCTCCCCCTGGAGGGCGGCGAGCAACGCCCGGGACACGTCGACGACGGCCTGGCTGACGCTGTGGCCGGGGCCCCAGACGCCGTTGGTGGCGATGTCGGTGAGCGTCGCTTCGGTGACCGACGGGGTCGGGTCACTGGTCATGCGGAACCACCTTCTCTGTATACGAATGCTGGTCGGCATCATGATCAGAGCGGTGGAAAGCAAACTGATGCACTGTCATGTTCACCAGAACCAGTGATGCTGATGCGAAAGGCACTCGCACGCGCCTCGCCCACGCCACGCAGTCCGGTACTCAGCGCCCTCCTGCTCCGCCCGCAGCACCGCCGCAGGTGAGGTCCTTCGCGGGGAGGCGGCCCGTGGTCAGGTAGCGGTTGACGGGGGCGTCGGCGCAGGACGGGCCGACCACCACCACGCCGTGGCCCTCGCCTCCGGCGACCGTGACCAGACGGGCGCCGTGCAGGGCCCGCCGCATGCCCTGGGCCATGGCCAGCGTCGTCTTCGGGTCCCACTGGTTCTGCACGATCAGGGCGTTCACGTCGTTGTCCACCACCGTGACGGGCTCGCGGGCGGCCGACTTCCAGAAGGCGCAGGGCTGGATGTTGGCCGCGATGTCACCGGCCAGGGGGCGGGTGGCCCGGTCCCGGATCGCGTCCCGCCGGTACTGCTCGGGGTCGCGCGGCCAGCTCCGGGTGTCGCCGCAGAAGACGGCCCAGGCGACGGCGAGCGGGTTGTCCGCCGGGACCTCGGAGGCCGAGGCGGGGACGGCAGCTGCGGCGGGGGCGGCGGCACCCGCCGGTCCACCCGCCGCTGCCGTCTTCAGTGCGACGACCCACGGCGTGACGGTCTCGACCCGGTAGAAGTCCTCGTACCGCAGGCGGATGGCGTCGCCGGTGAGCAGCTCGCCCCCGACCGGGATCGGCGTGCGGTCGGCCCGCGCGACCAACTCCCAGAATCCCGAACGGACTTCGGCCGCGGTCGCGCCCAGCCCGTACGTGGCGTTGCGCGCGGCGGCCCACTCGGTCCAGCGGGTGAAGGCCAGTTCGGCCCCCTCCGACCAGCCGCGGAAGGCACCCCGCCACGCGAGGGCCGGGTCGAGGGAACTGTCGAGCACGAAGCGGTCGGCCCGCCGGGGGAACATCTGCGTGTAGACGGCGCCCAGATAGGTGCCGTAGGAGTGGCCGAGGTAGGAGATCCTCCGCTCCCCCAGGGCCGCGCGGATCGCGTCCATGTCCCGCGCCGTGTTGCGGGTGGTGATGTGCGGCAGCAGGTCCCCCGACTTGGCCCAGCACTTGTCGGCGACCGACCGCGCCCGGGCCACGTCCTTCGGGAAGGTCGCGTCCGAGTACGGGTGGTGGACGGTCATCTCGTCCTCCGTCAGACCGCAGCCGATCGGCGAGCTCCGCCCGACCCCGCGCGGGTCGAACCCGATCAGGTCGAAGCGGTCCCGCACCTCCGCCGACAGCACCGGCTCGATCTCCACGGGCATGGCCAGCCCGGAGCCGCCCGGCCCACCCGGGTTCATCAGCAGCACGCCGTGCCGCTTCGCCGCGTTGCCGGCCTTCACCCGGGACACCGCGATGTCGATCGTCCGGCCGCCGGGGTCCGCGTAGTCCAGCGGCACCTCGACCTTGGCGCACTCCAACTTCGCCGTCCCGTCGAAGTCGCAGCGCTCCCAGCGGAGTTGCTGCTTCCCATATGTCTCCGCCGAGCCCTCCGCCGCGACCGCGGTCGCCGGAGCGAGCCCCGCCAGCACGGCCACCGCCGCACCCACCGTCAGTGCGGAAATCGTTCGTCCATCTCGCAGAACCATGTCGGCCCCCCTGTGCGGAATCAGTACCTCGGACGTCCACCAGTCTCCGATCCGCCCCGCCCCCACCCCGTACGACGCCGGGATGGCTTCACGGTCCGACCCACGGAGGAGCGGAGCACGCCGACCCCTACGGGAGCGGACCGCGGGACCCTGACGTCCCGTCAAGCCCGCCACCGCGCCGGAGGGTTGACGCACCGAAGTGTGAGTGGTTTATTACTCATATGCAGACGGGACGCCAACGCCAACTCTCCACCGCCGACGAACGCCGCGAGACGGTGCTCCGCACCGCCATCGGCGCCTTCGCCGCCCGGGGGTACTTCGGCACCACGACCACCGAGGTGGCGAAGGCCGCCGGGATCTCGCAGGCGTATGTGTACCGGCTCTTCCCGAGCAAGGAGGCGCTGTTCGCCGCCGTGGTCGAGCACTGCTTCGTCCAGGTCCGGGCCGCGCTCGAACGCGGGGCGGCCGAGGCGGAGGGGAGTGCGGCGGAGGCGGTCCTGACCTCGATGGGGGACGCGTACGCCAGGCTGATCAGCGACAACGACCTGCTGCTGGTGCAGTTGCACGCCCAGGCGGCGGCGGTCTCGGTGCCGGCGGTCCGCGACGCGGTCCGGGCGGGGTACGCCCGGGTGGTGGAGTACGTGCGGGGCGCCTCGGGCGGGGACGAGCGGCAGGTGCAGGAGTTCTTCGCGGTGGGCATGCTCTGCCACCTCATCGTGTCGCTCGACGTCGAGTCGGTGGACGCGCCGTGGACCCGCACGCTCAGCGCCGGGATCACGCACTACTGATCACGCACCACTGAAGGAAGAAGGCGGCCCGCAGCACGGGCCGCCACTTTCCAGACCGAAGAGTGAGTGGTCGACCACTCATCAATCACTCGCAGGGGGACACCATGCACCGCAGCGCACTCACCGCCCTCGCCGCCGCCCAGTTCACCGTCGTCCTCTCCACCTCCGTGGTCAACGTCGCCCTGCCGCAGGTCCGCGACGGCGTCGGCCTCTCCCCCGACGGGACGGCCTGGGTGGTCAACGGCTACGGGCTGGCCTTCGGCGCACTGCTCCTGCTCGGCGGCCGGGCGGCCGACCTGCTGGGCCCGCGCCGGGTGCTGGCCGCCGGGCTGGCCGTCTTCGCCGCCGCCTCGGTGGCGGCCGGGCTGGCGGAGGGCCCCTGGCTGCTCGTCGGTTCCCGGGCCGTGCAGGGGATCGGGGCGGCGGCCGCCGCACCCGCCGCGCTCGCCCTGCTGGTGCGGCTCTTCCCGCCCGGCGGCGGGCGGGCCCGGGCGCTCGGGGTGTGGGGAGCGGTCTCGGGGGCGGGCGGGGCGGGCGGGGTGCTGCTCGGCGGGGTACTCACGGAGGCGTTCGGCTGGCGCTGGATCTTCCACGTCTGCGCGCTGCTCGCGGCGCTCGCCCTGGCCGCCGCGCTGCGCACCGTCCCTCCCGACGGCCCCCTCCGCGGTGACGGGCCGTCAGCCGACCTGCCCGGGGCGCTCACCAGCGCCGCCGCCGTCCTCGCCCTCGTCCACGGTCTGAGCTCCGCCCGCGGCTCCGGCTGGACGTCCCCTCCGGTGCTCGGCGCGCTCGCCGCCTCCGGTCTGCTGTTCCTGCTCTTCCGCCGGCTCCAACTCCGGTCCGCCGCACCGCTCCTGCCGCCCGCGCTGCTCCGCCGGGGCACCGTCGGAGCGGCCAACCTCCTGATGGCCCTGCTCGGTGCCGTCTGGGTCGGACTGTTCTACTTCCTCCCCCTCCTCCAGCAACAGGTCCTCGGCGCCGGCCCGCTGGCCGCCGGGCTCGCCCAACTCCCGCTCGCCGCCGCCAACATGGCGGGCGCCGCCCTCGCACCGCGGCTGGCCAGGACGCTCGGCCCGTCCGCGACCCTCACCGCCGCGCTGCTCGCCCAGGCCGCCGGGCTGCTCTGGCTGGCCCTGCTCGCCACCCCCGGCACCGCCCTCGCCGCGCTCACCGCACCGACCGTGCTGATCGGCCTCGGGCTCGGCACCGCCTTCGTCCGGCTCACCGGCGCGGCGGTGGACGGTGTCCGGCCGGAGCACACCGGGGTGGCCGGCGGGCTGGTGAACACCACCCGTCAGCTCGGCGGCGCCGTCGGCCTGGCCCTGCTCTCCACCTTCTCGGCCGCCACCCCGGCGACCGCCCACCGCACCGCCTTCCTCCTGACCGCCGCCCTGGCCGCCACGGCCGCCGCACTCACCCCCTTCCTGCTCAGGACCACCGAGACCCACGGAGTCACCCGATGAACGTCCACATCGACCGCACCGCCCCCGCCGTCGTCGAACTCTCCACCACCGTCCGGGCCCCGCTCGCCCGCCTCTGGGAGCTGCACACCGACATCGCCGCCTGGCCCGCCTGGCTCCCCGACGTCACCGCCGCCGAGACCGACGGCCGCCCGCTCGCCGTCGGCTCCGTCTTCCGCTGGCACACCCACGGCCTGGACATCACCTCCACCGTGCTGGAGCTCGTCCCCGGCCGCCGGATCGTCTGGGGCGGCCCGGCCCACGGCATCGAGGGCGTCCACGTCTGGACCTTCGAGGAGACGGACGGGGGCGAGGTGACCGTCCGCACCGAGGAGTCCTGGAGCGGCGCCCCGGTCGACGCCGAGCCCGAGGCGCTCGGACAGGCCCTCCGGCAGTCGCTGGAGAGCTGGCTCACCACCCTGCGCTCCACCGCCGAATCCCGCTGACACCCGCCCCTGACACCCACCCTTCCCGGAAGGACCACCGCCGTGACCGCCAAGCCCCCGTACCTGACCGGCCACTACACCCCCGTCGCCGACGAGATCACCGCCACCGGCCTCACCGTCGAGGGCACCCTGCCGCCCGAACTGACGGGCCGTCTGATCCGCAACAGCCACAACCCCAGGCCCGGGATCACCCCCACCCACTGGTTCAAGGGCAGCGGCATGGTGCACGGCATCCGGCTCCGGGACGGCCGCGCCGAGTGGTACCGCAACCGCTGGGTGCACACCCCGGCCCTGGACGGCGCCCCCTACCTGACCGAGCACGGCCCGGACCTGACCGCCAGCACCGCCGGCACCCACGTGATCGAGCACGGCGGCCGCCTGCTGGCCCTCTCCGAGGCGGCCCTGCCGTTCGAGCTGACGCCCGAGCTGGAGACCGTCGGCGCCTTCGACTGGGAGGGGAGGCTCACCTCCGCGATGACCGCCCACCCCAAGGAGGACCCGGCCACCGGCGAGCTGCACTTCTTCGCCTCCTCGCCGCTCCCGCCGTACCTGGTCCACCACGTCTCCTCCCCCGACGGCAAGGAGCTGCGCAGCCAGGAGGTGCCGGGCGCGACGGCCGCGCTGAAGCACGACTTCGCGCTGACCGAGCGGTACGTGGTCTTCCTGGAGGGCTCGGTCACCTTCGACCCGGCCGAGCACTCGGGCATCCCGTACGGCTGGAGCGACGACCGGCCGGGCCGGATCGGGGTGCTGCCGCGGGGTGCGGACGGGGCGCGGCGGGTGCGCTGGTTCGACGTGGCGCCGGGGTACGCGATGCACCTGGCCAACGCCTACGAGGACGCCGACGGACGGATCGTGGTCGAGGGGCCCTCGGTGGGGCGGCGGGGCTGGCAGCGGTCCTGGAACTGGTGGGTCGGCGCGCCGGACCGCGGCGCGGAGCCCAACTCCGGGGCGTACGCCACCCGGTGGACGGTGGACCTGGCCACCGGCCGGGTGGCCGAGGAGCGGACGGACGACCTGGTGGTGGAGTTCCCGACCATCAACGACGCCCGCACCGGGCGGCACCACCGCTACCAGTACGCCCTCTCCTTCCCGGACGACCTGGGCATCGGCAACCACGCGCTGGTCAAGTACGACCGCGCCACCGGCGCCCGCCGGCTGCGCCCCTTCGGCAACGGGCAGCTCCCCAGCGAGGCGGTCTTCGTCCCGGCGGCCGGGGGCGGGGACGCAGGGGACGAGGACGCCGGCTACCTGCTCACCGTGGTCGGCGACCTGAACGCGGACGCCTCCCGCCTCCTGGTCCTGGACGCCTCGGACCTCGGGACGGTCGCCACCGTGCACCTCCCCCGCCGCGTCCCGGCCATGATCCACGGCTCCTGGATCCCGGACGCCGCCCTGGCCGGGAGCTGAGCCGGCAGGGCCGGAGGCCAGCAACCGCAAGGGCCTCCGGCCCCGGCACGCACCGGGCCGGAGGCCCTGCGCGAGCCCTCGCGCGCCTCCGCACGCCCGCTGAGCGACACCCTGCGCGGTTGGCTGACGGAGAGTCGGTAGGCTGATGCTCGTCCCAGCCGCGATAGCGGTGCCGCGCCAAGGAGGAACGACTGAGCATGCCAGGCCCCGACTCGGAAGCCGCAGCCGTGCGCGACGCCTCGCTGCCCGCCCGCGCCAAGATCGCCGTGACGGCCGGCCGGATGGCCGCCGCCCTGTCGCAGAAGGCCGGCCGGGGCAGTGGTTCGGTGATCGGCGGGAAGATCGCCCTCAAGCTCGACCCGGACCTGCTGGCCACCCTCTCCGACCACCTGGACGTGGTCCTGGTCTCCGCCACCAACGGCAAGACCACCACCACCCGCCTGATCGCGGAGGCCCTCCGCGCGGCCGGGCCGGTGGTCTCCAACGCCCTCGGCGCCAACATGCCGGCCGGCATCACCGCCGCCCTGGCCGGTGGCGGCGAGGCCCGCTTCGGCGTGATCGAGGTGGACGAGAAGTACCTGGCCGGGGTCGCCCGCGACACCCGCCCCAAGGCCATAGCGCTGCTCAACCTCTCCCGCGACCAGCTGGACCGCGCCGCCGAGACCCGCATGATGGCGGAGAAGTGGCGCGAGGGCCTCAAGGACACCGACGCGGTGATCGTGGCCAACGCCGACGACCCGCTGGTGACCTGGGCCGCCTCCTCCTGCCGCAAGGTGGTCTGGGTGGCCGCCGGTCAGGCCTGGAAGGAGGACGCCTGGTCCTGCCCGTCCTGCGGCGGTGTGATGCAGCGTCCGGGCGACGACTGGTTCTGCCAGGACTGCGGCTTCCGCCGTCCGCAGCCCCACTGGGCGCTCCAGGGCACCCATGTGATCGACCCTCAGCGCGGCGCCTGGCCGATCCAGCTCCAGCTCCCGGGCCGGGCCAACCTGGCCAACGCGACCAGCTCGGCCGCCGTGGCCGCGGTCTTCGGCGTCGCCCCGCAGGTGGCGCTCCAGCGGATGCAGTCGGTGGCCGCGGTGGCCGGCCGCTACGACGTGGTGCAGTACCAGGGCCGGGACGTCCGGCTGCTGCTGGCCAAGAACCCGGCCGGCTGGCTGGAGACCTTCTCGCTGATCGACCAGCCGCCGGCCCCGGTGGTGCTGGCGGTCAACGCGCTGGACGCGGACGGCACCGACACCTCCTGGCTCTGGGACGTGGACTACGAGCGCCTGTCCGGCCATCCGATCTTCGTGATGGGCCAGCGCAAGCTGGACCTCGCGGTCCGGCTGGAGGTCGCGGGCCTCCAGTTCCACGTGGTGGACACCCTGGAGCAGGCCGTCCAGATGGCGCCGCCCGGGCGGATCGAGGCGATCGCCAACTACACCGCGTTCCAGCAGCTCCGGAAGGCGGTGGCGAACTGATGTCCAACCCGTACCAGGACCCGAACTACACCCCCCAGGTCCATCCCCAGCAGCCCGTGCAGCAGCAGCCCCCGCAGGCTCCGCCGCAGCAGCAGCCGTACGGAGGAAGGTCCCAGCGGATGACCGAGAGCACCCTGCGGCTGGTCTGGGTCTACCCCGACCTGCTGTCCACCTACGGCGACCGCGGCAACGCGCTCGTGGTGGAGCGTCGGGCCCGCCAGCGCGGGCTCAACGTCCAGCGGATCGACGTCCGTTCGGACCAGGCGGTGCCGACCAGCGGTGACATCTACCTGATCGGCGGCGGCGAGGACCGCCCGCAGCGGCTGGCCGCCGAGCGGCTGGCGGCGGACCAGGGCCTGGTCCGGGCGGCCGAGAACGGCGCGATCATCTTCTCGGTCTGCGCCGGCTACCAGATCCTCGGCCACGAGTTCCTCAACGACCGGGGCGAGCGCCAGCCGGGCCTGGGCCTGCTGGACGTCTGGACCGGCCGCGGCGAGGGCGCCCGCTGCGTCGGCGACGTGCTCGCCGAGACGGACCCCCAGCTGAACCTCCCTCAGCTCACCGGCTTCGAGAACCACCAGGGCGTCACCCACCTGGGCTCGGGCGTGCGGCCCTTCGCCACGGTGCAGGTCGGCAACGGCAACGGCACCGGTGACGGCACCGAGGGCGCCTGGCGGGACACCGTCTTCGGCACCTACCTGCACGGGCCCGTGATGGCCCGCAACCCCCAGGTGGCCGACATGCTCATCAAGTTGGCGCTGGACGTGAACGCCCTGCCGCCGGCCGACACCACCTGGTACGACGCGCTGCGCGCGGAGCGGATCGCGGCGGCCCGTCAGCCCGCCTGACCTGTCCGCTGGTTGGGCGGGGGCTGCTGTCCCCGCCCGATCCGGGCCAGAATAGAGACCTCGAACGCACACCCTCCTCGGCGTTCGGTGCAGTACCGCGGGGGCCACTTCAAAGGTGACGTGGCCCGCGTCGGCGCCTGCCCGGCCGGACACGGGCGCCTTTATGGTGGAAGTCCGGCTGTCCCATCTGCTCGGGAGTTGCAAAACAATGCGTATCGGAGTGCTGACCAGCGGCGGTGACTGCCCCGGCCTGAACGCCGTGATCCGTTCCGTGGTCCACCGGGGGGTGGTCGACCACGGCGACGAGATCATCGGTTTCCAGGACGGGTGGCGGGGTCTCCTGGAGGGCGTCCACCGTCCGCTGACCCTCGACTCGGTGAGCGGCATCCTGGCCCAGGGCGGCACCATCCTCGGCTCCTCGCGGGTCCAGCCGAGCCACCTGCGGGACGGCGTGGAGCGGGCCAAGCAGCTCTGCGCCGACCTCGGGATCGACGCCGTCATCCCGATCGGCGGCGAGGGCACGCTCAAGGCCGCCAAGCTGATGAGCGACGCGGGCCTGCCGGTGGTCGGCGTGCCGAAGACCATCGACAACGACATCGCCTGCACCGACGTCACCTTCGGCTTCGACACCGCCGTCTCGGTCGCCACCGAGGCGCTGGACCGGCTGAAGACCACCGCCGAGTCGCACCAGCGGGTCATGGTGGTCGAGGTGATGGGCCGTCACACCGGCTGGATCGCGCTCAACGCGGGCATGGCGGCCGGCGCCCACGCCATCGTGGTGCCGGAGCGGCCGTTCCACATCGACAAGCTGACCGAGGTCGTGGGCGAGCGCTTCGACCGCGGCAAGAAGTTCGCCATCGTGGTCTGCGCCGAGGGCGCCAAGCCCGAGCCCGGCTCCATGCACTGGGAGGAGGGCGTCAAGGACATCTACGGCCACGAGCGGTTCACCGGGATCGCCAACCAGCTCTCCCGCGAGCTGGAGCACCGCCTGGGCAAGGAGGCCAAGCCGGTCATCCTCGGCCACACCCAGCGCGGCGGCACCCCGACCGCCTACGACCGCGTCCTCGCCACCCGCTTCGGCTGGCACGCCGTCGAGGCCGCCCACAAGGGCGCCTTCGGGCACATCACCGCGCTCCAGGGCACCGAGATCAAGCTGGTCCCGCTGGCCGACGCGGTGGCCGACCTGAAGACCGTCCCGTCCGAGCGCTACGTCGAGGCCGAGACCGTCATCTGACGCCCCGTCGCACCGGAGGGCGGGCCCGTGGACCGGGCCCGCCCTCCGTGCCGTTCAGGGGACGGCGATGGCGTCGATCTCGAAGAGCATGCCCGGCAGGGCGAGCGCGGCGACCCCGGAGAGGGTCTGGGCCGGGGGCTCGTCGCCCCAGATCGCGGTGAGCTGCTCCAGCAGGACGCCGAGCTTCGCCAGGTCGTGGTCGACCACGTAACTGCCGAGCCGGACCACGTTCGCGTACCCGAGGCCCACGGCGGCCAGCGCGGTGCCGAGGTTGGCCAGCGCGATCCGGACCTGCTCGGCGAAGTCGGCCCCGACCACGGTGCCCTCCGCGTCGGCGGCGTACTGGCCGGCGATGTAGGCGGTGCCGTCGGTGGTGACGACGGCCTGGCTGTAGCCGAAGGCGGTGGGGTTGACGACGGTGTGCGGCATGGTGCTCTTCCCCTCGATGATCTGGATGTTTCATGTCCGGAATACGGCCCCGAAGAACTCCCGCCCCGGGGACGGGAGTTCAGGCGTCGGCGAACCAGCGGCGGACCCGGCCGGGTACGCCCGGACTGCCCCGCTCGACCTGCTCCATCAGCCCGGCCAGCGTCTGGGCGGCCAGCTCGCGGCGCCAGGCCAGCTCGGCCCGGCCCATCGCCAGGTCGATCAGACAGCTCTCCGGGCCGCGCCCCGGCGCCTGCGCACCGGGCCCCCGGCCGATGATGTCGGCGCAGCGGAAGGCCGGCTCGGGCCCCTCGATCGCCGCCACCACGTCCATCAGGGTGATCCGCTCCGGCTCCCGGGCCAGCCGGAAGCCGCCCTTCGGCCCGGAGACCGAGCTGACGATCCCGGCCCGGGCCAGCGCCTGGAGCTGCTTGTTCAGATAGGCGGGCGGCAGGTCGTGGTAGCCCGCCAACTTCACGGCGGGCAGGGCCCGTCCACCTCCGGCCCAGGCCAGGTTGAGGCAGCAGTGCAGGGCCCACTCGACGCCCTCGCTCATCTTCACAACCTGGACCCTACATATCCAGGATGGCTGCGGCAAGCGCGCCCTGACGGTCCGTCGGACGGCGGGCGGTTAGCGTACGGGTACAGCCAGCCGCCACCGGAAGGACACAGGCCCGATGGAGATCCTCGCCTACGGAGTCCAGGCCGACGAGCAGCCGATGCTGCGCGCCGCCTTCGAGGACCGCCACCGGCTGCGCACCCTGGCGGTCTTCCTCAACGCGGACACCGCGCCGCTGGCCGCCGGCTACCCGGCGCTGAGCACCAGCGTCAACTGCGAGCTGGACGCCGAGGTGCTCGGCCTGCTGGCCGAGGGCGGCACCAAGCTGATCGCCCAGCGCTCCACCGGCTTCAACAACATCGACCTGGAGGCCGCGGCCGAGCTCGGCCTCACCGTCTCCCGGGTCTCCTACTACTCCCCCTACGCGGTCGCCGAGCACGCCTGGACGCTGGCCCTGGCGGTCAACCGCCGGCTGGCCCGGGCCGCCAACCGCTCGCGCGAGTTCGACTTCCGGCTGGACGGTCTGATGGGCCGTGACGTGCACGGCATGACGGTCGGGGTGATCGGCACCGGGAAGATCGGCGAGTGCTTCGCCCGGATCGCGGCCGGCTTCGGCACCGAGCTGCTCGGCTGGGACATCGTGGAGAACCCGGCCTGCCGGGAGCTGGGCATGACCTACGTCCCCCGCGAGGAGCTGCTGGAGCGCAGCGACCTGGTCAGTCTGCACGTGCCGCTGCTGCCCGACACCCACCACCTGATCGACGCCGCCGCGCTGGCCCGGATGAAGGACGACGCCATCCTGGTCAACTCCAGCCGGGGCGGCCTGGTGGACACCGCTGCCCTGGTCGAGACGCTGCGCGACGGCCGGCTCGCCGGGGTCGGCCTGGACGTCTACGAGGAGGAGACCGGGGTCTTCTTCTACGACCGTTCGGTGGAGGGCATCGGCGACGACGTGCTGGCCCGGCTGATCAGCTTCCCCCAGGTGCTGGTGACCTCCCACCAGGCCTACTTCACCCGCACCGCGGTCGGCCAGATCATCGACGCCACCGCCCGCAACGTGGACGACTTCGAGGCCGGCCGCCGCAGCGAGAACACCCTGGTCCCGAGTGCTGCGGACGGCCGGCCTGGTGGATGAGTGCCCGTCAGCCCGGGAGGAAGCCGGGCACCCGGGTGCCGAGGCCGAGGGCCTGGGCCCGGCGGCGGGTGAGGTCGGCGACGGCGAGGTCGAGGACGCCCAGGCCGAACGGGGAGACGACGGTGACGCGGTCCTCGTCGCGCCGGGCCGGGGCCTCGGCGGAGAGCAGGTCGCCGATCGTGGTGGTGATGAACTCGCGGTGGCCGACGGCCTGTTCGGCGAGGTGCAGGGAGGTGGCCTCGCGGCAGACGTGGTCGGGGTCGTCCACCACGTTCACGGCGGAGAGGACGGATTCCGGGGTCAGGTCGCGCAGGGAGAGGTGGAGCAGCAGGGTGCCCGGCCGGCACGCGTCGGTGGTCAGGTGCGGCGCGGCGGCCGTGGTGGCCAGGCAGACCAGCGGGTGGGCGGCGAGCGCCTCGTCGGCGGTGCCCGCGACGGTGACCTTGAGGGTCGGCCACCGGTCGGCGCACCGGGCGGCGAAGGCGGCCGCCCGGGCTCCGTCGAGGTCGAAGACGGTGACCGAGGAGAGCTCCGGCAGCGCCGCCAGGAGGAACCTGAGCACCTCGAAGTTGATCACGCCGCAGCCGATCAGGGAGACCCCGGTGTCGGCGGTCGCCGGCACCAGGGCGGCCGCGGCCGCCGCGGCGCCCGCGGCGGTCCGCCGGGCCGAGATGACGGAGCCCTCCAGCACCGCCTCGGGCATGCCGGTGTCCGTGGAGTTGAGGATGACGGCGGCCGAGGCGCGCTCCAGCCCCTTCTCCAGGTTCCCGGGGAAGGAGGAGATCCATTTGATCCCGGCCACCGGGGTGTCGTCGCCGAGGTACCCGGGCAGGCCGATGATCCGGTCGCGCGGCTGGTCGGGGAACCGTAGGAAGACCGAGTGCGGCAGCACCGTCCGCCCCTGCGCGTGCAGCCGGTAGGCCTGCCGGACGGCCGCGAGGACCTCCTGCTCGGCACCGTCGAGGACTCGGCGGACGTCGTCCGCTCCCAGGATCAGCATGCTGGCACCCTCATGTCGGACTTCTGTTCCTTCCACTGGTGGGTGATGTCGCCGAAGTGGCGGCCCACCCACTCGTCGTCGTAGATGGTGTCGAGGTAGCGCTCGCCGCGGTCGGGCAGGACCAGGGCGCAGGTGGCACCCGCGGGGATCCGGTCGGCCATCAGCTCGACGGCCGCGACCACCGCGCCGGACGAGCCGCCGGCCAGGATGGCCTCGCGTGCCGCGAGCCGCCGGCAGCCGACCACGCAGTCGAGGTCGGTGACGTGGACGACCTCGTCCGCGAGGCCGTCCCGGTAGAGGCCGGGCCGGATCGCCGCGCCGTGGCCGGGGATGAGCCGCGGCCCCGGGGGCCGGCCGAAGATGGCGCTGCCGGCGGCGTCGACGGCGACGACCGTCACCGGCAGGCCGCGCTCCCGGACGTACTCCGCGCAGCCGCGCAGCGTGCCGCAGGAGCTGGTCGCGCAGAAGAGGTAGTCCACCCCGTCGGGGAGGCCCTCGACGATCTCCCGCATGGTGCGGCGGTGGGCCTGCGGGTTCAGCGGGTTGGCGTACTGGTTGGGCCAGTACGCGTGCCCGGTGAGGGTGGTGAGCTCCTGGATGCGGCGGATCCGCACCGGCAGGTACTCGCCGGTGGCCGGGTCGGTCTCCCGGACCACCTCCACCTCGGCGCCCAGCGCCCGCATGATGGCGATGTTCTGCTGGTTGGTGCGGGGGTCCACCACGCAGATGAACCGCAGTCCGTAGTAGGCGCAGACCTGGGCGAGGCCGATGCCGAGGTTGCCGGAGCTGGACTCGACGACGGTGGACCGGCCCGGGACCAGCTCGCCGGTGCGGATCCGCTCCCCCAGCATCTCCAGGGCGGACCTGTCCTTCATGCTGCCGCCGGGGTTGTGGGCCTCCAGCTTGGCGAAGGTCCGGAACCGCCGGGCCGGGTCGAGTCTGGTCAGTTCGACCAGCGGGGTCGCGCCGATGGTGCCGAGCACGCCGGCCGGCACCGGGTCAGACGGTGTCATGGTTTCTCCGTACCGAGCGGGCCAGGGTGGCGGCGGCGGCCAGCAGCAGCATCCAGACCGCGAGTGCCGCGGCGGCGCCCTGCGGGCCGGCGGTGTCCAGCAGCAGCCCGCCGGCCAGTGCGCCGAGCGGGAGCGCGCCGTTCGACAGGGTGCTCATCGCGGCGAGCACCCTGCCGCGCAACCGGTCCGGGGTGATGGCGAGTTGGTAGCTGCCGAGGGCGACGTTCCAGACCGGGCCGACGAACCACATCGCGGCGTAGGCCGCCGCGAGGACGAACTGACTGCTGGTCAGGACGATCACCCCCATCAGCACCGCCCAGGCCCAGTTGGCGACGATGACCAGGACGTTGAGCGGCACCCGGCGCCGGAACCAGGGCGCCGCGAGCGAGCCCAGGACTCCCCCGGCACCGGCGAAGCCCAGCATCACGCCGATCCCGGTGGCCGAGGCGCCGCTGCGGGTGGCCATCACGACGATCACCAGGAACAGCGCCCGGAACATCAGGTTGCTGCCGGCCACGAGCAGCGTCGTGACGCGCAGGAAGGGCTGCCGCCAGAGCCAGCGCAGGCCCTCCCCGATCTGGTCGGCCATCCGGCCGCCGGTGTCCTTGCGCGGTTCCGCCTCGAAGTCCTTGCGGATCAGCAGCAGGGTGACCAGCGACACCAGGTAGGAGAGCGCGTCGGCCAGGAACGGGACGGCCCGTCCGAGGGTGAACAGCGCTCCGCCCAGCGGGGTGCCCAGCATGGACGCGGCCCGGCCGCGCGCCTCGTTGCGGGAGAGCGCGAGCGCGAGCTGGCTCTCGGGCACGAGGTTCGGCACCGCGACGTGGGCCGCCAGGCCGTGCAGCACGGTCAGCGTGCCCTCGACGAAGCAGACGACCAGGATCTGGGGCAGGCCCAGCCGGTCGAGGGCGAGGGCCGCGACGACGCTGGCGACACCGAGGCCACGCAGCGCGTCGCACCAGATCATCAGCCGTCTGCGGTTCCACCGGTCGACCAGCGCGCCGGCCGGCAGTTGCAGCAGCAGGCCGGGGAGCAGGCCGAAGAACCCGGCCAGCCCGGCGTCGAACGCCGACCCGGTCAGGGCCAGCACCAGGAGTGGGTAGGCGATCAGGGACGCGGTCGAGCCCAGGTTGGACGCGGCGGCCCCGACCCACAGCAGGACGAAGTCACGGTTGCGGTGGAGCGGGGTGACCCGCTCGGTCGGGGTGGTGACGGCGGTGGTCATCGCTAGGAGGACGCCGCTTCCATCTGGCGCCGCAGGCTGAGCGGCCGCAGGTCGGTCCAGACCTCGGCGATGTGGGCCAGGCACGCCTCGCGGGTCCCCTCGGTGCCCTCGGCGTACCAACCGAGCGGCAGCGGCCGGTCGGCCGGCCAGACGGAGTACTGCTGCTCGTCGTTGACGACGACCCGGTGGACCCGCTCGTCGGTCTGCTCCTCGGCCATGACGGCCCTCCCTCGTATGCTCTGCCGCGTCACGAGCGTCACGTGACCGGTGGCGGCAGTAGGAGAGCCTCCCGGGTGACCGGGCCCCGGTTGCAGAGAAGAACCGGCAGTAAGCCGGGCACCCGGCCCTGCCGGCAGCGCTGCCGGTTGTTCTCTCGTTCCGCGACGGGGGCAGCCGGGACGCTGGCGGGCATGACTGCCAACCCATCGCCCCTGGCCCCGCGCGCGGGCTCGTCCGGTGGCTCCGCACCGGAACTCGCGCTCCCCTCCGTCCTGTCGTCCGACGCTCCCCTGGCCGAGTACCTGGCCTCCGCCCGTCCGCTGATCCGCCGTCTGCTGCTGGAGCACGGCGCCGTCCTGCTGCGCGGTTTCGACATCGGCGGGGTGGACGGGTTCGAGGGCGTGGTCCGCGCGGTGTCCGGGGCACCGTTGCCCTACGCCGAGCGCTCCTCCCCGCGCAGCGTCATCAAGGGGCAGGTGTACACCTCCACCGACTACCCGCCGAACGAGGAGATCTTCCTCCACAACGAGAACTCCTACCAGGCGAGTTGGCCGCTGACCCTGTTCTTCCACTGCGTGCGGCCGCCGGAGACGCTGGGCGCCACCCCGCTGGCCGACACCCGCCGGGTGTACGCCGCGATCGACCCCGCGGTCCGCGCGGAGTTCGCGGAGCAGGGCTGGATGGTGGTCCGCAACTTCAGCGACGGCTTCGGGGTGCCCTGGCAGCAGGCGTTCAACACCGAGGACCGGGCGGAGGTCACCGCCTACTGCGCCCGCAACGGCGTCCAGGCCGAGTGGACCCCGACCGGGCTGCGCACCCGGGCGCGCCGGGCCGCCGTGCACCGGCACCCGGTCACCGGGGAGACGGTCTGGTTCAACCACCTGACCTTCTTCCACGTGAGCACGCTGGCCGAGGACGTGTGCGCCGCGCTGCGCGAGATGTTCGACGAGTCGGAGCTGCCGACCAACACCTACTACGGCGACGGCCGGCCGATCCCGGACGAGGTGGTCGCCCACCTGCGGGACTGCTACCGCGCCGAGCAGCGCCGGTTCGACTGGCAGCAGGACGACGTCCTGCTGGTCGACAACATGCTGGCCGCGCACGCCCGCGAGCCGTTCACCGGCCCGCGCAAGATCGCCGTGGCGATGGCCGAACCCTGGACCCCGCCGGCACCGGACGCCCCGGCCGCCGCGCTCTCGCTGACGGAGGCGACCGATGGCAAGCACTGAGGACGGGTACCCGCTCGCGTTCGCGCAGGAGCAGCTCTGGTTCCTCGACCAGCTGCGCTCCGGCGCCTCGACGGAGTACCTGCTGCACGAGGCGTTCCGGATCCGCGGGCCGCTGGACGAGTCCGTGCTGGCCCTGGCGTTCACCGAGATCGCCACCCGGCACGAGGTGCTGCGCACCCGCTACCACGGCGAGGACGGGGCGGGGCTGCAGATCGTCGACGAGCCCGCGCCGGTGCCGCTGGCCGTGGTGGACCTGTCCGGGCTCCCGGCGGACGAGCAGCGGGAGCGGCTGGCCGGCCTGCAGGCGGCCGAGACGCGGACCCCGATCGACCTGCGCACCCGGTGGCCCTGGCGGGTCGGCCTGGCGCGGCTCGGCCCCGAGGAGGCCGTGCTGCTGGTGACGGTCCACCACATCGCCTTCGACGGCTGGTCCTGGGGCGTCCTGGCCCGTGAACTGTACGAGCTGTACGACGCGTTCGGCTCCGGCCGGGAGCCGGAGCTGGAGCCGCTGCCGGTGCAGTACGCGGACTTCGCCCACTGGCAGCGGGAGAGCTGGGAGGCCGCGGCCGAGACGATGGACCGCCGGCGCGGCTACTGGCGGGATCGGCTGGCCGGGCTGGAGCCGCTGGAGCTGCCGACCGACCGCCGGCGCCCCGCCCGGTGGCAGGCGGCGGGCGAGAGCCTCTCCTTCACCGTGCCGGCCCCGCTGGCCGGGCGGCTGGCGGAGCTCGGGCAGCGCCACGGGGCGACGCCGTTCATGGTGCACCTGGCGGCGTTCCAGCTGCTGCTGTCGCGCTACTCCGGCCGCCCGGACGTGGCGGTCGGGGTGTCCGTCGCCGGGCGCGACGAGGTCGCGCTGGAGCAGCTCATCGGCATGTTCCTCAACACCGTGGTGCTGCGCACCGACCTCGGCGGCCGGCCCTCCTTCACCGAGCTGCTGCGGCGGGTGCGGGAGACCACCCTGGAGGCCTACGAGCACCAGGACGTCCCGTTCGAGCGGGTGGTCGCCGATCTGGCCCCGGAGCGGGACCTCTCGCGCAACCCGGTCTTCCAGGTCGGCTTCGCGCTGCAGAACGCCGCGGGCCGCCCGGTCCGCCTGCCGGGTCTGGAGGTCGCCAAGGAGGAGGCGCTCGGCGGGAGTTCGGCCTTCGACCTGTCGCTGCACCTGGCCGAGCGGCCGGACGGTTCGCTGGGGGGCCGCTTCCTCTACCCCACCGCGCTGTTCGACCGGGACCGGATCGAGCGGATGGCGGGGCACCTGCTCGGGCTGCTGGGCGGCATCGCCGACGAGCCCGGCACCCCGGTGGCCGCGCTGGAGCTGCTCTCCCCCGCCGAGCTGCGCGGCCTGGCGGAGTGGAACCGCACCGAGGTCGAGCGCCCGGACGAGTCGCTGTACGAGCTGTTCCTCGCCCAGGCCCGGGCCACCCCGGGGGCGGTGGCCGTGGTGGCCGGGTCCGAGGAGGTCGGCTACCGCGAACTGGTTTCCCGCGTCGAGGAGTTGGCCGGGCGGCTGCGCGCGCTCGGGGTCGGCCGGGAGACGCCGGTCGGGGTGGCGCTGCACCGGGGCACCGCGCTGGTGACGGCGCTGCTCGCGGTGCTGGCCGCGGGCGGGGTGTACGTGCCGCTGGCGCCGGAGTACCCGGCCGAGCGGCTGGCCTTCCTGGCCGAGGACGCCGGGGTGCGGGTGCTGCTCACCGAGGAGGCGCTGCGCGGCCAACTGCCGCCGCACCCCTGCGTGCTGACGGTCGACGGGCCGCAGGGGCCGCCGGCCGGGACGGCGCCGGCCGCCGGGCCGGCCCCGTCCGACGGGGCGGACGCCGCCTACATCATGTACACCTCCGGCTCCACCGGGCGGCCGAAGGGCGTGGTGGTCCCGCAGGCCGCGATCCGCAACCGGGTGCTGTGGTCCGTGGAGGAGTACGACCTCGGCCCCGGGGACCGGGTGCTGCAGAAGACCACCATCGGCTTCGACGCCTCGGTGTGGGAGTTCCTCTCCCCGCTGGTCTGCGGCGCGACGGTGGTGATGGCCCCGGGCGAGGCGCACCGCGACCCGACCGTGCTGGCCCGCGCGGTGGCCGAACACGGCGTCACCATCCTCCAGTTGGCGCCCTCGGTGCTGCGCCTGCTGCTCGCCGACCCCGGCCTGGCGGCCTGCGGCGCGCTGCGGCTGGTCTGCTCGGCGGGTGAGCCGCTGACCGCCGACCTGTGCGACCGGCTGCGCGCGATCCTGCCCGTCGAGGTGTACAACACCTACGGCCCGACCGAGTGCGCCATCGACTCCACCGCCTGGCACCACCGCCCGGGCGGGCCGGGCGAGTCGGTGCCGATCGGCCTGCCGCTGCCCAACGCCCGCACCTACGTGGTCGACCGCGAGGACCGGCCGGTGCCGGTCGGCGTGGTCGGCGAGCTCTGCGTGGCCGGCGTCGGCCTGGCCCGCGGCTACGCGGGCCGCGGCGACCTGACGGCCGACCGGTTCACCCCCGACCCGTTCGCCACCGAGCCCGGCGGGCGCTGGTACCGCACCGGGGACCTGGCGCGGCGGCGCGCCGACGGCGCGCTGGAGTACGTCGGCCGGATCGACGACCAGGTGAAGGTGCGCGGGGTCCGGATCGAACCCGGGGAGATCGAGGCCCTCCTGACGTCCCATCCGGCGGTCGCCGCCGCCGTGGTCGGCGTCCACCGCGGGGACGCGGGCGAGGCCGACCTGGTGGCCTGGACGGTCGCCCGCCCGGGGGCGGCGGCCGGCCTGGAGGAGCTGCGCGCCCACCTCGCGGCCCGGCTGCCGGAGGCGATGGTGCCCTCGCGCTTCGTCGCGCTGGACGGGCTGCCGCTCACGCCCAACGGCAAGGTGGACCGGCGCCGGCTGCCGTCGCCGGACGGGCGGCAGCAGGAGAGCGGCACGCCGTGGGTCGCCCCGCGGCCGGGCACCGAGCAGGCCGTGGCCGAGCTGATGGCCGAGGTGCTGGGCGTCGAACGGGTCGGTGCCCAGGACGACTTCTTCCTGCTCGGCGGTCACTCGCTGGTCGCGATCCGGCTGGTGATGCGGCTGCGCCGCACGCTGGGTGCGGAGCTGACGGTCGGTGAGCTGTTCGCCGACCGGACGGTGGCCGCGCTGGCGGCCCGGGTGGACGCCGCCGGGACGGACCCGGCCGAGGCCCCGATCCGGCCGGTGCCGCGCGGGGGCGGGCTGCCGCTCTCCTTCGGCCAGCAGCGGATGTGGTTCCTGGACCGGCTCGAACCGGGCAGCGACGAGTACGTCGTGCCGATGGCGCTGCGGCTGACCGGTCCGCTGGACCCGGCCGCGCTGCGCCGGGCGGTGGACGACACCGTCGCCGTGCACGAGGTGCTGCGCACCCGCTACGTCCCCAACGGCGGTGACCCGGTGCAGGTGATCGACCCGCCGGCGCCCGCCGACTTCACCCTGGTCGACCTGGCCGGGGAGCCGGACGCCGAGCAGCGGGCGGCCGGGCTGCTGGAGGAGCTCACCACCCGCCCCTTCGACCTGGAGCGGGACCGGCCGCTGCGCGTGACGCTGGTCCGGACCGGCCCCGAGCGGCACCTGCTGGTGCTGACCCTCCACCACATCGCCTTCGACGCCTGGTCGATGGAGATCTACCTGCGGGACCTGCGGGCGGCCTACGACGCGGCGGCCGCCGGAGAGCCGTCCCCGCTGCGGCGGCCGGCGGTCCAGTACGCGGACTTCGCGGCCTGGCAGCGGGAGCAGCAGGCGGCGGGCGCGATCGACCAGCAGCTCGGCTACTGGCAGGACCGGCTGGGCGGCCTCACCCCGGTCGAGCTGCCCACCGACCGGCTGCGCGCGGCGGTCCGCGACGCGCGCGGGGACAACGTGATCGTCGACGTGCCGCCGGCGGTCGGCACGGCCCTCGCCGAGCTGGCCGGGCGGCACGGCGCCACGCCGTTCATGCTGCTGCTGGCCGCCTTCCAGGTGCTGCTGGGCCGCTACACCGGGCGGGACGACGTGGCGGTCGGCACGCCGGTGGCGGGGCGGACCAGGCCGGAGACCGAGGAGCTGGTCGGGTTCTTCAGCAACAACCTGGTGATCCGCACCGACCTGGCCGGGGACCCGGTGTTCACCGAGGTGCTGGACCAGGTGCGCCGGGTCTCGCTGGAGGCGTTCGGGCAGCAGGACCTGCCGTTCGAGCGCCTGGTGGACGCGCTCCGCCCGGAGCGGGACCTGTCCCGCAACCCGCTCTTCCAGGTGATGTTCGACCACCAGCACATGGGCGGCGTGCCGGGCAGTCTCGGCGGGGCGGCGATCGAGCCGCTGCGGGCCGGCCTGACGGTGGCCAAGTTCGACCTGACGGTGACGGTCAAGGAGCGCCCGGACGGACGGCTGCACTGCTGGTTCGAGTACGCCACCGCGCTGTTCGACCGCGCCACCGTCGAGCGGATGGCCCGCCACTACCTGACGCTGCTGGGCGGCATCGCCGCCGCGCCCGGGCGCCGGGTGGCCGAGCTCGACCTGCTGGGCGAGGCCGAGCTGCGGACGGTGCTGACCGAGTGGCCCGACCCCGAGGGCGGGCGGACCGCGCTGCTCGACCCGGCCGAGGAGCACGGGCTCTGCGTGCCGGAGCTGTTCGCCCGTCAGGCGGCCCGGACCCCGGAGGCGGTCGCGGTGGTCTCCGGCGGCCGGCAGCTGACCTACGCGGAGCTGGACGCGCGGGCGGACCGCTTCGCCCGCCGGCTCCGCGCGCTGGGCGTCGGCCCCGAGACGGTGGTGGCCTCCTGCCTGGAGCGCAGCCCCGAGGCGGTCGTGGTGCTGCTCGGCGTGCTCAAGGCCGGCGGCGTGTACGTCCCGTTCGACCCGCAGCACCCGGCGGAGCGGCTGGACTTCATGCTGGCCGACGCCGGGGCGGGGACGGTGGTCACCACCCGGGCCTTCCGCGACCGGTTCCGGGGCGACCACCAGGTGGTGACGGTCGATCAGGAGCCGGAGCAGGACCCCGACGGTCCGGAGGCCCAGGACGCCCCGCTCCCGGCGGTGCGGCCCGGCAGCCTGGCCTACGTCATCTACACCTCCGGCTCGACCGGCCGCCCCAAGGGCGTGATGATCGAGCACCGCTCCTACGCCCACCACTGCCGGGTGATCGCGGACGCCTACGGTCTCGCGCCCGGCGAGCGGGTGGTGCTGCTCTCGGCGCTCACCTTCGACGTGGCGATGGACCAGATCGCGGCCACCCTGCTGGCCGGGGCGACCGTGGTGGTCGGCGACCCGGTGTTCTGGACGCCGGCCGAGCTGCCCGCCCGCCTGGCCGAGCACGGGGTGACCGTCGTGGAGATCACCCCCGCCTACTACCGCGCCATGATGGAGTCGCCGGACCTCGGCCGGCTCGGCGCGCTGAAGCTGATGAACGTCGGCAGTGACGTGGTCACCGGCCACGACGCCCGCCGCTGGGCGGAGACCGGGCTGCCCGGACGGTTCCTGTGCAACTACGGGCCGACCGAGGCGACCGTCACCTGCCTGCTGCACCCCGTCGACCGGACGGCCGGGGAGGGCGGCGGCGCCGCCGCCCTGCCGATCGGCCGCCCGGTGGCCGGCACCCGGGCGTACGTCCTGGACGCCGAGCTGCGGCCCGTCCCGGTCGGCGTGCCGGGCGAGCTCTGCCTCGGCGGGGTCCGGCTGGCCCGCGGCTACCACCGCAGGCCGGAGCTGACGGCCGACCGGTTCGTCCCCGACCCGGTGTCGGGCGTGCCCGGCGCGCGGCTCTACCGGACCGGCGACCTGGTGCGCCACCGGCCGGACGGCACCATCGAGTTCCTGGGCCGGATGGACCACCAGGTCAAGGTGCGCGGGCTGCGGATCGAGCTCGGCGAGATCGAGGCCGCGCTCACCCGGCACCCGGCGCTCCAGGAGGCGGTGGTGCTGGCCGCCGAGCCGGCCCCGGGCGAGCGCCGGCTGGTCGGGTACCTGGTCGCCCGGCCGGGCGAGGAGGTGCCGGAGCCGGCCGAACTGCGCGGGCACCTGCGCGAGTTGCTGCCCGAGTACATGATCCCCACGGCCTGGGTGCCGCTGGACGCGCTGCCGCTGACCGCCAGCAAGAAGGTCGACCGCAAGGCGCTGCCCGACCCCGCCGCCGCGGGTGCCGACGGCACCCGCGCGTACCTGGCGCCGCGCGATCCGGCCGAGGAGGCCGTGGCGGCGGTCTGGTGCGAGGTGCTGGGCGTCGAACGGGTCGGCGCCCGGGACGACTTCTTCCTGCTGGGCGGGCACTCGCTGCTCGCCACCCGGGTGCTGGCCGGGATCCAGGAGGCGTTCGCGGTGGAGCTGCCGCTGCGCCGGCTGTTCGAGGCCACGACCGTGGCCGAACTCGCCGCGGTGGTGGTCGAGGCCGTCGAGGCCGACATCGCCGGGCTGTCCGATGACGAGGTGGCGGGCCTGCTCGCCGAGGAGGAGGCACGATGACCGACATGGAGACCCGGGCGGACCAGCGGCAGGAGCTGCTCCGGCAGCGCCTACGGGGCCGGAGCGCGCCGAAGCCGGCCGAGACCATCGGCCGGGTGCCGCGCGGCGGCCCGCTGCCGCTCTCCTTCGCGCAGCGCCGGCTGTGGATCCTGGACCGGCTGCGGCCGGACACCACCGAGTACCTGATGACCACGGCCCTGCGGCTGGAGGGACGGCTGGACCGGGCCGCCCTGCGCACCGCGCTGGACGGCGTCGTCGCGCGGCACGAGGTGCTGCGCACCCGCTACCCGGTGGTGGCCGGCGAGCCGGTCCAGGTGATCGACGCGCCGGCCCCGGTGCCGCTCACCGAGCTCGACCTGAGCGCGGCGGAGCCCGCCGCCGTGGCGGAGCGGCTGGCCGCGCTGGCCACCTCCGAGCGCCGGCCGGTCGACCTGGCCGAGGGGCCGGTGTTCGCCGCGACGCTGGTCCGGCTGGGCGCCGAGGAGCACGCGCTGTTCCTGACCCTCCACCACATCGCCGCCGACGGCCGCTCGGAGGAGCTGCTGGTGGACGAGCTGGCCCGGCACTACGCCGGTGCCGCGCCCGGGCAGCCCCCGGTGCAGTACGCGGACTACGCCGCCTGGCAGCGCGAGCGGCTCACCGGTGACCTGTCGGAGCGTCAGCTCGCCCACTGGCGCGAGCGGCTCGCCGGGCTGACCCCGCTGGACCTGCCCACCGACCGGCCGCGCCCCGCCGTCCAGGACACCGCCGGCTCCCAGGTGCCGCTGCGGGTGCCCGCCGAGACCGGCCGCCGGCTGCTCGCGCTCGCCCGGGAGCACGGCGCCACCCCGTTCATGGCGCTGCTCGCCGCCCAGGCCGCCCTGCTCGGCCGCTGGAGCGGGCAGCGGGACGTGGCCGTCGGCACGCCGGTCTCCGGCCGTGACCGGGCCGAACTGCGCTCCGCCGTCGGCCTGTTCCTCAACACCCTGGTGCTACGCACCGACCTCTCGGGGGCGCCGTCCTTCCTGGACCTGCTGGACCGGGTGCGGACGGCCGCGCTGGACGCCTACACCCACCAGGACATCCCGTTCGAGCGGCTGGTGGACGAGCTGGCGCCGGAGCGCGACCCCTCGCGCAACCCGCTGTTCTCCACCATGCTGCTCTGGGAGGAGGCCGCCTCGGGCGCCCCGGGCATGGGGGACCTGACGGTGAGCCGGCTGCCGGTCGGCGAGAGCAGCGCCAAGGTCGACCTGACGGTGGGTCTGGCCGAGCGGGCGGACGGGTCGTTGGCGGGCGGGGTGACGTACGCCTCCGCGCTGTTCGACCGGGCCACCGCCGAGCGCTTCGCCGCCGGGTTCGTCCGGCTGCTGGAGAGCGTCGTCGAGGCGCCCCACCTGCCGGTCGAGGAGCTGGACGTGGTGCCCGGGCCGGAGCACGCGCTGCTGCGGGAGTGGAACGCCACCGAGCGGCCCTACCCCTCGGGCACCCTGCCGCTGCTCTTCGAGGAGCAGGCGGCCCGCACCCCGGACGCGCCCGCCGTGCGGTTCGAGGGCGGCACGCTGTCGTACCGCGAGCTGAACCTGCGGGCCAACCGGCTGGCGCACCACCTGCGCCGGAGCGGGGTGGGCCCGGAGTCGGTGGTGGGCGTCTGCCTGCACCGGGGCCCCGAGCTGGTGGTCGCGCTGCTGGGCGTGCTCAAGGCCGGCGGCGCCTACCTGCCGCTGGACCCCGAACACCCGTCGGAGCGGCTGGCCTTCATGCTGGCGGACTCCGCCGCGCGGGCCGTGGTCACCGACGCCGGCCTCACCCCGCTGGTCGAGGGCCGGGTGCCCCTGGTGGTGGACGTGGCCGGGCCGTTCGACGAGGCCTGGGAGCACGACCTGGTGTTCGCCGCGGGCCCCGAGCACGCCGCGTACGTGATCTACACCTCGGGCTCGACCGGCCGGCCGAAGGGCGTGCTGGTCGAGCACCGGGCGATCGTCAACCGCCTGCACTGGATGCAGGAGGAGTACCGGCTGGACGCCACCGACCGGGTGCTGCAGAAGACGCCGTACGGGTTCGACGTCTCGGTCTGGGAGTTCTTCTGGCCGCTGGTCACCGGCGCCGTGCTGGTGGTGGCCCGCCCGGGCGGGCACCGGGACCCGGCCTACCTGGCCGGGCTGATCACCGCCGAGCGGATCACCACCCTGCACTTCGTGCCGTCCATGCTCCGGGCCTTCCTGGACGGGCCGCTGCCCGCCCTGCCCTCGCTGCGCCGGATGGTCTGCAGCGGCGAGGCGCTGCCGCCGGACCTGGTGGCGGCGGTGGACCGGCGGATCGGCTGCGAGCTGCACAACCTGTACGGCCCCACCGAGGCCGCCGTGGACGTCACGGCGGTGCGGTGCGTGCCCGGAGAGCCCGTCACCATCGGCCGGCCGATCGCCAACACCCGTACCCACGTGGTCGACTCCGCGCTGCGGCCGACCCCGGTCGGCGTGCCGGGCGAACTGCTGCTGGGCGGTGTGCAGCTGGCCCGCGGCTACCTGGCCCGGCCCGACCTGACCGCCGACCGCTTCGTCCCGGACCCGTTCGGCACCGAGCCCGGCGGCCGGCTCTACCGCACCGGTGACCTGGCCCGGTTCCGGGCGGACGGCACCATCGAGTACCTGGGCCGGCTCGACCACCAGGTGAAGATCCGCGGCCAGCGGGTCGAACTCGGCGAGATCGAGGCGGTGCTGACCGAGGCCGCCGGGGTGCGGAGCGCGGCGGTGACCGTCCACGACGATCAGCTGGTCGCCCATCTGACGCCCGCCGACGTCGAGGTGGACTCCGTGCGCGAGCACGTCCGGAGCAGGCTGCCGGAGCACATGCACCCGGTGCACTGGACACTGCTGGACGCGCTGCCGCTGACCACCAGCGGCAAGGTGGACCGCCGGGCGCTGCCCGCGCCCGACCGCAGCCGGGCGGCGCTGGCCGGGGAGTTCACCGCTCCCCGGGACGCCCTGGAGGCCACCCTGGCCGCCGCGTTCGCCGACGCGCTGGGGGTGGACCGGGTCGGGGTGCACGACAGCTTCTTCCAGCTCGGCGGCGACTCGATGCGCGCGATCCGGGCGGTCGGCGCGCTGCGCGCGCAGGGCGTCGAGGTGACCGTGCAGGACCTGTTCGTCCGTCAGCGGGTCGCCGAGCTGGCCGAGTCGGTCCGCTCCGGCGCCGCCCCGGCCGCCGCCGAGGAGCCGCTGGTCGAGCCGTTCGCCCTGCTGTCCGCGGAGGACCGGGAGCGGCTGCCCGAGGGGCTGGCCGACGCCTACCCGATGGCCCGGACCCAGGCCGGCATGGTGTACGAGATGCTGGCCGCCACCGGCCGCGCGGTCTACCAGAACGTGTCCTGCTACCGCGTCCGCGACGAGCTCCCGTTCGACCTCGACGCGCTGCGCGAGGCGGGCCGCCGGCTGGTGGGTCGCAACGAGATCCTGCGCACCTCCTTCGACCTGTCCGGCTTCTCCGAGGTGCTCCAACTGGTGCACCACCACGCCGAGTTGCCGGTCGGCATGGACGACCTGCGCGGCATCCCGGCGGCCGACCAGCGGGCCATCGTGGACGGCTTCCTGGTCGGCGAGCGGCGCAAGCCCTTCGACCTGGAGCGGCCGCCGCTGCTGCGCTACCACGTCCACGTGGTCGACGACCGGGAGTGGTGGCTGACCCACACCGAGGCCCACGCCATCCTGGACGGCTGGAGCCACACCTCCGTGGTCGCCGAACTGCTCGCCCTCTACCGGGCGGTCCGGCAGGGCCGCGAACCGGACCTGGCCCCGCCGCCGGAGGTGCGGTTCGCCGACTTCGTCGCGCTGGAGCGCCGGGCACTGGCCTCCGCCGAGGACCGCGCCTTCTGGGCCGAACGGGTCGGCCGGTACGAGAAGTTCGAGCTGCCCGCCGACTGGGCGGACGACGCGAGCGACGAGCGGGCCGTGATCCTGGAGGTCACCTACCAGGACCTGCTGCCCGGCCTGCGCCGGCTCGCCGCCGCGGCGAACGCCTCGCTGAAGAGCGTGCTGCACACCGCCCACCTGAAGGCGCTGAGCGTGGCCACCGGCCGGCGCGGCTTCTTCACCGGCCTGGTCTGCAACGGCCGGCCCGAACGGGACCGCGGCGACGAGGTGAAGGGCCTCTACCTCAACACCGTGCCCTTCGCGGCCGAGCTCTCCGCCCCGACCTGGCGCGGCCTGGTCGCCGAGGTCTTCGCCGGCGAGGCCGCGCTCTGGCCGCACCGGCGGTACCCGATGCCCGCCATGCAGCAGGAGTGGGGCTCCGGCTCCTCCCTGGTCGAGGTGGCCTTCGGCTACCTGGACTTCCACGTGATGGACTGGGAGTCCGGCCAGGTCGGCATGGTGGACGACTTCAGCCCGAGCGAACTCGCCCTGGAGGTGTGGACCTTCCCCGGTCTGCTGCGGCTCGGCGGGCTGCCCGGCCGGATCGGCCGCCCGCAGCTCGAACTGCTCGCGCGCACCTACCGGCACGTGCTGGAGGCGATGGCCGCCGACCCCGAGGGCGGGGTGCGGGCGCTGTCGCTGCCGCCCGCCGACCGCCTGGCCGCCGTCCTGGCCGGCAACGACACCGCCCTGACGGTGCCCCAGGACCGCCTGGTGCACGAGCTGGTCGGCGAGCGGGCCCGCACCGCCCCCGACGCCGTCGCCCTGCGGTACGGCGACGAGACCCTGGCCTACCGCGACCTGGACACCCGGGCCAACCAACTCGCCCACCGCCTGCGGGCCCTGGGGATCGGCCCGGACGCCGTGGTCGGCCTGCACCTGCCGCGCACGCCCGAGCTGTTCGTCGCGCTGCTGGCCGTGCTCAAGGCGGGCGGCGCCTTCCTCCCGCTCGACCCGGCCTACCCGGCGGAGCGGCTGCGGCACATGCTCGCCGACGCCGGCACCACCGTGGTGCTCAGCGCCGAGGTGCCGCTGCCCGAGGGCGCCACCGGCCGGGTGGAGCTCCTCGACCCGGCCGCGTACCGCGAACTGCCCACCTGGGCACCGCCGGTGACGGCCGGTCCGGAGAACCTCGCGTACGTGATCTACACCTCCGGCTCCACCGGGCTGCCCAAGGGCGTCGGCGTCCCGCACCGGGGCGCGCTCAACCTGCGCCACGCGCAGCTCGAACCGCTCGACGTCCGCCCCGGCGACCGGGTGCTCCAGTTCGCCTCGCCCAGCTTCGACGCCTCGGTCTGGGAGGTGCTGATGGCGCTGACCAACGGCGCCGAACTGGTGCTGCCGCCGGCCGGCACCGACCCGGGCGACCTGCGCCGGCAGGCGCCGCTGGTGACCCACATGACCCTGCCGCCCTCGCTGCTCGACCGGCTGGACCCGGCGGACTTCCCGCAGCTGCGGGTGCTGGTCTCGGCCGGCGAGGCCGTCTCGGCCGAGCAGGCCGCCCGCTGGGCCGCGCACACCACCTTCGTCAACGCCTACGGCCCCACCGAGACCTCGGTCTGCGCCACCCTCACCCCGATCCCGGCCGGGGCCGGCGGCCGGCCCTCGATCGGCGGGCCGGTCGCCAACGTCCGGGTGCACGTCCTGGACGAGGAGCTGCACCCGCTGCCGGACGGCGTACCGGGCGAGCTGTACGTCGCGGGCCCGTGCCTGGCCCGCGGCTACCTCGGCCGGCCCGCGATGACCGCCGAGCGCTTCGTCCCCGACCCGTTCGCCACCGAGCCCGGGGCCCGGCTCTACCGGACCGGCGACGTGGTCTCCCGGCAGGCCGACGGCACGCTCCAGTACCTCGGCCGGCGCGACCACCAGGTCAAGGTGCGGGGCCTGCGCGCCGAGCCCGGCGAGATCGAGAACCTGCTGCTCACCCACCCGGCGGTGGCCGCCGCCGTGGTCACCGTGCACCGGCCCGGCACCGCCGACGCCACCCTGGTCGCGCACGTCCGCACCGAGCCCGGCCACCCCGCCGCCACTCCGGCCGACCTGCGCGAGCACCTGCGCGGCCGGATCCCGAAGGCCCTGCTCCCGACCCACTACCTGACGGCGGACCAGTTCCCGCTCACCCCCGCCGGCAAGGTCGACCGCGCCGCCCTGCCCGCACCCGACGGCACCAGGCCCGCGCTCGGCTCCCCCTACCGGGCCCCCGCCGCCGGACTGGAGCAGGCCATCGCCACCGCCTGGGGCGAGGCCCTGGGCATCGACCGGGTCGGCGCGGACGACGACTTCCACGAGCTCGGCGGGCACTCGCTCGCGATGATGCGGATCGTCGCCACGCTGCGCGCCCGGGAGGGGGTGGAGCTGCGGTTCCGCTCCTTCGTCGAGCACCGCACCGTCGCCGCGCTGGCCGCCTCGCTGGCCGAGACCCGCGGCAGCGTCGGACAACCCGACCCGCTGGTCTGGATCCGCCGGGAGGGCAGCCGCCGGACGCTGTTCTGCGTGCACCCCGGCGGCGGCAGCGCCCACTGGTACCTGCGGCTGGCCCCGCACCTGGACCCGGACCGGCCGGTCGCCGCCTTCGAGTGGCCCGGCCCGCACGCCGAGCCCGAGCCGCCGAGCGCGGAGCAGATGGCCGAGCGCTACCTCACCGAGCTCCGCCGCATCCAACCCGCCGGTCCCTACCTGCTGTTCAGCTGGTGCGGCGGCAGCGGCATCGCCTCCGAGGTGGCCCGCCGACTGGTCGAGGCGGGCGAGCAGGTCACCTTCCTGCTGCTCGACCCCGGCCTGGACGCCCACCAGCGGGCCGAGGGCTGGCGCGAACTCGCCCTGATCCGGCGGCTGGAGACGCTGCTGGAGGAGGTCCGCGACGGCGGCTCCGCCGCCGACACCCCGGCCCGCCGGCAGGAGATCCTCGCCCTGCTGGACCACCTGGTCGACGACGTCGACGAGGAGACCGGCATCACCCTCCCCGAGGAGGGCGTCGGCACCGAGTGGCCGCGCGCGACCCGGATCTGGCGCGAGGTGATGGAGATGGACCTCGCCTACCGGCACCGGTCCTTCCCCGGCGCGCTGCACCTGGTCGTCAGCGACGAACTCGCCCAGGGCGAGCACGAGGTGGCGTACGGACAGGCCTTCGGCGACTACGTCGACCGCTGGCGCGAACTGCTGACCTCCGGGGTGACGGTGCACCGGGTGCCCGGGGACCACTTCGGCGTGATGAAGGAGCCGCACGTGGCCGAGCTCGGGAGGATCGTGGAGGAGGTGATCTCGCGGGTGGACGAGGACTGACCGAGCGTTCGAGCGGCCCCGCCGGGTTCTTCCCGGCGGGGCCGCTCGGCGTTCCGGCCGGGTTGCCCGGCGCTCGGCGTCCGGGCCGGGTTGCCCGGCGCTCCGGCGGGCCCTCGGTGTCCCGGCCGGCCGCTCGGTGTCCCGATGCGGGCAAGCGAAAGGGGCCGGGTCCTGACCAGTGGTCAGGACCCGGCCCCGCCGGGTGGTGCTCAGTCCGTCACGGCCACGAAGCGCAGCTCCGAGGTGTAGCCCCGGCCCTGGTCGTCCGTCAGCCAGGCCTGCTCCGGGGTGGGCAGCATCTCGGTGACGGTCAGCCGGGCCTCCGGGTCCTTGCGGGCCAGCCGGCGGGCCGCCTTGGCCAGGATGTTGACGTAGGCCGGGCTGTCGAAGTCCACGAAGAACGGCCGCGGTTCGGCCGGCGAGACCACGAAGACGAACCGGGGCAGCTCCCGCTCCCGCCACCACCGGCGGGCCCGGACGAACCGGCGCGCCTCGCTCTTGTCCTCCGCGAAGTCCAGCGCCTGGCCGGGGAAGCGCCAGGTCTCCCGGGCCACCACCACGGAGTCCAGCGACAGCCGGGGCGTGTGGTCGGCCTCCGGCAGGATCCGGAAGCGGTCCATCACCAGGGTGGTCAGCACGTGCGAGAAGACCTCGACCGCGTCGAACTCCGTGCCGTCCGGCAGGACCACGACCAGCCGCCCCGCCCGGCGCTCGACCGTGGCGTCCGCGCTGCGCACCGTCCGGGGGCGGCCCGGGTCGGCGGTGTCGTCGAGCAGCGCGACCTGGTAGTCCTCGGGACGGACCAGGAAGTGCCGCACCCGGATCGACAGCCGGGACTTGTGCTCCTTCGGCAGCAGGGGCATCAGCCGGGCCGAGGGGTGGTCCCGCCCGGTGCGGGCGAACAGCTCCTCGGGGGCCGGGTGCTGGTTGACGAAGAGCGAGTTGCCCAGGGTGTTGGCGGCCAGGTGCAGTTCGCCGAGGACGAGTTCGAACTCGCCCCGGGCCACCGCCTCCGGGCCGTCGGCGGCGATCATCACGTCCGGGCTGACGTACCGGGCGGCCGCCCAGCCCGCCTTCGGCGCGCCGAAGGCGGCCGCGACCTCGGCGGCCAGGTCCACGCCGGCCACCCGGACCCGGCGCGCTCCCCCGGGCAGGCGCAGGATCTCCGCCCAGCGGCGCTGGAACTCGGCCTGGAGCCCGGCCGCCTCGGCGACGGCGTCCCCGTGCAGCACCGGCATGCAGGCGAACCAGAAGCTCGCCAGGTCCACCGGCCCGTCCGCCGCCAGCCGGTCGAAGACCTCGCCGGCCCGGCGCATCACCCGGGCGGCCAGCTCCTCGGTCAGCCAGACCGTACTGGTCATCAGCGGGTCGAGCGGAGCCAGCGCCGCGAGCACCTGACGGCCGATCAGGGTACGGGCGGAGCGGACGCAGTCCGCGTAGGCGACGGCCCGGCAGGGTGCGGTGGTGTCGCTCTTCTCCCGCTTGGCGGCCGCCTCGGTCAGGGTCTCGAAGCACTCCTCCAGCGCGCCGAGGGCCCGCACCAGCCGCTCCGGGTCCTGGCCGGCGGCCGCGACCTCGTCCCGGGCACGTTCGAGCGCGTCCAGCCGGGCCAGCGCCGGATCGCGGACCGCCGGGTCACCGATCGTCAGCAGCCGCTCGCGCAGCCGCAGTTCGGGCCGGATGTCGGCGGGCACGTCGAGCCGCCAGGTGACCCAGCGGCGCCGGACCAGCTCCTCCAGGGCCGCGGTCACCTCGGTGTCCGGGCCCAGCAGGAGCTGGATCTCGCGGGCCGGGCGGCGCCCGTCGCACAGGCGCAGGACGTCCACCAGCGCGGACGGGACGGCGAGGGCGGGGCGGCCGGGCACCCGGACCGCGTCCCCGTCGATCCGGACGTAGGGCACCCGGCGCGGCGCGAGCCAGGGCCGGACCGCCGGGTCCTCCTCGATCACCTTGGCCAGCGCGTCCACCGACCAGCCGGCGAGGTACACCGTGGAGGCCTCGACCAGCCCCGTGCCGGGGTCGACCTCGACGCCCTCGACGGAGCCGTCGAGCCGCCCCCAGCCGACCGGGCCGAAGAAGCCGATGGTGTCGTTCTTCACGCAGAACCGCTGCCAGTAGTGGGCCACCAACTCCTCGCGCTGGCGCGGTTTGAAGGTGCGTCCGTCCGCCGCGGGCGACCAGTTGAGGAAGGGCCGGACCGCCGAGTCGAGCACGCCCCGGTTCTGCCAGGCGACGGCGGCCCGGAACGGCCCGGCGGCGGCGATCTCCTGCATGGTCTCGGCGGTGCGCACGGCATCCCGTTCGAAGGCCCGCTCGAAGTCCTTCCACTCCGGGCCCTCCAGCCGGCCGTCGAACTTGTCCGCGGCGGTGGCCAGGCCGTCGGGCGCCAGCCGGAGCACGCCGTCGGCCGGGAAGCCCGGCCCGCGGACGCCGACCTGGTCCCAGAGCCGCCACCGCCCGCCCAGCGGCACCGAGTCGCCGGTCATCGGACGGCTGCCAGGTCCTCGGCCACGACCTCCGCGAGCTCGGCCGGGGTGGGGTGGGTGAAGACCAGCGCGACGGCGACCTCGACGCCCAGCGCGCCGCGGAGCCGGTCGGTGATCTGGAAGGCGGCCAGCGAGTCGCCGCCGGCCTCGAAGAAGTCGCTGTCCCGGTCGAGGCCCGGGTCGCCGAGCGCGTCCCGGTAGGCGTCGAGGACGAGGTCGGTGAGCGCGGCCGGGTCGGTGGCGATGGTCATGGTGCTTTCCTCTCGATGGACGTGGGTCTCGATGGACGTGCGTCAGGTCGACGGGTGCTGTGGGTCATGCGGCTCGTGCCTCCCCGGCGGGGTTGGCCCCATCAGGAGCGTCGTTCGGTGCGTGCTCTCGGCGTGCCGGAGAAAGGCCCTCGTAGCGGAGCTACTCGGGCCTTTGGCCGGTGCGGCGAAAGGGCCCCTCCTGCCCGATGGCGGGCAAGGAGGGCGCGTGCCGGGCGGCGCGACGGGGCGAACCCCGCCGGGGAGGCACGAGGGCACCGGCGGCTGCCGGTGCCCTCGGGGAGACGTGGTCACGGGGTGAGGTTCAGGGCCTCCGCCAGCGCGGCGGCGGTGTTGCCGCCGGAGACGATGACGGCGGTCCGGCCGGTCCGGCCGGGGAGGCCGGACCGGAGGGCGCCAGCCAGGGCGACGGCCCCGGTCGGTTCGGCCGCGATGCCGGCCCGGCGCAGCAGGCCCTGCGCCCGGACGATCTCGGCGTCGGTGACGCCGAGCAGCTCGTCCACCCGGCTCCGGACGATCGGCAGGATCACCTCGCCGGGGCGCTGCCCGCGCAGCCCGTCCGCGACGCTGTCGCAGGGCGGCACCTCGACCGGGCGGCCGAGGGCCAGCGACCGGGCGTAGCGGCGGGCCCCCGCGGGCTCGACGCCGACGATCCGGACCGGGCGGGCGAGCCCGGCCGCCGCGAGGCAGACCCCGGCGAGCAGACCGCCCCCGCCGGTCGGCACGAAGACCGCGTCGAGGTCGGGCGCGTCCTCGAACACCTCCAGGCCGACGGTGCCCTGACCGGCTATCACCAGCTCGTGGTCGGAGGAGGGGACGAAGACCGCGCCGGTCCGGGCCGCGAGCGCCTTCGCGTACCGGTCCCGGTCGGCCACCCCGCCGTCGACCCTGGTCACCCGGGCGCCGAGCCGGCGGATGGCCCGTTCCTTCGCCTCGCTCGCCGCGGCGGTCATCACCACCCTGACCCGCCGGCCGAGGGTGCGGCCGATCGAGGCGACGGCGATGCCGTGGTTGCCGGAGGAGCCGGTGACGATCTCCGGGGCGGCCGTCGCCAGCACGGCGTTGGCCGCGCCGCGGGCCTTGAACGAGCCGCCGCGCTGGAGGTGTTCGGCCTTGAACAGCAGGCCCGGCAGGACCGGGCTGGTGAGCAGCGGGGTGCGGTGCACCTCGCCGGCGATCCGTTCGGCGGCGGCCAGCACGTCGGCCCGGCCGAGCAGCAGGTCGGCGGCGGTCACCGGGCGGCCTCCAGCGCGAGCGCCCGCCGGTCGGCCTTGCCGCTGTGGGTCACCGGCAGGCTCGTGAGCCGGGTGAAGCGGCGGGGCAGCATGTACGGCGGCAGCGTCGCGGCGAGGTGGGCGCGCAGCTGCGCGTCCCCGGTGGCGCCCGGCGGGCCGGTGATGTGGGCGTGCAGCCAGACCCGGCCGCGGTCGTCGGTCTCGGCGGTCACCACCGCGCCGGTGACCTCGGGGTGTCCGAGCAGCGCGCCCTCGACCTCCGCCGGGTCGATCCGGTAGCCGCGGATCTTGACCTGGCGGTCGGCCCGGCCGAGGTACTCCAGGGTCCCGTCGGTCCACCGGCGGGCCAGGTCCCCGGTGCGGTACATCCGCGCTCCGGGCGGACCGCAGGGGTCGGGGACGAAGCGGTCGGCCGTACGGGCGGGCTGCCCGCCGTACCCGCGGCCGACGCCGATGCCGCTGATGTGCACCTCTCCCACCGCGCCGTCGGCCACCGGGCGCAGCTCCTGGTCGAGCAGCCGCACCCGGGCGCTGTCGATCGGCGTGCCGACCGGGTCGGTACCGGTGTCGGGGTCGGCGGGCACGTCGTAGCGGGTGGAGGTCATGGTGCACTCGGTCGGCCCGTACTGGTTCACCAGCCGCCCGCCGAGCAGGCTGCGGCCGCCGGCGGCCAGGAAGGGCCGCAGCGACTCGCCGCTGGAGGCGAGCAGCCGGATGCCGCGCAGCCGCTCGGCGGCACCGGGCGCCTGGGCCAGGAAGGTGAGGAACGAGGGAGTGGTGCTCAGCACGGTGTTCACGCCGTGGGTGGCGACGGTCTCGGCGAAGGCGTCCGCGCGCATCAGCTTGGCCCGGTCGACCAGGACCAGCCGGCCGCCGGCGGCCAGCGGGGCGAAGGTGTCGCGGAGGGAGGCGTCGTAACCGAGCGGGGCGAGCTGGAGGACCACCGTGTCCGGCCCGAGCTCGAAGTCCCGGACCAGGCACCGGAGGTAGGCGTGCAGGCCGCGGTGCTCGATCAGGACGGCGTTGGGCGCGCCGGTCGAGCCGGAGGTGTGGCTGACGTACGCGAGGGCCCGTGGCTCGGGGGCCGGGAACGGCAGCCCGTCGGGCTCGGGCAGGACGTCCAGCAGGATGGCCGGCAGCGGGAGCAGCAGTCTGAGGTTCTGGGCGAGTCGGCTGCTGGTCAGCAGGTGGCGGGCGCCGCCGCTGGTGAGCTGGGCGGCCAGCCGGGGGGTCGGGAGGTCGACGTCCAGGCTGAGGAAGGCGCCGCCGGCCCGGAGCACCGCGGCCATCGCGACCACGGCGTCCACGCCCCGCTCGACGGCGATCGCGCAGACCTGCTCGGGCCCGACGCCCCGGGTCCGCAGGTGGGCCGCCAACCGGTGGATGCGGTCGGCGAGTTCGCCGTACCGGAGCACCCCGTCGTCGGTGACGATCGCGACCGCCTCGGGGGTGCGGGCGGCGTGGGCCAGGATGTCGTCGACGAAGGTGCCGGTCATGCGTCCTCTCCGCTCTCGACGGTGCGGTCGACGGCCACGAAGCGCAGCTCCGAGGTGTAGGTGCTGCCCTGGTCGTCCGTCAGCCAGGCCTGCTCCGGGGTGGGGAGCATCTCGGTGACGGTGAGCCGGGCCTGCGGGTCCTTGCGGGCCAGCCGGCGGGCCGCCTTGGCCAGGATGGTGACGTACACCGGGCTGTCGAAGTCCACGAAGAACGGCCGGGGCTCGGTCGGGGAGACCACGAAGACGAACCGGGGAAGCTCCCGCTCCCGCTGCCAGGCCCGGGCCCGGACGAACCGGCGCGCCTCGCTCTTCTCCTCCGCGAAGTCCAGCGCCTCGCCCGCGAACCGCCAGGTCTCCCGGGCCACCACGGTGGAGTCGATGGTGATCCGCGGCGAGTGCTCGCCGTCGGTGCGCAGGGTGAAGCGGTCCATCACCCGGTGGGTCAGGGCGTGGCAGAAGACGTCGAGCAGGTCGAAGACGGCGCCGTCGGGCAGCACGGCCACCAGCCGCTCGTCCCGCTCCTCGACCCGGACCTCCGCGCAGCGGACGGTGCGCGGGCGGGCCGGGTCGGCGGTGTCGTCGACGATGGCGACCAGGTAGTCCTCCGGGCGCTCCAGCGCCTGCCGGCTGCGGCTGGACCACTTCAGCGGCATCTCCTTGGGCAGCATCGGGATCAGCCGGGGCCCGGGGAAGTCCCGGCCGGTCTCCTCCAACAGCTGCTGCCGGTCCGGGTGTTGGTGGACGAAGAGCGAGGCGGCCAGGGTGTTCATGGCGACGTGCAGTTCGCCGACCACGAGCTGGAAGTCACCGCGTTCGACATCGGCCAGGTCCTCCGCGATGATCATCACGTCCGGGCTGACGTACCGGGCGAGCGACCAGCCCCGGCCCGGCTCCGCGAAGGCCTCGCGCACCTGGTCCCCGATCTCGGCCGAGGAGCGCTGCACCCGGCGGGCCCCCTCCGGGGCGTCGATGATCCGGGCCCAGCGCGCGCGCAGCTCGGCCTGGATCCGCTCGATGTCGGCGGTCGACTCCGGGTGCGGGGCGGGCAGGCAGGCGAACCAGAGCGAACCGAGGTCCACCTCGCCCTGCCGCTCGCGCAGCCGCAGGTACTCCTGCCGGATCCGGGCGCCGACGGTCTCGGCGTAGCGGTTGGTCATCCAGCGGGCGCCGGTCAGGCAGAGTTCGAGCGGGGTGAGCTGTTCGAGCACGGCCGTCCCGACCGTGGCGGTGGCGGCGCGGCGGTGGTCGGAGTAGGCCAGCGCCCGGTTCGGGGCGGTCCGGGAGCCCTTCGACCGCTGGGCCGAGAGCTCGGTGATCCGGGCGAACTCGGCCTCCAGCGCGGAGAGCGCCGCGACCAGCTCCTCGGCGTCGAACCCGGCCCGGCGGACCCGGTCCCGGGCCGCCTCCAGCGCGTCCAGCCCGGCCAGCGCCGGCTCGCGCACCGCCGGGTCGCCGACCCGCTCCAGCAGCGCCCGCAGCTCACGCTCCGGGAAGGTGCTCGCCGGGGTCTCCAGCCGCCAGCTGACCCAGCGCCGCCGGACCAACTCCTCCAGCGCGGCGGTGACCTGCCGCTCCGTCAGCCCGGCGGCCTCCGCGATCGCGGCCGGCAGCCGTACGCCGTCGCAGAGCCCGAGCACCGTCAGCTGCTCGGGCGGCAGCACGAGGGGCGGGCGGCCGGGGACCACCACGGCGCCCTCGGAGATCCGGACGTACGGCACCGGGCGCGGGGCCAGCCAGGGCCGGATCGCCGGGTCCTCGCCGAACACCTTGGCCAGCGCGTCCACCGACCAGCTGGAGTAGTAGACCTCGGAGGCCGCGCTCAGGCCGCTGCCCGGGTCGACCTCGACCCCGCGCCGCGCGGTGTCCAGCCGCCCCCAGCCGACCGGGCCGAAGAAGCCGATGGTGTCGTTCTTCACGCAGAACCGCTGCCAGTAGTGCGCGACCAGCTCCTCGCGCTGCCGGGGCATGCTGGTGCGGCCCGCCACCGACGGGGTCCAGGCCAGGAAGGACTTGATCCCGGTCTCCAGGACGGTGCGGTTCTGCCAGGCCACGGCGGCCCGGAAGCGGTCCGAGCCGGCGATCTCCTGGAGGATCTCGGCGGTGCGCACCGCGGCGAGGTCGAACGCCTCCTGGAACGCCTCCCAGTCCGGGCCGTCCGGCCGGTCGTCGAACTTGTCTGCGGCCTCGGCCAGGCCCTCCGGCGCCAGCCGGAGCACCCCGGCCGCCGGGAAGCCCGGCCCGCGGAGTGCGAAGTGGGGCCACAGGCGCCACCCGCCGCCGGGCAGGGTCACGGTTTCTGGCATGACGGGACTACCTCCCAAGGGAATCGGCCGGGGTGCCGGTCAGGCACCACTCCAGGACGGCACGCGCGCTGTGGTACTTGTTCTCGGCCTGCTGGAACGCGATGCTGGCCGGTCCGTCGAGCACCTCGGCGGTGACCTCCTCCCCGCGGTGCGCGGGCAGGTCGTGCATGAACACCGCTCCCGGGCCGGCCTGCTCCAGGACCGCCGCGTCCACCTGGAACGGGGCGAACAGGCGCCGCCAGTCCGGGTCCGGCTTGACGGTCCCGGTGGTCTGCCAGCGGGTGGTGTAGACCACGTCCACCTCCGGCAGCTCGTCCATGTCGTGGCGCTCCGCGACGTACGAGCCGGCCTCCTTGGCGTGCCGCAGGGCCCGGTCGAGGTAGTCGCGGTCGAGGCCGTACCCGGGCGGCGTCCGCAGGTGCAGCTCGGTGCCCGGGAAGCGGGAGAGCGCCAGCGCGAGGGCCGAGGCGGTGTTGTTGCCCTCCCCCACGTAGAGCACCCGCAGCCCCTCGATCCGGCCGAACCGGCCGAACAGCGTGGTGAGGTCGGTGAGCGCCTGGGTGGGGTGCTCGGCGGCGCTCATCGCGTTGACCACCGCCATCCGCTGCTGGTCGGCGTAGGCCCGCAGCTCCTCCTCGCAGCCGGCGGTGCGGGCCACCAGCACGTCGAGCATCCGGGAGAGCACCGCCCCGGTGTCCTCGGTGCACTCCCCGGTGTTCTCCTGGAGGTCGCCGGGGCCGTAGGTGATCAGCCGGCCCCCCAGGCGCAGCGCCCCCGCGGAGAAGGCGGTCCTGGTGCGGGTGGACGTCTTGCGGAACAGCACGCCGACCACGGCGTCCTGCAGCGGACGCGCCGCCTCGCACCCGCCGGCGGCGTACTCGGCACCGCGCCGGACGATGCCGCGCAGGTCCTCGTCGGTGAGGTCGTCGATGGAGATCAGGTGGTTTCGGGGCATCGCAGGGGCCTCCTTCTCGCAGCGGATTCGGGTCAGGGGTCGTGGGGCGGCCCCTACGCGGTCAGCCCGTCCCGGAGGACGGCCAGGCCGCGGTCGAGCCGGGCGGCGTCGATGGTCAGCGGCGGCATGACCTTGAGCACCTCGTCGTAGCGGCCGCACCGCTCGACGATCAGGCCGTGGTCGAACGCGTACCGCTGCACCCGCTCGGCCCGCTCCGGCCCGCCGCTGCGGCCGGTGTCGATGCCGAGGACCATGCCCCGGCCGCGCAGGCCGAGGGCCGGGTCGAGTTCGGCGAGTTCGGCGCGGAACCGGTCGAGCCGCTCCGAGGCCGCCGCCAGGCCGGTGTGGAAGCCGCTCTGCTGCCACAGCTCGCAGGCGGCGGTGGCGGCGACGAAGGCCAGCTGGTTGCCGCGGAAGGTGCCGGTGTGCTCACCGGGCTCCCAGACGTCGAGCTCACGGCGGAACAGGGTGAGCGAGAGCGGCAGCCCGTACCCGCTGATCGACTTGGACACCGTCACCACGTCCGGGACGATCCCGGCGTCCTCGAAGCAGAAGAAGGTGCCGGTGCGGCCGCAGCCGGACTGGATCTCGTCCAGGACCAGCAGCACGCCGTACTTCTCGGTGACCGCGCGCAGCTCGCGCAGCCAGCCCCGGCTCGCCGGGTAGACGCCGCCCTCCATCTGGAGCGGCTCGACGATGACCGCGGCCGGCCGCTCCGTCCCCGAGGACGGGTCGGCCAGCAGCCGCTCCAGGTAGCCCACCGAGTCGAACGGGCCGAGCGGGCCGTCCTCGAACGGGACGAAGGTCACGTCCCCTCCGCCCACCCCGCCCGCCCGGCGGGCCCGGAGGCCGCCGGTGACCGCGAGGGAGCCGCGCGACATGCCGTGGTAGCCGCCGGTGAAGGCGACCAGACCGGTGCGCCCGGTCGCCTTGCGGACCAGCTTGAGCGCGGCCTCCACCGCGTCGGTGCCGGTCGGGCCGGTGAACTGCGCCTTGTAGTCGAGGCCCCGGGGCTGGAGCACGACCTCGTTGAAGCGGGCGAGGAAGTCCCGCTTGGCGACGGTGTGCATGTCCAGCCCGTGCATCACGCCGTCGGAGGCCAGGTAGTCGAGCAGCCGGCCCTTGATCGCGTCGTTGTTGTGGCCGTAGTTGAGGCTGCCGGCGCCGCAGAAGAAGTCCAGGAAGGCCCGGCCGTCCTCGGTGAACAGCTCGGCGCCCTTGGCCCGTTCGAACACCACCGGGAAGGTGCGGCAGTACATCCGCACCTCGGACTCCAACTTCTCGAAGACGGCGGTGTCCTGAGGGAGGGTCATCTGATGTCCTTTCGGTCAGCGGGTGGCCGCAGCGCGGCGGCGCGGGGTGAGGGCCGGCTTCGGGCGGTCGCCGGTGAGCCGGGGGTAGCCGTCGAGCGCCGCCGCGAGCAGCGCCACGGTGGGGCGGTCGAACAGGGCCCGCACCGGTACGTCGACGCCGAGCGCGGCCCGCAGCCGGACCGAGACCCGGGTGGCGAGCAGCGAGTGCCCGCCGAGCCGGAAGAAGTCGTCGTGCGGGCCGACCGCCGGGATGCCCAGCACCTCCTGCCAGACCTCGGCGACGGCGCGCTCGCGCGGGCCGAGCGGGGCGGCGTCCGCCGGGGCCGGCCCGGCGGCGGCCGCCTCGGGCAGCGGGAGCGCGTGGCGGTCGACCTTGCCGCTGACCGCCCTCGGCACCTCGTCCAGCAGCACGAACGCGGCCGGGACGAGGTAGTCGGGCAGGGACTGCAGGAGCAGCCGGCGCAGCTCGTCCGGCGCGGGCGGGCGGGCCGGGTCCCGGGGGACCAGGTAGGCGGTGAGCTGCCGCCCGCCCGCGCCGTCGGGCGTCGGGTGGACCACGGCGGCCCGGACGTCGTCCAGGCCGAGCAGGGCGGCCTCGATCTCGCCGGGCTCGATCCGGTGGCCGCGGATCTTCACCTGGTGGTCCCGGCGGCCGAGCACCTCGATCGACCCGTCCGGGCGCAGCCGCCCCAGGTCGCCGGTGGCGTACAGCCGGCCGCCGGGCAGGGCGGAGTGCGGATCGGGCCGGAAGGCGCCGGCGGTCTGGGCGGGCCGGCCGAGGTAGCCCCAGGCCAGGCCGGTGCCGCTGACGAAGATCTCCCCCGTGCCGTCCTCGGCCACCGGCTCCAGGCGGTCGTCGAGCAGCCGGACGTCGGTGTTGTCCAGCGCCGACCAGTCGAGGATCCGGCCGTCGTCGGCGTGCCGGGCGAGGCTGGTCCAGATGGTCGCCTCGGTCGGCCCGTACAGGTCCCAGACCCTCGCTCCCGTCCCGGCCAGCGTGCACGCCAGCTCCGGGTGGAGCTTCTCCCCGCCGGAGAGCACCAGCGTGCCGGGGTCCGGCGCCCAGCCGGTCTCGGTGAGCATCCGCAGCACCGACGGGGTGGCCTGGACCACGGCCGGCCGGTGACGGGCCGTCAGGGCGGCCATCCGCTCCGGGTCCCGCTGCTCCTCGGTGTCGGCCACCACCACCCGGGCGCCGGTGGTCAGCGGCAGGCACAGCTCCAGCATCGACGGGTCGAAGGAGACCGTGGTCAGGGCCAGCACGGCCTCGCCCGGCCGCAGCGCGATCCGGTCGGCCATCGCGGCCAGGAAGTTGGCCAGCGCGCGGTGCGGGACGGGCACGCCCTTGGGCATGCCGGTCGAGCCCGAGGTGTGGAAGACGTAGGCGAGGTCGTCCGGTCCGCCGGCCCGGTCGGGGCGGCCGGCGGGCCCGGCGTCGAGGGCGGCCCGGTCCCGGTCGAGCAGCACGGTGCGCACGCCGGTGCCGGCCAGCCGCTCGTGGTGCGCGAGGTCGGTGAGCACCACGGCGGCGCCGGTGTCGGCGATCAGGTAGGCGATCCGCTGGGCGGGGTGCATCGGGTCGAGCGGTACGTAGGCGGCGTCGGCCTTGAGGATCGCGAGCAGGGCCACCACCAGGGCGGTGCCCCGCTCCAGGTGCACCCCGACCCGGTCGCCCCGGCCGACGCCCAGGGCCCGGAGCCGGTGGGCGAGCCGGTTCGCCCGGTCGTCGAGTTCGGCGTAGCTCAGCGCGCCGTCGGCCGAGGCGACCGCGACCGCCCCCGACGTGGCCAGGGCCTGACGCTCGAACAGGTCGGTGAAGGTCTCCTCCGGCAGGTCGCGCGCCGGGCCCCGGCCCAGGGCCAGCAGGCGCCGCCGCTCCTTGGCCGGCAGCAGCGGCAGCCTCCCGGTCACCTCGGTCAGCGGCTCGGCCGGGTCGGCCAGCGCCTCGCGCAGCAGCCGGACGTAGCCGGCCGCGAGGTGCTCCACGGTCTCCCGGTCGAAGAGCGCGGTCGCGTACTGGAGACGGCCGGACAGGCCGCCGTCGGGGCCGCGCAGCAGGTCCATCACCAGGTCGAGGGGAGTGCCGGTGGCATCCGTCGGCACCACCTGGACGTCCAGGCCCGGCAGGGCGGGCGGTTCGGTCCCGCGGTCGAGCAGCAGGAAGGAGACCTGGAAGAGCGGGTTGCGGGCGAGGTCGCGTTCCGGGGCGAGCTCGGTGACGACGTGCTCGAAGGGGGTGTCGGCGTGCGAGAGGTCGGTGAGGACGGCGTTGCGCACCCGCTCGACGAGCCCGCCCAGGCCGGGGCCGCCGGACAGGTCGGTGCGCAGGACCACGGTGTTGACGAAGAGTCCGATCAGGTCGCGGGTCCCGGCCGGGCCGCGCCCGGCCACCGGCGCGCCCACCGCGAGGTCGGTCCGGCCGGTGTACCGGCCGAGCAGCGCCTGGAAGGCCGCCAGCAGCACCATGTACCTGGTCGCCCGGTGCGAGCGGGCCAGCCGGTCCACCTCGGCGGCCAGGTCGGCGGGGAGCGTGAACCGGACCAGACCGGCGTCACCGTCCCAGACCGGCGGGCGGGGGCGGTCGGTGGGGAGCTCCAGCGGGCCGAGGCCGGCCAGCCGGGACCGCCAGTACGCGCGCCCCGCGGCCGCCCGGTCCGCCGGGACGGCCTCCTGCCGTTCCGCGAAGTCCGCGTACTGGAAGGCGAGTTCGGGCAGCTCGGCGGCGGTCCCCGAGGTCCTGGCGCGGTAGCCGGCCGCGAGCTCCCGGGTGAGCACGTTCCAGGAGGCGAAGTCGAAGGCGATGTGGTGCACCACGACGGTCAGCAGGTGGTCGTCCTCGGCCAGCCGGGCCAGCACCGCCCGGAGCGGCGGCGCGGCCGCCAGGTCCAGCGGGCGCCGCAGCTCCCGGCGGACCAGCGCGTCGACGCCGTCGGCGCCCTCCGCGTCGACCCGCTCCAGCGGCACCGCGACCCGGGCGGCCACCCGGGCGACCGGCTCGCCGTCCACCTCCGCGTACTCCGTGCGCAGGACCTCGTGCCGCTCCAGCACGTCCGCGAGGGCACCGGTCAGCGCCTCGGCGTCCAGGGCGCCGCGGATGCGCAGGGCCATCGCGAGCAGGTGGTCCGCGGAGCCGGGCCGGAGCTGGTCGAGGAACCACAGCCGCCGCTGCGCGAAGGACGTCGTCCGGGTGGTACCGGTCGTGCGGCCGTCAGCGTCCACCGGCTCACTCACCTCCAAGATCGGGATCAGGGCGCGTCCCCGGGACCGGGGCACACGGGAAGCCTGTCGGCCGGGTGACCGGCCGGGTAGGGAAGGAGCGGCAGCGCTCGGCCGCCGGATTCACTGCGCTTACGTCTCTGTCCGGCCGCCCGCGGGCGGCGGTCAGATCAGACCCGTGCGGACCGCCTCGGCCACCGCGTGGGCGCGGTTGCGGGCGTGCAGCCGGGACATCAGCTCGTAGAGGGCGTTCTTGACGGTGTGCTGGGAGCAGGACAGCGCCCGGGCGATGGCGGCGTTGTCGTGGCCCTCCGCGACGAGCGAGAGCACGGTGGCCTGACGGGGCGTCAGGGGCGAGGTGCCCGGGCGGGCCGGGGCCGCCGCCTCCCCGCCGGGGTGGCGGAGCAGCCGGACCAGCACGTCGTAGGGCATCCGGCCGTCGCCGTGGTACGCGCTGTGCAGGGCGTCGACCAGCCGCTCGCCGGTCGCGTCGGACGAGTGCAGCATCGCGACCGCCCCGGCCCGCACCGCGCGCCGGACGCCGACGGCCGTGAAGCCGGAGGCGACCACCAGCAGGCGCAGCCCCTGCGTCCGCCCGTCCGCCGGGCAGCCGTCGAGCGCCTGGTCGACGGTCGGGGCGGCGGCCAGCAGCACGGCGTCGTCGCACTCGGCCGCGGCCGGTACGCCCACCCGGCGCAGGCTCCCCAGTACGGCCTCGCCCACGGTGCCGCCCGCCGTGAGCACCCGGACCGGCGGGTGCCCGGCCACCGGCCGGCCGGGCAGCGCGCACCCCCGCGTCGCCACCGGGCTCACAGCAGGCCCGTCCGGAGCGCGTAGGCCACCGCGTGGGCGCGGTTGCGCAGCCGGTAACGCCGGTTGATGTCGCGCACCACGGTGGTCACCGTCCGGGGCGAGTAGCAGAGCTCGCGGGCGATCTCCTCGGTCTCGCGGCCGTCGGCGACCAGCCGCAGGACCGCGAGCTCCCGATCGTCCAGGCCGCCGTGGGCCCCGTGCTCCCCCCGGGGGCCCGGTGCCGCGGCGGCCGCACCGTACTCCAGCAGACTGTCGATCAGATCGGGCGGCACGGTGAAGTCGCCCCCGGCCGCGGTGAGGACGGTGCGCACCAGCCGGTCCCCGCCGACCTCGCGGCGGCGCAGCAGGCCGGCGGCGCCGGCCTCGATGGCGCGCAGCGCCTCGGCCGGGGCCAGCTCGGTGGAGACCAGCACCACGTCGGGACGGTGGGCCTCCGTACGGATCGCCCGCACCTGGTCCAGCTCCCGGCCGGTGATCCGGTCGACCACCACGACCACCACCCTCGCCGTCTCGTGCGGCAGCACGACGTCGAGATCGGGACTGCTGAGCAGCGTGCTCCGGACTCCGGCCTCCAGCACCGGATCCGGCGCGACGACGCTGACGGACACGGGATCGCCCATGGGTACTCCTCGATCGGCTCGCGGTCGGCTCCTGGCCAAGAGCTTCGGCGCCCCGGGCGGACCCCGGCATCGGGTCGCTGCCCCCACATTCCCGCCCGGGCCACGAGGGCCTCCCCACGCCGGCCGGGCCACCCCCGGCCTGACCTGCGGCCGTACCCGCCCCACCCGCCACGGCCGGGGCGGTTCCTCCCCCGGCGGGGCCCGCCCCATGAGGAGCACCGTCCGGCGCGTCCTCCCCGCGCGGCGGAGGAAACCCCCACCCCACGCCCGCCGGGCCACCCCCCGCCTGACCTGCGGCCGTACCCGCCCCGGCCCCCGCCCCACCCCCCGCGGCCGGGGCGCTGGGTAGTGCCGCACGGGAATTTGCGCAGTGAACCCCCATGTCCCGGTAGGGGGGCCGCTGGCAGGGTGAGGCACGTGACCGCCACCGCCACCGCCGCCGCCCCGGCCGACAGCCACCCCGACTCCCTGCCCCTGTTCTGGTGGGCCCCCGGCACCAGCCTGCGCGAGCGGCTGGACGCCCCGGACCTCCCGGCGCCGGTCGCGCCGGAGCCGGCCGGCCTGCCAGGGCTGGAGCAGGAGTGCCTGGCCGTCCGGCTGTCGGCGCTGGGTGTGGGTGCGGGTCTCGCGGGGGCGCTCGCCGCCGAGCCGGCCGACCGCCTGGGCGGGCGGGTCGCCAAGCCGGACTGGGCCGTGTTCGTGGAGCGGGCGGTGGCCGCCGCGGACTCCTGGGAGGTCGTCCCGGTGGCGGGCGAGGGGGCGGAGGTGTTCGCTCCGGTGCTGCGTCCGCTGGTCGAGGCCGCCGTCGACGCGCTGCTCCGGCTCTCCCGCGAGGCGGGGGCCGGCCCGGAGGACCTGTCCGTCCTGGTGCCGAGGTTCCGCGACTGGCTGGGCCGGCGGATCTCGGGGCTGGCCGCGCGGACCCTGGCGGTGGAGCTCGCGGCCGCCCGGTCCGCCGGGCTGCTGGGCGGGAGCGGACCGGCGGACCGGTTCGCGGACTTCCTCCGCCGGTCGGGCGGCCGGGCCGGGCTGGGCCGTCTGTTCGCCGCCCACCCGGTGCTCGCCAGGCTGCTCGGCCGCACCTGCCTGCGGACGGCGTTGGCCTCCTCGGAGCTGGTCGCCCGGCTCGCCGCCGACCGCCGGGACATCACCGCGACGATCCTCGGCGGAACGGCCCCGGGGCCGCTGACCGAGGTCGAACTGGGCCTGGGCGATCCGCACCAGGGCGGCCGGTCGGTCTCGCTGCTGCGCTTCGCGGACGGGTCCGCCGTCGTCTACAAGCCGCGGCCGCTGGACCAGCACGCGCTGCTGGACCGGATGGCCGGCTGGCTCGACCCGCGGGCCCCCGGGCTCTGCCTGCGGACCCCGCGCACGGTCGCCCGGGACGGCTACGGCTGGCTGGAGTACATCACCCACCGGCACTGCCGCTCCCTCGCCGAGGTCGACCTCTTCTACCGCCGGCAGGGCGTGCTGCTCGCCCTGGCCCACTCGGTCGAGGGCGTGGACCTGCACTTCGACAACCTCATCGCGCACGGCGACCAGCCGGTGCTGGTGGACGTGGAGACCCTCCTGCACCCCGCCCTGCCCGAGACCGCGGCCCAGCCCGACCCGGCGGCCGCGGCGCTCGCCTCCTCGGTGCACCGGACCTGCCTGCTGCCCCAGCTGATGGTCGGCGAGTTCGGCGCGCTGGACATCTCGGCGATCGGCGGCGCGCCGGGCGGCACCCTGCCGTGCGCCCGGATGGGCTGGGACGGGGCCGGGACGGACACCATGCGGCTGGTACGCCGTCCCGCCCCGTTCGACGGGGCGCGCAACCGGCCGCAGCCCCCGGGCAGCGGCAGCGGTCCGACCGACCACCTGGAGGCCCTGCTGGCCGGCTTCCGGCTGGGGTACGACACCGTCGTCGCCCACCGGGACGACCTGACCGGCCCCACCGGCCCGCTCGCGGGCCGGACCGGCGCGGTCGGACGGCTGGTCGCCCGCCCCACCCAGCTGTACTGCACGCTGCTGGAGGAGTCGACCCACCCCGCCGTGCTGCGCGACGGGCTCGACCGGGACGCGATGTTCTCGGTGCTGTGGGCCGAGTCCGGCGGCGACCCGGCGCGGCAGCGGCTGATCGAGCACGAGATCGCCGACCTGTGGGACGGCGACGTACCGGTCTTCTTCCACCGCCCCGCGGGAACGGACGTGTGGACGTCCACCGGCGTCCGGGTGAGCGGCGTGCTCGACACCTCCGGGCTGGCCTCGGCACTGCGCAAGATCGGGTCGATGGGCGCGGTCGACCGGCACGACCAGGAGTGGATCATCTCCGCCGCGCTGGCCACCGCCCAGCCGGACGCCCGGCCCGCCCACCGCCGTCCGGCCGGCCCGGCCCGGCCGTCACCCGCCGCCGTGCCGGAGCCGCAGGCGCTGCTCGCCGCGGCCTGCGGCATCGCGGACGAGATCGCGGGCCGCGCCGCCCGGGGGCCGGGGCGCGTGAACTGGATCGGCCTGGAGCCGGTGGACACGCACTGGACCATGCTCCCGATGGGCGCGGGCCTGGCCCACGGCTACTGCGGTGCGGCGCTGTTCCTGGCCCAGGTGGGCCAGCTGACCGGCTCCTCGCGGTACCGGGACCTGGCCCGCGCGGCGGTCGCGCCGCTGCCCGGGCTGCTGGCCACCATGGCCGACGACCCGGACCTGGGCCGGGCCGTCGGGCCGGGCGGCTTCGACGGCCTGGGCGGGATCTGCTACGCCGTCGCCCGGCTCGGCACGCTGCTCGACCAGGACCTCGACGGCTGTCTGCCCACCGCCCTGCAGGCCCTGGCCGCCTGCCTCGACGACCCCGGCACCACGACCGACGTGTCGGCCGGCCTCTCCGGTGCGCTGGTGGCGCTGCACGCCGTCCACCGGGAGAGCGGGCTGCCGGAGGCCGCCCGCCTCGCGGACCGCCTGGCCCCCCGGCTGCTCGCCCGGGCCGGGGACGCCCCGGCCGGGCACGGTTTCGCCTTCGGCTCCGCCGGGGTCGGCTGGGCTCTGCTCCGCCACGCGCGGGCCGCCGGGCCGTCGGCCGGGGAGCGGTTCGCCGCCGCCGGACGGGCGCTGGTCACCGGCGCCCTCGCCGCCGCCGAGCAGGACCCGAAGGACCTCGGCTGGTGCTCCGGGCTGTCCGGCACCGTCCTGGCGGCGGTGGACGGCCTGCGGTGGCCGGCCCCCGACGGGGCCGTCGACGACGCGCTCGGCCGGGCGCTGCGCTCGCTCACCGGGCAACTGCCGTCCTCCGACCTCAGCCTGTGCCACGGCGACCTGGGCGTGGCCGAGGCCCTGGGCGTGCTCGCCCGCAGGCGCCCCGAGGCCCGGTCCGCCCTGCACACCCGGGCCGGCGTCACGCTCGGCGTCCTGCGGGACCGGGGCCGCCTGTGCGGGACGCCCGGCCACGTGACCACCCCCGGACTGCTCAGCGGCCTGTCCGGCATCGGGTACGCCCTGCTCAGGCTGGGGTTCCCCGACAGCGTGCCGTCCGTGCTGCTGCTCGACCCGAGTCCCGCCTGGGCCTCCTGACCGTTTCCCCTCGCGCCGGGCCGGGAAGCCCGTCCCGGCGCACCCTCGCACCCTCCTTCCGTACCGAGGCACATCCACACAGATGGGATCAGCAATGACGCTCGAGCCGTCGCAGGACACCCTCCCCGCCACCGAGGACACGATCGCCGAGGCCGACGACCGGACCGGCGACCCGGCGGGCGAGATCCGGCTGGTGCGCCGCAACCGCGCGTACAGCAAGGTCCTGGCCCTCGCCGGGCTCGGTCTCAGCAGCGGTCTGGTCGTGGCCCTCGATCCCTTCGGCACGAGCGTCTCGATCACGTCCTGACGGCTCCCGTTTCCGCCAGAGGATCGAACAGAAGCACTAGGACTTCGTCATGTCGGTCCACTACTATGCGGAACCATGCGCGCACGTGCAGTTGAGATCATCGGACGTGACACCGAGCTCGCCGCACTCAAGGCCTCCTTGCAAGCGGCGCGGGAGTCGCGCGGGTTCGCGGCCTTCCTGATCGGCGAGGGCGGCATCGGGAAGTCCCGACTGGTCGCCGAGGCGACCGGTGCCGCGCTCGACGGCGGTCTCCGGGTGCTCCGGGGGCGGAGCAGCACCATCGGACCGATGGTGCCGCTCCGCCCCCTCACCGAGGCCCTGATGCCCCTGTCGCGCGGCGGCGAGCCCCTCGACGAGGCCGGGCTCGGCCCCTACCGCCCGGTGCTCGGCCGGCTGATACCCGACTGGAGCGCCGGCACCCAGGAGCAGAGCTCGATGGTGGTGCTCGGCGAGGCCGTCCTGCGGCTGCTCGCGGCCATCGGGCGGGAGCGCGGCTGTCTGCTGGTCCTGGAGGACCTGCACGACGCCGACACCGAGACCCTGGCGGTCATCGAGTACCTGATCGACAACCTGGACCAGCTTCCGCTCATGCTCCTGGCGACCGTACGGGCCGAGCCGAGCGACGCGCTGGACCTGGCCGAGTCCGCGGCCAGGCGCCGTTCCGGCACCGCCCTCCGGCTCACGCCGCTGGCCGGCGACGACATCACCGACATGGTCGCCTCGTGCCTGGAGACCACCCCCGACCAGGTGCCCGCCGAGGCGCTGGCGCGGATCCGGGAGGACAGCGGCGGCAACCCGTTCCTCATCGAGGAGCTGCTCCAGGGCATGGTCGCCGGCGGTGCGCTGATCCGGGACGGCGGCAGCTGGCGGGTGGTCGGCGACCTGCGCCGCCAGGTGCCCCGGGCACTCCTCCAGGGCGTCGTGCACCGCATCGACCAGCTCGGCCCGCAGGGGCAGACCCTGCTGTCGGCCGCCGCCGTCCTCGGCCGCCGGTTCCCGCTGTCGGTGCTCCAGCGGATGACCGGCGTCGACGACCGGAGCCTGCTCAGCCACCTGCACGCCGGGGTGGCCGCGCAGCTCGTGGTGGTCGACGAGCCCGCGCCCGACTGGTACGCCTTCCAGCACCCGCTCACCGCCGAGGCCCTGCTGGCCCAGCTCACCCCCGCCGCCCGGGCGGCGCTCTGCGCGCAGGCGGCGGACGCGCTGGAGGCCCTGCACCCCGAGCTGGAGGGCGAGTGGTGCCCGCTCGCCGCCTCCCTGCGCGCCAACGCCGGGGACCACGCCCGCGCCGGGCGGCTGCTGACCGAGGCCGGGCGCCGGGCGCTGGCGAGCGGCGCGATCGGCTCCGCGGTGTCGCTCCTCGACCGGGCCGAGCGCCTGCTCGCCCCCGGCTCCAACTGCACGGCCCACGCCGAGGCCCTCGAACTCCTGCTGCCGGCCCTGGCCGAGACCGGCGAGCTGACCCGCGCGCTCAGCCTGGCGGACAGTCTGCGGGACCTGGTCGGGGCCGGGCTCGGAGCCCCCCGCCTGGCGGCCCTGCACACCCACCTCGCCCAGGTCGCCTACATCGCCGGCCGCTGGGCGGACGGGAACGAGCAGATCGAGCGCGCCCGGACCCTGCTCGGCTCCGCCCCCGACGAGGCGTACACCGCCCCGATCGACGTGATGGCGGGCTACCTCACCCTCGACACCCCCGGCCCGGACCGGACCCAGAAGGCCGAGCGGCTGGCCCGCTCCGCGATCGCGGCCGCGGAGCGCCACCACCTGCCCCTGGTCTCCTGCCAGGCCTGGGAGCTCCTGGGCGTCATCGCCCGCGAGCGCGACCTGGCGGAGGCCGACGCCTGCCTGGAGCGGGCGATGCGGACGGCGGAGGACCACAACCTGCCGGTCCAGCGGATGTACGCGCTGGCCCGGCTCGGCGGCAGCCGGTGGCTCGCGGACGGCGACACCCGCACCCTGGAGGTGGCCCGGGCCGAGGCCCGGCGGCTGGGCGCGGTCACCGTGCTCTACACCCTGGACGCGATCACCGTCCTCCACCTGGTCCTGCAGGGCCGGTTCGCCGAGGCCCGGCCGCTCGGGGACGAGTGCCTGGCGGTGGCCGGCCGGCTGCGGCTCACCCCGGTCGCCCGCTACGTCCTGATGGCCAAGGCGGTGTCGGCCGCCCACCAGGGCGACCGCGCGGCGATGAACGAGGCGCTGACCGAGTTCGGCCGCTGGGGCGGCAGCGGTTCGGTGGAGGAGCCGCTGGCCCTCGGTCTCGCCCGGGCCTTCTGCGCACTCCTGGAGGAGGACCGGGCCCGGGCCCTCCGGGACCTGGCCGGGGTGACGGCGCTGGAGGCGCAGAACCCGACCACCTTCCACCTGAGCGGACGCCACGGCGTCGGCCTGCTGCTGGACGTGCTGGCCGGGCAGGCCGACCGCGCCCGGTACGAGGCGGTCGCCGCCAGCTCGGCCGGGCGGATGCGGTGGAACCGGCACTTCGTCCTGCTCGCCGAGGCCGTCCTGCTCGGCCGGGAGGGCGAGGCCGCGGCCGCGGTCCGGGCGGCCCTGCTGGCCCAGGAGCTCGCCGCGCCCTACCCCGCCGCGCTCCACCTGGGGCAGCGGCTGATCGCGGAGGAGGCCGCCGCCGCCGGCTGGGGCGACCCGGAGGCCTGGCTGCGCCAGGCCGAACTCCACTTCCAGCAGGCCTCGGTGCCCGCGGTCGCCAGCGCCGCCCGCGGCCTGCTGCGCGGCATCGGGGCCCACGTCCAGCAGCGCCGCACCGGCAGCGACCACATCCCCGCCGAGCTGCGCCTGCTCGGCGTCACGGTCCGCGAGTACGAGGTCTTCCAGGTGCTGACCGACCGGCTGAGCAACAAGGCGATCGCCGAGCGCCTGCACATCTCGCCGCGGACGGTCGAGAAGCACATCGCCAGCCTCATCACCAAGACCGGGCAGCCCAACCGCTCCGGCCTCTGCGAGCTGTCCGCCTCCCACGCGGCCGGCCGCCCGCCCGAGCTGGTCCTGACCCGGGGGTAGAGCCGGTCGCCCTGACGGCCCCTGAGGGGTCGTCACCCAGGGCCGGGCCGCGGCGGGGGCCAACATGGGGGCCGCGCCCCCATGTCCGGTGCGCCGCCCGTCGGCAGAATCGGCGGTGGCGCAGCGCACGGCAGCCCCCCGGTCGGTCGGACGGGGGAGCACGTACGCCTCTCTTCCTACTTCTGGGGGCCCTGGGTGTTGAGCTCGAATTGGTGCGTACCGCAGACCGGGCCGGCCGCGACGGCGCCGCGGGGCCGGATGCTCCCGCCGGCCCTGCCGGACGCGTGCGTCGAGCGTCCCGGGCTGGTGGCGGTCCTCGACGCGGCGGTCCGACGGCGCGTCACCCTCCTGCTGGCCGGGCCCGGTTGGGGCAAGTCGACCTCGCTGGCCCTGTGGGCGCGGTCCAACCCGGTGGCCTGGCTCACCGTCGACGAGGACCACTCCGACCTCGGCCGCTTCGCGTCGGACCTGCTCCTCGCGCTCCAGCCCTTCCTCGACCTCCCCGAGGCGGTCCGCGAGGACCTCCCGGTGCTCGAACTCGCCCGGGACGCGGCGGCCTTCGTCGACGTGCTCGCCTTCGCCCTGCGGGGGCAGGCCGTCCTCGTGCTGGACGACGTGCACCACCTCCCGGAGCAGTCGGCCGCCGCCCGGCTGGTGGAGCGGCTGTGCTCCCGGGCGCCGGGCGGCCTGCGGATCGTCCTCACGGCCCGCCGCGAGCCCGCGCTGCGGCTGGACCGGCTGCGCGGGCGGGGCCACGTCTCCGACCTCGACGCCGGGCCGCTGCGGATGGACCCCGCCACGGTGGCGGCGTTCCTCTCCTCGGCGCTCGGTGCCCCGGCGGGAGGGGTGGCCGAGCCGGTCCACCGATGTACCGACGGCTGGCCGGCCGCCGTCCGCCTGACGGCGGACGCGCTGCGCGGCACGCCGCCGCACTCCTGGCCGCAGGCCCTGGCCGCCGGGCCGGGCCCCCGTCTGATGCTGCGTTACGTCCGCGAGGAGGTCCTGGCCGGGGAGTCCGCCGACGCGCTGGAGCTCATGGCGGGCCTGGCCCGGCAGCCCGGGGTCACGGGGCCCGAGGTCGGTGGGCCCGGGGCCGCGGAGCCCGAGGAGCTCCCGCGGGCGGCCGACGACCTGGTGCGGCGCGGCCTGGTCGCCGAGGCGCCGGGGGGTGCCACCCGGGTGGTGGAGCCGATCCGCCGGTGCCTGGCGGTGGGGACGACGGGGGCGGCCGCCCGGACCACCGCGGGGAGGGCCGGGCCCGACCTCGCCTTCCACACCCTCGGCGGCTTCCGGGTGGTCCGCGACGGCCGGGCCGTCCCGACCACCGAGTGGAAGTCGGCCAAGGCCCGCCACCTGCTCAAGCTGCTGCTGGCCCGGCGCGGCCGGCCGGCCTCCCGCGAGCAGCTGATGGACTTCCTCTGGCCGGACGAGGCCCCCGAGCGGCTCGGGAACCGGCTGTCGGTCGTCCTCTCCGCCGCCCGGGCCGCCCTGCTCGGGGACCGGCGCAGCGGTGCGGACGGCCCGCTGGTCGCCGACCGCGACGTGATCCTGCTGGACCTGCGCCGGATCGACGTGGACGTCGAGCGCTTCCTGGAGCAGGCCGCCGAAGCGCTGGACGCCGACCGGCGCGGCGGCGACGCGCTGGCGCTGCTCTCCTCCGCCCACCGGCTCTACCGCGGCGCGTTCCTCGCCGACGACCTCTACGCGGAGTGGGCCGAGCCGCTGCGGGAGGAGGCGCACTCCGAGTTCCTGTGCGTCCTGCACGCGCTGGTCCGGCAGGCCGAACGGTCCGGGGACACCACCCTGGCCATCCGCTTCGCCCTCCGCCTGCTGGAGCACGACGCGTACGACGAGCAGGCGCACATCGGCCTGATCGGGCTGCTCACCCGGGCCGGCCGGCACGGCGAGGCGAGACGCCGGTACGGCACGTACACCGCGCAGATGCGCGCCATCGGGGTGACCCCGTCGTACGCCGCGGGCGGGGGCGCGCCGGCGATGCGCCGAAGCGCCGGACCGGGGTGACCCGGTCCGGCGCCCGGCACCCGGTCAGGACGCGCCCGCACCCACCTCCTCGTGCGTCCTCGCCCCGGGCCCCGGCCCGCCGGATCCCTCCGGTCCGCCTTGGTGCCAGTGGCCGAGCAGCCGCGCGTACAGCGGTGAGAGGCCGGGCAGCAGCCGCGGGGGTGCGACGACCGCCTTGGCGCCGTCGAGCAGCAGGACCCGCCGGGCCCGCTCCGCCGAGCTGATCCGGTGGGCGATGACCACCAGCGCGCCGCCGCGCCGGAGGAAGGCGGCCTCGGCCCGGCTCTCCGCCCGGGGGTCGAGGTGGCAGGTCGCCTCGTCGAGGACGACGATCCTGGCCTCGCTCGCGTGGACCCGGGCGAGCGCGATCAACTGGCGTTCCCCGCTTGAGAGTTCCTCGCCGCCGGGCCCGATCTCTCCGTCGAGCCCGCCGAGCCGTTCGATCAGCGGGCGCAGCCCGAGCTCCTCCACCGTCCGGTCGAGCAGGGCGTCGTCGGCGTCCGGCCGCAGGTAGCCGAGGTTCTCGCGGACGGTGCCCGCGAAGACGTACGCCTCCTGCGGGATCAGCGCGACCTGCCGGTGCAGGTGCGCGGGGTCGACCCGGTCGACGGGGATCCCGCCGAGGGTGACCCGGCCGCCGGTCGGGGCGAGCCCGCCGGTCAGCAGCCGGGCCAGGGTGGACTTGCCCGCGCCGCTCGGTCCGACCACCGCGAGGTGGTCGCCGTCGGCGATCTCCAGGTCCAGTCCGGCCAGCACCGGTTCGGACCAGGGCCCGTAGGAGAAGGTGAGGCCGGTGGTGGCGAGCGGGGCGCCGACGGGCGGGGCGGCCACCCCGGCGGCCGGCACCGGGACGGTCCCGGCGAGGGCGAGCCGCGAGAGGACGGTGCCCAGTTGGATGCCCCAGGTCGCCACCAGGCCGACCAGCGCGCGCAGGGCGGGCAGCAGGTTCGCCGTGACGTAGGTGACCGCGCCGATCAGCTGACCCCCGGTCAGCCGGCCGCCGCCGACCAGCCAGGGCCCGGCCGCCAGGACGGCGAGCAGGGGCAGCTGGCCGCCGAGCAGGACGACCAGGGTGCGCAGCGTGCCGGCCCGGGCGAGCCGGACGGCCGCCTCGGCCTGACGGTCGATCACCGTGCCCACCGCGGTGGCGGCCTGCCGCTCCGCCCCGCACGCGACGACGTCGCGTAGTCCGCCGAGCACCGGCCCCACCTCCTGCGCGATCCGCTCCTCCAGCACCACGGCCTCCCGTCGGCGGGCGGCGAGGCCGCGCAACGTCAGCGCGAACAGCAGCCCGGCCAGCAGCAGCGGCGGCAGCACCAGCGCCACCACGGCCGGTGCCAGGGTCAGCAGCCCGACCAGGGTGGCCAGCAGGGTGACGGCGGTGCGGCGCAGCGAACGCAGCGCGGCACCGACCAGGCCCCGGACGGTCTCCACCTGGCCGGTCAGCCGGGCAACGGCGGAGGTGTCCGGCCGGGCTCCGCCGTGCACGGCGTCGGAGAGGGTGCCGCCGACCAGGCCGCGCACCAGCGCGTCCCGCAGCGGTTCGACGGTCGCCCCGAGCCACGGGAACATGCCCCGGGTGGCCAGCGCGCCGAGGCCGCCCGCCACCACCAGGGCCACCAGGCAGGCCACCCCGATCCCCGGGCGGCCGCGCAGGAACCCCTCGTCCAGGGCGGCAGCGACCAGCCGGCCGGAGAGCAGGGCCGGCAGGCCCTCCAGCAGTGACCACAGCCCGACCCGGACCAACGCGGGCCGCCGGGCGGCGAGTTCGCCGCGCAGCAGGGCCCATCCGGCGCGGGAGTCCGGTTCGCGCGTCATGCCGCCTCCTCCCGTCCGAAGACGGCCCGGTACTCCGGGTCGGACCACAGGTCGGCGTGCTCGCCCACGGCGCGCACCCGGCCGTCGTCGAGCCAGACCACGTGGTCGGCGCCGGCGGCGGTCGCGGGCCGCCGGGCGATGATCAGGCGGGTACGGCCCGCCAGGTCCTCGGTGAGCATGCGGGAGACCTTCATCTCGGTGACGGTGTCCAGGCTGGAGGTCGCGTCGTCCAGCACCAGGACCCTGGCCCCGCGGGCGAGCGCGCGGGCCAGCCCCAGCCGCTGGGTCTCGCCGCCGGACAGCCCGAGGCCGGCCAGCGGGGTCGCGTAGCCCTGCGGCAGCCGCCGGACGAAGGTGTCCATCTCGGCGAGCCGGGCGGCCCGTTCGACCGCCGCCTGCTCCGGTCGGGCGCAGCCGTACGCGATGGCGTCCCGGACGGTCCCGCCGAGCAGCACCGGGCGTTCGAAGGCGTAGGCGATCTCCTGCCGGAGCTCCCGCGGGTCGACCCGGTCGACCGGGGTGCCGTCGAGCAGCACCTCGCCCTCGTCCGCCTCGGCCAGCCGCCCGATCAGCCGGGCGAGGGTGCTCTTGCCCGCGCCGGACGGCCCGACCAGGGCGAGCGCCCGGCCGGCCGGCAGGTCCAGGTCGACGGCGTCGAGGACGGTGCGCCCGCCCTGACGGACCGTCACCTTCCGCAGCTGGACCCGGCCCGGCCCGGCCGCCAGGGGTTCCCGCCCCGACGGGGCCGTGTCGGAGGGTCCGTCGAGGAGCTCGTCCACCCGGCGGGCCCCGGCCCGGGCCCGGGCGAACTCGGCGTAGGCGTCGATCTGGTTGAGGAACCCCAGCGCCAGCACGGTGTACCCGGCCGCCGCGAGCAGCTGCCCGGCGGGCAGCGTGCCCCGGACCACGGCGAAGCCGGCCACGGTGAGCACGGCCGCCTCCACCACCGGCACCAGCAGCTGCATCCGCCAGACCACCGACCGCTGCCGCTCCCAGGTCTCGGTGCCCACCGCGGAGAGCGCGGGCAGCGGTTCGAGCACCCGGGCGGTCTCCTGCTCCAGCGTCCCGGCCGCCCGGACGGTCCGGATTCCCGCCAGGGTCTCGGTCAGCCGGGCGGCGATCGAGGCCTGCAGCTCCTGGTACCGGACGAACAGGTCGGCCATCCGGCTGACGAACAGCCGGATCAGGACGAACAGCGGCACGGCGCTGACCACCAGGGTCACCGCCAGCCAGGGGTGGACGAACCAGAGCATCACCAGCCCGGCCAGCGAGGTGGCCAGGCCGGCCACGATGCCGAGGCCGGCCAGCGCGAGGTGTCCGGCATCGGTGGTGTTGGCGACCAGCCGGCCGGTGACGTCACCGGCGGCGAGCTCGCGGCCGGCCGTCCCGCGGGCCAGCACCCCGGCCAGCAGCCCGTGCCGGAGCAGGGCGGTCGCACGGGTCCCGCAGGAGGCCGCGACGATCTCGGTGACCGCCTCCAGCCCGGCGGCGGCGAGCAGCAGCAGCGCGACGCCCGCCACGGTCCGGCCGTCGGCCCGCCCGGCGAGGGCCGCGTCCGCCGCCCCCGCCACCGCGGCCGGCAGGGCCAGCACCACCGCCGCCCCGGCGAGCCGGGCCCCGGCCAGCAGGGCCAGCCGCCCGGCCACCGGCCGCACCGCCCGTCGGGCGGTACCACCGGCCGGGTTCTTCCTCGTCCCCATCCCGTCCCTCCCCTCGTCGTCGTGCGCGTCCCGGAACACACCCGGGGGCGCCGCACACCCGTACGGCGCCCCGGGCAGTGGTGTGCTACTCGGCCGCGCTGGTGTACTCGCAGGTGACGGAGCAGGTGTAGGTGCAGGGGCGCAGGCCATCGGCCTCCTCGCCCGGCAGCATCTCCAGGGCCTCGACGGACTCGACGATCTCCATGACGGTTCTCCTTCTCTCAGTGGTCGTGCTCTCAGTGGTCGTGGTTGACGGTGGCTCGGGAACTCACTCGGCCTGGCTGGTCATCTGGCAGGTGATCGAGCAGGTGTAGGTGCAGGGGCGCAGGCCCTCGGCCTCCTCGCCCGGCAGCATCTCCAGGGCCTCGACGGTCTCGACGGTCTCCATGACGGTTCTCCTTCTTCTCCGACGGGTGGTGCGGTACCACGGCCGGGCCGGCCGTGGTGGCTCGTGGGGCGCCCGGTCAGTGACCGGCGCCGGTGAGGAAGCGCGCCGCCGCGGCGGCGGTCGCGTTCCCGGTGGTGCCGTCGTCGAGCGGTGCGTGACCGCCCGTCGGCAGCTCGTGGAACCAGAGGTCGCGTCCCTCGGCCCAGCCCGCTCCGAGCAGGGTCCGGCGCAGCTCGCGGGACTGTCCGACGGGGATCACCTCGTCCTGCCGCCCGTGCACCACGAACAGCGGCGGTGCGCCGGGCGGCGCCGCGGCGAACAGCCGGACGAGGTCGCGCGGGCCGACGGCGTCGCCGGCCTCCCGCACCGCGCCGAGCCGGTCGAGCAGCGCCCTGGTCGGTGCGGACGCCACCCGGTGGAGCCGGCGGCCGGACAGGAAGGGGGCGACCGCGAGGCACCTGCTCCACAGCCCGGGCCGCAGTACGGCGGCGAGCAGTGCGAGGTGCGCGCCGTAGCTGCTGCCGTACAGCGCGGGCGGTTCCAGGCCGAGCGGGCGGCGGCGCCGTGCGAGCTGCTCGGCCAGGTGCAGGAGGTCGGCCAGGTCCGGCACTCCCCAGGCGCCGTCCAGGACGTCGCGGTGGGCGTCGCCGTAGCCGGTGCTGCCGCGCTGGTTGGGTGCCACCACCGCGCACCCGGCGGCGGCGAGCCGCTGGAGGAACGGTTCGTGGCCGAGGTCCCAGTGCGCCTGCGGTCCACCGTGCAGGGCGACCACCAGCCGGGGGCTGCGCCACCAGGCGGGCCCGCCGTGCACCACGGCCTCCATTGCGCCCTCGGCGCCGGCCAGCCACTCGGTGTGCGCCCCCGCTCCCTGCGGCAGCGAGCCGGTGAAGGCCCAGCCGCCGTCGGGGACGGCGAGCGCCATGCCGGTGGGCAGGACGGGTGTCGAGTACGGGAAGCGGAGCCCGGCGGTGCCCCAGTGGGCGGGGCCGCGCAGGACGCCGTCCGGTACCGGCAGGCGGGTGAGCGTGTCGTGGCCGAGGTCGTGCAGCCACAGCTGCGAGCGGGCGCCGGTCTCGACGTGCAGGGCGATCCGGCGGCCGTCGGGGTCGAAGGCCAACGGGTGGGCGGTGCCGGGCAGGCCGGTCCAGCCGCTCAGCGTCCGCGGCTCCCGGCCCGGGCCGACCAGGGTGTGCACCGGTGCGTTCGGCGGTCCGCCGGCGAGTACCAGCAGTCCGGAGGTCTCGGCGGCGAGCCGGACCTGCCCGGCGGGCAGGGTCTCGTCGGCGGCCAGCGTGCCGGCCGTCAGGTCGAGGATGCCGGGGACGATCCGTCCGTCCTGACGGAGGCTCACCGAGAGCCGCCGCCCCGCGCGGTCGAGCCACACCCCGCCGCCGAACTCGGCCGCCGTGCGCAGGACTTCGGTGAACCCCGGCCCGGGGCGGGCCTCGATCCGCCACACCGACCGGGTGGTGTCCGTGACGGTGAACAGCAGCCCCAGCACCTCCGGGTCCGCGCTCGGCAGCAGCCGGGCGCCCCGGGTGCGGACGGTACCGAGCGGCCGTTCCAGGACGGCGGTGCCGTCCGGCTCCAGCAGGGCCGTCCGGTGGCCGTCGGGGCCGAGGCGGAGCACCAGGACCCGTCCGTCGGGGGTCGGGACCGGCTGGGTGCGCAGGGTCTCCCCCTCCGCCGCCGGCAGTGGCTGACAGTGCGTCACCTCACCGTCGAAGGACCAGAGTTCGGCCCACTTGCGTCCGTCGGCGGTGCCGGCCAGGCCGGCCGCGCCCCGGCCGTCGGGGGCGAAGCGGACGCTGGTGCGCATCACGGGCCGCGCGGTGCCGGGCCCGGTCGGGGCCGGGGCGGTCGTGGTCGTGGTCGTGGTCACCGTGCCGCCCCCGCCGTGGCCGGCACCCGGTCGGCGGGCAGCCAGAGCCGGGGGCCGCCGTCGCGCAGGCGGAGCAGGAAGGCGAGCGCACCCGCCAGGCCGGTGCCGTAGTCGGCCACGACCTCCGTCCGGCTCTCGTCGGCCACCAGCCGCCGCCCGCCCCGTACGGTGTCGTTCACCAGCATCGCCTCGGCAATCTCCCGTGCCCCGTCCCGGTCGCCCAGGTCGAGCAGCAGCTCGCCGTCGCCGGCCAGGCCGTGGCACGCGGCGGGTGAGGACTGCCAGCGGTTGAACCGCACCGTGGTGCCCGCCCGCCGGGCGAGGTCCGCGAAGCGCTCGTCGCCGGTGGCGGCCGACAGCCGGGCCAGGAAGGTGCCGATCCCGGAGACCCCGGTGCACCAGTGCAGCGACATCGGCCGGGCCGGATCGGGCTCCGCACCGCGCTCGGCGGGCCAGCTGACGCAGTCGTCGACGCGCGCGGCGGCCTCGACCAGGCTCTCCCCGGCCGCCCCGGCCAGGTCCAGCCAGGCCTGCTCGCCGGTCGCGGTCCCGGCGGCCAGCAGGAAGGCGCCCACCCCGGCCAGGCCGTGACCGAACCCGTAGTGGGTCAGCCCGGCGAGCACCGAGTCGAAGTCCTCGGGCACGGTCCAGAACGCGCCGGGGCCGACCCGTTCGGCCGAGCGCACCAGGGCCTCGGCGCACCGCCGCACCCGTGCCCCGGACCTCGGGTCGCCGCTCTCCTGCCAGAGCTGGAGCGCGGCGAGCCCGGCTCCGGCCAGCCCGTGGCAGACGTCGGGGTTGGCCCAGTCCGTCGGTACCGAGTCCGCCAGCTCCAGCGCCGCGTTCTCCAACGCACCGTCACCGAGCAGGCGTCCGGCCCGGTACAGCGCCAGGGCGGTCCCGGAGGAGCCGAAGTACAGGCCGGGCAGCTGCCTCGGCAGGCGCCGCACCCGGGTGCCCAGCCAGTCGGCGGTGCGCCGGACCGGCTCCAGGAGGCGTTCGTCGCCGCCTTCCGCGGCGAGGGTGAGGACGGCCAGCACCCCGGCGGCCCCGTGCTGGACGTTGCACCGGTCGGTGGTGGCACCGAAGCCGCCGGACTTCCACAGCTCGACCGGGTCGTCGTGGTCGGCCGTGGCCACCAGGTGGTCCAGCCCGTCGCGCAGCAGGCGGTCGATCCCGTCGTCCGGGGCCGGCGCCGCCGCCGGCACCCGCTCCGCGTACGGTCGTTCGAGGAACTCGCGGACCCGGTCCAGCCCCCAGCGCTGCCCCGGGTCCTCGGCGAGCAGCCCGAGGACGGGCTCGGCGAGGGCGCGCAGCGCCGGGTTGCGGCGGCCGACGGCCTCGACCAGCCGGGCCAGCCGCCGGTCGGCGGGCCGGGCCGGCGCCTCGTCCTCCGGCAGCAGCGTGGAGGCGCCCGTCGCCAGGAAGAACAGGGTCGCCCCGAGCGCGTAGAGGTCGACGGACGGCCTGGGCGCGGGGCTGAACTTCGCCGCGCCGAGCAGTTCGGGGGCCGCGAAGCCGAGCGTGTACGCCTTGGGCGCCGGCTCGCCGGGGGCGCGGACGTGCTCCAGGTCGATCAGCCGCAGCTCGCCCCCGGGCGTCATCATCAGGTTGCCCGGCTTGAGGTCGCGCAGCACCAGCCCGCGCTCGTGCACGGCGCCGACCAGGGCGACCAGCCGCAGCGCCAGCGCGCGGGCCTCGGCGACGTCCAACCCCAGGTCGCTGCGCGGCTGGAGCCGTGCGCGGACCCAGGCGTCGAGGTTCATCCCCTCGATGTACTCCTCGACCAGGAACAGGCTGCCGCTCTTCTCGAACAGCTCCAGCTTCCGGGGCGCGACGCCGTCGGCGCCCAGCAGGTCCAGCTTCCGGGCCTCGGTGCGCAGGGCGTCCCGGACGTCGGTGCCGGCCAGCGAGGACCCGACGTGCGAGCGGGCCTGCTTGATCACCACCCGGCCGCCGCCGACCCGGTCGTCCGCCAGGTAGACGCCGCCCTTGTTCGCGTGCTGGAGCGCGCGCCGCACCGCGTACCGGCCCTTCAGCAGGACCGCTCCGGGCCTGCCCGGCGCCGTCGGCGCGGCCTTGCCCGCCGGGAACGGCGAGGGCGCCCAGGCCGGCGGCGAGAACCAGGCCCGGCGGCCGTCCCGCTCGGGCGAGCCGTCCGGGGCCTGGAGCACGGTCTCGTACGTGCCGTCGTTGCCCAGCCGCCGCAGCCCCAGGAACGCGCCGTAGCGGTAGTACACCTGACTGCCCGTCCGGTACGGCCGGTCCGACAGCACCGCCGGCCCGGGCAGGCCCGCGGTCGCGGCGTCGAGCAGTTCGGCCACCGTACGGAAGTGCGCGTCGTCGTCCGGGTAGGCGGTGATGAACTTGCCGCCGCTCCCCCGCTCGCAGCGGGTGGAGACCAGCTGCGAGACCTCGTCCAGGGTCCGGGCGAACTTGAACGCGCACCCCTGCTCGAACAGGACCGGCAGTGCCTTGGCCAGCACCACGGCCGCCGACAGCGGCGTCGCCGACACGTGCAGCTTCCAGCCCTGCCGCCGGCCCACGTGCCCGGCCGGCTCGGCGCGGAACCAGAACCCGTCCCCGCGCATCCGCCAGTCCTCCGCCCCCAGCCGGGCGGCCGACGCCCGGGCCAGGTCCTCCAGCAGGAACGCCTCGTGCCCCGCGGCACCCTTCCCGCGTCCCTGCGGATCCACCTGACCGCTCATCATCGACCTCCCACGACGGTTGTCTCCGGGCCCTTTCCGGGGCCACGACGACGACCATAGGGACGACCGTTCGAACGGCCTGCGGGTCGTCTGCGGGTCGTCTGAGGAAATCCTTCGAGGTCACCGGGGGCGGACCCGGGCAGGGGGTCGCGCCCCGCTTGGCCGTGGCCGGTCCCAAGGGGTACACCTGGGCACATGGCTCCGTTTTCCGCGCTCGGGCCGCGCACCGTGGCGGGCCAGGTCTTCGTCCTCCAGGTGCTGATCGTGCTGCTGCTGGTGGTCACGGTCGGCGTGGAGTCGGCGCTGCAGGCCCGGCGGGACAGCGCGGCCGAGGCCCGGCAGCGCTCGCTCGCGGTGGCCGAGACCTTCGCCAACGCCCCCGGCCTGGCCGAGGCGCTCCGCTCCCCCGACCCGACCGCGCTGCTCCAGCCGAGAGCCGAGGCCGCACGGATCGGGTCCGGCGTCGACTTCGTGGTCGTGCTCGACACCGACGCCGTCCGCTACACCCATCCGATGCCCGACCGGATCGGCAAGAAGTTCGTCGGGACCACGGCACCGGCCCTGGCCGGGGAGTCGGTCACCGAGGAGGTCACCGGCACCATCGGCCCGCTGGTGCAGGCGGTGGTCCCGGTGCGGGACGACACCGGCCGGATCGTCGGCATGGTCTCGGCGGGGATCAGGACCAGCCGGGTCAGCGACAGCGCCGACGAGCAGCTGCCGGTCCTGGTCGGCAGCGCCGCCGCCGCGCTCGCCCTGGCCACCGTCGGCGCCGGGCTGGTCAGCCGCCGGCTGCGCCGGCAGACCCGGGGCCTCGGGCCGGCCGAGATGACCCGGATGTACGAGCACCACGACGCGGTGCTGCACTCGGTCCGCGAGGGCGTGCTGATCGTCGACCGGGAGGGCAGGCTGCTGCTCGCCAACGACGAGGCCGAGCGCCTGCTGGGGCTCCCCGCCGACGCCGAGGGCCGACCCGTCGCCGAGCTGGGCCTCGACCCGCGGACGGCCGGGCTGCTCGCCGCCGGACGGCCCGTCACCGACGAGGTGCTGGCCGCCGGGGACCGGCTGCTGGCGGTCAACCTCCGGCCCACCGACCGGCACGGCGGCCCGCCGGGCCTGGTCGCGACGCTGCGCGACACCACCGAACTGCGCGCCCTCACCGGGCGGGCCGAGCTGGCCCGCAGCCGGCTGGAGCTGCTGTACCACGCGGGCATGGCGGTCGGCACCACCCTGGACGTGAACCGGACCGCCCAGGAGCTGGCCGAGGCGGCCGTCCCCGCCTTCGCCGACCACGTCACGGTCGACCTGGCGGAGCCCGTCCTGCACGGCGGGGAGCCCGCGCCCGAGGCGCCGATGCGCCGGGCCGCCCTGAGCCCCGCCCACCCCGACGGCCCGTTCATCCCGGTCGGCGAGCCGGTCCCGCTGGTCCCCGGCACCCCGCGCGCCCGCAGCCTGCGGAGCGGGCACGCGGTGGCCGAGACCGACCTCACCGAGGCCTTCGAGGCCTGGCGCGCGTACGACCCGCAGCGGGCGCTGCGGGTGCACGGGCACGGGGTCCACGCGCTGCTCGCGGTGCCGCTGCGCGCCCGCGGCGTGGTGCTCGGGATCGCCACCTTCTGGCGGGCCGGGCGGCCGGAGGCCTTCGACGAGGAGGACGTCGCGCTCGCCGAGGAGCTGGTCGCCCGCGCCGCCGTCTGCATCGACAACGCCCGCCGCTACACCCGCGAGCACACCATGGCCATCACCCTCCAGCGCAGCCTGCTGCCGGGCGGCCTGCCCGAGCAGGACGCCCTGGAGGTGGCACGCCGCTACCGGCCCGCGCAGGCCGGCGTCGGCGGCGACTGGTTCGACGTCATCCCGCTGCCCGGCGCCCGGGTCGCGCTGGTGGTCGGCGACGTGGTCGGGCACGGGCTGCACGCCGCCGCCACCATGGGCCGGCTGCGCACCGCGGTGCACACCTTCTCCTCCCTCGACCTGCCGCCCGACGAACTCCTCGGCCTGATGGACGAGTTGGTCAACCGGATCGACCAGGACCAGGCCACCGACCACGGCCAGGCGCCGATCACCGGGGCCACCTGCCTGTACGCGGTCTACGACCCGGTCGCGCGGCGCTGCACCCTGGCCCGGGCCGGCCACCTGCCGCCCGCCGTGGTCCGCCCGGACGGCACCGTGGAGTTCCCCGACGTCCCCGCCGGCCCACCGCTCGGCCTGGTCGGCCTGCCCTTCGAACGGGCGGAGCTGGACCTGCCCGAGGGCAGCAAGCTGGTCCTCTACACCGACGGCCTGGTCGAGGCCCGCGGCCACGACATCGACCTCGGGCTGGACCTGCTGGCCACCGCCCTGGCCCGCCCCGACCGCGACCCGGAGCAGACCTGCGAGGACGTGCTCGGCGCGCTGCTGTCCGACCGCACCACCGACGACGTCGCCCTGCTGGTCGCCCGGACCCGCGTCCTGCCGGAGGACCGGGTCAGGGTCTGGGAGGTGCCCGCGGAGCCGACCGCCGTGCGCCGGGTCCGCGCGGAGGCGGCCCGTCTGCTCGCCGACTGGGGCCTGGACGAGCTCGCCTTCAGCACCGAACTGATCCTCAGCGAGCTGGTCACCAACGCCGTCCGCTACGGCCGGCCCCCGATCCGGGTCCGCCTGCTCCACGACCGCTTCCTCACCTGCGAGGTCTCGGACGGCAGCAGCACCTCGCCCCACCTGCGGTACGCGGCGAGCACCGACGAGGGCGGGCGCGGGCTCTTCCTGGTCGCCCAGTGCTCCGACCGCTGGGGCACCCGGTACACCGACAGCGGGAAGGTCATCTGGTCCGAGCAGCGCCTGCCCTGACCACCTGCCCTGATCAAGCGACCGTCAGGGTGCCCTTCATGGTGATCGCGTGCGGAATGCAGATGAAGGGGTAACTCCCCGGTGCGGACGGGGCCGTGATGGTCTTGGACTGGCCCTTGCTCAGGAGCCCGGTGTCGAAGCCGCCGCTGCCCGTCGCGGTGAGCGTGTGCGCGATGCTGTCCTGGTTGGTCACGGTGATCCGGGCCCCGGGCGCGACGGTGAGCTCGGCCGGGGCGAACGCGCCGTCACGGATGATCACGGCGGCGGTCGTCGCGGGCGAGGAGGCACCGGCCGACGGACTCGCCGAGGCACTGGCGCTGGGCGTCGAGCTGGGCGTGGGGCTGGCGCTCGCCGAGACGCTGGGGCTCGCCGAGGCAGTGGGGCTGGGCGTGGGGGTGGGCGTCGCGCTCGGCCCGCCCCCGCCGCCGTTGTCGTCCGAGCAGCCGGCCGCCCCGAGCAGGAGCAGGGCGGCCGCGACGGCCGTGGCGCACCGGTGACGGGGACGGCTGGGGGCGGAGCGGATCAGCATCGGAACGTCCTCCACGGCGTGGCCGGCGGGCAGTCGCCACCATCAGCGCACACCCGCCCCGCCGCCCTGCCGCCGCCCCTCCGGCCGTCGCGGAAGTTCACCCGACCGGCCCGCCGCCGCACGGCGGGGTGCGGGGCCCGAGCTGTTCTCGGGCCCCGCACCCCGGCCGGTGTCCGCTCCCCTGACGAGGGGTCAGCGGGCGGTCAGCCGTTGGCGATGGTCAGGGTGAAGCTCTCCGTTCCACAGGCGCTGGTGGAGCCGTTGTGGCTGCTGTCGCCGCCGTAGACGACCTTCCAGCGGTACACGTCACCGTTGGCCGTCGCCACGCCGAACGTCGAGTTCGTGGTGGTGGCGCTGCCGTTGGTGAGGGTCACCGTCTGGCTGTAGACGGCGGCCTTGCTGCAGTCGGTGTCGTTCGGACCGTACAGCGAGAAGGTGACGCTGCCGGTCGGGGTCCCGCTCGCGGAGCTCACGGTCGCGCTGTCCTGCGGGAAGACCTGCTGGGTGGTGGCGATGCTGGTGCTCGCCGTCACGACCAGGATCTCGGTGGTGCAGACACTGGTGGCGCCCAGGTTGTTGACGTCACCGCTGTAGACGGCCTGCCAGTAGAAGGTGCCGGGGGTGGCGAAGGTCAGGGCGTCGGAGTCGGTGACGACGGCGTTGGTGACGGGCTTGGTGCCCGCGTCACGCGCGCCGGCCGAGCACTTGTCGTCGGTGAAGACGGTGTAGGTGACCGTGCCGCCCGCGGTGGCGGTCGCGCCGCTCAGGGTGGCCGAGTCGTGGACCGCCGTACCGGTGGTGGCCGTCGACGCCGAGAGCAGGGTCGCGATGGTGGGTGCCTTCGGGTTGATCACGCTCGATTCGTTGGGATCGCCGCAGGCCGTGGTGGCGGCGGAGTTGTTGTTGTCACCGCTGTAGCTCGCGGTCCAGTAGTACGTGCCGGCGGTGGCCGGCTTGAAGTTGCCCGAGCCGTAGTCGCCGGGGCCGCTGACGGTGACGGCCGGCAGGCCGGTGTTCACCTCGGTGGCGCAGAGCGCGTCGCTGTACAGGTGGAAGGTGATGGTTCCGCCCGCGGTGGCGGCCGCCCCGGCGAGCGTGGCGGTGTCGGAGATGTTGTCACCGATGCTCACGTTGGTCACCGCGTTGGTGGTCAGCGAGGTGCAGTTGCTGATCTGCACCTGCTCCGGCGCGACGAAGTCCTTGAGCTCCGAGCTGAAGGAGTCGGAGGAGCGGGACTTCAGGTACGCGGAGCCGAAGGTGGTGCAGCTGCCGCCGGACGGGAAGATGGCGTCGAAGTCGATGGCCGCCTCGCCGAAGGTGTACGGGTCCAGCTGGGGGTTGCCGAGGCCTCCGGTCTCCGCCGCCGGGATGGTGCTGGTGTTGACCGTCCCCAGGGCGTCGGCGTTCGCGCCGCCGCTGATGACCGTCGGGGGCTGGCTCCACGCTCCGGCCGCCGTCCAGGTCTGGATGGAGATGGTCGGTACGGTGCCGCCCTTGGAGAGGTCGTAGGTGATCAGCTTGTCGCCCGCGGTCCGCAGCGGTGTCTTCGGTGTCACGCCCTTGCCGTTGTCGGCGCAGTTGGTGGGCACGGCCGCGGGGTTGCAGAACTTCTGGTTCAGCTCGAAGTCCATGTTCGTCGTGCCCTGGGGGTTGTTCACCCGGGTCCAGAACAGTTCGAGGAACTTGCCGTTGGGGGTGGTCTCCTTGAAGACGCCGAACTGCTTCAGGTCACTCTTGTTCGGCGGGATGGAACCGTCCACGATCGTGGGGTTCGGGTTGTCCTCGGCGGTGCCCTTGCCGAACGAGTCGTCGCCCGCACCGGTCGCCAGGTCCGCCTTCGCCAGGACTCCGTTCCGCAGCTCCCACCCCGTGTTGGCCGCGTTGCGCTGGAGCCAGTCGACGCAGTCCTGGTCGTCGACCTTCAGGTTGCCGTTGGCGTCGATCTCGAAGTTGCTCTGGGACAGGACGTTCGACGTCGTACACGCGGGATTGCTCGCGGCGGTCGCCGTCGTGTCGATCCTCGCCGGGATGGCTATCGCGGCGGTGAAGACGGCGGCGAGCACCGCTGTTCCGACTGGATGTCTGCTCCTCATGTCACTACACGTCTTTTCGACGAGGGCTCACCGCGCGCGGGGCCTCCTCGCCTCCGATCGGTCACGGAGAGTGGTACCGGGCAACGAACTGCCCGTACCCCTGACAGAGCGTCCGACATCAGGGCCGGAGGGCTGAAAACCCATCCCTACCGGCCGGTTCGGCATCGACCCCGTGCGCTTCTCCCGATCCAATGGTCAGACCACCCTAGCTCAATTGTGACAATCTGTCACCAATCTCCGCCGTGCCCCTTCATGCCCGTGGCCCGCTCCCCGGCGACGGGGAGCGGGCCACGGGTGGTCGGGATCAGCCCTGGAGCGCCGTGTTGAGCGTCTGCCAGAGCGGCTTGGTGCTGTAGGGGATCATGTCCTCGGCGTAGTACCACCAGAAGTGGCCGCCGACGTAGTACGGCAGGTCGATCTTCAGGCCGTAGTAGTACGTCAGCATCGACTGGGCCGCCGCCTGGGTGCCGCTGGTCGCGGCGTCGGGCAGGCCGATCTCACCGAAGGCGAGCTTGGCGTTCGGGTAGAGGGCGTGCAGCTGCTGGAAGTACGAGGTCCACGTGGCCGCACTGGGGCGGATGTTGTTGCACTGGCCCTCGTAGTAGCTGAGCGTCACGTAGTCCAGGCCGTTGCGCATGTCCTCCGGCACGTACTGCTTGGTGAAGGTCAGCGGGTCGAGCTCGGAGGGGCCGTTGCCGCAGCCGATGTCGTAGTAGAGGGTCAGCGCGCTGCGCTTGCCGGCCGCCTCGACCTGCCGGTAGGCATCGGTGATCTTCGTCGAGACGTCGGCGTAGCTGCCCAGCCAGTTGCCGTTGACCTCGTTGCCGATCTCCCAGAGGTCGACCTTGTCGCCGAAGGCCTTCAGGTACTGGGCGACGCGGTCGTGGTAGGCCTGGGCCGAGAAGTTCTTGACGTACTCCGAGTCCAGGATCTCGCCCATCAGGTAACTGACCGGCTGGAGTTGGTCGACCGCCTCGGTGTAGGAGCTCGGGCCCTCGGTCTCGTCGAAGACGATCCGGGTGGTCGGGGTCCGGGCGAGGTGGCGCGAGGCGTCGACGATGGCGGAGAGCTTGGAGACGTCGTCGACGGTGACCCCGTAGAGGGGGTCCGGCAGCGCGCGCATGCCGGCGGGCACGGTGGGCGTCGGGGACGGCGTGGGACTCGGGCTCGGCGTGGGCGTCGGCGTGGGCGTCGGGGACGGCGTGACCGTGGGGGACGGCGTGGGCGTCGGCGTCGGGCTCGGCGTGGGAGTCGGGCTCGGCGTCGGCGTGGGCGTGGGCGTCGGGGACGGCGTGGGAGTCGGCGTAGGCGTCGGAGCCTGGCCGACGGTCAGCGTGTGCCCGGGGAGGTTGTGCCAGCGGCCGTCCGGACCACGCCAGCGGCCGAACTCCGTGTAGGTACCGGCCGGGAGGTCCAGCGCGCCGGTGGTGACGGTGGTCCCGCCCGGGCAGATCCGGACGTTGCGGGCCGCGCCCGGGAAGTCCAGTCGGCGGCCGGCCGCGTCGCGGACGGCGACCCCGAGGCTGTCCGCGGTGAAGCAGCGCGAGGAGTGCACGGCGAGCGAGGCCGTGACCGAGGGGCCCGCGACCGCCGGGGCCGGGGTGATCCGGTCCTCGACCACGGTCGGGCCGCTGGCGGACGCCTGGGTGCTGACCAGGAGCGGGATGGCGAGCAGGCCGGCTGCGGCCACCGCGCCGACCCTGACAGGTGTGGCGGAAAAGCGCATGGACAGGTCCTCTGCGACGCCTGCGAGGTGAGCTGTCGGGTTCGGGCCGGAGGTACGGCCCGGCCGGCTGTGGGCGCGGCTTCACCCCGAGCCCGCGGCCACCGCGGAACGCACGTGCGCGGGCGGAGGCAGCAGGCGGCTGACCTGGTTCCCCCGCTCCCGTCCGTGTCCGTGCTCGAGTGACCGCCGGCGGGTGGACGGGATTCGGCGCCCCACCGGAGGGGCCCGCGCGGAGCGGGCGACTCGGAGCAGGCTAAGCAGCTGACCCGGTACCGACAAGTCAGCTCGGGGCGCTGTAGCGCAACTCACAGGGGCGGGTCCGGCGGGTCCGGGGTTCAGGCCGTCCAGTGCCGGGAGCGCAGGCCGGCCGGGGTGGCGCGGAAGCCGCAGGCGCCCTCGTAGAAGTCGACGTGTTCGGGGTCGTAGTCCACGTGCACCCAGTCGCAGCCGGCCCGGAAGGCCTCCTCGGTGACCTCGTCCACCAGGCGCTTGCCGATGCCCAGGCGTTGGTACGCGGGGTGGACGGCGGTGTCCAGCACGAAGGCGTGCTTGCCGCCGTCCCACACCGCGTGCACGAAGCCGACCAGCCGGTCGGAGTCGAAGGCGCCGATCCAGGTGAGGCTGTGCCGCTCCAGGCGGCTGGCCCACGGGGTGACGGTGGTCTCCCCGTCCGGGAGGTCCGTGGCGTCCGGGCTGAAAGCCCGTTCGTGCAGTGCGGACAGCTCCTTGTCGTCGACCCCGAACCGGACCTTCAACTCGACCTCGGTCACGCCGATTTCACCTTTTCTGCTCCGAACGTGCTTCCAGCAACCGGGCGATCCCCGCAGCGAGGGCCTCCGGTGTGTCCGCGAGCAGCGTACCGATTCCCAAGCGCCCGGCCGCGCCGGTGACTTCGGGGTTGTCGTCGATCAGGACGGCCCGCTCCAGTGTCCGGCCGCAGCGCTCGGCGACCGCGGCGAAGAACTCCGCCGTGGGCTTGACCCGCCCGACCCGCCAGGAGGAGGCGACCACGTCGAACCTGCCCAGGTGGCCGTGGGCGCGGTCCTTGACGGCGTCCCAGTGCTCGGCCTCGTTGTTGGCCAGTACCAGCAGCAGGTCGGGCCGGTGGCGGCGGAGTTCGGCGATGGCGGCGAAGGCACCCGGACGGGGGACCACGCAGTCCCGGTAGAGGGCGTCCAGCCACTGCGGGTCCACCCGCAGGCCGGTCGGCGCCCCGGCCGCGACCAGCGCCTCGGTCAACACGTCGTGGACGTGGGCCCGGCCGACCTCGTAGGCGGCGTCCCGGGCGTCCAGCTCGGCCAGGAGCCGTGCGGGGTCCGCGTGGTGACGCTCCGCCAGCCGCTCCAGGAAGTCGGTCTCCTCGGTGACGTTGTTGAAGATGACGCCCCCGGCGTCCATCAGGATCGTGTCGGCCACACCCGCTCCACGTTCTCGCGCATCCACTCCAGGTTGGCGGCCAGCCCGGCCGCGAGGTCGTACTTGGCGGCCCAGCCGGTGGTGCGGGTCAGCTTGGCCGGGTCGGCCTGGAGCTTCATCACCTCGCCGGGGCGGGGCGGACCGTACCGGACCTCGCTGCGGGAGCCCGTGAGTTCGACCACCAGGCGGGCGGTTTCGGTCACGCTGTGGTCCACCCCGGTGCCGATGTTGTAGGCCTCGCCGGTGCCGGGGAGCCGGCCGAGGGCGAGGAAGGCCTCGACGGTGTCGGCCACGTAGGTGAGGTCGCGGGTCTGCGCGCCGGTGCCGTTGATGGTGATCGGCTCGCCGCGCAGGGCCTTGGCGAGGAAGAGCGGGACCGCGTCGTAGACGTGCCGGGGGCCGTAGCAGTTGAACGGCCGGACGATGGTCAGCGGCGTGCCGTAGGTGTGGTGGTAGGACCAGGCGAGCCGGTCGCAGGCCACCTTGGAGGCGGCGTACGGGGTGGCCGGCATCAGCGGGTGCTGTTCGGTGATGGCGTCGGGCTGGGTGCCGTAGACCTCGCTGGAGCTGGTCACCAGCAGGTGCTCGGGGCCGCTCAGCCGGGCGGCCTCCAGCACGTTGAGGGTGGAGCCGAGGTTGGTCTGCACCACGCTGGCGGGCTGCTCCAGCGAGGCGGGGACGTAGGCGTCGGCGGCCAGGTGGAACCAGGTGGCGGCCTCCAGTCCGCTGAGCACCGTGACGGCCGAGGGGCCGGCCAGGTCCAGGTGGACCAGGCGGTGCAGGGCCGCGACGGCGGGGGCGGGGAGGTTGCGCAGGCGGTTGGTGACCTGGGTGCCGGAGACCCGGCGGACCACGGCGGTGACCTGGGCGCCGAGGCCGACCAGGGCCTCGGTGAGGTGCGAGCCGACGAAGCCGTCGGCCCCGGTGACCAGGACCGGGCGGTCGGCCCAGTACCGCTCGGGCGGTTCGGTGGACGACATCAGGTGGGGTGCCTCACTCGCTCGCAGGGATGCGGGACAGCGCCGTGCGGGCCGCCTCCGCCAGGAAGCCGATCTCCTCGGACGTACTGGTCAGCGGCGGGGCGATGATGACCCCTTCGCCGCTGCCGTCCGGGTTGAAGCCGTTGAACGGGTAGAGCAGCAGCCCGGCCTCACGGCCGTGGGCCAGTGCGGCCCGTTGGCCGCCGGGCACCAGCTCCACCGCGTGGAAGTACCCCACCCCCCGGGTCCGGACCACGGCCGGCAGGTCTGCCAACCTCCGGACGGCGGAGGTCAGTTCGCCGCCACGCAGCACCCCGGCCTCGAGTGCTCCGAGGTCCTGGAGCACATCGAGCACCGCGAGGCCGACGGCGGCCTGGAGCGGGCTGGCCGACATGGTGCCCATCAGCGGGAGCGGGCGCCCCGAGGAGCGCAGCGCCTCCGTCCCCGCCTCGTCGACCAGGACGGCCGAGAGCGGCAGGTACCCGGCGGACAGGCCCTTGGCCAGCACCACGAGGTCGGCGGCGCCGCCGGGGTCGTGGTCGGCGCCGAGCGGCAGGCCGGTCCGGCCGAGGCCGGTGAGCACCTCGTCGTGGATCACCAGCACGCCGTGCTCGTGGCAGAGCCGGCGCAGCGCGGAGAGGTAGCCCGGCGGGGGCGTGTAGGCGCCGCCGGTGGTGCCGTTGACCGGTTCGACCAGGACGGCCGCGACGGTCTCGGGGCCGCGCTCCAGGATGGCGTCGCGCACGGCCGACACGCACTCGGCGCGGCAGTGCCCGTACGGGCAGCCGCGGTGGTGGCCGGGGTAGGGCGGGTCGAAGGCGGGGCCGAGGCCCAGCGCGTCGACGGGCTCGGGGCGGCGGCGCCGGTGGCCGGAGAGGCCGAGGGCCAGCGCGCTGTTGCCGTGGTAGCCGAGGGTGGCGGTCAGGACGTGGTGGCGGCCGGTCTCGCCCCGGGCACGCTGGATCGACTTGGCGTAGCTGACGGCCAGTTCGACGGCGGCGGTGCCCGAGCAGGCCAGGCTGACGCCGTCCCCGGCCCGTCCCACGGCGGCGCCGAGCCGGACGGCCAGCTCCTCCTGCAGGGCCGGCCGCAGGGCGCCGGGCGAGGCGTAGGTGGCGACGGCGGCCTGACGGGTCATCGCCTCCAGCACGTGCGGGTGGGCGTGCCCGATGTTGACGCAGACCAGGCCGCTGGCCGCGTCGAGCAGCCGGCCGCCGTCGGCGGTGTGCACCCAGGCGCCCTCGGCGTGGGTGTAGTCGACCGGCGGGACGGGTTGGAAGGTGGACAGCAACACGGACTTGCTCACGGTGGGGGTCTCCTTCCGGCCGGCGCGGACCGGCGGCTGATCGGGGGCGGGGCCCGTACGACGGCGGGCGTCAGCGGCAACGGCAGCGGCAACGGCTGCGACTGCGGCTGCGGCAACGGCCGGGACGGAGCACCTCCCCGCCCCGGGCGCCGTTCGGTCTCAGACCAGCGCGTGCCAGGCCGGCGCGGGCCGGCCGCTGAGCAGGAGCAGCGCCTGGTGGGCGAACATGCTGCTCCAGCTGTTGCTGTGGGCCTCCTCCGCCCGGGGCCAGTAGAGGACGGCTGACCGCCCGTCAGGATGCGTGGTGGTGCTGGCGGCCAGTGCCTCCGCCGCGGCGCTCAGGCCCTTGGGCTCCAGCCCGAGCAGCAGGGCCAGCCGGATGGCCTGGGAGAGCACGTCGGACTGCCAGCGGTCGCCGACCGGGCCGCCGTCGCGGTGCGCGTAGGTGGGGAAGCCGCCGTCGGGGAGCTGCTGCTGCCAGACCCACTCGACGATCCGGGCCGCCTGCTCGCGCGCCCGCGGGTCACGCCGGGCCTCGGCCCAGACCCAGAGCCCCTCGGCCGCGTAGCAGGCGGCGTGCAGGCTGACCAGCTCGCTGCCGGGGCAGGTCTCGACCGGGGCGGTGCCGCTCGGTGGCCGGAGCTCCTCGGCGCCGGCGGCCAGCCGCTCGGCCGCCTCGGCGGCGCCGGGGACGCCGTGCAGGTCGGCGGCGACCAGGGCCTGGAGCAGCTTGAGCAGGTGGGCGCGGCCCTCGGTGGACCAGGTGGGCCCGGGGCCCCCGGGCCCGGCCCCGCCGACCATCGGGCCCTCGCCGAGGTGCTCCAGCAGGTAGGCCGCGACCGTCCGGGCGGCGGCCACCGTCCGGCGGTCGGCGGTCCGCCGCCCGTGGGCGAACAGGCCGTTGGTGATCATCGCGAGGTCGAACAGGTAGACCCCGTCGGGCCGGTCGAAGCGGCAGGTGTGGTCACCGCGTTCGATCCGCTCGACCAGCCAGCGGGCCGCCGCGTCGGCCCGGGCCCGCTCGGCCTCGTCCAGTTCCTCGTTGGCGAGGAAGGTGAGCACGTAGCCGGTGATCTCCGGGTACGGCGTGGAGAGCCGGCCGTCGGCGGTGTGCCAGCCGGCGTAGGCTCCGTCGGGGTGCTGGGCCTGGCCGCCGCGCAGCCAGCGGGACACGCCCTCGGCCAGCGCGGCGGAGCGGCCGGCCGGGTCGGTGGCGGCCCGGCGGTCCGGGGCCCCCGGGTCCGGGTGGCCCGGTGCGGGGCCGTCAGGGGTCAGGGTCTGGTCGGTCGTCGTCATCTCACGTCTCCTCGGCCGGCTGCGTCCGCGTCAGTTCTTCGCCAGCGCCGACAGGTAGGCGCGTTCGTGTCCGGCGGCGACCGCCGCGGAGGAGAACCGGGCGACGGCCTCCGCCTGGGCGTCGTCCAGCAGGGTCCCCAGGTCGGTGCCGATCACCCGGCCCATCTGCCGGGCGAGCGCCTGGACGTCGCGGGCCGGGTAGAGGAAACCGGTGCGCTCGTGCTCGATGACCTCGTCGTGGCCCTCCACGTCGGAGGTGATCACGGGCTTGCGGCTGGCCATGCCCTCGACCAGGGCGATCCCGAAGCCCTCGTGCGAGGAGGGCAGCACGACGGCGTCGGCGGCCGCGAAGATCTCCGGCATGCCGTGCCAGGAGACGCCCTCCTCCCACACCACCCGGTCCGCGACGCCGAGTTCGCCGGCCAGCGTGCGCAGCGACTCGACGTAGGCGTCCACGCTGCGGCCGGTCGGGGCGGTCAGCACCAGCCGGACCGACGGGTGCTCGGCCGCGACCACGGCCAAGGCCCGGACGGCGTCCTCGATGCACTTGCGCGGGACGGGACGGGCGGGCACCAGGAAGAGCGTCTCCTCCTCGCCGATCCCGCGGCGGTGGCGCCACTCGGCCCGGGCCGCCTTGTCCTCCCGGAAGCGGTCCAGGTCGGTGCCGAACTCGACCACGCTGATCGACTCGTCGGAGAAGCCCGCGTCCAGTGCCCAGCGCCGGTAGGCCTGCGAACCGCAGACCATGGCGTCGGCCCGCAGGTTGTCCACCAGGCCGCGCTGGAGGGCGCGCTCGATGCCGTACTCGCCCCAGAGGTCGAAGATCCGCTGTCCGGGCATGTGGGTCTCGAAGAGGGAGACGGCGAGCTTGGCGTCGATCACCGGACGCAGCCAGCTGACCAGCAGCGCGGGCACGTAGTTGAAGACGTGGACCACGTCGGCGTCGGTCGCGGTCAGCTCGCGGTGCAGGCTGGTGAGCGCCTCCTTGGCGTCCATCCGCTGGCAGGCGGCCACCAGTCCGGTCACCTCGCGGACCCGGACCGGGCCCTCGCGGTAGAGCGCGCGGTCCGGTCCGTCCTCCACGGCCTCGGTGCAGACGGTGACGGTGTGTCCGCGCGCGGCCAGGCCCTCGGCCAGCTGCTGGAGGTGGGTCTCCCCGCCGCCGACCACGGGCGGGTACTTCTCGGCCACCAGAAGGATCTTCATGCCAGCGCCTCCAGGGCTGCACGGAGCGCGGCGACGGCCGCCGCGCGGTCGATGCCGGGCGGGCAGCCCAGCAGGAGCCCGCGCTCGGCCACCTCGACGGCGTGCCGGTAGGGCTGGTGGACGACGGTCTCGTACCGGTCGAAGCAGGGCTGGTGCGCCTGCGAGGCGCCCAGGAAGCCGCGGAAGTCGATGCCGTGGCGCAGCAGGACCTCGGCCACGTCGGTGTTGCGGCGCCCCGGCGGGACCAGCACGGCGACGGCGAACGGCGAGGCGGTGGGCGCGCAGGGGTCGCCGAGCACCTGCCAGCCGTGGTCGGCCAGCACCTTGGTCAGCGCCCGGGCGGTCTCCCGGCGGGCCTCGGCCAGTTCGGCGTGGCGGGTGAGCTGCACCCGGCCGAAGGCGGCCTGGAGGTCGGTCAACTTGCCGTTGTAGCCGAGCCGGAGGTGGACGTAGCGCTCCTCGGGGGCCAGCGCGCGTCCGTCCACGGGGTAGGCGAATCGCCCGCCGGCGTAGTCGGGGCTGCGGCCGAAGGCGCGCAGGCTGCGCAGCATGGCGTCGGTCTCGGCGTCGTGGGTGGCCGCGACCCCGCCCTCACCCATCGTCAGGTGGTGGCCGGCGTAGAAGCTGAAGGTGGCCACGTCGGCGGCCGCGCCCACCGGGGTTGCCCCGTGGGCCGCGCCGAGGGACTCGCAGCAGTCCTCGATCAGGAAGACACCGTGCCGGCGCCTGATCTCGGCGAGGCGGTCGACCGGGAGGGCGACGCCGAGGGCGTGCGGGACCAGCAGGCCGCGGGCCCCGTGCTCGGTGACGGCCCGCTCGACCAGGTCGAGGTCCAGGTTGAGGTCGCCCTCCGCGAGGTCCACGAAGACCGGGACCAGGCCGAGTTGGACCACCGGGGAGACGGCGGCCACGAAGGTGGCGCCGGAGACCACCACGCGCTCGCCGGGGGCGATCCGGCCGAGCTCCAGCATGGCGGCGAGGGCCAGCAGGTTGGCGGTGCTGCCCGAGGTGACGGCGGCGGCATGGGCGAAGCCGAAGGTCTCGGCGAACTCGGCCTCGAAGGCCTTGGTGATCCGGCCGGTGGCGAGGTCCCCGGAGCGCAGCGCCCCGACCACGGCCTCGATCTCCCGGTCGTCGTAGACCGGGCCGCCGAACGGGAGGTGTACGTCGTCCGACGAGTTGTCGGAAACTTCCAGAGCACGGCTCACACAGGACCCCCAAATCTCCCGGCGCCACCGGTGGGCGCGCGGACACGACAACGGGACAACTGCTGCGGTGGCGCCAACTGCCTTGCTGCGGAGCTCAGTCCGTGAGGTCGACGCAGGGTCGCGGGTCGACCACGTGCATCCTGATCTCGCCGAAGTAGGACTCGCCGCCGGGGCCGGGCACCCAGGCCTGGTCCGGGTCGGGCAGCATCTCGGTCACGGTCACCGTGATGTCCTCCCTGGTGGACCTGCGGGCCGCCCGGAGCCCGGCGCAGAACGAGGAGACGAAGAGCGGGCTGGTCAGGTCGAGGTAGAACGGCTTGGTCTCGGTGGAGATCTTCACGAAACAGCGCTCGGGCAGCCCGTGCCGGTGCCGCCAGCGGCGGGCCGCCAGGAACTCCTCCTGCTCGCTGCGGACCGGCAGCAGGTCGGTCTCCTCGGCGGTGGTGCGCCAGGTCTCGCGGAACAGCACCAGCCGGTCCAGGGTGATCCGGGGCGTGTGCTCGCCGGCCGAGACCAGCTTGAAGGCATCCGCGGTCTTCATCGCCAGGAAGGCCGAGAGCACGTCCAGCAGCGGCAGTTCGCGCTCCCCCACGGTGGCCAGCACCCGGCCGTCCCGCTCCGACAGCCGCACCCCGGCGATCGAGCTGGTCCGGTCGAGCTCCGCGCCGGGCGCCGGGGAGAAGCCGAGCAGGTGGTCGTCGGCGGCGTACTCCACCGGCACCGTCCGCCCGGCGTTGCGGGGCCACATCACCGGGAACAGCGGCAGCACCCGGCCACCGCCCTGGTCCTGTGCCAGCCGCTCCACCACGCTCTGCGGATCGTCCAGCGACCAGCCGAACAGCCGGCCCTCCATGGTGCCCACCGAAGCGTGCAACTCCCCCAGCACCACCAGGAAGTCACCGTCGTTCAGGGCCCGCACCGAGGGGGCGCAGACGTGCAGGTCGGGGCTGTGCACCCGGCCGCCGGCCCATCCCGGCCCGGTGGCGGGGAACAACTCGCTTGCTCTTCCTGCCAGTTCGGCCGAGGAGAGCAGCAGATCGGGCTGCTCCGTCCCGGCCCCGTCCAGGCCGAGCAGCTCCGCCCAGCGGTCGACGAACTCCTTCATCACCACGTCCGCCGGCTTCTGGCCCGCGCCGAGGAAGAGCCGCAGCGTCGGCGTCCAGATGTCGGCCAGGGTGAGGCCGTCCGCCCCGTCCGGGTGCTCCCGGACCAGCCGGGTGAGCTCGCGGTCGTAGGCGGTGGCCATCGCCACCGAGAGCCAGCGGGCCGCCTGCAGCACCACGTCCAGCGGGGCCGCCACCTCGTCCAACAGGTCGGCGCCCAGGGTGAGTTCGAGGTCGCGGTTGGTGTCCTCGTAACAGAGGCCGCGCCCGGCGTAGGCCACGCCGCTGCGCCGCCGCGCCTCCCGGCCGGTGATGGCGGTGAACTCGCTGCCGAGCCGCTCCTGCGCGGCCGCCAGCGCCGCCGGGTCACCGGCGGCCGCGGCCACCGCGTCCCGGGCCGCGCGCAGCCGCGCCAGCCCGGCGCCGGCCCGCTCGCGCAGGGCGGGATCGCCGATGGCCGCGATGCGCGCGTCCAGCACGTCCTCACCGGCCGAGCCGACCGGTACGTTGGCGTCCCAGGTGAGCAGTCTGCGGCGGACCAGGCCGGCCAGCACCCGGTACACCTCGTCCTCCGTCAAACCGGTTGCCCCGTCGGCGAGTTCACGGGCGATCAGGACCGCCGGACGGGTGCCGTCACAGCTGTCCAGCACCGCTGCCTCGCGTTCGGTCACCGGCGCCGCGGACTGGCCCGGCCTGGTCACCCGGCCCCCCTCCAGCAGGTGGTGCGGGTGCCGGGCCGGCGGCAGCCAGCGGCGCAACTCGGGTTCGGTGGCCAGCCATTCGCCGTACGCGATGACCGCCCAGGGCTCCAGGAACACCACCCGGCGGTCCACCAGCCCCGGGCCGGGCACCGCGGTGGTCCGGGGCCGCTCCGGGGCGAGGGTGATCCACCGCGACGGCCCGAAGAAGCCGATGGTCTCGGCCTTGGCGCAGTAGCGCTGCCAGAACCTCGACAACTGCTCCTCGCGGTACCGCCGTTTGGCGTTGCGCCGGATCGGTTCGGGGTTGCGCAGCAACGAGTCCAGCAGCCCCGCCACGGCGGGGCTCTGCCAGGTGATGGCCTCGCGCAGCAACGGCTCGGCGGCCACCCGGTTGACCTCGGTGGAGAGTGCCGCCACGGTCGCGGAGAAGACCGCCTCGAAGGCCTCGCGGTCCGCCCTCCCGTCGAGGAACTCGTCCGCGCCGCGGGCGCACGCCGGGGAGGCGAACCGGACCAGGCCGGAGGAGGGGAAGCCGGTGCTGCGCAACAGTGCCTCGCGCCAGGCCGACCACTCAGTGTTGCCGAGCCTGACGTGGAACGTCGGTGTCATGCGTGACTGCCCATCCTCGGCGGGTTCGATTCGAGCTGATGCCAAGGGAGTTGGACCATCAGATCGTCGGTGACAGACGCTCGCTACAGACTAACCTTTGATCACCGAGTGTCAATCCCCTTCCGAGAGAAGGCCCATGGGACCCTCGACGGCCACCCGACCTCGTGTTTTCGCCATGTTCGGACCAATCGCGCTCCGCTGTCGTACACTGGCCGCTCGTGATCATGTCCGGCAGCACCGCTCCTCGTTAGGAGAGATCTGCGTGGCACACGCCGAGCCTTCCGGCCCCGGCCGCATCATCGACGAATTCCTCCTCGCCGCCGAGCGGCACCCCGACCACCCCGCCCTCATCGGCCACCCGGGCCCCACCGGCACCCTGACGTACGGTCAGCTCGCCGTGGCGGCCGGGGCCGCCGCCGCGGTGCTGCGCGCACACGGCGTCGGCCCCGGCGTCCCGGTGCGCCTGCGGGGCCCGGTCGGCGGGCCGCTGGCCGCCCACCTGCTCGGCGCCTGGCGTCTCGGCGCGGTGGTCTGGCTGGACGGCGACGGCCCGGCGGCCGCGGCCGGCCCGACCGAGGAAGTCCCGCTGCTGACCGTGTCGTCGGGCCGCACCGAGGAGACCGGGTACAGCACCGACCGGCCCCTGCCGGCCGACCTGGCCGCCGCACTGCGCCAACTCCCCGCCCACCGCGCCGAGATCGCCGCGGCGGGCGGCGGCTACCTGGTCCGCACCTCCGGCAGCACCGGCCACCGCAAGGTGATCCTGGGCAGCCAGTCCGCGCTGGCCGCCTTCGCGGCCTGGCAGCGCACCGCGTACGACTGGTCGCCCGAGGACCGGGTGCCGGCCCTGACCGGCCTCGACTTCGACGTGGTCTACCGGGAGTTGGTCACCACCCTCACCAGCGGTGCCACCCTGCTCTGCCCACCGCCCGAGGTGGCCCCGAGCCGGGTGCTCGGCTGGCTGGCCGAGCAGGGCGCCACCGTGCTGCACGTGGTGCCCTCGCTGGCCCGCTACTGGCTGACCGCCGCCCGGGCCGCCAAGGCCGCCGGCACCCCCGCCCTGCGCGCCACCTTCTTCGCCGGCGAGCCGCTGGACGCCCAACTGGCCCGGCGCTGGCGGGCGGAGACCGGCCCGGCCCAGCAGGTGGTCAACCTCTACGGCCCCTCGGAGACCACCCTCGCCAAGTTCCACCACCGCGTCCCGGCCGACCAGGCCGACGGCGCCGTCCCGGTGGGCCGTCCACTGCCCGGCACCCTCGTGACCGTCGTCGACCCCGAGACCGGTGCCGGGCAGCCGGAGGGCGCGCCGGGCGAGGTGGTCATCACCACCCCCCAGGGCTCCTTCGGCTACCTCGGCGACCCCGGTCCCGAGGTGGCGGCGCGGTTCCGCCGCGACGCCGGCCTGGTCACCTTCCGCACCGGCGACCTCGGCGTCCTGCGCCCCGAGGGCCTGGTGCTGCTCGGCCGGCTGGACAGCCGGGTCAAGCTCAACGGGGTCTGGGTCAACCTCCACGAGGTGGAGGGCGTGCTGCGCACCCACCTCGCCGTGGCGGAGGCGGTGGTGGTCGGCGAGCGCACCGGCCCGGCCCTGCGCCTCGGGGCGCTGGTCGTGCTGCGCGAGCCGGTCGATCCCCAGGCCCTGCGCACCCACGTGCTCCACCGGCTCGGCAGCCCCGCCGTCCCCGCCCGCGTGGTGCCGGTGGACCGGCTGCCCCGGCTCGCCACCGGGAAGACCGACCGCACCGCCCTGCGCCGCCTGCTGGCCCGCACCCCGTCGGGCCCAGCCGAGCCCGCCGCCGCCACCCTGGAGGCACTGGTGCGGCGGATCGGCCTCACCGCCGCGCAGCTCTCCGGGACCACCGCCGACCCCGGCCGCGACCTGATCGACGGGGGCCTCGACCTCACCGGCGCCGCCGAGCTCTGCGCGGTGCTGGCGGAGGAGTTCGGCGTGGACTGCTCCCCCGGCGACGTCTTCGCCCACCCCGATCCGCAGGAGCTCGGGCGGCTGCTGCTGACCCGGGCCCGGCCCGGCCGGGAGGGGTGAACGGCCCGTGACGCACACCGGTCCCCGGTCCCGCACCGGCCCCGCGACGCACGGCGAGACGGTCGACGGCCTGCGCCGGGTCGACCCCCGGGAGTGGGACGCGCTGGCCGGCGAGGGGGCCTTCCACTCCTCCCACCACTGGCTGCTGGCCCACGAGTCGATGCCCGGCCTCGCCACCCGCTACGTCCTGCTCCGCTCCGGTCCCGACGAGGGCTCCGAGCTGCTCGCCGCCGCGCCGGTCAGCTTCACCAAGTACGAACTCACCGAGTCCTACGGCCAGCAGCGCTTCGCCGAGGCCTTCGGCCCCGGGGTCCGGTACGCCCTGTTCGGCGCCCGCCGGGGCTACCGCAACCCCCTGCTGGTCTCCGGCGCCGTCCCCGCCGAGCGGCGCCCGGCCGTGGTCGCCGAGCTGGTCCGCGCCGCCCTGCGGGCCTGCGAGGAGCTGGGGGCGCAGGCCCTGGTCGCGCCGTACCTGCCCGAGGAGGCGCTCGGGGCGCTGACCGCCGCGGGCACGGTGCGGTGCTCGGCCCCGGCGCCCTCCGAGGCGGTGCTCGCACTGGCGGGCGGCGGCTTCGAGGACTACCTGTCCACGCTGCCCAGCCACCGGCGGGTGAGCATCCGTCACGAACGCGCCGCGCTACGGGAGTTGGGCCTGACCCTGGCCGTCGAGGAGGTCCGCCCCGGCTGCGCCGGGCAGCTGGCCGGCCCGCTCGCCCAGGTGGAGCGCAAGTACGGCAGCCGGGCCACCGTCCCGGGCCTGCGCCGCTACCTGACCGACACCTTCGAGGACGACCCCGGGCACGCGCGGCTGTTCACCTGCCGCGACGCCGAGGGCGCCCTGGTCTCGGCGATGCTCGGCTACGAGTGGGAGCGGGGCCTGTACGCCCGGGCCACCGCGACCGACTACGAGCGCCTCCCGCCGGGGGCCTTCGCCTACTTCAACGTGGTCTACTACGAGCCGGTGGAGTACTGCCTCTCCCGCGGCCTGTCCACCGTCTACTTCGGCCTGGGCGCCCTCGGCACCAAGCGGGCCCGGGGCTGTCGGGAGCTCCCGCTCCGGCACGCCCTGCTGCACGCCTGACCGGGCGGTCCCTCCCGCCCGGCCGGACACCTGACCCCGCGTCAACCCACCACCTGGGAGTCTGCCACCGTGAACAGCTCAGCCAGCCGTGTCGTCCCGCTCCTGCCCGAGCAGTCCCGGTTCCTCACCCGGGGCCTGCCCGGCGCCCACCACTGGAACCAGGTCGCGCTCTACTCGGTCCCCGCCGAGCTGACCGCCGGCATCGCGGCCACCGCCATCCGCTGGGTGGTCAACCGGCACGAGGGCCTGCGGCTCCACCTCGGCCCCACCGGCGGCGCCGACGGGACGGGCCTGGTGGTGCCGGAGTACGAGGAGTTCCCGGTCGAGGACGTCGACCTCTCCGGGGCCACCGACCCGGAGGCGCTCACCGCCTACTGCACCCGGGTCCAGGAGAGCCTGCGCCTGGAGCGGGCCCCGCTGGTCCGGCTCGCCCGGATCGCCTGGCGGGACGGCACCTTCCGGTTGCTGGTCGTGGTGCACCACTTCGTCGCGGACGGCGTCGGCTACGGCGTGCTGGCGAGCGAGTTCGAGACGGCCTGCCGCGAGTTGATCGCGGGCCGCCCGCTCCCCGGGCTCGCCCCCGCGGTCGGCGCGCACGAGTACGCCGCCTGGCTGTACGAGTACGCCCACTCCCCGGAGATCGTGGAGCAGCACGGCAGTTGGCTGAAGATCGGCCGCCCCTGCCCGCCGGTCGTCCGGGAGAAGCCGGGCGAGAACACCATGGCCACCACCGGGATCGCCACCGTCTCGATGACTCCGGAGGAGACCGCCGCGCTGATCCGCGGCGCCAGCGTGGCCGGGCGCTCCTCCGGCCTGCTGGAGACGGTGATCGCGGCGCTGGTGCCGGTGCTGGACGACGGCTCCGGCCGGCTGCGGACCAACATGATCGGCCACGGCCGGCACGGCCTGCCCGGCCAGCCGCAGGTGCGGCGGACGGCCGGCTGGCTCTCCACCCGCTATCCCGTCACCCTGGAACTCCCTCGGGGAGCTGGGCTGTTGGCCCAGCGCGACAGCATCGGCGAGCAGCTGGCCGCGGTGCCGCTGGCGGGCAGCGGCTTCGGGCTGCTGCGCTACGTCAACGAGGACCGGGAGCAGCGGGCCGACCTGGCGGGCCTGGGCGAGCCGGACGTCACCGTCAACTACCAGGGCCGCACCAAACCGACCGATCCGGCCGCGCTGCTCCAGCCGGCCCCGGAGTCGCCCGGCCCGGACGAGACCAGCACCGGCCTGCGCGAGCACGTGCACGGCGTCGACCTGCTGGTGGACGAGGGCAGGTTCACCGTGGTCTGGTTCTACAGCACCAACCAGTTCGAGCCGGACACCGTCACCGGCTACGCCACCGAGCTCTGCGACCGTCTCCGGTCGGGCCTGGGCCTGTGAGCGGGCCCGGTGCCGGCCCGGCACCCGGCGGACCGGTGCTCCTGCTGGTCGGGACCGGGCCCCGGGAGTACCGGGAGGCGTTGCTGCGCTCGCTCGCCGGGCAGCGCCTGTGGCTGCTCACCGACCGGGCGCCGAGCTGGCAACTCCCGTACCTGGCCGGGCACACGGTGGTCCCCGCGCTCAACGCGGCCCGGGTGAGCACCAAGCTGGACTTCCTCACCTCCGTGGTCGACGGGCTGGCGGAGGAGCACGGCGTGCGGGGCGTGCTGACCTTCGAGGAGATGTTCCTCTCCGCCGCCTCCCGGCTGGCCGACCGGCTCGGTTTGCCCTCGCTCGGCGAGGGCGTCGCGGAGAACTGCCGGGACAAGCGCCGCACCCGGCAGCTGCTCACCGCGGCGGGCGTGCGCCAGCCCGGCTACGGCTCCGCCGCCACGCCGGAGGAGGCCGCCGGGCTGGCCGAGCGGTTCGGCTACCCGGTGGTGGTCAAACCGCGCGGCCTGGCGGGCAGCATCGGCGTCGTCCTGGTGCGCTCCGCCGAGGAGTTGACGCAGGCCTTCCGGACCGCCGCCTCGGCGTCCCGGACCGGGGCGCGGCACCACGGCGACGTGGTCCTGGTCGAGGAGTTCCTGGACGGGCCCGAGGTCTCGGTGGACTCGGCGGTGGTGGACGGGCGCCTCGAGCCGCTCTACGTCGTGCTCAAGCGCTTCGGCCCCGCCCCGTACTTCGAGGAGACCGGGCAGACCGTGCACGCCGACGATCCGCTGCTCGACGACGAGGAACTGATCGGGACGGTCCGCGAGGCGGTGGCCGCGCTCGGCCTGCGCAACGCGATGACCCACACCGAGATCAAGCTGACCTCCCGGGGGCCGGTCATCGTCGAGGTGAACGGGCGGCTGGCCGGCGACTTCATCCCGCACATCGCCAAGCTCGCCACCGGCCTGGACGGCGCGGCCATCGCGGCCGCGCTGGCCTGCGGCGAGCCGCCCGACCTGCGCCGCACCGAGCACCGCAGCGCGGCGCACCAACTCCTGTACGCGGACCGGGACGGCACCGTCGACTCGGTCACCCTGCCCGCCCCCGGGTCGCTGCCCCGGCTGGTGGACAGCGGCCCGCTGCTCGCCCCCGGCACCAGGGTGGCCGTGCCGCCCCGCGGCTACATGGCGCGCTGCGGCTACGTGATCGTGGCCGCGCCGGACCGGGGGTCCTGCGACGCGGCCCTGGCCGAGGCCGTCGGCGCCATGTCGGCGCGGATCACCCCGGCCGGGGCCGGTGCGGCCGGGATCACCGCGGCCGCGCGCGGCGGCGCCTGACAGACCGTCGCACCGCGTCCGGCGGTGCGGCCCGCAACGGTGTGACGCTCGGGGAGGAAGCGGATGCCACTGCGCGTTGGTGTGGTCTACGGCACGCGGCCGGAGGCCATCAAACTGGCCCCACTGGCCCTGGCCCTGGAGGCCGACGAGGGCTTCGACCCGGTGCTGGTCTCCACCGGCCAGCACCGCGAGGTGTTGCAGGAGATCGGGGAGCTGTTCGGCCTGAAACCCCGTCACGACCTGGCGGTGATGCAACCCGGCCAGAGTCTGAGCGCGATGGCGGGCCGGGTGATCCGGGAGATCGCCGAGGTCTTCCGGCAGGAGCGGCTGGACGTGGTGGTCGTCCAGGGGGACACCAGCAGCGCGTTCGCCGCCGCCTACGCCGCCGTCTGCGAGCGCATCCCGGTCGCCCACCTGGAGGCCGGGTTGCGGACCGGGAACCGGCAGGAGCCGTTCCCCGAGGAGATCAACCGGCGGCTGATCTCCCAGGTCTCCGACCTGCACTTCGCCCCCACCGAACAGGCCGCCCGGCACCTGCTCGCCGAGGGCTTCGACCCGGCCGGCGTCCACGTCACCGGGAACACCGTGATCGACGCCCTGCGCCTCACCCTGGACCGGCCGGTGCGGTTCCGCGACCGGGCGCTGGCGCGGATGGCCACCGAGCCCCGGCTGCTGCTGCTCACCATGCACCGGCGCGAGTCCTGGGGCGCCCCGATGCGCCGGGTGGCCGGGGCGGTGGCCCGGCTCTGCGAGGCCGACCCGGACCTACGGGTGGTCGTGCCGCTGCACCCCAACCCGGCGGTGGCGGAGGTGTTCCACGAGGAGCTCGGCCACCACGAGCAGGTGCTGCTCTGCGAGCCGCTCGGCTACTCCGAGTTCGTCGCCGTGATGGAGCGGGCCGCCCTGGTGCTCACCGACAGCGGCGGCGTCCAGGAGGAGGCCCCCTCGCTCGGCACCCCGGTGCTGGTGCTGCGCTCCACCACCGAGCGGCCCGAGGGCGTCGCGGCGGGCTGTGCCCTGCTGGTCGGCACCGATCCCGGGGCGATCGTCCGCGAGGTCACCCGGCTGCTCGGCGACCCGGTCGCGTACGAGGCCATGCGCCGGCCCGGCATCACCCTGTACGGGGACGGGAAGGCGGCCCAGCGCTGCCTCGACGTCCTGCGAGAGCTACCGAGAGGAACGGCATGACGCTCCGTCTGCTGCTGGAACCACAGCAGGGCACCACCTACGCCGAGGTGCTCGCCTTCGCCCGCCGGGCCGAACTGCTCGGCTTCGAGGCCTTGATGACGGCCGACCACCTGGTGCGGATCGGGGACCGCGCCCCCGGTCCGGGGCCGCTGCACGCCTGGACCACACTGGCCGGGCTGGCCCGGGAGACCGAACGGATCCGGTTGGGCACCATGATGTCGGCGGTCACCTTCCACCAGCCCGCCGTGCTGGCGCTGGTCGCCGCGCAGGTGGACGAAATGAGCGGCGGCCGGCTGGAGTTCGGCCTCGGGGCGGGCTGGTACGAGCGCGAGCACCGGGCCTTCGGCCTGCCCTTCCCGCCGGTCAAGGAGCGCTTCGAGCTCCTGGAGGAGGCGCTGGAGGCGATCACCCGGCTCTGGGACGCGCCGGGCGAGCTCGACTACCACGGGCGGCACGTGCGGCTGGAGGCCAACCCGGCACTGCCGAAGCCCCGTCAGGGCCCGCGTCCGCCGCTGCTGGTGGGCGGCACCGGCAAGCGGGTCACCCCGTGGCTGGCCGCGCGCTTCGCGGACGAGTACAACGTGCCGTTCACCGACCCGGACGGGGTGCGCGCCGCGCGCGGCCGGCTGCTCGACGCCTGCGCGGGGACCGGCCGCGACCCCGGGGCGGTGGTGCTCTCGGCCTCCCTGGTGCTCTGCCCCGCGCGGGATCCGCGGGCGCTGGCCCGCCGGGTCTCGGACACCGGCGAACCGGTGTCCGAGATCGAGGGCTACGGGGCGGTCGGCACTCCGGAGGAGATCGCCGAGGTGCTCGCGGAGTACCGGGCGGCCGGGGCCACCCGGTTCTACGCCCAGATCAACAACCCGCGCGACCTGGAGATCCTGGACCTGCTGGCCGAACTCTGAGGCTCCGGGCGGAGTCCGGGGCCCGGCCGGGGCGCGGCCGGGCCCCGGCCGTCAGTCGGACTCGCGGATGCCGAGCACGTGCGCCACGGTCCCGGTCTCCGGCGCCAGCACCAGGCTCTGGAAGAACAGCCACGAGAGCGTGGCCGACGGTGGTTCGGGGAACAGGGGCGAGGCCGGGAAGAGCCGGTCCGCCGCCGTCCCCACCAGCCAGTCCGGCAGGAACAGCCGGCGGGTGTCCGGGGCGTACCCGGCCACCGGCCCGTCCGGCACCACGGTGACGGTCAGGTCGTCGACCCGCCCCTCGGCCAGCGAGGCGGCGTACATCAGCAGGTCCCGCTCCAGGTCGTCCAGGAAGCCCGGACGCTCCGCGGGCCGGACGGGCTGCTGCCAGCCGTCCCCCGGGGGCTGCACCGCGTCGGCGTAGCGGCGCCGGATGCCGGCCAGCACCCGGTCGGGGTAGGCGACTCGGCGGCGGAAGGCCCAGCGCTCCACCTCGGGGAGGTGGGCGGCGCTCCAGGCCTGGAGCGCCGCCGTCTCGTGGGCGTCCGGCTCGGCGGCGTGCACACGGAATGAACTCACCGGAAGCTCCTGTGGGTCGGTCCTCGGAGTGCTCAGTACTTGGTGGCGAACCGGGTGTGCGGCCGCAGCGGCCGGCCGTGGGCGAACCGGGACAGGTCCAGGCCCGGGTCGGTGCCCTCCAGCAGGTCGGCGACCACCCGGCCGGTGACCGGCGCGAGCAGGACGCCGTTGCGGTGGTGACCGGTGGCCACCACGATCCGGTCGTCGTGGACCAGGTCCAGCACCGGGAGCTCGTCCGAGGTCATCGGCCGGAACCCGCTCCAGGTCTCCTCGATCCGCCACTCGGCGGCGGCCGGGATGACGGTGCAGAGCCGGTGGAGGATCGCGCCGATCACCCCGGCGGTGTTGTCCGCGGTCGGCCGCAGGTACTCCTCGCTGGTGCCGACCACGTACTCGCCGGGCGAGCGCTCGACGACCGAGCCGCAGCCGCCGCTCGGCATGAAGATGACGCTGTCGATCAGACCGGGTTCGCCGGAGAGCCGGATGATCTGCCCCTTCACCGGGCAGACCGGGACGTCCAGGTCGAACATCCGGCCCACCGTGCCGCTCCACGCCCCGGCGGCGAGCACCACGCGCTCGGCCACCACGTCGTCACCCTCTCCGGTGGTGAGCCGGAACCGGGCGCCGTCGTCGGCCACCCGCACCAGGCCGCCGCCCAGCAGCGGCACCCCGGTGCCCGCCCTGAGCGCGCCCAGCAGCGCCCGCGGGTTGACCACCGCCTCGTTCCCGATCCGGATCGCGCCGTGGAACGCGACCGGCGTCAGGGCCGGTTCGCGCTCGCAGACCTCGGCCCGGCCGAGCCAGTCGCAGGTGATGCCGAGCTTCTCCATCCACCCGATCCGCTCGCGGAGGCTCTCCTCGCGCTCGGCCAGGTCGAGCAGGGTGAAGTCGGTCGGCCGGTGGCCGACCTCCTCGGGGGCGAGCCCGAGCTCCTCCAGGAAGCGCGGGTAGTGGTCGAGCCCCGCCTTCAGCAGGTCGTAGAACTCGCCCGGCATCCACGGGTCGTACTCGCACGCCGGGGTGAGCATGCCGACCGCGGCGTGCGAGGCCTGGCCCTCGGCCGGCCCTCCGATGACCGCGGTGGAGATGCCCCGCCGTTCCAGCTGTACGGCGGTCGACAGGCCGATCAGCCCGTCCCCGACCACCGCGGTGTCCACCTGGGTGTAGCCGTTCATCACGTCCGCCCCTTCACCCGTGCGCTAGCGGGCACCCGCCCCGACGATGTAACCGGCCAACTCGCGGACGGTCGGCTGCTCGTAGAGCTCGGTGATGCCGACCTCGGACTCGATGGCCTCGTCGATCGCCACCAGGATCTCCAGGGCGACCAGCGAGTCGCCGCCGAGCTCGAAGAAGTTGTCCTCCACGGTGATCTCGCCGACGTTCAACGCCCGTGTCCAGACGGCCAGGAGGAACTCCTCCACGCTCTCCCGGGAGGTGCTGTCGACCGAATCGGGAATCGCCGGTACGCCCACTGCTGCTCCTTGTTCGACTGAACGACGCTTCAACGACCTTGTGCAAAAAGGCTGTTCGATCTCCCTCGGGTCACCCTAGCCCAGCCGCGCACCAGTTGTCCGGTACACATCCGATCAGATCCGGGAGGCGACCGATCCGGCCACGTACCGGGCCAGCGCGAGGCTGGTCAGGGTGGGATTGGCGGCACCCGCCCGGGGGAACAGGCACGGGCCCACCACGTGCACCCCCGGGGCCGCGCGCAGCGCTCCGGCCTCGTCCACCAGGGCCCCGCCGAGCGCCAGACCCGAGCTCTCGTGGTCCAACTCGCCTATTCCGGCCAGGTATCCGACCGCCATTCCCGGTTCGGCGGCGGCCCGCGCCAGCGCCTCGTCGAAGCCGGGACCGGCCCCTCGCACCGCCCCCAGGCCCAGCCCCTCGGCCAGCCGGGCCAGCAACTCCCGCTGACCCCCCGTCACGGCGTCCAGCAGCACCCGGGCCGGACCGTCCAGCGACACCCTGCCCTCCGCCAGCACCCCGGCCGCCTCCGGCACCTGCTCGCCCATCGCCCAGGCGTCCAGCAGCGTCCCGCCCTCGGCCGGCAGCGACTCGACGAAGAGGTTGGAGGAGGCCGCCGGGTGGAAACCGGCGTACACCGAAGCGTCCCGGGGGCCGTGCTCCACCCCCGGGCGCACCGCGACGAACCCGCTCGCCACGTGGTCGACGATCCTCAACTCGCCGCGCCGGCCCAGCAGTCCGTCCACCAGGCGGGCGTTCTCGAACAGGCCCGCCGCCAGCACCACGCCGTCGGCGGCCAGCCGCTCGCCGGGCAGGTCCAGCAGGAAGCCGCCGCCGGGCCGGGCGGCGATCCGGGAGACCCGGCTGTCCGCCCTGATCCGGGCCGGGTCCACCGCGCCGACCGGCGCATAGGCCGACCAGCGGCCGCCCTCCCCGAAGCGCACCGCGCGCGGCGTCGGCACCGCCCGGTGCCCGGCCTTCTCCACCTCGGCCAGCAGGCGCTCCTCGTCCGCCGACCTCGGCGCCGCCAGGGCGCCGCCGGACCACCGCGCGAGTTCCTCCTCGACCTCCGGGTACCACCGCTCCTCCAGCGCCCGGCGGACGGGCTCGGGCCAGTCGGCCAGCGCCCGCTCCTCGATCCGCAGGCAGATCCCGCGCCAGTACAGGCCCCGGCCGCCGACCCGGGCGCGGTAGCCGGCCAGCGGCCCGTAGGGCGAGCCGGGCGAGCCGTCGAAGGGCCGGAAGCTCGGGTCGGCGGCCGGATCGGCCAGCCCCTCGGTCTCCGCGGCGGCCCCGACGTGGGCGGTCCCGAGGTCGGGGCCGGCCTCCAGGAGCAGGTACTCGACCCCCCTCCCGTCGAGCTCCCGCGCCACGGCCGCACCGCTCAGGCCCGCCCCGACGATCGCCAGCATCCCGTCACTCCCCACCCAGGCATCGGCTGTCGGACCGAGTCCACGGCAATTCCGACGCCCCGTCAACCATGTCCCGGGAGACGGCCGAAACGGAACGATCTCCCCCCGAAGTGTCCCCAACGAGCCTGTTGAACAAGGAGGTTGACATGTTACAGTTCACGCCGCCGATCTTGCTCGACGACGGCTGCCCGGGAGGACCCGGGCACGGCCGGCCGGGCAACGCAGAGCATGGGGGTCGTGTGATTCGTGCACTGAACACTCCAGGATGTGAGCCATGATCGAGGTCGAGAAGCTCCGGCGCGAGTTCCAGACCGGCAAGGGGCGGCGCAGAGGCAGCGCGGTCGCCCTGGACGACATCAGTTTCACCGTGGGGACGGGCGAGACCCACGGCCTGCTCGGCCCGAACGGTGCCGGCAAGACCACCCTCACCAAGATCCTGAGCACCATCCTGCTGCCGACCTCCGGCTCCGCCCGGGTCGACGGACTGGACGTCGTCTCCGACACCGTCCGGGTGCGGCAGAAGATCGGCATCGTGTTCGGCGGCGACCGCGGCCTCTACGACCGGATCACCGCCCGGCAGAACCTGACCTTCTGGGCCACCCTCTACCGGGTCAAGCCCGCCGTGATCAAGCCACGGGTGGCCGAGCTGCTCGAGCGCCTGGGCCTGTCCGAGCGGGCCGACGAGCCGGTCGAGCGCTACTCCCGGGGCATGCGCCAACGGCTGCACCTGGCCCGGGGGTTGATCGGCGACCCGAGCGTCCTGCTGCTCGACGAGCCGACCGTGGGCATGGACCCGGTGGCCGCCCGGGAGTTCCGCGAGCTGCTGCTGCAGCTGCGCTCCGACGGCCGCACGATCCTGATGACCACCCACGACATGCGCGAGGCCGAGGCGCTCTGCGACCGGATCACCCTGATCGACCACGGACGCATCCTGCTCACCGAGCGGACCGACCGGGTCGGCCGGGTGCTCAGCGGCCACGACCGGATCGACGTCACGCTGGAGCCCGAACAGGCCTCCATCGCCGACGACCTGAAGGCCCTGCCGGGCGTCGAGCGGGTCGACCGGCTGGACCAGGACGGGGTGCACCGGGTGCACGTCCACTCGGCCGAGGACCTCACCGGCACCATGCGGTACCTGCTGGACCGCGGCGTGACCGCCATCCAGACCGGCCGCCCCAGCCTGGAGGACGTGTACGTGCAGCTGGTCGGCGGGCGGGGTCTGACGGTATGAGCCTGCGCGTCATCGCCGCCGCCGCCCTGGTCCAGTGGCGCACCAGCATCCGTGCCCCCGAGCACCTGATGATCGTCCTGATCAGCCCGGTCTTCTCGGTCATCTTCCTCTCCATCGTCGACCAGGCCGGCCGGCCCGACCTGATGACCTCCACGGTGATCGGCACCGGCCTGATGGGCATCTGGTTCGTCGCGGTCTACGTGGCCGGCGGCGTCATCCTCAACGAGCGCTACATGTCCACGCTCCAACTGGTGCTCGCGGCACCGCGGTCGTTCACCCTGGTGGTCTGCGGCCGCATCCTGCCGGTGATCCTGATCGGCGCCTTCGCCCTCTTCGAGTCGGCGCTGATCGCCAACCTGGCCTTCGGCGCACCGCTGACCGTCGAGCACCCGTGGATGGCGGCCGGCGCCCTGCTGGCCACCGTCTACGCCACCGCCGCGACGGCCACCGCGCTCTCCGCGCTCTTCATCCTGAGCCGCAACATCCACTCGCTCGAGAGCATCATGACCTACCCCTTCTACATCCTCGGCGGGGTGCTCTTCCCGGTCACGGTGCTGCCGGACTGGACGGAGCCGATCGCCCGGGCCTTCTTCCTCTCCTGGGGGTCGGACCTGCTGCGCGACTCCGTGACCCGCACCGCCGTCGAGGACGTGCCGGCCCGGTTCGGCGCGATCCTCGGGCTCGGCACCGCCGCCCTGGTGATCGGCGTGCTGGCCGTCAACCACACGGTCTCCAAGGTCCGCCGGACGGGCTCGGTGAGCCTGGCATGAGCGACCTGCGCGTCCTCGCCGCCTCGGTCAAGGTCGGCCTCTCCGAACTGCCGACCACCTACACGCCGCTTTCCTGGCTGACCAGTTGGCTGATCCGCTCGATGTTCCAGGTGATCTTCTTCGCCCTGCTGGGGAAGTTCGCCAGCTCCGACGCGCAGGCCCAGTACATCCTGCTCGGCAACATCGTCGGGGTGATCGCCCTCGAGGTCATGATGATCAACACCACCGCGGCGCTCGACTGGTACCAGGGCACCCTGCCCTTCCTGGTCTCCGCCCCGGCCAACATGGGGGCGATCTACCTGGGCCGCGGCCTGCAGTGGGTGTTCACCGGGACGGTCAGCTGCAACCTGATCTTCGTGGTCACCTCGCTGTTCTTCCCGGTGCCCTGGTCCTGGTGGCAACTCCTGCCGCTGACACCCCTGTTGCTCCTGATCGGCCTGAGCACCTACTGCTTCGGCTGCATGACCGCGGCGGTCGCCTTCCGGCACCCCAAGTACCGGGGCTTCTTCACCAACCTCGGGTTCCTGGTCCTGGCCGTCTGCTGCGGGGTCAACGTGCCGGCCTCCTCCTTCCCCGCCCCCGTCGAGTGGCTCTCCCAGGTCCTGCCGCTCACCCACGGCCTGGCAGCCGTCCGGGCCGCGATCCACGGCGGCCAGGCCTCCACCGCGATCAGTCAGGCCCTGCTCGAACTCGCCGTCGCCGCAGGCTGGTTGCTGCTCACCCGGCTCACCTTCCAGGCGCTCGCCGCCCGCGGCCGCCGGGACGGCTCGCTCAGCTTCACCTCCTGACCGGGCGTCACTCCCCCGCGCCGCCAGGGGTGGTGGCGCGGGGGGCGTCCGGGAGCACCGGCCGAGCCCCCCGCGCTTCCGTGAGCCGCCCCGAGCCGTCTGGACCGCGTGCCCGCGCTCGGCGAACCTCCCTCCAGGGGGTCGATCACCTTCCCCTGCAACGGACTTGACCTGGGGGGACCACGTGAGACCGACCGTGCTGGACACCACCGGAGCCCGGCTCTTCGAGCAGGCCGAGGAGTTGAGGGCGGCCGGTCCCGCCGTCCGGGTCGCGCTCCCCGGCGGGCTGACCGCCTGGTCGGTCAGCCGGGGCGAGCTGGTGCGCCGGCTGCTGGTGCACCCGGACGTCTCCAAGGACGCCCGCAAGAGCTGGCCCGGCTACCGGCCGGGCGCCGTCCCGTGGTTGACGGTCTGGGTGGACCTGGTCTCGATGTTCACCAGCGACGGCCCCGACCACCACCGCCTGCGCTCACTGGTCGGCCAGGCCTTCACCCCGCGCCGGATCAACGCCCTGCGCCCCGCCGTGGAGAAGATCACCACCGAACTCCTGGACACCATGGCCGAGTTGCCGGCCGATCAGGAGGCGGACCTGCGGGCCCTGTTCGCCTACCCGCTGCCGACCAGGGTGATCTGCGACCTGTTCGGCGTGCCCGAGGAGCAGCGCCCCGCGATGCTCCGGGTGATCGACTCGGTGCTGGACACCACCGTCACCCCGGAGGAGGCCGAGCGGATCGGCCGGGACCTGTTCGCCGCGATGGACCGGCTGATCACCGCCAAGCGGGAGCGCCCCGGCGACGACCTGACCAGCGTCCTGCTGGCCGTGCACGGCGAGGACGGCGACCGGCTGAGCGAGCAGGAGCTGGTCTCCACCCTGGTCCTGCTGATCGGCGCCGGCTCGGAGACGACCGTCTCGCTGATCGGGCACGCGGCGCAGGCCCTGCTCGCGCACCCGGCGCAGCTGGCCGCCGTGCTGGCGGACCCGACCCGCTGGGACGACGTGATCGAGGAGACCCTGCGGCTGCACTCCCCCGTGATGCACCTGCCGCTGCGCTACGCCACCGCCGACATCGACCTGGAGGGCGAGACCGTCCGGGCCGGGGACCTGCTGATCCTGGCCTTCGGCGCGCACGGCCGCGACCCCGGGGTGCACGAGCGCCCGGGCGAGTTCGACATCGACCGGGCCGACAAGCAGCACCTGGCCTTCGGCCACGGCATCCACTACTGCCTGGGCGCCCCGCTGGCCCGGCTGGAGGCGAAGGTCGCCCTGCCCGCGCTGTTCGCCCGCTTCCCCGGGCTGCGCGCGGCCCCGGGCGCGGAGTCGGCCCCCGCCCAGCCCTCCTTCATCACCACCGACCGGCTGAGCCGCCCCGTCCTGCTCGGCTGAGGCCGCCCGTCCCACCGGCGCCCGCACCCCTTCCCGGGTGCGGGCGCCTTCGCGCGGACGGACCATGAAAGCCGAGGAGCGCGGTGGCCATGACGAACGAGCAGCAGCCCATTCCGGCCACGGACGACCTGGTCGTGCTGAGCGGCGTCGACAAGCACTTCGGCGAGCTCCACGTCCTGCGGGACATCGACCTGACGATCGCCCGGGGCGAGGTCGTGGTCGTGATCGGGCCCTCCGGCGGCGGGAAGTCCACGCTCTGCCGCACGATCAACCGCCTGGAGACCATCGACTCCGGCACCATCACCATCGACGGGAAGCCGCTGCCGGCCGAGGGCCGGGCGCTGGCCGCCCTGCGGGCCGACGTCGGGATGGTCTTCCAGTCCTTCAACCTCTTCGCCCACAAGACCGTGCTCGGCAACGTGACGCTCGGTCAGGTCAAGGTGCGCAAGAAGGACCGGCGCGCCGCCGAGACCCGGGCCCGGGAGCTGCTGGAGCGGGTGGGCGTGGCGGCCCAGGCGGACAAGTACCCGGCCCAGCTCTCCGGCGGCCAGCAGCAGCGGGTGGCCATCGCCCGGGCGCTGGCGATGGACCCCAAGGTGATGCTCTTCGACGAGCCGACCTCCGCCCTCGACCCGGAGATGATCAACGAGGTGCTGGAGGTGATGCGCCAGCTCGCCCGGGACGGCATGACGATGGTCGTGGTCACCCACGAGATGGGCTTCGCCCGGACCGCCGCCAACCGCGTGGTCTTCATGGCGGACGGCTCCATCGTCGAACGCGCCGAGCCCGAACGGTTCTTCACCGACCCGCAGAGCGAGCGGGCCAAGGACTTCCTCTCCAAGATCCTTCACCACTGACGGACTCCTCCGACCGGCAGGGACGATCACCATGACGCACCGGAAGACAGCCCTCGCGGCGGCGGCCGCGCTCCTCCTCCCCCTCGGGCTGGCCGCCTGCGGGGACGACAAGGACGACGCCGCCGGCGGCGGCGACCACAAGATCACCGTCGGCATCAAGTTCGACCAGCCCGGCATCGGCCTGAAGACCCCGGACGGCACGTACACCGGGTTCGACGTGGACGTGGCCACCTACGTGGCTCAACAGCTGGGGCACGATCCGAAGGACATCGTCTGGAAGGAGGCCAAGAGCGCCGACCGCGAGACCCTGCTCCAGCGCGGCGACGTGGACTTCATCGCCGCCTCCTACTCGATCACCGCCGCCCGCTCCGAGAAGGTGGACTTCGCCGGCCCGTACCTGCTGGCCCACCAGGACGTGCTGGTCCGCGCCGACGACACCTCCATCACCCAGCCCTCCGACCTGAACAGCAAGAAGCTCTGCTCGGTCACCGGCTCCACCTCGGCGCAGAACGTCAAGACCAAGCTGGCCCCGCAGGCCCAGCTCCAGGAGTACGGCGGGTACTCCGAGTGCCTGACCGGGCTGGAGAACAAGGTGGTCGACGCGCTGACCACCGACGACTCGATCCTGGCCGGCTACGCCTCGCAGGCCCAGTTCAAGGGCAAGTTCAAGCTCGGCGGCTTCAAGATGAGCAACGAGAACTACGGCATCGGCGTCCAGAAGGGCAGCGCGCTCAAGGCCCAGATCGACACCGCCCTGCAGAAGATGGTCTCCGACGGCTCCTGGGACAAGGCCGTGCAGAAGAACTTCGGCCCGGCGAACTACAAGAACGAGCCCGCGCCGCAGATCGGCGTGGTCGTCCGCTGAGGCGAGTCCGGTGTTCGACTTCCTCGACGGCTACGACCTGCTCGGCGCGTTCTGGGTGACCGTGCAGCTCACCCTCTACGCCGCCGTCGGCTCCCTGGTCTGGGGCACGGTGCTGGCCGCACTGCGGGTCAGCCCGCTGCCCCTGATGCGCGGCTTCGGCACCGCGTACGTGAACGTGGTCCGCAACATCCCGCTCACCGTGATCATCGTCTTCACCTCGCTGGGCCTGTTCCAGACCCTGGGCATCTCGCTCGGCGCGGAGGACTTCACCTCCGTCAACTTCCGGCTGGCGGTGCTCGGCCTGACCGCCTACACCTCGGCCTTCGTCTGCGAGGCCGTCCGGGCCGGGATCAACACGGTGCCCACCGGCCAGGTCGAGGCGGCCCGCGCGCTCGGTCTGACCTTCCCCCAGGTGCTGCGGCTGGTGGTGCTGCCGCAGGCCTTCCGCTCGGTGGTCGGCCCGCTGGCCAACGTGCTGATCGCGCTCACCAAGAACACCACGGTGGCCGCCGCGATCGGGGTCGCCGAGGCGGCCGCGCTGATGCGGGAGATGATCGAGAACGAGGCCCAGCTGATCCTGATCTCCGCCGTCTTCGCCTTCGGCTTCGTCTGTCTCACCCTCCCCGCCGGGCTCGTCCTCGGCTGGGTGGGCCGGAAGGTCTCGGTGAAGCGGTGAAGTCCTCCTCCACCCTCTACGACGTGCCGGGCCCCCGGGCCCGGCGGCACAACCGGCTGCTGGCCCTGGCCTTCCTGCTCGCCCTCGGCGCGCTGGTCTGGTGGGTCGTCAGCTCCCTGGCCGCCAAGAACCAGCTGGAGTGGGAGAAGTGGCGGCCGTTCTTCGCCGACGGCCGGGCCTGGGAGACCTACCTGCTGCCCGGGCTGGAGAACACCCTGATCGCCGCCGCCCTGGCGATGGCCATCGCCCTGCCGCTCGGCGCGCTGTTCGGCATCGCCCGGCTCTCCGACCACCGCTGGGTGCGGCTGCCCGCCGGGGTGGTGGTGGAGTTCTTCCGCGCCGTCCCGGTGCTGATCCTGATGCTCTTCGCCAACGCCGCCTACTCCGAGTTCACCGACGTCGGCCCGGACAGCCGCCCGCTCTACGCGGTGGTCACCGGCCTGGTCCTCTACAACGCCTCGGTCCTGGCCGAGATCGTCCGGGCCGGCATCCTCGCCCTGCCCAAGGGCCAGGGCGAGGCCGCGATGGCGATCGGCCTGCGCAAGGGCCAGGTCATGCGGTCCGTGCTGCTGCCGCAGTCGGTGACGGCGATGCTGCCCGCCATCGTCAGCCAGCTGGTGGTGATCGTGAAGGACACCGCACTCGGCGGCGCCCTGCTCGGCTTCTCCGAACTGCTCGCCTCGGTCCGCCCGATGAGCGCCAACTACGGCGCCAACACCATCGCCAGCTTCACCGTGGTCGCCGTCCTCTTCGTGATCCTCAACTTCGCCCTCACCTCCTTCGCCTCCTGGCTGGAGCGCCGCCTGCGCCAGGGCCGCCGCTCCACCGGCGCGGTGGTCACCGCCGACGCCGTCGACGACCTGGCCGTCCCGGGCGACCGCCTCGACAAGCCGTGACGCCCCCGGGTGCGGCCGGAGGATAAGCGGCGCCTAGGCTGGCCCTCGAAGCAAAATCGGACGAACCGGACCTGACGGGCCGTCCGGCAGTGACGAGGGAAAGCAGGACCCGCCGATGGGCGACGGTATGAGCGGGATGGACCACTCCGGGATGCACCACGGGGGGATGGAGCAGCTCGGCCCGTTCACCCCCGGCTCCGCGCTGGCCTGGTCCACCGACTGGCCGTTCCTGATCGGCTGCCTGCTGGCGCTCGGTCTGTACGGGGCGGGCGTGGTCCGGCTGGCCCGCCGCGGCGACCGCTGGCCGGTGGGCCGGACGCTGGCCTGGGTGCTGGGCGTCGGCACCGTGCTGCTGGTGACCAACACCGGGCTGAACGACTACGGCATGGCCCTGTTCAGCGCCCACATGATCCAGCACATGGTGCTGTCCATGCTCTCGCCGATCCTGCTGCTGCTCGGCGCCCCGATCACCCTGGCGCTGCGCTCGCTGCGCCCCGCGCCCAAGGGCAGCGGCCGCGGCCCGCGCGAGCTGCTGGTCGCGCTGCTGCACAGCCGGTACGTGCGGATCGTCTCGCACCCGGCGGCCACCATCCCGCTCTTCGTGGCCAGCCTGTACGCGCTCTACTTCACCCCGCTGTTCGACTTCCTGATGCAGTACCGGATCGGGCACATCGGGATGATGGTGCACTTCCTCGCGGTCGGCATGCTGTTCTTCTGGCCGATCATGGGCGTGGACCCGGGCCCGAACCGGCCGGGCCACGTGATGCGGATCATCGAGCTGTTCATGGGGATGCCGTTCCACGCCTTCTTCGGCGTGGCGGTGATGATGGCCACGCACCCGCTGGTGAAGACCTTCGACGGCACCATGGCCCCGGCCGGCACCGACCTGCTCGACGACCAGAAGATCGCCGGCGGCATCACCTGGGCGTTCGGCGAGATCCCGACCGCGATCGTGCTGATCGCGCTCACCCTCCAGTGGGCCAAGTCGGAGGAGCGCCAGGCCCGCCGCCGCGACCGCAAGGCGGACCGGGACGGCGACGCCGAGCTGGCCGCCTACAACGCCTACCTGGCCTCCCTCGACAAGCGCGGCCAGCGCGCCGCCGAGGCCGGCTGACCCGGCACCACCCCGCACCACCGCACCACCGGGCCCCCGTCACGGACACTCCGTGACGGGGGCTCAGGCGTTCCGTGCGTGCCGGAGCGGTGGTTCGAGCAGGCCTCGACCGCCGGTCGAGGGTTCCGGGCGAGCGTGAGCCGGGTCAACAGGGCCCATCGGCAGAGGAGCCGCCCATGCCCCACCACGTGACGCCCGGGGACGTCCTGCGCTGGGCCGTACGGGCCCTGGCCGCGTTGGGCAGCGTCTGGTACTTCACGCCGCTGCCGCCGCCCTGGCCGCCGACCGACCAGTACCCGGCCGGGCCGCCGCTCGGCGCTCCAGGCCCGTTCGAGCCCGGCTCCAGAACCGTGCAGCAGCCTGTCCGGCACCGGACCACGCACCCGACGACCCCAGCACCAGAAGGAGAGCCCTCATGACCGACGCACGCCTGGTGGGGACCTGGACCACCGAGTTGGACGACGGCGGCAAGTCCGTGCCCGGACTGGTCGCGTTCACCGCGGACGGCCGGGTGACCTCGACCCAGGTGAACACCAAGAGCATCGGGCTGGGCAACTGGGAGAGCACCGGCGACGGCACCTTCAGCTACAACTTCCACATCCTGGCCGTCAACGACGAGGGCGTGCACGTCGGCGAGGCGCACGTGCACGTCGAGGGGAGGCTGACCGCGGACGACCGCTGGGAGGGCACCGGCGGCGCCAACTTCTACGACCCGCGGGGCCAGCAGCTGCGCGGCCACGACGGCGCGAAGGTGACCGCCCGCAAGTTCGGCATCGACAAGTAGCCACCCGCTCACCGCGCCGCCGGGCCGGTACCCGACCGGGTGCCGACCCGGCTCCACTGGAGGGACCATGCTGCGCGACCGGCTCCAGGGCGAGCTCGTCCTGCCGTCCGACCCGGGCTACCCGTACGCCCGCCAACTGCAGAACACCGAGTACGACACCGTCACCCCGTACGGGATCGCGTACTGCGAGGGCGCCGAGGACGTCCGGCACTGCCTCCGGCACGCCCGGGACCACGGGCTCGCGGTCCACCTGCGCAGCGGCGGGCACAGCTTCAACGGCTGGTCGACCGGCCCGGGGCTGGTGGTGGACGTCTCCCGGATGAACCGGGTCTCGGCCGGCCCGGGCACCGTCCGGCTGGGGGCCGGCACCCAGTCCCTGGACGCGCTGGACGCGGTGGGCCGGCTCGGCCGGCAGATCGTCACCGGCACCTTCCCGACCGTCGGCGCCGCGGGCTTCCTGACCGGCGGCGGCCTCGGCTGGCAGACCCGCGCGTTCGGCGTCGGCAGCGACCGGATGGCGGCCGCCACCGTGGTGCTGGCCGACGGCCGGATCGTCCGCTGCTCGGCGGACGAGGAGCCGGACCTGTTCTGGGCGCTGCGCGGCGGCGGGGGCGGCACCTTCGGCGTGGTCACCGAGTTCGAGGTGCGGCCGGTGGACGCGCCGGAGCTGACCGGGTTCGAGACGCTCTGGGAGTACGGGGACGCGGCCGGGCTGCTGGCTGCCTGGCAGGAGTGGTGCACGGCCGCCCCGGACGGGCTGGGCTGCTCGCTGGTGGTGCTGCCCGGGATGTTCGGCCCGGCCGGCGAGCCGGTGCTGAAGATCTGGGGGGTGCACCTCGGCCCGACCGCGGAACTGGAGCTGCTGCTCGACGAGTTGGCCGAGCGGGCCGGGCGCAAGCCGATGGTCCGCACGGTCGGCGAGCGGGCCGGGTACTCCCGGGTGATGCACGAGGCGCTGTGCGACTCCAAGACGGTGCAGCAGTGCCACCGCACCGGCCACAACCCCGAGGCCGAGGGCCACCGGCACCCGTACACCCGGCAGAGCTACCGGCTCACCGACCGGGCCGCCACCCGGGCCGAGGCGGCCGCGCTGCTGGCCGCCTGGGACCCGTCGATCGACCGGGAGCGCTACCTGCTGTGCATCGCGCTCGGCGGCGCGGCCAACCGGGTCCCGGTGGGCGAGACGGCCTACCCGCACCGCACCGCGCGGTTCCTGACCGGCTATCAGATCGCCAGCCGCGCGCCGGAGCCGGGCACCGCCGCCGAGCTCACCGCCTGGGCGGACCGGGCGGAGGCCGCGCTGGCCCCGCTCTCCTGCGGCTCGTACGTCAACTTCCCCAGCTCCCGGGTGGCCCCGGACCGGGAGCGGGCCCACTTCGGAGCGAACGCGGCCCGGCTGCGCGCGGTGAAGCGGGCCTACGACCCCGAGGACTTCTTCCGGCACGGACAGAGCGTCCGGCCCGGCTCATGACGGAGGCAGCACCGTGATCACAGCTCTGCGGGACAAGGTCGTCCTGGTCACCGGCGCCTCCTCGGGCATCGGCCGGGCGACGGCGGTGGCGTACGGCGCGGAGGGCGCCCGGGTGGCGGTCACCTACCACAGCAACCGGGAGGGGGCCGAGCTGACGGCGGCCCGGGTGGCCGAGGCGGGCGGCACCGCGCTGGTGGTCCGCTACGACCTGACGGACGAGCACTCGATCCGGCAGGCGGTCGGCCGGGTCGCCGAGGAGTGGGGCGGCATCGACGTCCTGGTGGCCAGTGCGGTGGTGTGGAGCGAGGCCATCCCCCGGCCCGGCCTGCCGGTGCCCCGGTTCGAGGACGTGCCGGCCAAGCAGTGGCAGGAGGTGCTGCACAACTCGCTGGACGCCACCTTCCACACCCTGCAGGCGGCACTGCCCGCGATGCGCGGCCGGGAGTGGGGCCGGGTGGTGCTGATCGGCGCCGGGCTGGCCGACACCGGCAAGCCCGGGGCGGGCGCCTACGGGGCCGGCAAGTCCGGGCTGTACGGCCTGATGCGCAGTCTGGCCTGGGAGTTGGGCCCGGAGGGGATCCTGGTGAACATGGTGGTCCCCGGGCAGACCCTGACCGAGACGGTCCGCGCGCACGTCCCGGCCGGCTTCCCGGAGGAGAAGGGCCGCACCCTGCCCTCGGGCCGGATGTCGGTGCCGGAGGACGTGGCCCGGGCCGTGGTGTTCCTCGGCTCGGCCGCCAACGGCAACGTCAACGGCGAGACCCTGCGGGTCACCGGCGGCGCCTGACGGACCGTCGGCCGCCGGGGCGGGCCCCGCGGTCCTCGAGGGTCCTTCCAGGGTTCCTTGAGGGCCGCGGGGCTCAATGGCGTTCGCCGAGCACACCCGGCGGACCGTTCACCCAGGAGGAAGACCGTGTCGGAGACCCCCGCTCAGCCCACCGCGGCCGAGGCCCCCGCCTACCCGATGGAGCGCACGTGCCCGTACCGGATGCCCGTCGGCTACGAGCAGCTGCGCGAGGGCGCCCCGCTGTCCCGGGTGACGCTGTACGACGGCCGCCAGGTCTGGCTGGTGTCCGGGAACGCCGAGGGCCGGGCGCTGTTCCCGGACCACCGGCTCTCCTCGTACGTGCTGGACCCGGCCTTCCCGTTCCTGGCCCCCCGGATCGCCGCGCAGACCCAGCAGCACGCCGCGCCGCCGCTGGTCGGCGTGGACGACCCGGACCACGGCCGCCAGCGCCGGATGGTGATCCCCGGCTTCGGCATCCGCCGGGTCGCCGAGCTGCGGCCCGAGATCCAGCGGATCGCCGACGAGCTGGTCGACACCATGCTGGAGAAGGGCGACGAGGCCGAACTGCTGACCGCCTACGCGCTGCCGCTGCCCTCGGCGGTGATCTGCGCCCTGCTCGGGGTGCCCTACGAGGACCGCTCGTTCTTCGACGAGCGCTCGCGGCAGGTGCTCTCCTCCTCCGGCGAGAACGAGGCGGAGCTGGCCCGGCAGTCCTTCACCGAGATCCTGCACTACCTGTACGGGCTGATCGCCCGCAAGGAGCGGGAGCCGGGCGAGGGCCTGATCGACCAGCTGATCGCCCATCAGCTGGCCGAGGGCGCGCTCGACCGGGACGAGCTGGCGATGATCTGCTCGCTGCTGCTGGTCTCCGGCCACGAGACCACCTCCAACATGATCGCGCTCTCCACCATGACCCTGCTCGACCACCCGGACCAGCTCGCCCTGCTGCGCACCGACGAGTCGCTGATGCCGGGCGCCGTGGACGAGTTGATGCGGTTCACCTCGATCGGTGACGTGCTGCCCCGGGTGGCCGCCGAGGACATCGAGATCGCCGGGACCACCATCCGGGCCGGCGAGGGCGTGATGATGTCCACCATGCTGATGAACCGGGACCCGCGGGCCTGGGACCGGCCGGACGAGCTGGACGTCACCCGGAAGGCCGGCCGGCACGTCGCCTTCGGCTACGGCATCCACCAGTGCATCGGGCAGAACCTGGCCCGGGCCGAGATGGAGATCGCGCTGGCCACGCTGTTCCGGCGGATCCCCACCCTGCGGATGGCCGTCCCCGGCGACCAGGTGCCGCTGAACGCCCCGTACGTCCTGCAGGGCGTGGCGGCCCTGCCGGTCGCCTGGTAGCCCGCGGTGGGCATCGAACTGGACACCGGTCGGTGCATCGGGGCGGCGATGTGCGTGCTGCACGCGCCCGCCGTGTTCACCCAGGACGAGGGCGGCGTGGTCGCGCTGCTGCCCGGCGGCGCGGTCCGCGACGAGGACCCGGAGGTCGAGGAGGCCGCCCAGGCCTGCCCGGTGCAGGCCATCGAACTGCGTTGACCCGGGGCCACGGGGCGCCGTCCAGCACTCCTGGACGGCGCCTCGAGAGCCGGCCGCCAAGGTGGCGGCCATGGAGATTCGCAGTCTGGACGGAGACGATCCGGCCACCATCAGCGCACTGCTGCCCGGCTTCCGGGCCACCATGAGCCTCGAACTGCCCGACGACCCACCGGTCTCCGAACAGCTGCTGGCCCGGCTGTTCCAGCGCCGGCACGGCGCCGACCGGGTCCTGCTGGCCGCCTACGACCGGGGCGAACCGGCCGGATGCGTCAAGCTCGGCCTCGACCTGGGCGATCCGGCCGGGCCGGGCCACGGCTCGCTCTGGGTGTTCCCGGCCTTCCGCCGCCGGGGCGCCGGCACGGCCCTGGCCGACCGGGCCCGGGCCGAACTCCGTTCCCGGGGACGGTCGTTGCTCCTGGTGGACGCCCCGGCCGGAGCGGCCTCCCGGGCCTTCGCGGACGTGCTGGGCGCGGAGTGCACCGCCACCACGCTGCGCAGCCGGCTGCGGCCGGCCGGCCCGGACCGGGCCGCGCTGGCGGAGGCCGCCGGGCGGCCGGTGCCCGGCTACCGGCTGGTCCGCTGGACCGGCCGCTGCCCCGACCCGCTGGTGGCCGGCTACGCCCGGGCCTGGGCCGCGCTGGACGCGCCGGTGAACGGGCAGGCCCGGCTGTCCGCCCCCGGCGTGGCCGACGTCCGGGCCCGGGAGGCCGAGGCCGAGCGGGCCGGCCACCGGCTGCACGCGGCGGCCGCGGTCACCGAACAGGACGGTGAACTGGTCGGCTACAGCACGCTGTTCGTCCGCGACAGCCCGATGGCGGACGCGGGCGAGACGCTCGTCCTGCCCGGCCACCGGCGCCGGGGGCTGGCGTCCTGGCTGAAGGCCGGGCTGCTGCTCGACGCGGCCGCGCGCGAACCGCGGCTGGCCCTGGTCCAGGTGTTCAACGACGTCGGCAACGAGGCGGTGGTGGCGCTCAACCGCCGGCTCGGCTTCACCACCGACTCCACCTGGGCCACGTACGCGCTCAAGGCCTGACCACCCGACCCACCGGAGGACCGATGACCACCGAGAGACGCACCGACGCCCCGGCCGCGAACGAGCGGACCGTCCGCGAGCTCTACCGGGTGCTGCACGGCGAGCACCAGCTGGACCGGACCGAGGAGTTCTTCCACCCCGGCTACACCGACCACGACGCGCTGCTCGGCGGCGGCACCGAGAACTTCCGCCGGTACTGGAAGGAGCTGACCACCCGTCACCCCGGTCTGGCCGCCACCGTCGACCACCTGGTGGCCGGCCCGGACCGGGTGATGCTGTTCGCCACCTGGCGCAGCCCGGGCGGCTTCCTGCTGCACACCGCCGAGCTGTACCGGCTGACGGACGGCCGGGTCGCCGAGCACTGGAACGTGGTGGACCGGGCCGCGCTGGCCGCCCGGGGCACCGGCCCGGCGGAGCCCGGCCAGCCGGCCTCGCCCGGCCTGCACGGGCCGCACACCGCGGCCGAGCGCGCCAACGCGCAACTCGTCCTGGACGCCTACCGGGAGGTGTTCAGCGAGCACCGGCTGGAGCTCGCCGAGCGGTACTACCACCAGGACTACAAGCACCACAACGTGCGGACCGACGCGGTGCCGGACGGCCTGGAGGCGTTCAAGGCCTTCTTCGCCGACAACATCGCCGCCTTCCCCGACCTGGTGACCGACGTCGACCACGTGGTGGCCTCCGGCGACCGGGTGATGGTCTTCGTCACCTGGCGGGGCACCCTCACCGGCGCCTGGAGCGGCGGCGGGCCGTCCGACGCCCGGCTGGAGATGCGCACCTGCGACCAGTTCAGGATCGAGCGCGGCAAGGTCGCCGAGCACTGGGAGGTGGTCGACTACCTGGCCCTCCAGGAGGCCGGACTCCCCACCCCCTGAACACCAACCGCGCTACGAGAGGGACTTCGATGAGTTCGACGGACGCACCCGTACTGATCGTCGGCGGCAGCCTGGTGGGCCTGTCGACCGCGCTGTTCCTGGCCCACCACGGCGTGCGGGCCACCCTGGTGGAGCGTCACCCCTCCACCTCGGTGCACCCCCGCGCGGTCGGCTACTACCCGCGGACCGCCGAGCTGCTGGCGCAGGCCGGGGTGGCGGCGGCCGCCGAGCGGGCGGCGGCCGGCTTCGAGCGGCACCGGACCAGGGCCGGGGTGGTCTCGCTGGCCGGCGAAGTGCTGTTCAGCCGCGAGGAGTTGGAGGGGGCCGACGAGCTGGCCGGGCTGACCCCGCACCGGCTCCTGCTGCTGCCCCAGGACCGGCTGGAGCCACTGCTGCGGGCCCGGGCCGAGGAGCTCGGGGCGGACCTGCGGTTCGGCACCGAGCTGCTCTCCTTCGACGAGACCCCGGACGGGGTCACCGCCGTGCTCGGCTCCGACGGCGGCCCCTCCACCGTCCGCAGCCAGTGGCTGGTGGCCTGCGACGGGCCGCGCTCGACCGTGCGGGAGGCGCTCAAGGTGCCCCGGCACGGGCGCGGCGTGCTCTCCCGGCACGTCAGCATCGCGTTCCGGGCCGATCTGGCGGCCGCCCTCGGCGAACGCCGGTACAGCGTGGTCCACGTGAAGAACCCTCAGGTCACCGGCATCCTGGTGCACGACGACACGCTCACCGAGGGCACCCTGATCGTCGGCTGGTCGCCGGAGGAGGGCGAGGGCCTGGCGGACTTCACCGACGAGCGCTGCCGCGAGCTGGTGAGCGCGGCGATCGGCGACCCCGGGGTCGAGGTGACCATCCGCTCGCGCTTCCCCTGGGACATGGCCGAGCAGGTCGCCGAGGGCTTCCGGCACGGCCGGGTGCTGCTCGCCGGGGACGCCGCCCACGTGATCCCGCCGACCGGCGGCTACGGGGCCAACACCGGGATCGCCGACGCGCGCGACCTGGCCTGGAAGCTGGCCCTGGTGGTGCGCGGCCAGGCCGGCCCGGCACTGCTGGACAGCTACGACGCGGAGCGCCGCCCGGTCGGCGAGCACACCGCCGCCCAGGGGTCGCTGCAGCTCGCGGTCCGCTCCGGCAGTGCCACCGAGGAGCAGCGGGCGCAGGTGCAGGACGCGCTCACGGTGACGATGGGTCAGTCCTACCGCTCGGCGGCGGTGGTCGCCGAGGACGGGGCGGAGCCGCTGCCGGTGGCCTCCGACCCGCGTGCCCTGGGCGGGCGGCCCGGCACCCGGGCGCCGTACCTGGCAACGGCGGGCGCGGACGGGCCGGCCGGCACGCTCGGCCTGTTCGGGCGGGGCTTCGTCCTGCTGACGGGCGAGGGGGGCGCGGCGTGGGCCGCGGCCGCGGCCGGGGTGGCCGAACGGCTCGGCATCGGCCTGACCGCGCACCGGATCGGTGCCGAACCGGCCGGTCCGGAGGGCGGGTTCGGCCCGGCGTACGGGATCGGACCGGCGGGGGCGGTGCTGGTCCGCCCGGACGGCTTCGTCGCCTGGCGGGCCGTCGGGGCGGCCCCGGACGGCGATCCGGACGGCGCCCTGGAGCGGGTGCTACGGCGGGTGCTGGCCCGCTGAACGAGGTCCGCGCACCGGCCCGGGAGTGGGCCGGTGCGCGGACCTCCTCCGTCAACTGCCGTTCTGCAGCTCGCTAATGGAGTCGACGTACTTGATCAACAGCCGGGCGAACTCGACCCGCTCGCCGTCCGGCCAGTCCCGGGTGATCCGCTCGAAGGCGGAGCGCTGGTGGGCGCGGAAGCGATCCAGCATCCGGTCGCCGTCATCGGTGAGCCGCAGGATGGTGCGGCGACCGTCCGCCTGCGAGGCGGCCCGCACCAGGTAACCGGCCGTGATGCAGTCGGAGACCATCCGACTGGCCACCGACGGGTCGACCGCGAGCCGTTCGGCGACCACGCCGACGGTGATCTCCTGGCCGTCGTGCTCGGGGCCGTCCTGGACCACGTTGAGCACCAGGGTCCGGGTCATGTCCTTGCGGGACACCCCCTCCTCGACGTTCAGCGCCGCCGTTCGGCGCAGGCGCGAGAACGCCGGGCCCACGGCGTCGAGGACGGCCGTCCGCCGTGTGCTCTCGGTCGAAGTCTCCATGCGTCACATCCTAAGCGACTTGATTACAGCAAGCGAGCATCTGTATGCTCGCAAATGACTGCATGACAGAAAGCATATATCTGAGAGCATGCATCTAGATGCTCTCCCGACGACTGAAGGAGGGGTCATGTCATCGGATCAGGACTACGACGTCCTCGTGGTGGGCGGCGGGCCGGTCGGCCTGCTGCTCGCCGCGGAACTGCGGATCGCCCGCGTCCGGGCCCTCGTACTGGAGCGGCTGCCCGAGCCCTCGCCGCACTCCAAGGCCTTCGGGCTGCACGCCCGCTCGCTGGAGTCGCTCGACCGCCGCGGCCTGCTCAAGCGGTTCAAGGAGGGCGCCCGCTCCTGGAACAACGGCCACTTCGCCGGGCTGGACGTCTGGGTGGACTTCTCCACCCTGGACAGCGCGCACGGCTACGCACTGCTCTCCGAACAGGCCCGCACCGAGCGGCTGTTGGAGGAGCGCGCGGTCGAGGTCGGCGCCGAGATCCGGCGCGGGCACGAGGTGACCGCCGCCCGGCAGGACGCGGACGGCGTCGAGCTGGACGTCACCGGCCCGGACGGCCCGTACACCCTGCGCGCCAAGTACCTGGTCGGCTGCGACGGCGGGCGCAGCCTGGTCCGCAAGGCGGCCGGCATCGCCTTCCCCGGCACCGGCGGCCGGGTCACCGCCCGGCTCGGCGACGTCAAGCTGGCCGACCCGGAGAACGCGCCGATGGGCATGGAGCGGACCGCACGCGGCCTGCTGTTCTGCGTCCCGCTGGACGACACCTACCACCGGGTCGCCACCTTCGACTTCGAGCAGGGCAAGGAGCCCGGCTCGGAGCTCGCCCTGGACGAACTCACCGCCAGCCTGCGGGAGATCTGGGGCGACGACCTCGGCGCCCGCGACGCCCGCTGGCTGTCCTGGTTCACCGACTCGGCCTGCCAGGCCGACCGCTACCGGGAGGGCCGGATCCTGCTGGCCGGCGACGCCGCCCACACCCACTTCCCGGTCGGCGGCCAGGGCCTCAACCTCGGCCTCCAGGACGCGCTCAACCTCGGCTGGAAGCTGGCCGCCACCGTGCACGGCTGGGCCGCCGAGGGCCTGCTGGACAGCTACGACCGGGAGCGGCAGGAGCCGGCCCGCCGGGTGCTGGCCAACACCCGGGCCCAGATCGCGCTGATGAACCCCGACCCGTACGTCACCGAGCTGCGCGAGCTGTTCACCGACCTGATGCGCAAGGACCAGGTCAACCGGCACCTGGCCGAGATGCTCAGCGGCGTCACGGTGCGGTACCGACTCCCGGGCCCGGAGCACCGGTTGCTCGGCGACTTCGCCCGCGACCTGGAGCTGCGCACCGCCGACGGCAAGAGCACGCTGCCCGAGTACCTCAAGCGCGGCACCGGCCTGCTGCTCGACCTGGCGGCCCGCCCCGAGCTGGCCCGGGTCCACGAGGAGTGGGCCGAGGGCGTCTCCTGGGGCGGCCGGGTGCGGCACGTGGTGGCCGAGTGCGACCAGGAGCCCGGCCTGGCCGGCCTGCTGGTGCGCCCCGACGGCTACGTGGCCTGGGCCGCCGACCGGGACGCCTCGGCCGAGGAGCTCCGCGACGGGCTGCGCGAGGCGCTCGCGCGCTGGTTCGGCACCGTCTGACCCCGGCCGGTCTTGCGCGGCCCACCGAAATATGTAGACTCGCAAACGCATGCATGCCAACATACAAGTGCATACGTCATCAAAGGAGAACCACATGCGAATCGTCCGCCACTACGAGCACGGAGCTCCGTCGGTGCTGCGTGTCGAGGAGGCGGAGAAGCCGCAGCCCGGGCCGGGCCACGTGCTGATCCGTTCCGAGGCCATCGGCGTCACCTTCGCCGAGGTCCAGCGCCGCCAGGGCATCCCGATCGGCGGTCACGCCGGTCTGCCCGGCGCCCCCGGCGGCGACGTCGCCGGCACCGTCGAGGCGCTCGGCGAGGGCGTCACCAACGTCAAGGTCGGCGACCGGGTGGTGGTGGACGTGGACCACAGCGCCTACGCCGACTACGTCACGGCCGACGCCGCCTGGCTGATCACCATCCCGCAGGACATGGACGCCGCCGAGGCCACCCTGCTGCCCAGCCCCGCCCAGACCGCCTACCACGCGCTCAAGGAGGCCGGCCAGCTCAAGCCCGGCGAGACGGTGCTGATCGACGCCGCCTCCGGCGGGGTCGGCCACCTCGCGGTGCAGATCGCCAAGGCGATGGGCGCCGGCAAGGTGATCGCCACCGCCAGCACCGCGGCCAAGCTGGACTTCGTCCGCGCGCTCGGCGCCGACGTGGCGATCAACTACACCGACCCCGACTGGGACGACCAGGTCCGGGCCGCCACCGACGGCCGCGGCGCGGACGTGGTGCTGGAGACCGTCGGCGGCGACATCCTCACCAAGAGCGTCGCGCTGACCGCCCAGTTCGGCCGGCTGGTCTTCTACGGCTCGGCCAGCGGCGACATCCAGCCGGTCAACCCGCTGATGCTGAGCCGGATGAAGACCGTGGCGGGCTTCGCGCTCTACGCCATGCTCTACAACCGGCCGGAGGCCATCGCCGCGGGTCAGCGCGACCTGCTGGAGATGATCCGCTCGGGCCGGGTCAAGCCGGTGGTGCACGAGCGCCTGCCGCTCGAGGACGCCGTCAAGTCCCACGAGTTGATGGAGGCCCGGGCCCAGCTCGGCAAGGTCGTCCTGGTCCCCTGACGCTCCCTCAGCCGGTGGCCGGTCGCGGCACCCCCGTACGCGACCGGCCACCCCCCAGCCCCACTCCCCTGGTCGGACACATCCGAAATGACACCGGTCGCACCACGGCCGGCAGGTCGGGGACCGGGGCTGTCTCCTTGATGGGGTCGGATCAGGCCGCGTCGTTGGGGTGCGTGGCTCGGCGGCGCCGAGGAGGGAGCCCATGCGGAGCATCGGCGACCGACGAGAAGCCGGCGAGGTGCGTGCCCCGGCGGCGCGGCCCCGGCCCCATCGAGGAGACAGCCCCTAGCTCCATCCGCGGCGGCACAGGCCGCCGCACCACCCTGATCACACCGCTCGAAAGGCAGACCCGTGTCAGCTCCGACCACCCGCCCCGGGGAAGGGCCGCCCGCGGCCGGCCCGCCGCCCGGCACCCGGATCAAGCCGGTGATCTTCGCCTGCATGCTCGCGATCTTCCTGGCCATGCTCGACTCCCAGGTGGTGGCCACCGCGCTGCCCAGGATCGTCGGCGACCTGGGCGGGCTCGACCTGTTCGCCTGGGTCACCACCGCCTACATCATCACCAGCAGCGTCACCACGCCGGTCTACGGCAAGCTCGGTGACCTGTTCGGCCGCAAGACCGTCTTCCTGGCCGCCGTCGTGATCTTCATCCTCGGCTCGCTGCTCAGCGGCGCGGCCCAGTCGATGGAGCAGCTGATCGCCTTCCGGGTCGTCCAGGGCCTGGGCGCCGGCGGCCTGTTCGTCTCGGTGCTGGCGATCATCGGCGAGCTGTTCAGCCCGCGCGAGGGCGCCAAGTACTACGGCATGTTCGGCATGGTCTTCGCCGGTGCGGCGGTGGCCGGCCCCGCCGTCGGCGGGGTGCTCACCGACCTGCTCAGCTGGCACTGGGTGTTCCTGGTCAACCTGCCGCTGGGCCTGCTGGTGCTCGGCATGCTGGCCGCCTTCCTGCACCTGCCGCCGAAGACCAGGCGGGCGAAGATCGACTACGCCGGGTTCCTCACCCTCAGCGGCGCCATCGTCGCGCTCACCCTGGTGGCGAGCTGGGGCGGCGGGAAGTACGACTGGACCTCGCCGCAGATCCTCGGCCTGGGGGCCGTCGCGGTGGTGCTCGGCGGGCTGTTCGTGGCCGTCGAGCGGCGGGCCGCCGAGCCGGTGATCCCGCTGCACCTGTTCCGCGACTCGACCTTCTCGGTCAGCGTGCTGGTCAGCGCCGCCGCCGGGGTGGTCTTCCTCGGCGCGGTGGTCTTCCTCGCGCTGTACGTCCAGGTCGCCACCGGCGCCACCCCGACCATGTCCGGGCTGGTGCTGCTGCCGATGATGGCCGGTCTGGTCGCCGCCTCGGTGGTCTCCACCAAGCTGATCACCAGGAGCGGCCGCTACAAGTGGTACCCGGTGGCCAGCATGGCCACCGGCATCGTCGGCGCGCTGCTGTTCTCCACCATGGACACCGGGACGCCGCGGGCCGTGGTGATCGGCTACATGCTGGTCTTCGGCGTCGCGGCCGGCCTCAACATGCAGGTGCTCACCATGGCCGCGCAGAACACCGCGCCGCGCGACGACATCGGCGCGGTGCACGCCACCGTCGCGTTCTCCCGCCAGCTCGGCAGCACGCTGGGGATCTCGGTGTTCGCCGCGATCTTCTACAACCGGCTCACCGAGGAGCTCACCGCCCGGGTGCCGGCCGGCGGGCTGAACGGGGTGAGCACCGACTCGCTCGCCTCGCACGAGGTGCTGGACCGGCTCGCGGACACCACCCGCCAGGCGGTCGAGCAGGCCTACGCCGCGGCGCTCAGCCCGGTCTTCCTGGCCACCGTCCCGGTCCTGGCGGTCGGCCTGGTCTGCGCCCTGCTGATGAAGGACCTGCCGCTGCGCACCTGGGGCGGCGGCGGCGAGGGCGGCCACGGCGAGGGTGAGGGCGGCCACGGTCACGGCCACGAACAGCCCGCCGAGCAGCACTCCTGACGCACCGTCGACCCGCACCACGGGCCGCCCGCCGGACACCTCCGGCGGGCGGCCCGTCGGCGTTCCGGCCGGCCCCGGCCCGCCCCGCCCACGGCCCGCCGGAGTTACAGCGGGCTTCGAGCCCGCCTCGACGGCCGCCCGCGAAGGTCGGGGCAGGACCCGACGGCACCGAGACCAGGAGGCGTGCGTGACGACGACCGAGGACCCGAGGACGGCCGGCCGGGTGGACCCCGGCCCGCTGATCCGGCTGACCATCGCGGACTGCGCGGCCAAGGTGCTGCACAGCGCCGTCACGCTCGGCGTGTTCGACGCACTGGCCGCCGGGCCCGCCGGAGCCGCCGAGGTGACCGGGCGCACCGGGCTGCACCCGCGGATGGCGGACGACTTCCTGGACGCGCTGACCGGCCTCGGCCTGCTGGAGCGCACCGGCGACCGCTACCGCAACGGCCCGCTCGCCGAGGCCTACCTGGTACCGGGCTCCGGCTCCTACCTGGGCGGCTTCGTGGAGCTCACCAACGAGACCCTGTACGGGACCTGGGGCCGGCTCGGCGAGGCGCTGCGCACCGGCGAGCCGCAGCACCTGGACCCGGACAAGGGCGGCTTCGTCGGCGACCGGCACCGGGACCCGGCCAAGATGAAGCGCTTCCTGGCCGGGCTGGACGCGTACAGCGACCGGATGGGCGCCGAGCTGGCCGGCCGGATCGACTGGGCCCGGCACGGCTCCTTCGTGGACCTGGGCGGGGCCCGGGGCAACCTGGCCGCCGTCCTGGCCGGGGCCCATCCGCACCTGAAGGCGGTCTGCTTCGACCTGGAGCGCACCAGGCCGCTGTTCACCGAGCACATCGGCCGGCTCGGCCTGGCCGACCGGGTCTCCTTCGTCGGCGGCGACTTCTTCACCGACGAGCTGCCGCAGGCCGACGTGGTGGTGCTCGGCCACATCCTGCACGGCTTCTCCGACGAGCGACGGCTGGAGCTGCTCCGCCGGGTGGCCGGGGCGGTCCGGCCGGGCGGCGCGGTGCTGGTCTACGACCGGATGATCGACGACGAACGACGGGACCCGGAGCGGCTGTTGAGCAGCCTGCACATGCGCCTCGTCAGCCCGGAGGGCTCCGAGTACCGGGTCGGCGACTGCCGGTCCTGGCTCCGCGAGGCCGGCTTCACCGGCGACACGGCCGAGCCGCTGCTCGGCACCCACACCCTGGTGACGGCCCGCAAGGAGGCGGCGTGAACGCGGAGCGGCCCCCGGTCCTGATCGTCGGCGGCGGGCTGACCGGCCTGTCGGCGGCGGTGTTCCTGGCCCACCACGGCGTCCGGGCCATCCTGGTCGAGCGGCATCCGGACACCTCCACCCACCCGAAGGCCCGGGCGATCAACCCGCGCACCATGGAGCTGTACCGCGCGGTCGGCATCGAGGAGCAGGTCCGGGCCGGGCGCTCGCCGATCTCCGGCAACACCGACCTGGTGCACGTGGAGACGCTGGCCGGGGCGGAGCGGGTGCGGATGCCCAACGCCACGCCCGAGGACATCGGCCGGATCAGCCCGACCCAGTGGACCCTGATCGACCAGAACCAGCTGGAGCCGATCCTGCGGGCGCGGGCCGTCGAGGTCGGCGCCGACGTCCGCTTCCACACCCGGGTGGACGCGGTGACGGAGGATCAGGACGGGGTACGGGCCCGGGTGACCGACCTGGCCACCGGCCGGTCGGAGGAGCTCCGGGCCGCGTACCTGATCGCGGCGGACGGCAGCCGCAGCCCGGTCCGCGAGCTGCTCTCGATCGGCGCGGCCGGCCCCGGCACCATCACCAACCTGGTCTCGGTGTTCTTCGAGGCGGACCTGACCGAGGCGCTGCGCGGCCGCCGGATCATCGCCGCGTACGTCAACAACCCGGAGGTCCGGGGCACCCTGATCCCGATCGACAACGACCGGCGCTGGGTGCTCAACGTCTCCTACTTCCCGGACCGCGGGCAGCGGGCCGAGGACTTCACCGAGGAGCGCTGCACCGCGGTGATCCGGGCCGCGGTCGGGGTGCCGGAGCTGGCGCTCAAGGTGGAGTCGACCCACCTGCCGTCCTGGGACATCTCGGCCCGGGTCGCGGACGCCTTCGCCACCCGCCGGGTGTTCGTGGCCGGCGACGCGGCCCACGTGATGCCGCCGACCGGCGCGTTCGGGGCCAGCACCGGCATCCAGGACGCGTACAACCTGGCCTGGAAGCTGGCCCTGGTGCTGGCCGGGCAGGCGGGCCCGGGGCTGCTGGAGAGCTACCAGGCCGAGCGCCGCCCGGTCGCCGAGCAGACGGTGCGTCAGGCGATGCTGCGGTTCGCGGTGCGGGAGGGCAAGCAGTTCCAGGAGGTGGCCGCCGACCTGCTGGACGAGACCACGGTGACCTTCGGCTACCGCTACCCGGCGGGGGCGTTCGCCGCCGAACCGGGCGCCGACGCCGGACCGTTCGAGGAACCCGCCCGGCCGACCGGCCGGCCCGGGGCCCGGGCGCCGCACCTGGTGCTGGGCGGACCGCACGGCCCGGTCTCCTGCCTGGACCTGTTCGGCGACGGCTTCGTGCTGCTGGCCGACGGCGCGGCGGGCGACTGGACGGAGCGGGCGGTGGCCGGGGCCGGCCGGCTCGGCGTGCCGCTGGCGGTCCACCGGATCGGCCCGGACGGGGAGTTCACCGATCCGGAGGGGGCGTTCCGGGCCCGGTACGGGCTGCCGCTCGGCGGTGCCTCGCTGGTCCGGCCGGACGGCTTCGTGGCCTGGCGCTCCACCGGCCGGGACACCGCCCCCGACGAGGCGGTGACCGGCGCGCTGCGCACGCTGCTCGACCGCGACTGACGCGGGTACGACGGAAGGGGCGCCCGGTTGCCGGGCGCCCCTTCCGTCGTGCCGTCGGGCCGCGAGGCCGCCGCACCGCCGACCCGACGGGCCGTCAGGGCCGCAGCAGCCTGGCCAGTACCGTGCCCAGGGCCTCGGCCGGGTCGGCCGGGAGCGCGGTGGTCCGCCAGCCGATGAACCCGTCCGGCCGGACCAGCGCGGCGCCGGCCGGGCCGACCCCGTACGCCTTGAGGAAGCGCTCGACCGTCTCCGGCGGCTCCTCGGCGCCGACCCGACGGGCCGTCAGGTCCAGCCCGGTGGCGGCCCGGACGGCCGCCGCGGCGGGCTCCCAGCCGGCCCCGGCCGGGCCGGCCAGCAGCAGGAAGCCGCCGGTCAGCAGGTCGTGCAGCGGGACGGTGCGGCCGTCCACCACCAGCGGCAGGTGGGCGGCCCGGGTGCCGGGGCGGCCGGAGGGCACCACCGGGTCCTCGACCGGGGCGCCGTCGTCCGGGCCGTCCTCGGCGAGCACCGCGCCGGAGCGGTAGACGTGGCCGAACAGCACGGTGGTCTCCGGGCGGTGACGGGCCGCCACCTCGGCGTCCAGCCCGCTGCGCTGGAGGTAGCGGATCACGCCCTGCTCCACGGTGAACCCGGCGACCGGCGCCCGCTCCTGCTCGTAGCTGTCCAGCAGCTCGGGGCCGGCCTGGCCGCGCAGCACCAGGGCCAGCTTCCAGGCCAGGTTGTGCGCGTCCTGGATGCCCGTGTTGCCGCCGAAGCCGCCGGTGGGCGGCATCACGTGCACGCAGTCCCCGGCCAGCAGCACCCGCCCGTCCCGGAACCGGTCGGCGACCCGGGCGGCGATCTCCCAGCTGGTCGAGGACTCCACCTCGACCGCCAGCTCCGGCACCCCGACGGCGGCCCGGACCAGCTCCACGCACTCCTCGGCGGAGTACTCCCGGTGGCTGGCCCCCGGCGGCAGGCTCGGGGCCAGCACCCAGCGGTCCGAGTCCGGCCCGCCGAGCCGGCCCAGCACGCCCTTGACCCGGTCGTTGCTGACGAAGCAGAGGAAGAAGCTGCGCCCGGCGACGTACGGGCCGAGGTCGGCGTGGAAGACCACGCTCATCTGCTGCCCCAGCACGCCCCGGCCGTGCGTGCCGATCCCCAGGCCCTCCCGGATCGCGGCCCGGAAGCCGTCGGCGGCCACCAGGTACCGGCTGCGCACCGTCCGCTCGCTGCCGTCGCGCAGGTCGCGCAGCACCGAGGTGACGCCGTCGGCGTCCTGACGGTGGCTCACCAGCTCGGTGCCGAACCGGACGTCCGCGCCCAGCTCGCGGGCCCGGTCCAGCAGCACCGGCTCCAGCCGGTCCTGCCCGATCAGGGTCCAGCCGGTGGTGCCGACCTCGTTCGGGTCGTGCCGGAACGGGCCGTCGAAGCGGCCGAGTTCGGCCCCGGCCAGCGTTTCGACCTGGAGGATGTCGCCGTACTGGGCGCCGGGCGTCTCGCGCTCGCGCACCCGCTGCTCCAGGCCGAGCGCCCGCAGCAGTTCCATGGTGCGCGGGCTGGCGGCCTGCGCCCGGGGGTGTGCCGAGACCTCGGTGTGCCGTTCCACCAGGACCGGCCGGATGCCCTGCCGGGCCAGGAAGAGGGCCTGGGCCAGACCCACCATGCTGCCGCCCACGATCAGGACCTCGGTCGTCTCGTCGGCCATGTCCGCTCCCTTCGGTTGCCTGTGATGCGAGCCCTGCCGGGCGAAGCGAACACCGGGGCGCTGGAACCGGGCTGGTGGCGCGGGCGAGCCGCCGGCCCCGGCGCCCTACCACGTCCCAGGCGGATTCGAGCGCTGCCCCAGCCGATCCGGTGATGCTTCGTCAGGTACCGGCCGACGGACGGAGAGGGTGACGGGGAGCGTGCTGGAGACCATGAGCGTGGCGGTGCTGGTGGGCACCGGCCTGGTGGCGGGGGTGCTGTTCGCGGTGGCGGTCAGCGTGGTGCCCGCGCTGATCGCGATGACGCCGGAGCGGTACGTGGCCACCCACAAGCTGCTCGGGCGCCGCTACGACCGGATCATGCCCTTCGTGGTGGCCGGGTCCGTCCTGGTCGACCTGGTGCTGGCCCTCCGGGCCGACGGCGCCCCGCGGCTGCTGTTCGGCGCGGCGGTGCTGTGCATGGCGGGGGTGGCGGTGGTGTCGCAGACCAGGAACGTGCCGATCAACCGGCGGGTGAAGGCCACCGGGCCGGCCGACCTCGGCCCGGACTGGCAGGACCCCCGGCCGCAGTGGCGGGACTGGCACCTGGTGCGCACCTGCTGCGCGCTGGCCGGCTGCACCCTGACCGCGGCCGCGGTGGTGCTGTCGTGACCGGCGGCACCGTCCGGCGGGCGCTGCCCGGGGGGCCGGACCGGGACGGCGCGGACGACCGGATGCGCGAGCTGCTCGCGCTGCCCGATCCGGGCCCGGTGGCGCGGCACCTGGCACTGCTGCACTTCACCGGGCGCCGCAGCGGCCGCCCGTACACCGTGCCGGCCGGGGTGCACCGGCTGGACGGGGGCCTGGTGGTCGCCACCGGCAGCGGCTGGCGGCACAACTTCGCGGGCGGCGCGGCGGGCGAGCTGACCTGGCAGGGGCTGCGCGGCCCGGTCCGCTTCCGGCTGGACGGGGACGCCGAGCGGACCGCCCGGGGCTACCTGGAGCTGTACCGGCGCTACGGCGACGCGGCCGGGCGGCGGCTGGGCGTCGTGGTCACCGCCGTCCCGGACCTGGCCGCGTTCCGGGCCGCCGTGGCGGCCGACGGCCTGGCCCTGGTGGACGTGGTGCCGGAGGCGGGCACCTGGGGCCCGGCCGCCGGCGAACGGCCGTGAACCGTACCGGAATCGGACGCGACGAGAGGACTGCACGATGAGCGGGATCACGGGCTGGGTGGACTTCGAGCGGGACGCGGCCGGGCAGGCCGGCACCCTGCGGGCGATGTCCGCGGTGCTGGCGCACCGCGGGCCGGACGGCGCCGGCGAGTGGACCGGGGGGCCGGCCGCGCTGGCGCACCGGCGGCTCGCGCTGCTCGACCTCGAACGGGGCGCGCAGCCCGCGGTGTTCGCCGACGACGGCCGTCCGGTGGCGGTGCTGACCCTGGACGGGGCGGTCACCAACCACGTCGAGCTGGCCGCCGAACTGGCCGCCCGGGGCCACCGGCTGACGGGCCGTTCGGAGGCCGAGGTGGCGCTGCACGCCTACCTGGAGTGGGGCACCGGGTTCCTCCCCCGGCTGGAGGGCCTGTTCGCGCTGGCGCTCTGGGACGTCCGCCGGCAGGAGCTGCTGCTGGCCCGCGACCGGCTCGGCGTCAAGCCGCTCTGCTACTACCCGACCGCCACCGGGGCGCTGTTCGGCTCCGAGCCGAAGGCGCTGCTGGCCCATCCGGAGGTGCGCCCGGTGGTGGACCCGGACGGGCTGCGCGAACTGTTCGCGCACAGCCGCAAGCCGGGCACCGGCGTGTTCCGGGGCATGCGCGAGGTGCTCCCGGGCCACCTGCTGACGGTCCGTCGGGAGGGCCCGGTCGAGCAGCGCTACTGGTCGCTGCCGGCCCGGCCGCACACCGACGACCTGCGGACCACCGTCGCCACGGTGCGCGAGCTGCTGGCCGGCTCGGTGGCCCGGCACCTGCGGGCGGACGTCCCGGTCGGCGCGATGCTCTCCGGCGGCATCGACTCCAGCGCGCTGACCGCGCTGGCCCGGCGGACCCTCGGTGAGTCCGGCGGCGGCCCGCTGCGCACCTTCTCGGTGAACTTCACCGGCTACACCGAGAACTTCCAGCCGCACCCGACCATGCGGGCCACCCCGGACGCGCCGTTCGCCGAGCTGGCCGCCCGGCACATCGGCACCGAGCACACCGAGGTCCTGCTGGACACCGCCGCGCTGGCGGACCGTCAGGTGCACGCGGCCGCGCTGCGCAGCCAGGACGGGCCGTCGCCGCTCGGCGACATGGACGTCTCGCTGCTGCTGTTCTTCGCCGCGCTGCGCCGGGCGGGGGTGACGGCGGTGCTGTCCGGCGAGACCGCCGACGAGGTGTTCAACGGGTACTTCTGGGCGTACGACCCGGGCCACAGCAACTCCCGCACCTTCCCGTGGGTCTCCTTCGAGCGCGGGCACGACGCGGCGGCCGGCGGGCTCGGCTGCTCGCTGGTGGACCTCGGGCTGCGCAAGGAGCTGGACTTCCTGGAGTACGCCGACCAGCACTACCGCGACGCGCTGGCCGAGGTGCCGCACGTGGCCGGCGAGAGCGCGGCCGAGCGCCGGGCCCGCGAGGTCAGCTACCTGGCGCTGACCCGCTGGGCGCCGACCCACCTGGACCGGGCGGACCGGATGAGCATGGCGCACGGCGTGCAGCTGCGGCCGCCGTTCTGCGACCGGGCGCTGGTGGAGTACGTCTACAACGTGCCGGCCGAACTGAAGCGGGTGAACGGCCAGGAGAAGAGCCTGCTCCGGGCGGCGGTCGCCGACCTGCTGCCGGAGCCGGTGCTGAACCGGCGCAAAAGCGCCTACCCGACCACCCAGGAGGCCGAGTACGGGGAGCGGCTGCGGGCCCGGTTCGCCGAGCTGGCGGCCGACCGCGGGGCGGCGGTCGCGCCGCTGCTGGACACCGCCGCGACCAGGGCCGCGCTGGCCGCCGGCAGCGCGCCCAGCGGGGCGTTCGCCTGGGTGGAGCGGGCCAGCATGGAGATGATGATCCAGCTCGACACCTGGCTCACCGAGTACCGGGTCGACCTGCGGATCTGACATGGAGGCGTCACACCTCGGCCACCACATTCGTCCGGATTGCATTCCCCGGTGACTTGATTTTGAGCCGCCCTTGCCATATATGCATCCGGCCGAATATGGTGGCAGACGAACTCGGGGGAGAAAATAGCCAGGTGGAGGCACAATCTCCGGTTGCCTCCCACCGGCTTCCGGCGGCGCAGAGCCGCTCATCTCCTGGTGCGAGGCGGCCACCGCCTCCCGGGAAACGAACATCGAAAAGGCAATTGGCGGACTTTTGATTTCACGCTCGACTCTACCCTGATTGCCAGGTGCGAATGTGGCTGAAATGAGGATGTGCCATGCTGGAGATCGGAATTCTGGGCTCGCTCCGCGTCCATCGTGACGGCGAGGACGTCACTCCGTCCGCCCCCAAGCTCCGCCAGGTGCTGGCGCTGCTGGTGCTCAACGCCAACACCCTGGTCAGCGTCGACCAGCTGTGCGAGGAGCTCTGGGAGGACCACCCCCCGCTCAGCGCGCTGACGACCCTTCAGACCTACATCTACCAGCTGCGCCGCCGGCTGCGGCTGGCCACCGGGCAGGCCGGCGCCCCGTTCGCGTCCTGTCCGCCGACCGGCCGCCCCGCCCTGCTGACCAGGGTCGGCGGCTACGAACTCCAGCTGGAGGACAACCGGACCGTCGACGCCTACCGCTTCGAGCGGCTGGTGGAGCGCAGCCGGGGCGAGCACCGGGCCGGCGGGGCACGGCAGGCGGCCGACACCCTCGCCGAGGCCCTGGGGACCTGGCAGGGCGCGGCCCTGGTCGACGTGACCGGCAGCCGGCGGCTGGCCGCCTGGTCCACCCAGCTGGAGGAGCACCGCCGCAACGCGATGGAGCGCCGGTTCGCGATCGAGCTGGAGCTCGGCCGGCACCACGCGGTGCTGGACGAGCTGTCGACGGCCTTCCGGGCCCACCCGACCCACGAGGCCTTCGCCGACCAGTTGATGCGGGCCCTGCACCGCAACGGCCGACGGCCGGAGGCACTGGACGTGTTCCGCACCCTGCGCGCCCGACTGGTGGACGACCTCGGACTGGAGCCCTCGGCCGCGCTCCAGCAGCTGCACCAGGAGGTGCTGGCCGACCGCGGCCGGCCCGCCACCCCGGCCAGAGCCGGCGCCGGCCGGACCGCGCCGCAGCGGCCGGCCCTGCTCAGCCCGGCCCAACTCCCGGCCGACATCGGGGACTTCGTCGGACGCCAGGAGGAGCTCGCCGAGCTGGAGAGCTACCTCGGCGACTCCCGGCGGGCCGAGCCCGGCACCCGGGTGGTGGAGGTGCACGGCGCCCCCGGCGTGGGCAAGACCGCGTTCGCGATCCGCGCCGCCCACCGGCTCCGGCGCTACTTCCCGGACGGCCAGCTCTACGTCGACCTGACCGCGGTGGGCAACGGCACGGCCCAGCTCACCGAGGTGCTGGCCGCCGCCCTGGGCTCCCTGGGCCTGCGCCGGGACGAGCTGCCGACCGGGCTGGACGACCTCAGCCGGCTGCTGCGCAGCTGGACCGCCGACCGCCGGGTGCTGGTGGTGGTCGACGACGTGCTGGCCGCCTCCCAGCTGCGCGCGCTGATCCCGGGCGGCTCCGGGTGCGCGGTGATCGCCACCAACCGGTACCGGGCGCACACCCTCGGCATGGGACGCAAGGTGGTGCTCTCCGCGCTCTCCACCGACGACTCGCTGCGGTTGTACAACCGGGTCGCCGGCGGGCGGCGCTGGGAGGACGAACCGGCCGCCGCGCACGAGTTGCTGCGGATGTGCGAGGGGCTGCCGCTGGTGGTCCGGGCGGTCGCGGCCCGGCTCGCGGCCCGGCCCGGCTGGTCGGCGGCGCGGCTGGCCGAGCGGCTGCGCAGCAACCAGTCGGTGCTGCTGGGCCTGCCGGCCGGCACCCAGTCGCTGGCCGGCACCGTGGGGTCGAGCTACCGTCACCTGCCCGAGCCGCACCGCAAGTTGCTGCACCTGCTGGCGGAGCGCAACCGCCGGTGCTGGCGGGCGGACGACGCGGCGAAGCTGCTGTCTCGGCGAGCGGAGGACGCCGAGACGCTGCTGGAGGACCTGGTGGACGGGCACCTGGTCGACGAACTGCCGGTCAGCGCCGAGGAACGGGAGTCCGGGGCCGCCCCGGTGTACATCGTGCCGCGGCTCACCCGGCAGGCCCTGCTGCTGCTGTGGGGCGACGACGACCCGGCCCCGGCCGCCCGCTACGAACCGGTCACCGCCGTCCTGCTCTCCCGCCCGGTCAGCCGCGGCTGACCGCACCGCGCACCGCACCCCCACACCCGCACCACCCTCCAGGCCCGTCGCGCCGCCCGGCGCGACGGGCCCGGCTGCGTCCGGGGCCCAAGGGCGTCCGCGCCCACCGGCCGCGCCCGTCGGCCCTCCAGAGGGCTTCGAGAGTCCCTCGAACACCGCCCACCAGCATGGGTCGGGTAGCGACGAGCAAGGAGGCACCGTGCATCGAACGCTGATCGTGGCGAGGATGGACCTCGCCGACGCCGAGGGCGTGGCGCAGGTCTTCGCCGACTCGGACGGCACCGAACTCCCCCATCTGGTGGGCGTGTCCAGGCGGACCCTGTTCGCCTTCCACAACCTGTACTTCCACCTGGTCGAGGCCGAGCAGGACATCGCGCCCAACCTCTACCGGGCCCGCAGCCACCCGAGGTACCACGAGATCAACACCCGGCTGGGCGAGTTCATCACGCCGTTCGACCCCGACTGGCGCGAGCCCAAGGACGCGATGGCCGTCCCGTTCTACTCCTGGACGCCGGACGGCGGTGCGGAGATCACCCGGCCGACCCGCGCCAACCTGGGCGGTGGCGCGTGACCGGGCCCGTGGTCAAGGTGGCGGCCGCCGCGGTCGAGGCGAACACCAAGCGCGGCGGCGACATCCGGGTGACGCTCAGCCCGAAGACGGTGGGCTGCAGTTCGGGCTTCGGCGGCCGGCTGACGCTGGCCCCGGGCGAGTACGTCACCGAGCACCTGCACCCGTACTCCGAGGAGTTCCTGCACGTGGTGCGGGGCCGGCTGGAGATGACGCTGGACGACGAGCCGGTCCAACTCACCTCCGGGGACTCGCTGTTGGTCCCGATCGGGGTCCGGCACCGGCTGGTCAACACCGGGACCGTCCCGGCCGAGGCGGTGTTCCACCTCTCGCCGCTGGCCCCCCGGCCGGAACTCGGCCACATCGACACCGAGCAGCCGCTGAACGCCGGCGCCGGCAATCCGGACGTCGGGGGCGCACGGTGACCCGACGGGCCGTCATCACCGGTGTCGGGGTGGTCGCGCCGGGCGGCATCGGCAAGGAGGCCTACTGGGACCTGCTGGCCTCGGGGCGCACGGCCACCCGGCGGATCAGCCTGTTCGACCCGGCGGGCTTCCGCTCGCAGGTCGCCGCCGAGTGCGACTTCGACCCGCGGGCGGCCGGGCTCGGCCCGCGGGAGGTCCGGCGGATGGACCGGGCCGCCCAGTTCGCCGTGGTGGCGGCGCGGGAGGCGGTGGCCGACAGCGGCCTCGACCTGGCCGCCGTCGAGCCCGGCCGGGTCGCCGTGTCGGTCGGCAGCGCGGTCGGCTGCACGATGGGCCTGGAGGAGGAGTACACGGTGCTCTCCGACCACGGCCGGGACTGGCTGGTGGACCACAGCTACGGCGTCCCGCACCTGTACGGGTACATGGTGCCCAGTTCGCTGGCGGTCGAGGTGGCCTGGCAGGTCGGGGCCGAGGGGCCGGTGGCGCTGGTCTCCACGGGCTGCACCTCGGGGTTGGACTCGATCGGGCACGGCGTGCAGCTGATCGAGGAGGGCAGCGCCGACGTGGTGCTCGCGGGGGCCACCGACGCCCCGCTGTCCCCCATCACCCTCGCCTGCTTCGACGCGATCAAGGCGACCACCCCCAACAACGCCGACCCGGAGCACGCCTCGCGGCCCTTCGACGGCCGGCGCGACGGGTTCGTCCTGGGCGAGGGCTCGGCGGTGCTGGTGATCGAGGAGGAGGCGGCGGCCCGCCGCCGGGGCGCCACCGTGTACGCGGAGGTGCTCGGCTTCGCCGGGCGCAGCAACGCCTTCCACATGACCGGGCTCAAGCCGGACGGCCGGGAGATGGCCGAGGCGATCCGGGTCGCGCTGGACCGGGCCAGGACCGACCCGTCCGCCATCGACTACGTCAACGCGCACGGCTCCGGCACCAAGCAGAACGACCGGCACGAGACGGCCGCGTTCAAGCACAGCCTCGGGCACCGGGCCTACGAGGTGCCGGTGAGCTCGATCAAGTCGATGATCGGTCACTCGCTGGGCGCCATCGGCTCGTTGGAGATCGCCGCCTGCGCGCTGGCGCTGCGTCACCAGGTGGTGCCGCCGACCGCCAACCTCGCGGTCCCCGACCCGGAGTGCGACCTGGACTACGTGCCGGTGACCGCGCGCGAGCACCGGATGGACCGGGTGCTCAGCGTGGGCAGCGGGTTCGGCGGCTTCCAGACCGCGATGGTGCTGGGCCGGCCGGCCGCGGGGGCGGCCCGGTGAGCGCCTCGGGGATCGGCACCGCACGGCCCGGGCGGGCCGTGGTGACCGGGATCGGCGTGGTGGCCCCGACCGGGACCGGCACCCGGCAGCACTGGGAGTCGGTGCTCGCGGGCAAGAGCGGCCTGGGCCGGATCACCCGGTTCGACACGACCGGCTACCCGGTCACCGTGGCCGGGGAGGTGCCCGGCTTCGCCACCTCGGCGGAGGTGCCGGGCCGGCTGGTCCCGCAGACCGACCGCTTCACGCACTTCGCGCTGGCCGCCGCGGCCGCCGCGCTGGACGACGCCGGTGCCGATCCGGCCGCCCTGCCCGAGTACGAGATGGCGGTGGTGAGCGCGAGCTCCTCCGGCGGCACCGAGTTCGGCCAGCACGAGATGGAGCGGCTCTACCAGCGGGGCCCGTCCTGGGTGACGGCCTACCAGTCGATCGCCTGGTTCTACGCGGCGACCACCGGCCAGGTCTCCATCCGGCACGGCATGCGGGGCCCGTGCGGGGTGCTCTGCTGCGAGCAGGCCGGCGGCCTGGACGCGCTCGGGCAGGCCCGGCGGCTGCTCTCCTCCGGCTCCCGGCTGGTGCTCAGCGGCGGCACCGACGCCTCGCTCTGCCCGTACGGGCTGGTGGCCCAGCTGTCGACCGGCGGGCTGTCCACCGGGACCGACCCGGACCGGGCCTACCTGCCCTTCGACCAGAACCCGACCGGCTTCGTGCCGGGCGAGGGCGGCGCCTTCCTGGTGGTGGAGAGCGCCACCGGGGCGGCCGAGCGCGGGGCCCCGCACCACGGCGAACTGCTGGGCTACGCGGCCGGGTTCGACCCGCCGCCGGGCTCGGACCGGCCGCCGGTGCTGGCCGCCGTGATCCGGCGCGCGCTGGCCGACGCGGGCCTGGCCGCCGCGGCGGTGGACATGGTGTTCGCGGACGCCTCCGGCCTGCCGGAGCAGGACGCGGCCGAGGCCCGGGCGATCGCCGAGGTGTTCGGCCCCGGCGGGGTGCCGGTGACGGCGCCGAAGACCCTGACCGGCCGGCTCTACGCCGGCGGCGCGGCGCTGGACACCGCCACCGCACTGCTCGCCCTGCGGGCCGGCGTGGTCCCGCACACCGCCGGCCCGGTCCGCCCGGCCCCCGGCCTGGAGATCGACCTGGTGCTGGACCGGCCCCGGCCGACCGGGCCGCGCACCGCCCTGGTGCTGGCCCGCGGCCACGGCGGCTTCACCTCCGCGCTGCTGGTCGGCGCCGGTGACGGCCCGCACCCCCCGAAGTGACCCGAGACGACGAGAGGCGGCTGCTGATGGCCGAGTTCACGGTGGAGGACCTGCTGCGGATCCTGCGCGCGGGTGCCGGTACGGACGAGCGGAGCGAACCGGAGGGGCGGGACCTCGCGGACGTGGCGTTCGACGAGCTGGGCTACGACTCGCTGGCCCTGCTGGAGCTGGCCAGCCGGGTGGAGCGCGCGTACGGGTTCAGGATCCCGGACGGCGAGTTCGAACAGAAGGAGACGCCGCGTCAGGTGGTCGACTACGTCAACTCGCGGCTGGCCGAGGTGGTGCGCTGATGGCCGGGCACACCGACAACGCGATCACCATCGACGCCCCGATGGAGCTGGTCTGGTCGATGACCAACGACGTGGCGGAGTGGCCGCGGCTGTTCAGCGAGTACGCGAGCGCCGAGATCCTGGGGCGGGACGGGGACACCGTGACCTTCCGGCTCGCGCTCCACCCGGACGAGAACGGCCGGGTGTGGAGCTGGGTCTCCGAGCGGACCCCGGACCCGCGCACCCGCACGGTCCGGGCCCGCCGGGTGGAGACCGGCCCGTTCGAGCACATGGACATCCGCTGGGAGTACGTCCAGCAGGCCGACGGGGTCCGGATGCGCTGGCTGCAGGACTTCGCGATGAAGCCCGGCGCCCCGCTCGACGACGCCGGGATGACCGACCGGCTGAACCGCAACACCCTGGTCCAACTGCGCCTGATCAAGGCCAAGGTGGAGGCCGCCGCCCGCGCCGACCGGCAGCTGGCCGGCCGCCGCTTCCTGGTCACCGGCGGCACCCGGGGCATCGGCCGCGGCGTGGTGCTGGCCGCCGCCCGGGCCGGCGCCGACGTGGTGACCTGCCACCGGCAGGACGGCGAGGCCGTCGACTCGCTCCAGCGGGAGCTGGCCGCGACCCCCGGCAAGCACCGGGTGCTGCGCGCCGACGCCGCCGACGAGCGGGACGTCGAACGGCTGCTGGACGAGTGCGACGCCGGCCTCGGCGGGCTCGACGTGGTGGTCAACAACGCCGGCGCGTTCCGGCCGGTGCCCTACCCCGAGCTCGACCCCGCCGAGTGGGCGGCCACCGTCCAGGGCAACCTGACGGCCGCTCACCTGGTGACCCGGCGCGCCCTGCCGCTGCTCGGCCCGGGCTCCTCGGTCGTCAACCTCGGCTCCACCGTGGCCCGGATCGGCATGGCCGGCGGCGCCCACTACACCGCGGTCAAGGCCGGGCTGGTCGGGCTGACCCGCTCGCTGGCCCGGGAGCTCGGCCCGCGGGGCATCCGGGTCAACACCGTCTCCCCCGGCCGGATCGCCACCGAGGCCCTGGACGAGCTGCCGCCCGAGGCCGCCGAGCACCAGCGCCGCCTGTTCTCCTCCTTCACCGCACTCGGCCGGCTCGGCACCGTGGAGGAGATCGCCCGGCTGGTGCTCTTCCTGGGCAGCGACCGGGCCTCCTACATCACCGGCCAGGACATCCACGCCGACGGCTGCGTCTGACCCCGGCACCCACGCCGACCCCGACACCCCCGCAGGAGGAAATCCCATGGACATCGCACTGCACGGCAGGAAGATCCTGGTCACCGGCGGCACCCGCGGCATCGGCCGCGGCATCGTGCTGGCCGCCGCCCGGGCCGGCGCCGACGTGCTCACCTGCTACCGGCAGGAGGGCGAGGCGGTGGACAGCCTGGTCCGGGAGCTCAAGGAGACCCCGGGCGAGCACCACGTGGTCCGCGCCGACGTGGCCCGGATCGACGAGGTGGACGGGCTGGCCGCGCTCGCCCAGCAGCGGTACGGCCGGCTCGACGGGGTGGTCAACAACGCCGGCGTGATCAGCCACGTCCCGTTCGCCGAGCTGCCCGCGGACGAGTGGTCCCGGATCATCGACACCAACCTGACCGCCGCCTACCGGGTGATCCAGCAGAGCCTGCCGCTGCTCGGGGCCGGCTCCTCGATCGTCAACATCGGCTCCCGGGGCGCCGCCGCGGGCATCCCGCTGCGGGCCCACTACACCGCCGCCAAGGCGGCCATGACCGGGCTGACCCGCTCGCTCGCCAAGGAGCTCGGCCCGCGCGGCATCCGGGTCAACGTGGTGGCGCCCGGGGTGATCGAGACCGAGGCCTTCGACGCGATGCCGGCCGACCGCGCCGAGGCGCTGCGCGCCACCTACGCGCAGAAGACCTCGCTGGCCCGGCTCGGCACGGTGGCCGAGCTGGCCGCCCCGGTGCTGTTCCTGCTCAGCGACCTGTCCGGCTACGTCACCGGCGAGACCGTCAACGTGGACGGGGGCATCTGATGGACGACCAGGTCTTCCGGGTGATGCTCCGGATGCAGATCAACCCCGGCATGGAGGCCGACTTCGAGCGGGTCTGGCGGGAGGTCGGCGACTCGGTCACCGACCACCCGGCCAACCTCGGCCAGTGGCTCTCCCGCAGCGCCGAGGAGAGCGGCGTCTACTGGATCGTCAGCGACTGGACCGACGAGCCGCGGTTCCGCGAGTTCGAGACCAGCGACCGGCACCTGACGCACCGCCGGAAGCTGCACCCGTACCGCAGCGCCGGCTCGATGACCACCATGCACGTGGTGGCCGCCCTGGCCGGCGCGGCCGACGGCACGCCGTGACGGCCGGCGCCGTCGAGGTGGTGCTCTACCACCTGAGCGACGACCCGGCGGCGGTGCTGACGGCCTATCACGAGTCCAGCCGCCGGATGGCCGGCACCCCGGGCCTGCTCGGCAACAAGCTGCTCGCCGCGCCGGGCCGGCCGGACTGCTTCGTGGTGGTCAGCCGCTGGGACGGCTGGGAGGCTTTCGAGCGCTGGGAGGGCGGGGCCGCGCACCGCGAGCAGACCGCCCCGCTGCGCCCCTTCCGCGACACCGGCCGGGACCGGCCGTTCGAGATCTACCGAGAGCTCGCGAGCTACGGCGCGACCAGCCGCGAGCCGGACCGGACAGGAGCCGGCGCATGACCCGTCCCACCACCCCGGCGGCCCCGCTCGACCTGTTCACCCCCGCCTTCCACCAGGACCCGTACGCCGTCCTGGCCGAGCTGCGCGAGGCGGCGGGCGCCGTCCCGGTGCTCACCCCGAACGGGCTGCGCACCTGGCTGGTGACCAGGTACGAGGACGCCCGCGCGCTGCTCGCCGACCCGCGGCTGAGCAAGGACATGCGGGTCGGCTTCCAGCTGGTCCCGAAGAACTTCGTGGACCCGGCGAAGCGGGAGGAGTTCCTCCGGGAGGCGGGCGAACGCAGCCAGTTCCCGCAGGAGTTGGCCGCCCACATGCTCGACAGCGACCCGCCGGACCACACCCGGCTGCGCCGCCTGGTCGGCCGGGCCTTCACCGCCCGCCGGGTCGAGTCGCTCCGGCCCCGGATCACCGCTTTGGTGGACGGGCTGCTGGACGGCTTCGCCGGGCGGGAGCGGGTCGAGCTGATGGAGGCGCTGGCCTTCCCGGTGCCGTTCACGGTGATCTGCTGGCTGCTCGGAGTGCCGCCGGACGACCGGGCCGACTTCCGCCGCTGGTCCAACCTGCTGGTCTCCGGCGCGGGCACCGAGGAGGTCCGGGACGCCAACGTGGCGATGATCGGCTACCTCCGGGCGCTGATCGCGGCCAAGCGCGCCGAGCCGGCCGACGACCTGCTCAGCGACCTGGTCCACGCCGGGGACGAGGGCGACCGGCTGGCGGCCGAGGAGCTGATCCCGATGGCCTTCCTGCTGCTGGTCGCCGGGCACGAGACCACCGTCAACCTGATCGGCAACGGCGCCCTGGCCCTGCTCACCCACCCGGGGGCCCGGGCCCGGCTGGCCGAGGACGAGTCGCTCTGGCCCGCCGCGATCGAGGAGTTCCTGCGCTACGACGGGCCGGTCTCCAACGCCACCTGGCGGTTCACCACCGAGCCGGTGAAGGTCGGCGACGTGCTCATCCCGGCGGGCGAGTTCGTCACCGTCTCGCTGGCCGCGGCCGGCCGCGACCCGGCCCGCCACCAGGACCCGGACCGGCTGGACCTGGACCGGCCGAACACCGCCGGCCTGGCCTTCGGCCACGGCATCCACCACTGCCTGGGCGCGCCGCTGGCCCGGCTGGAGGGGCAGATCGTGCTCGGCCGGCTGTTCGAGCGCTTCCCCGGCCTGCGGCTGGCCGGCCCGGCCGACGGGCTCCGCCGCCGGCAGAGCCTGATGATGCGCGGCCTGGAGGAGCTCCCGGTCCACCCCGCCTGACCCCGCCCCGACCCCTCGCACGCACTCACCGCCAGGAGACTCCCATGGCACGTCCCAGCTGGGCACCGGCCGAGGTGGACATCGACACCCCGAGCATCGCCCGGGTCTACGACTACTGGATCGGAGGCACCCACAACTTCCCGGTCGACCGCGAGCTCGCCGAGCGGGTCTCGGCCGGCAACCCCGAACTGGTCCGCACCCTGCGGGCCAACCGCGCCTTCCTGCGCCGCTCGGTCCGCGAGCTGTCGCGGCTCGGCGTCCGGCAGTTCCTGGACATCGGCTCCGGCATCCCGGCCGAGGGCAACGTCCACGACGTCGCACTGGCCGCCCACCCGGCCAGCACCGTGGTCTACGTGGACATCGACCCGGTCGCGGTCGCGCACGGCCGGGCCATCCTGGCCGACGAACCCCGGGCCGCCGTCTTCCAGGGCGACCTGTACCGGCCCGAGCAGATCCTGTCGGCGCCGGAGACCGAGGCGCTGATCGACTTCGACCGGCCGGTCGCGCTGCTGCTCGCCGCCGTCCTGCACTTCGTCCCCGACGGGGACGACCCGCTGAAGCTGATCCGGCAGTACACCGACCGCCTGGCGCCCGGCAGTTACCTGGTGCTCTCGCACGCCGGCGCGGACCGGGTGCCGCAGGCCGCCCCGCAGGCCGCCGAGAACTACCGCAGCGCCGTCAGCCAGGTGATCTGGCGCAGCACCGAGGAGCTGACCGCCCTGTTCGCCGGGCACGAGCTGCTCGCGCCCGGCGTGGTCCGGGCCCCGCTCTGGCGGCCCGAGCCCGGCGAGCAGCCGGACGCGGACCTCCCGATGCTGGCGGGGGTGGCGGTCAAGGCCGCCGGGTGACCGGGGTGGACACCTCGCTCACCCCGGTGACCGGGCCCGCGCGGCCGGCCGGCCGGGGCAGCCGCCCCGGTGACCGGCCGCGCGGGCTCGGCACCCTGCTCGCGGTCGACCTCTGGGAGCGGTTCAGCTTCTTCGGCATGGCCGCGATCCTGGTGCTCTACCTGACGGCGGACCAGGACCGCGGCGGGGCCGGCCTGTCCGCCCAGAACGCCACCGCGGTGTTCGCGGCGTACATGGCGCTCGGCTTCCTGGCCGGCCTGCCGGGCGGCTGGCTGGCCGACCGGGTGCTCGGCGCCCGCCGCGCGGTGCTGCTCGGCGGCGCGCTGATCGCCGCCGGGCACGCCGTGCTCGCCACCCCCTGGACCGCCTCGCCGTACGGCGGGCTGCTGCTGGTGGTGGCGGGCACCGGTCTGGTCAAACCGGCGATCGCCGCGCTGGTCGCCTCGGTCAGCGGGCCCGACCCGGCCCGCCGGGAGGCCGCCTTCGCCCGGTTCTACCTGTGCATCCAGGTCAGCGCGCTCATCGCGCCCGCGGTCACCGGGCTGCTCGCGGAGCAGGTCGCCTGGCACCTGGGCTTCGCCGTGGCCGCCGCGGGCATGCTGGCGGGGCTGGCCCAATTCGCCCTGGGGCTACGGCGGTTCGGCGAGCACGGGCGGCGCCCGGCGCGTCCGCTGACCCGCCCCGAGGCGCTCCGGGTGCTGCGCCGCACGGTGCCGGTGGCCGGCCTGGCCGGCGGGCTAGCGGCGGCGGCCGCCGCGGCCGGGGCGGTGCCCGGCGCGCTCGCGGTGCTCGGCCTGGGCACCGTGCTGCTGCCGTTCTGGTACCTGCGCACGCTGCGCCGCGGCCCGGCCCCCGTCCGGCTCGGCGGGTTCACCGCGCTGATGACGGCGTCCTCCGCGTTCTGGATGCTGTTCGCCCAGGGCGGCTCGGTGCTCAACCTGTTCGCCGAGCGGCACACCGACCGCCAGGTGCTCGGCTTCGAGGTCCCGGCCGGCTGGTTCCAGTCGGCGCACCCGCTCTTCGTCCTGCTGGCCGCCCCGCTGGTGGCCCGCGGGTGGCGCCGGTTCGGGCCCCGGGCCGACGCCCCGGTGAAGTTCGCCGCCGCCCTGCTGGCCGCCGGCCTCGGCTTCGTCCTGATGGCGGGCGCCGCGCTGTCCGCGCTGCGCGCCCCGGTCGGGCCGCACTGGCTGCTGCTGGTCTACCTGCTCCACTCGCTCGGCGAACTCTCGCTCGCCCCGGCCGCGTTGGCCCTCGCCGCCACCGTCGCCCCGCCCGGCAGCACCGGCCGCTTCCTCGCCCTCAACGGCCTGTTCGCCGCCGTCGGCGTGGTCGCCGGCGGCCAGCTGTTCCGCCTCACCACCGTGCTGCCGCTGCCGCTCTACTTCCTGCTGATGGGCACCGCCGTGCTCGGCACCGGCGCCGCGGTCGCACTGGGCGCCGGCCGACTGCGCGTCAGCTCCCGTCCCCCCGACGGGACCTGACACCCCGTCCGCCGCCGCGCCCCCGTCACCGGGCCCCCGTCACGGAACCTCCGTGCCGGGGGCTCCCGCCGTTCCGGCCCGGCGGGCCAGCCCGGCCACCAGGATGTCCAGCCCGAACTCGAAGCGCTCGTCGCCGACGTTGCGGGTCAGCTCGCCCGCCAGCGCCGTCACCAGCGGGTAGCGCCCGGCCGGGATGGACGCGAAGTAGGAGCGGACCCGGTCCGAGTACTCCTGCACCTGCCCGGCGTCCAGGTCGCCCCGGGTGGACTCCTCGACCGCCGTGGCGGTGACGTACATCGAGAGCACGTCCACCCCGTAGGAGGCGGTGCGGTCGTCCAGGCCGCCGGCCTTGAGCAGGCCGAGCACCGCCTCGGCGTTGTCCAGCGCGTGGGGGCTGACCGGCACGGTGGCCGCCATCGCCGCCCGGGCCAGGTCGCCGTGGGCGGTGAGCACCGTACGGGCCCGGCGCAGGTGGTCCTTCAGCTGCTCCTGCCAGCGCTCCGGGTCCGGCCGCTCGACCGCGATCTCGCCGTAGACCCGGTCGAGCAGCTGCTCCAGCAGCTCGTCCTTGTTGCTGACGTGCGCGTACAGGCTGGCCGCCCCGGTCTCCAGCTCCTGGGCGACCCGGCGCATGGAGAGCGCGTCCAGGCCCTCGGTCTCGACGATGGCCAGCGCGGCCTCGACGATCCGGTCCCGGCTGAGCGGGCGCCGCTTGGACGCGGCCCGCTCCGGGCCGGACCAGGACTCGGGCAGACGGGTCATGCGCGCAACCTCCGGGTTCACTGCTGGACGCCCCTCACCTTACTTGACACGAACGCCGTTCCATATCTAGAACAGTGTTCGTGACGACAGACACCGTTCGACAAGACGAACACCGTTCCACGACCCCCGCGCCCCACCCCTACCGCTGGGCCGGGCTCGCCCTGGTCCTGCTGGTCGAGGCCATGGACCTGCTGGACGCCACCATCACCGGGGTCGCCTCCCCGGCGATCCTGCGCGAGCTCGGCGGGAGCGAGTCCCAGGTCCAGTGGATCGCCGCCGCCTACACGCTGGCCTTCGCGACCCTGCTGGTCACCGGCGCCCGGCTCGGCGACATCTTCGGCCGCACCCGCCTCTTCGTCCTCGGCGCGGCCGGCTTCACCCTGGCCTCCGCCGCCTGCGCCGCCGCCACCGGGCCCGGCCCGCTGATCGCCGCCCGGGCCGTCCAGGGCGGCTTCGCCGCCCTGCTGATCCCGCAGGGGCTCGGGCTGATCCGGGCGATGTTCCCGCCGAAGGAGCAGGGCGCGGCCCTCGGGCTCTTCGCCCCCGTGCTCGGCCTCTCCTCCGTGCTCGGCCCGACCCTCGGCGGCCTGCTGGTGGACGCCGACCTGTTCGGCACCGGCTGGCGGCTGGTCTTCCTGGTCAACCTGCCGCTCGGGGTGGCCGCCGTGCTCGCCGGGCTGCGCATCCTGCCCGCCAACCGGCTCACCAAGGCCGAGCAGACCGTCCGCCTCGACCTGACCGGCGCCGCCCTGGTCGGCCTGGCCTCGGTGCTGCTGGTCTACCCGCTGGTGCAGGGCCGCGAGGCCGGCTGGCCGCTCTGGACGTACCTGAGCATGGCCGCCGCCGTCCCCGTCCTGCTGCTCTTCGCCCGCGCCCAGCGCTCCGTCGAGCGGCGCGGCGGCTCCCCGCTGGTCGAGCCCTCGCTCTTCCGCCGCCGTGCCTTCACCGGCGCGCTGGCCACCGGCACGGTCTTCTTCGGGGCCGTCGCCGGGCTGATGCTGGTGCTCACCCTGCACCTCCAGCTCGGCCTCGGCTGGACCTCCCTGCACGCCGGTCTGACGATGATTCCGCTCTCGGCCGGCCTGGTCGCCGGGGCGGTCCTGTCCGGTGCCCTGCTGGCCCCGCGGTACGGACGCCGGGTGCTGCACGGCGGCCTGCTGACCGCGGCCCTCGGCGCGCTCGCGCTCTGGCTGGTCGTCGGGTCGGGCGGCTCCGAGCCGACCAGCTGGCAGCTGGCGCCCGCGCTGGCCTTCGCCGGTGCCGGCCTCGGCGCGATCATGGCGCCGTTCTTCGACATCGCGCTGGCCGGGGTCGAGGAGCACGAAGTCGGCTCCGCCTCGGGCGTGCTGAACGCGGTCCAGCAGCTCGGCGGCTCGATCGGCGTCGCGGTCCTCGGCACCGCCTTCTTCTCCTGGGCCGCCGCCGACGGCTCCGCCCCCGGCGCGGGCCGCACCCTCGGCCTGAGCGCACTGGCCCTGCTGGCCGCCTTCGCCCTGGCCTTCCTGCTCCCCCGACGCGCCAGGCCCGAGCAGCCGCAGCACCGGTGACGCGCCGACCGACGGGTGGACGGACTGGTCCGGCCGGGCCAGTCCGTCCGCGCGTCGGAGCGCGCCCGCGCACCGCGGGTGGTGACCTGCCGGAGGGGTCCGTCCCGACCCGAACCAGAAGGAGATCCATGCGCACCGCACTGCTCCGGCGAGGACTCAGAGCCACGGCCGTCGCCGCCCTCGCCCTCACCACCACCCTGACCGCCGCCGCCCCGTCGACGGCGGCCGGCCCCGGCCCGCACCGCACCGCCGACACCGCCCCGGTCCCGATCGAGGTCACCATCGGCCCCGACGGCATCCAGGCGCCGGACAGCGCCCCGGGCGGCCTGGTCGCCTTCCGCCTGACCACCACCGACCCGGCCGGCCGCTCCCTCCAGGTGCTCCGCCCGAAGGACGGCTCCACCGTGGACCAGCTGCTGGAGGGCCTCGCCCAGGCCGTCTCCGCGGACCCGGCGGCCGCCGCCCACGGCATCACCCTCGCCCAGGAGCGCGGCGAGGCGCTCGGCGGCGTCCACGCCACCCCGGCCGTGCCCGGCACCGCCACCACCGAGATCGGCCCGGGCACCGTCCACCTGCTGGACTTCACCTCCTTCCTGAGCGACCCGCAGCACCCGGTGCTGCGCTCCCTGGAGCTCTGTGACGGACCGTCGGCCACCCTGGCGCACTACCCGGACGGCATCGTCATCACCCACGAGACCCCGGGCGGCCCGCGCTTCCTGACCGAGGGCGTGACCCGCGCCGACGGCCACTACCTGGTCCGCAACGCCTCCGACGAGATCCACGAGATGGCGCTGCAGCGGGTGCCGGACGGCACCACCGACGAGCAGCTCCAGGCGGTCTACGACGCCATCCTGGCCGGCAACCCGCCGGCGCCCGGCCCCCAGCAGCCGATCATCGGCCTGGGCGCGATCTCCCCCGGCCGCAGCGCGCTCTACCACGCCGAGGGCCTGCCGCCCGGCACCTACGTGCTGCTCTGCTTCGTGCCGGACCACGAGAACGGCCTGCCGCACACCTTCCTCGGCATGCACCAGGTGGTCGTGCTGTCCTGACCCCCCGTCAGCCCCGCCCCCGGCTCAGCCGATGCCCTGGCGGTCGGGGGTGAGGGCGAACCCGCGGTCCTCCGCGTCGGCCACGTGCCGGGCCACCGCCCGCTCCAGCAGGTCCCGTTGGACCAGCAGGGGCGGGCGGCGGTCGTCCGGGGTGATCCGCAGCAGGTCGTCCAGGGCGGCGGTCAGCCGACGGGTCACCTGGGGCTGGCCGGCCCCGCAGATCCGGATCTCGGTGAAGGCCAGGTCCACCGTGCACTGCCAGTCCGGGATCGGCTGCACCAGCCGGACGGCACCCTCCCTGTCCCGGTAGCGCAGCTCGCCGAACGGGTACCCGGCCAGCAGGGCCAGCAGCTGGTGCAGGCGGTCCACCGCCTGCACCGCCGTGGTCGGGTCGTTGACCGCCGGGGAGAGCGCCCGGATCGCGATGTCCACCAGCTGCCGGAAGCCGAAGCTGAGGTCCTGGTGCATGGTGCGGTCCACCCCGATGTTCAGCGCCCCGGCGATCCGGCGCGGCCGGGGCGGGGTGCCGCCGGAGACCACCACCGTCGGCGTCCCGGGGGCGATGAAGTCCCCGATCCGGGGCACCAGGTGGAGCACCGCGCCGTGCCGCCGGGCGATCCGCACCAGCCGCCCGAGGCTGACGTCGCGCAGCACCCCCGAGTCGCCCTGGTGCAGCAGCGTGACGGCGTTCTCGGGCAGCTCCAGCCGGGGCCCGGCCTCGGGGGCCATCCAGCGGTAGGTACCGAGCACCGCGACGGATTCCCGGGTCACCCGGTCGATCACGTGCGGCACCCGCAGCAGCCGCATGGTGGACTGCACGTAGAGCACGAACAGCCCCAGGCTCAGCAGCACCAGCAGGATCGCCACCAGGGTGGAGACCACCGGCACCGTGGTGACCTTGGTCGGGTCGGTGGTGTCGTCGTAGCCGAGCTGCACCAGCAGGGTGAACAGGAAGGTGGCCAGGCAGGTGGAGAAGGTCGCCTTGGTGATCCGGGAGCGGACGTACAGCCGCAGCACCCGGGGGCTCATCTGACTGGCCGCCATCTGGAGCGCCACCAGCGAGATCGAGAAGACCACGCCGATGAAGGTCAGCATCGCCGAACTGACCGTGGAGACCACCGCCTTGGCCCCGCTGGCGAAGCTCAGCAGCCCCTCCGCGCTGCCGGTCCGGCTGATCTCCTCGTGCACCACCTCGGCGTCGACCCAGTTGGTGGCCAGCGCGAGCAGCACCGCCCCGACACAGGTCACCAGCGGCGCCACCCAGAAGGACTCCCGCAGGTGCTCGCGGAGCGGGGAGAGCGGCCGGTGCCGCAGGCGGCCGGGCGGCGTGGGCGGCTGACGGTCGGTCATCCCCTCACGCTAACCCGGCCGGTGGCACCGGCCCCGGTCAACGCGCCCGGCTACCAGGGCAGGGACCACTCCTGCGACTTGTTGCCGGGGGTGCAGGTCAGCATGGTGGCCTGCACCCCGGCGCCGTTGTCGGTCAGGCAGGTCTGGCTCCCGTGGTCGCGCAGGGTGTACCTGCCCGAGCCCGCCGACACGATCGACCAGCGGTAGGTGAAGCTGAACCCGGTGCTGAGCGAGACCGTGTACGTGCCGCCCGGGTTGAAGTCCTGCACCATCGACGGCTTGTCCAGGCTGCACGGGTGGATCTCGTACCAGCCGCCGGAGTCCGCGCCCGAGCGGACCCAGCCGTACGAGGTGGTGCCGCCGGAGACCACGGCCGCGCCGCCCTCGGGGGTCCCGGTGGAGAGCCCGAGCCTGCGGCCGCTGGCACCGTTGGTGATGGCGCCCCAGCCGTTGCCGCCGCAGCCCGCGGGCGGGTTGGTGGACGGCTGGGTGGGGGTCGGTGCCGGGGCGGTCGGCTGGGTGGGCGGCTGCGAGGTCGTACCACCGCCGGTGTTGGTGCCGCCGGACGCCGCACCACCGCTGCCCGAACCCCCGCTGCCCGAACCCCCGGAGACCGCGCCGCCGCTCGCCGCTCCCCCGCTGCCCGAGCCGCCGCCGGCCGCACCGCCCTTGGTGGTGCCGCCCGCGACCGCACCGCCGCCGGACGCCGCACCGCCGCCCACCGCGCCGCCCTGGGACGGCTGCTGACCGTTCGTCGGCTGCCCGTTCGGCGTGGCCTGCGCGTTCGGATCGCCCGGGACCGGAGCCGAGGGCGTGGCCGAGGCGGACTCCGATGCCGAAGCGGAGGGCGAACCGCTGTCACTCGCACTGCCCGTGCCCGGGCCCGGCACCTGCGGACCGCTCGCCGCGCCCGAGGGCCCCTTGCCGGAGGCCTCCGCGTGCCAGGGCGCCTTGTCGATCAGGTACGCGCCCCCGGCCCCGCCGGCTATCAGCACGGGAACGACGATCGGCACCAGCACCCGGGTGCGCCGCCGCTGCGGCTGCCGATCCTGGTGGGAGACCGTCACCGGGGTCTCGGCCTGCGCCGGGTCGCGCCGCACCGGCGTGAAGGAGGTGGCGATCACGGTGGGCTCGCGGACCGGCTCGGAGGCCTCCGGCCGCCCGGCCGCCGCGCGGGCGGCGGCGGCCATCGCGGCGGCGTCGGCGTAGCGCTCGGCCGGGTCCTTGCGCAGCGCCCTGGCGACGAACTCCCGCACCGGCTCCGGGAAGGACTCGCCGAGCTGCGGGGCGGGCTGCTGGATGTGCTTGAGCACGATCTCCAGCACCGTCTCGCCGGTGAACGGCAGCTGCCCGGTGAGGAGTTCGAAGGCCACCACGCCGAGCGAGTAGAGGTCGGAGGCGGGCGAGGAGGAGCCGCCGTCGGCCTGCTCGGGGGCGATGTAGAGGGCGGTGCCGAGCACCGAGTTGGTGGTGGTGATCTTCGTGCCGGCCATCGCGTGGGCGATGCCGAAGTCGGTCACCGTGACGCCGCCGTCGCTGCGCAGCATCAGGTTGGAGGGCTTGATGTCGCGGTGCACGATCTCCCGCCGGTGGGCGGCGTGCAGCGCGTCCAGGGCGTCGGCCATCAGGCCGAGCGCCTTGGCGGGCACCATCGGGCCGTCGGCGGCGAGCACGTCGTTGAGCGGCTTGCCGTCGATGAACTCCATGACGATGTAGGCGATCCGCTCGCCCTCGCCCTCACCCGGCTCCCCGTAGTCGTGGACGTGCACGATGCCGGGGTGCTTGAGGGTGGCGAGGATGCGGGCCTCGCGGCGGAACCGCTCGGTGAAGTTGCGGTCCTCCAGCAGGCCGGGATGCATGATCTTGACCGCGACCTCGCGCTCCAGCACGTCGTCCTCGGCTCGCCAGACGTCGCCCATACCGCCGCCGCCGACGCGTTCGGTGAGCTTGTACCGCTCGCCGAGCACGGTCCCCCGACCCCACATGCCGCTGCCCCCTTGTCATGGCCGGTACCGACTACTGACCGACCGTCAATTCGCGCACAGTCTGCCAGAAGCCCTCCCGGCCTCAACCCCCCAGGAGCCCCCGCAGTGCCAGGGCATCCGGTGCCACCGCCGTGACCAGCGAGGACGCCGCCCCCGGCAGGGCCATCAGGGCCGCGTCCACCCCCTCCGGCACGGCCGGGACGGGCAGGCCGACGACCAGCAGCTGACCGACGGCCCGGTGCCCGCCCAGGCAGGCCGGACCGTCCCACCCCGGGGCGCCGGGCCCCAGGTCGGTCTGCTGGTCCAGCACGGTCCGGCCCGCCTGACGCACGGTCAGGCGGGAGGTGAGACGGCCGGGCGGGGCGCCCCGGTTCCAGTCGTGCGCCCGGCCCAGCACCTGCTCCTCCCGGTACCGCAGCCGCGCCCCGGCGGCCAGCTCGACCACCGTGGTCAGCACCAGGTGGCTGCCGCTCGCGGCCACCACCGGCTCCGGCCGCCAGTCCAGCAGCGCGTCCTCCCCCACCGTCAACTCCACGGCGTAGTACGCCTGCCCGCCCTCCCGCCCCGGCAGGCTCACGGTCGCGGCGGCACTGGTGACGTGCAGCGCGGCGCCCGGCCGGACGGTGGCCCGCACCGCCAGCCGGTCCCCGCCCAGCGGCGCGGCCATCGCCCCGACCAGCACCACGTGCGCACCGGGCGCCGCCCCCAGGGTGCGGCGCACCGCGATCGGGCCGGCCCCGGCCAGCACGGGGAGCGCGGTGCCGCCGCGGCCGTCCGGCTCGGCGGTGATCCGGGTGACCGCCGCCACGGCCGGGGCAGCCACCACGGTCACCGCCGCTGCCAGTCGGCCAACCGCGCCCGGACCCAGGCCGCCACCGGAGCGATCCCGTCCGGCGCGGTCAACGCCGTGAACAGCGTGGGCAGTTCGCCGCGCTGTGCCTTGGCGTCCCGGGCCATCACCTCCAGGTCGGCGCCGACCAGCGGGGCCAGGTCGGTCTTGTTCACCACCAGCAGGTCGGAGGTGGAGACGCCGGGGCCGCCCTTGCGCGGGATCTTGTCGCCGCCGGAGACGTCGATGACGAAGATCTGGTGGTCCACCAGCCCACGGCTGAAGGTGGCCGTCAGGTTGTCCCCGCCGGACTCCACCAGGACCAGGTCGAGCGGGCCGAGGGCGGCCTCCAACTCCTCCACCGCCTCCAGGTTCGCCGAGATGTCGTCCCGGATCGCGGTGTGCGGGCAGCAGCCGGTCTCCACCGCGGTGATCCGCTCGGGCGGCAGCACCGCGTTGCGCAGCAGGAACTCGGCGTCCTCGGTGGTGTAGATGTCGTTGGTCACCACCGCGAGCGACAGCTCCCCGCGCAGCTCGCGGCAGAGCGCGGCCACCGTCGCGGTCTTGCCGGAGCCGACCGGCCCGCCGAGGCCGATCCGCAGCGCACGGGGCTCGGCCCGGACGGCGGAGTGGGTGTGACGGACGGAGACGTCGTAGGGGTCGACGTGGTCACGATGCAAAGAGACGCACCTTCCAGGAGTTGTGCCGCTCGGCGTAGACGTCGAGCAACGGGGATGAAGCGGCCGGGAGTTCCCCCCGGCCGACGGCCGCGACCGCCGCGGCGGCGACCGCGTCCAGGTCCGGCGCGAGCCGGGCCAGACGGGCGGTGACCTGGTACGGGTCCAGGCCGAGCAGCCGGACGCACGCGGTGGCCGGACCGTTGACGCTCTCGTACACGGCCACCGCCGCCGCGTCCCGGGGCCCGAGGCCCGCCGCGTGGGCCGCGACGCCGAGCACCACCGGCTGGTGCACCCCGCCGGGATGACGCTCCCCCAGACCGTCCAGCACCGGATGCGGCCACGCCGCCCGCGCGGCCCGCAACAACTGCCGCCCGAGCCTCCGGCCCACCGCCCGCTGCGCGGGCGAAGGCGTCCGCACCTCGGCCGCCTCGTCCCACTCGTCCACCCGCCCCGGCTCCGACGCCGCCGCAGCGGCCAACCCGGCCGAGGTCAGCCCGACGGTGTGCAACCGCCCGAGCAGGAACGCCGCCATGCTCTCCGCATCCCGCACCCGCCCCGCCCGCACGGCAGCCTCCGCCCCACCCGAGTGCGCATGCCCCCCGGCGGGAAACCGCCCGTCGGCCAGCAACAACAACGCGGCAACGCCCGACGACCCGCCACCCCCCGCGGACGACCACCCCGCCCCGGACGGGAGCCCAGTGAGCGGCAGACCCTCCCCCACCCCAGACGACCGGGCCCCGCCCCGCAGAACTTCCGCCGATCCCACCGCAGGCGACAGCCCCGCCGAGCGAGAGCCACCCGGCAGCACCTCGTCCACCCCCGCTCCCTCTAGCGAGCCCGCTGAGCCCGCCGCAGGCGAAAGCCCCGCCGGAAAGGCGGCCGCACGTCCCCCCACCAAGCCCGCCGCAGGCGAAGGCCGCATTGCAGCGTCCGTCATCTCCCCCTCCCTAGAACAGGAAGTACCGCTGCGCGAGCGGCAGTTCGTCGACCGGCTCGGAGGTGACGACCTCGCCGTCGATGGTGACGGTGAAGGTGTCCGGGTCCACCCGGACGTCCGGGCGGGCAGTGTTGTTGACCAGGTGGTCCTTGGTGACGCCCCGGGTGTTGCCGATCGGGACGAACCGCTTCCCCAGGCCGAGCCGTTCGGCGATGCCGTCCTCGATCGCGGCCGGCGCGGTGAAGTTCACCGAGTTCGAGCCCGGCGCCCGCCCCATCGCCCCGAACATCGGCCGCGGCAGCACCGGCTGCGGCGTCGGGATCGAGGCGTTGGCGTCCCCCATCTGTGCCCACGCGATCTGCCCGCCCTTGACCACCAGCTCGGGCTTGACCCCGAAGAAGGCGGGGGACCAGAGCACCAGGTCCGCCAGTTTCCCGGCCTCCACCGACCCGACCAGTCCGTCCAGCCCCTGTGCCACCGCCGGGTTGATCGTGTACTTCGCCACGTACCGCCGGGCCCGGTGGTTGTCCGCCGCCCCGTCCCCCGGCAGCGTGCCCCACCGCGCCTTGCCGACGTGCGCCGTCTGCCAGGTCCGCAGCACGACCTCCCCGATCCGTCCCATGGCCTGCGAGTCCGAGCTGATGATGGAGATGGCGCCCAGGTCGTGCAGCGCGTCCTCCGCCGCGATGGTGGACGGCCGGATCCGCGACTCCGCGAACGCCAGGTCCTCCGGCACGTGCGGGCTGAGGTGGTGACAGACCATCAGCATGTCGAGGTGTTCGGCCACCGTGTTCCCGGTGTGCGGCCGGGTCGGGTTGGTCGAACTGGGCAGCACGTTCAACTCCGAGACCACGCTGATGATGTCCGGGGCGTGTCCGCCGCCCGCGCCCTCGGTGTGGTACGCGTGGATGCCCCGCCCCGCGATCGCCGCCAGGGTGTCCCCGACGAATCCGGCCTCGTTCAAGGTGTCGGTGTGGATGGCGAGTTGGGCCCCGCTCTCCTCGCACACCCGCAGGCAGGCGTCGATCGCCGCCGGCGTCGCGCCCCAGTCCTCGTGGATCTTGAAGCCCAGCGCCCCGCCCCGCAGCTGCGCGCGCATGGCCTCGGTGCTGACGGTGTTGCCCTTGCCCAGCAAGCCGACGTTGACCGGCAGGCCGTCCATCGCCTCGAACATCCGGGCCAGGTGCCAGGAGCCGGGGGTGATGGTGGTGGCCTTGGTCCCCTCCGCCGGTCCGGTGCCGCCGCCGACCAGCGTGGTGATCCCCGCGGCCAGCGCCTCGTCCGCCAACTGCGGGCAGACGAAGTGCACATGGGTGTCGATCGCCCCGGCGGTGAGGATCTTCCCGTTACCGGAGATCACCTCCGTCTCCGGTCCGATCACCAGCTCCGGGTGGACACCGTTCATGGTCTCCGGGTTCCCGGCCTTGCCCAGCGCGGTGATCCGGCCGTCCCGGATGCCCACGTCGGCCTTGACCACGCCCCAGTGGTCCAGCACCACCGCACCGGTGATCACCGTGTCGGGGGCGCCCTCGGCCCGCGAGGCCCGGCCCTGGCCCATCGACTCCCGGATCACCTTGCCGCCGCCGAAGACCGCCTCGTCGCCGCCGGCGCAGCGGTCCTCCTCCACCTCGACCAGCAGGTTGGTGTCCCCCAGCCGGATCCGGTCCCCCACCGTAGGCCCGTACAGCGCGGCGTACCGCTCCCGGCTCAGTCTCAGCGCGTACCCGCTCATGCCAGCACCCCTCCGACCTCGCCGCGCAGCCCGTGCACCTCGCGCCGCCCGCCGATCGGCACCAGCTCCACCGCGACCGGGATGCCCGGTTCGAAGCGGACGGCCGTCCCGGCGGGGACGTTCAGCCGCAGGCCGTACGCGGCCGCGCGGTCGAACTCCAGCCCCGGGTTGACCTCGGCGAAGTGGTAGTGCGAGCCGACCTGCACCGGGCGGTCGGCCGCGTTCAGCACCGTCAGCCTCGTCACCGGCGCACCGGGGTTCAGCCCGATCTCCCCCTCCCCGTGGAGCACCTCTCCGGGCACCACCTCCCCGGGCGTCACCGGATCGGCCCGTGCACGGTGACCAGCTTGGTGCCGTCCGGGAAGGTGGCCTCCACCTGGACGTCGGGGATCATCTCGGCGATCCCCGCCATGACGTCCTCGCGGCGGAGCACCTCGCGGCCGGACTCCATGAGCTCGGCGACGGTCCGCCCGTCCCGGGCGCCCTCCAGCACGTGCGAGGTGATCAGGGCGACCGCCTCGGGGTGGTTGAGCAGCAGTCCGCGGGCCTGCCGGGAGCGGGCCACGTCGGCCGCGACGTGGATGAGCAGGCGTTCCTGCTCATGGGGAGTGAGCCTCATCTGCACACACCTCGGGAGAGATTTTTCGGCACACCGTAGCGGACCGGCGGGGCACGCACCACCCGTCCCCACCAGGGCATCTGACGTTCTTTTAGTGGAATTTACGATCAGATTTCCAAGCGATTTCCAGACCCTCTCCACACCATTCCCCGGGAGATGACGGAGCTTTTCCCCGGGCCCCCGAAGCTCCGACCGCACCGCACCGCCCGCCGGGCCGTCACTGGAGGTTTCCACAGGGTTCGCCCGGAGTGCACCGACAACGGGAGGGCCGCCTCCTACGGTACGGACGGGTAACGACACCGACCGGGGAGACGACATGACGGACCTTCACACCTCAGGGACCTCTCGCCGCTGGTTCCTCCGGGCCGGCGGCGCGATCGGGGTCGGCGCGGCCGCACTCGGGGCCGGCGCGGTGCCGGCCGCCGCGGCCGACGGCGACGCCCAGGGCCGGGCGCGGGGCGCGGAGGACGGCCCCCAGGCCCAGCGCGCCACCGGCACCCGCCCGCCCGTGCGCACCGGCACCGGCCTGGACCGGCTCCCCCACCCCCTGGTGGTCGCCCACCGCGGCGCCAGCGGCTACCGCCCCGAGCACACCATCGGCGCCTACGAACTCGCCCTGGACCTCGGCGCCGACGTGATCGAGCAGGACCTGGTGCCCACCAAGGACGGCCACCTGGTGGTCCGTCACGAGAACGAGATCGGCGGCACCACCGACGTCGCCGACCGCAAGGAGTTCGAGGGCCGCAAGACCACCAGGACCATCGACGGCAAGGCCGTCACCGGCTGGTTCACCGAGGACTTCACCCTCGCCGAGCTGCGCACCCTGCGCGCCAAGGAGCGCCTGCCGCTCCAGCGCCAGCGCAACACCGTCTACGACGGCCGCTGGTCCGTGCCCACCTTCCGCGAGGTCGCCGAGTTCGCCGCCCGCCGCGCCCGCACCACCGGCCGGGACGTCTGGCTCTACGTCGAGACCAAGCACCCCTCCTACTTCCGCTCCATCGGCCTGCCGCTGGAGGAGCGCCTCGCCACCGAGCTGCGCCGGGCCGGCCTGGCCGGGCGGCACGGCCGGGCGATCCTGCAGTCCTTCGAGCCGAGCAGCCTCCAGCGCCTGGCCGGGCTGGTCGACAACCCGCGCATCCAGCTGCTCAGCGACGCCGCCACCCAGCCCTACGACTTCGTACTGGCCAAGGACCCCCGCACCGTCGCCGACCTGGTCACCCCGGCCGGCCTGCGCTGGATCTCCGGCTTCGCCCACGGCATCGGCCCCACCACCAACCTGATCGCCCCGGTCGACCCGGCCACCGGCAAGCTCCGCCCGGTCACCACCCTGGTCACCGACGCCCACGCGGCCAACCTGCTGCTGCACCCGTACACCCTGCGCAACGAGAACTCCTTCCTCCCCGCCGACTTCCGCCGCGGCACCGACCCCAACGCCTACGGCGACTCCATCGCCTGGGCCCGCTTCCTGATGGACCAGGGCGTCGACGGCTTCTTCACCGACCACACCGACACCAGCCGCCTCGCCCGCAGCGACTTCTGGGCGGCCAAGGGCGTCTCCTGACCGGCGTACCTGGTGAGGCCTCCGGGGGGCGCGAGGAACGTACATGGTCCCCCCAGTGGCGCGAGGAACGTACGTGGTTACACCAGGGGCGCGGGGAACTGCGCGAGTCGGAAGGCGGCTCACCTGCAACTGAGGGCACGTCAGCCAGTTGCAGGTGCTGCCGTTCCCCTACGCGCAGTTACCCGCGCCCCGGTGCAACCACCTTCGCCAGCCACGCATTGCCTCGTGCACAGCCCCGGACTGGACGCGAATATGACGACCGGTCTAGTCTTCCCCGCATGGGAGCCAAGGGCGAGGAGACCCGGGCCCGGCTGGTGCGCGCCACCCGGGACCTGATGGAGGCGCACGGATACTCGGGCACCGGCCTCAACCTGGTGCTCGCCGAGAGCGGAGCCCCCCGCGGCTCCCTCTACTTCCACTTCCCGTCCGGCAAGGACCAGTTGGTCGCCCAGGCGCTCACCGAGGCCGGCCGGGAGATCGGCGGCATGATCGAAGCCGTCGGCGCCTCCCACCAGGACGGCGCCGCCGCGACCGTCACCGCCCTGATCGGCCTGCTGGCCGACCGGATGGAGCAGTCCGAGTACCGCAAGGGCTGCCCCATCGCCACCGTCGCCCTGGAGGTCGCGGCCACCAACGAGCCGCTCCGCCGCCTCTGTTCCGACACCTACGCCGAGTGGCAGTCCACCCTGGCCGACCTGCTCACCGCCGAAGGGCGGGACCCGGCGGGCGCCGACGCCACCGCCGGGGCGGTCCTCGCACTGATCGAGGGCGCCCTCCTGCTCGCCCGCGTCCAGCACAGCCGCCTCCCGCTCGACCAGGCAGCCCGCTCGGCCGCCCTCCTCCTCGCCTGACCCACCCTCACCCCACCCCCTCACCCCACCCCTTGGCCTTTCCCTCTCCTAAAAATATGTAGACCGGTCCACCCATAAGGAGCACCCATGTCCGCACTCGTCCTCGGCGCCAACGGCTTCATCGGCCGCTGGCTGGTCCTCGAACTCCTCACCCAGGGACGCCCGGTGGCCGCCGCCACCCGCCCCGGCCGGGCCGCCGCCCTCACCGACTGGCTGTCCGCCCACGGTGCCCCGGCCGACGGCCTCACCACCGTCACCGCCGACATCACCCGCCCGGACCTCGGCCTCTCCCCCGCCGACGACGAGCGCCTCGCCGACGTCCGCGACGTCTACAACCTCGCCGCCCTCTACCGCTTCGGCCTCACCCGGCCCGAGGCCCGCGCCGCCAACCACGACGGAGCCCTGCACGTCGCCCGCTGGGCCGCCGGCCGTCCCGGCGTCCGCCGCCTGGTGCACCTCTCCGGCTACCGGGTCGGCGACCGCCCCGTCCCGCTGCCGCCCGCCGAGGCCGAGCGGCTCTACCGCACGCTCGGCGCCTACGAGGCCTCCAAGTCCGAGGGCGACTCCGCCCTGCGCGCCCTGGCGCCCCAACTCGGCCTGCCGCTCAGCGTGGTGAGCCCGAGCGCGGTGATCGGGCACTCCGTCACCGGGGAGGCCGGCCAGTACCTCGGCCTGGCCACCATGGTCGACCAGCTGCACCAGGGGCGGCTGCCCGCCCTGCCCGGCAGCCGCCGCACCTTCGTCCCGGTGGTGGCCGTCGACCACCTGGCCCGCTTCCTGGCCGCCACCCCCGAGCACGACCGGGACCCCCTCGCCCGGCACACCGTGCTCGACCCCGCCACCCCCGAACTCCCGGGCCTGATACACCTGCTGGCCACCCACCTGGGCGTCCGCCCGCCCCGCCTCCGCGTCCCCGTCGGCCTGGTCCGCCGCCTCCCGCAGTCCCTCACCGGCGCCGACCCGGAGACCCTGTCCTTCCTCTCCGAGGACCGCTACGACACCGCCTCGGCCGAACGGCTGGCCCGCGCCGCCGGGCTCGACCAGGCGCCGGTCGCGGACGTCCTGCGCCGCTGGGCGGACCGTCTGGTCGCCGAGGACTTCGGCCGCCGGCCCGCCGCCTGACGGACGGTCAGGGGAGCGGGACGAGACGGGTGCCGTTGCGCTGGACGGCCTCCACCTCGACCTGCTCCCGGCGGGGCCGCGGCATCGCCGAGGTCCGGTCCGCCGGGGTCTGGTCCAGCACCCAGCCCGGGCCGCGCAGCCGGATCCGCTCCACCCGCCGGCTGGCCGCCGCGAGCACGTACTCCACCCCCTGCGGGGAGCGCCACCAGGCCCACCCCAGGGTGTCCTGCTCGTAGCGGCTGCAGGCCCGCCCCTCGGCCCGCCCGGTCCGCCGCGCCGCCCCGGCCCCCGGCAGCAGCACCGCCGTCGTGGCACTGCCGTCCCCGCCCCACCGGTCCGCCCGCAGGCAGAGCCACTCCGCCCGCCCGGCGTTCTCCGGCAGCTGCTGCCCGGCGAACGCCCACAGGTTCAACTGCCGTACGCCCGCCGTGACATCGGGCGCCACGCAGCCCGCCGACGCCCACAGCCGCAGCGCCTCGGCGCTCACCGCCTCCCGCGGCGAGCGCGCCGGGCCCTGCTCCGGCGGCGGGGTGTAGCTCAGCCGGGCCGGCCGCAGCCCGCCCACGTCGGCGAGCAGGAAGGCGTGCTGCTCGGCCACCACCGGCGTGGAGCGCAGCTGGAGCAGCACCGGCGCCGGGCACCCGGTCGCCACCGCGGCCACCGGGACCGGCCCGGTGACACCGTCCACCGCCGCCAACGGCCTTGCCGCGACGGCAGGTTGGTCGATCCTGCGGGTCTCGCTGGTGTCGATCCACGGCGCCAGCAGGTACCGCACCCCGGCGGCCGTCCTGGTCAGCACCACCGCCGCCGCACTGGTCACGTCCGAGTCCTCGGCGCGCCCCAGCAGCAGCCCGCCGCCCGGCCCCTCGGTGTACCGGGCCAGCCGGACGCCGTCGTACAGCACCACCACCGTGACGCCGTCCACCGTCCCGGCGTACATCAGGTGCGGCACCTCCACCGGCGGCCGGGCCACCGTCCCGGCCTCCACCGGCGTCCCCGGCCCCACCGCCCGCCAGGCGGCCACCGCCCGCTCCACCAACGCCCCGTCGTCCCGCCGCCCACCCCGGCCCGGCCAGGCGGTGAAGTCCACCCGGGCGGTCCGCCGCCACAGGTCGTCCGCCACCCGGGTCACCTCCGCCCGGGCGGCGGCGGCCGGCGGCGGCCCGGACGGAGCCCGCACCGCCGTGGTCGACGAGGGCGCCACCACCCCGAACCCGGCGGCGGCCAGCACCAACGCCCCGGCCGCCCCGCCCGCCACCCGGCGCCGCCGCAGCAGATCGCTCGGCTGCACCCGCACCCGGCAGGCGTCGAACCCCGGCCAGTGCTCCGGCCCGTCCCCCCGTGCCCTGGCCGCCGCCAACGAGGGCCCCGCGGCCCGGACGGCCCGCGCCGCCTCCCCCTCGGCCACCCCCGCCCCGACCAGCAGCCCCACCACCTGATCCGGCGTCAGCCCGTCCACCCACGCCAGCGCGAACGCGGCCCGCGCCGGCCGCTCCAACGCCCCCAACTCCCGGTCCAGCATCAACTCGTCCGGATCGCCGCCCAGACTGAACAACCGCAGCCCCAACACCACCGGCCCCGGCCGCAACCGGTCCCGCCGCCGCGGCCGCAACACCCCCCTGAGCAGCCGCGACCGCAGCACCGCGTACGTCTCGGCCGGCCCCTCGGTCTCCGGCCCGCGCAGCGGCAGCGCCCGCTGCACGGCCGCGTGGGCGGCCAGCACACGGCGGTGCCGCGTCCTGCCGTCCGGCAGCACCAACCGGGCGATCCCGACCAGCCGCGGGTAGTTGGCCACCAACGCCGCCTCGGCATCGGTGAGGCGGACCGATTCTCCGCTCAGCCCCAGCACCCTCAGCTCCCCCCGTCGCAACCGTCCCGGACCCCTCGTCCAACGACGCGGATCATCCGACGGTTACGCCGTTGGGGGCGCAGCCCGGCAGTCGGTCACCCCAGGGGCGCGAGTTCAGCAGGCGGCCCGGCAGTCGGTCACCCCAGGGGCGCGAGGAACTGCGCGAATTCGGAAGGCGGCCCACCGCTGGATCGGGGCAGTCGAGCCAGTTGCACGTGCTGCCGTTCCCCCGCGCGCAGTTCCTCGCGCCCCCGGTGTAACCACGTTCGCCCGCGCCCCGGTTCAGCCACGTTCGCCCGGCTACTCCACCCGCCGTGCGTGCTCCGTGATGTTCCGGGCCATCCCCCCGAAGACCGCCGCGTGGAACGGCGCCACCGCCCACCAGTACGCGTGCCCCGCCAGCCCGTGCGGGTAGAACGTCGCCCGCTGCCGGTACACCGTCCCCCCGTCCTCGGCCGGCCGCACCGTCATCTCCAGCCAGGCCAGCCCCGGCAGCCGCATCTCCGCCCGCAGCCTCAGCAGCCGCCCCGGCTCGATCTCCTCCACCCGCCAGAAGTCCAGCGAGTCCCCCGCCCGCAGCCGCCCCGGGTCCCGCCGTCCGCGCCGCAGCCCGACCCCGCCGACCAGCCGGTCCAGCCACCCCCGCACCGCCCACCCCAACGGGAAGGAGTACCACCCGTGTTCGCCCCCGATGCCCTCCACCACCCGCCAGACGGCGTCCACGGGGGCGTCCACCGTCCGTTCCCGGACGTCCTCGTAGAGGCTGCCGCCCGCCCAGTCGGGGTCCGTCGGCAGCGGGTCGCTCGGCGCACCCGGCACCGACGCCGAGGACCACCGCGTCACCACCTGTCCCTCGCCGATCCGCTGCAGGGCCAGGCCCACCGCCCGGTCGAACCCGATCAGCCCCTCCTCCGGGTCCGGCACGTACCGCGCGACGTCGTGCTCGGTGCAGACCACCTCGTGCCGCAGCGACTCCACCAGCGGCCGCGCCAGCCCGCTCGGGACCGGCGTCACCAGCCCCACCCAGTGGCTCGACAGTCCGGGCGTGAGCACCGGCACCGGCAGGATCACCCGCCGGGGCAGCCCGGCCACCCGGGCGTAGCGGTGCATCATCTGCCGGTACGTCAGCACCTCGGGCCCGCCCAGGTCGAAGCTCCGGTTGACCTCCCCGGGCATCGAGGCCGCCCCGACCAGGTAGCGCAGCACGTCCCGCACCGCGATCGGCTGGATCCGGGTGTCCACCCAGCTGGGCGTCACCATCACCGGCAGCCGCTCGGTCAGGTACCGGAGCATCTCGAACGAGGCCGAGCCGGAGCCGATCACCACCGCCGCCCGCAGGTCGGCGGTGGGCACGCCGCTCTCCCGCAGTACCCGGCCGACCTCGGCCCGGGAGCGCAGGTGCGCGGAGAGCCGCTCCGGCGGTACGCCCTGCGGCAGCAGTCCGCCGAGGTAGACGATCCGGCCGACCCCGCCCTGCCGGGCCGCCCGCCCGAAGCTCCGGGCGGCCTCGCGGTCGACGGTCTCGAAGTCCCGTCCGGTGCCCAGCGAGTGGACGAGGTAGTAGGCGGCGTCGATGCCGTCGAAGGCCCCGTCCAGGGTCTCGGGCCTGGTCACGTCGCCGGTCGCGGTCTCGACCCGGGCCCGCCAGGGGTGGTCGCGCAGCCGTCCGGGGTCGCGGACCAGACAGCACACGGTGTGGCCGGCGTCGAGCAGTTCCGGCACCAGCCGTCCGCCCAGGTAGCCCGTGGCCCCGGTCACCAGACAGTGCACCCGCCCACTCCGTTTCCTACGCCTCCGGTCCCTCCGCCCCATCAGACACCGCCCACGGCCCGCACGCCCGCCCCGCCCCACCGGCCCGCCGCCGCACCACCCACCCGGCCCAAAGAAGCCTAGTTCCGCACCTCCACCGTGTCCCCGACCGCCACCCGTTCGAAGAACCAGCGCGCGTCCTCCGCCCGCAGCCCGATGTCCCCGCTGGTGGCCGCCTTGCCGCCCACCGGGCGCCAGGGCATCTCCGCGACCCAGGTCGAGGTGCCGTCGGCGGCGGAGAGTTCGACCGCCCACTTCAGTTCGAGGTGGTACCAGGTCTCGCCGCGCTCGTTCAGGAACGGGCCGGTCTGCGAGTCGACCACCACCACCCGCTGACGGGAGATCACCGTCATCCGCCCCGCCGGGGTGGGCGTGCCGGGCCCGCCGACGCTGCAGGGCCTGGCGGCGTCCGTCCCGTTCACCCGCAGGTCGGCCGAGGAGAGGTCCACCACCGCCCGCACCTGCCCGGGCGGCAGCGGCGAGGGCCCGAGGCCCTCCACCGGTGCGGGCACGGCCGCCTTCTCCTCTGCGGCCTTCTCCTCTGCGGCGGTCGGACTCGGCGGCGGTGTGCCGAGCACCGTGGAGACCACCGGCGCCGGGCGCCCGCTCAGGTCCTCCGTCCCCGCCCCCGGCCCGCCCCCGGGCCAGAACACCGCGCCCCCGCCGATCGCCAGCACGGTGCCCAGCGCCGCCAGTCCGGTCTGCCGCCGTCGCCGCCGGGCCCGCCCGTTGCGGCGCAGCACCTCGTACGGCAGCGGCAGGGCGGTCGGCGCCTCGGCCGCCAACCCCCTCAGCAGGACGGTCAGTTCGTCGTGCTGCTCCGGCGTTCCGTCACCCTCATGCACAGTGGTTGGCCTCCGTCCGGCGTCCGCCCTCGACCACGGTCAGTTCCTCCGGCTGTTCGCGCAGGTACCCGGCCAGCGCCGCCCGGCCCCGGGAGAGCCGGGCCTTGACGGTGCCGAGGGCCGCCCCGGTCTCGGCGGCGATCTGTTGCAGCGACAGGTCGCAGAGGTGGTGCAGCACCACGGCCTGCCGCTGCGCCGCGGGGAGCCGCCGCAGGGCGGCGACCAGTTCGGTGTGCTCCAGCCCGGGGGCCGCGGCCACCTGCGGGGCGAACCGCATCCGCTCCTGCTCCAGTTCGCGTCCGCGCCGGGCGCGCCGCCAGCGGCTGACCGCGAGTCGCCAGGCGACGGTGCGGATCCACGCCTCGGGGCCGCCCTCGTCCCGGCTGAGCTTGGACCGCCGGTCCCACCCCCGGACGAAGGCCTCCTGGACGGCGTCCTGCGCCTCCCCGAAGTCACCCGTCATCGCGTACAGCTGACGCACCAACAGGGCGAAGGAGGCGCGGTAGAACGCGCCGTACTCCTCGTCCGTCATCTTCCGTCCCGCCCCGTCCACTCTCTCCGCCCCGCTGACACACCTGTCTACGCACGGCCCCGGAAGAAGGTTGCACGGACTTCCGCCGGGTCTGCCGATCGTGCGTACCGGACAGTAGGTCTAGTTCCAGCCGAGTTCATCTGATGCTCCCCCGGCGTCTTGCCGCCGGTGACCGGCCGCAAGTTGACTGCACAACACCTCGTCGGTTGACGAGCCCCCGTCACCCTCACGCCCACACTCACCACGGAGCCTCGATGCCCCACCGGTCCTTCCGCCGTGCCGTCACCGCCGCCGCCGCTGCCGCCGTGCTCGGCAGCCTGGCCGCCCCCGCCGCGCACGCCGAGTCGGCGCCCGTCACCGTTGCCCCGCTCAAGGTCCTGACCTACAACGTCTTCCTGATGAGCACCAGCCTGTACCCGAACTGGGGCCAGGACCTGCGCGCCAAGGAGATCGCCGCGGCCTCCTTCTTCCAGGGCAACGACGTGGTGGTGCTCCAGGAGGCGTTCGACAACGCCGCCTCGGACAAGCTGCAGTCGCTCGCCAAGGCGGCCTACCCGTACCAGACCCCGGTGGTCGGCCGCTCCACCTCCGGCTGGGACGCCACCTCCGGCAGCTACTCCTCCACCACCCCGGAGGACGGCGGCGTCACCCTGCTCAGCAAGTGGCCCATCCTGCGCAAGGAGCAGTACGTCTTCAAGGACGCCTGCGGGGCCGACTGGTGGTCCAACAAGGGCTTCGTCTACGCCGTGCTGAACGTCAACGGCCAGCGCACCCACGTGCTCGGCACCCACCTGCAGTCCACCGACTCGGGCTGCTCCAGCGGCCAGCCGGCCACCGTCCGGGCCGCCCAGCTCACCGCGATGAAGAACTTCGTCGACGCCAAGAACATCCCGGCGAGCGAGCCGGTCATCGTCACGGGCGACCTGAACGTCAACGCGCACGACTCCGAGTACCCGTCGATGCTGGCCAACGGCAACCTCGCCCCGGCCACCGACCGCACCGGCTGGGCCAACTCCTTCGACACCACCGAGAACTCGATCGCCGCCTACCGCTACCCGGGCGAGCCGAAGGAGGACCTGGACTACGTGCTCTACCGGGCCGACCACGCCCGCCCGCAGAGCTACACCAACAACGTGCTCCGCTTCCACAGCACCCCGTGGACCGTCTCCAGCTGGGGCAAGAGCTACACCTACAACGACCTCTCCGACCACTACCCCGTGATCGGCGGCTGAACGGCCCCTCCCTCAGCCTGAGCCGACCGCCCCCGGGGCCGCCTGCACGCGGTTCCGGGGGCGCAGCAGCTCCTCCGGCGTGACGAAGCGGTAGCCCCGCCGCCGCAGCCCGTCGATCATCAGCGGCAGCGCCGCCACGGTCTGCGAGCGGTCGCCGCCGCCGTCGTGCATCAGCACCACCGAACCGGGCCGCACCTGCCGCAGCACCCGCTCGGCGATCACCTCCGCCCCGGGCCTGGCCCAGTCGTTGGTCTCCACGTCCCAGAGCACCGTGGTCAGCCCCAACTCGGCGACCCTCTGCATCAGTTCGGGGCTCCGTCCACCGTAGGGCGGCCGCATCAGGGTGGGCAGGCCGGCCCCGGATGCCTCGGCCAGTGCCTCCCCGGTGGAGCCGAGCTGGTGGCGCAGCCCGGCCGGGCCGAGGTCGGGCAGGTAGGCGTGCGACCAGGTGTGGTTGCCGAGCACGTGGCCCTCGGCGACGATCCGGCGCACCAGCTCCGGGTGGGCCAGCGCGTGCAGGCCGATGCAGAAGAAGGCCGCCCGGATGCCGTGCCTGGCGAGCAACTCCAGGACCTGCGGCGTGTGTTCGGGGTGCGGCCCGTCGTCGAAGGTGAGCGCCACGGTCGGCTCCCCGTCCCCTCCGCCCCCTCCTCCGCCGCCGCCCAGCAGGCAGCGCCCGGCCGCCGCCAGACCGCGCTCGACCGGCCCGGACGCCGTCTCCGCCTCGGTCATCTCCCCCTCCCGGCCGCTCATGATCCAGCCGCCGGGCCCGAGCGGCACCAGCTCACCGAACCGCGAACTCCCCAGCCGGGCAAGCGCACCGCCCGAACTCCAGCCGTCCGCGAGCAGCGGCGGATCGGCCCGGTAGACCGCCACCCCGGCCCCGGCGAGCAGTCCGTCCAGCAGTCCGTTGGCGCTGTCGACCACCACCGCCAGACCCTCCGGCGCCCGCGCCGCGAGCTCCACCAGCCGGGCCACCGGGCGCTCCGGCCCGCACCGCCCGTACAGCTCCTCCGGGCCGACCGGCCGGCCCCCGCCGTCCGTCACGGCGATCCGGTAGCCGTCCCGGGCCAGGCCCACACCGGCGAACCACATCCGACGCCCTCCCGGGAATCCGTCCGTCCCGGCACCCCCGGGCGGTCCCGATCATAGGAGCGAATGGCCGGATCCCGCCCCTGCCGGAACATCACGATCCGATCCAACTCGCCTGCCCCGCACACGAACTGACGCACCACCAACAACACCCAATTCGCTTGCCCCGCCGGGGTCCCGCCGTCCTACAGTGCCGACATCGCCTCGGACCGGGCGCCGCGCCCCGCGCGGTGCCGCTCCGCCGCGCCCTCCCCCGTCCCCTCCCACTCCCGAGGACCCCTCATGACCCGCGACAGCCCGCTCCCCGTGCCCTCCCCCTCCCCCGCACCGTCCCTCACCCCCGGGCGCGATCGCAGACCCCTGACCGGCGTCCTGGCGGCGGTGACGGCCGGCCACCTCGGCACCGCCCTCGCCCTCGTCACCCTCCCCTGGTTCGTCCTGGTCAGCACCGGCAGCGCCACCGCCACCGGACTGGCCGCCTTCTGCGAACTGGTCCCGTACGTGCTCTGCAAGGGCCTCGGCGGCGGCCTGGTCGACCGGCACGGCGCCCGCACCGTCTCCTGGACCACCGACACCGCCAGCGCCGTCGCCGCCGGGCTGATCCCGCTCCTGCACTGGCTGTCCCTGCTCCCGCTACCCGTGCTGCTCGCCCTGGTCGCGGTGACCGGCGCCGTGCGCGGGCCCGGCGACCTGGCCAAGGACGTCCTGCTCCCCGAGACCGCCGACCACGCCGGCGTCCCCCTCGAACGGGCCACCGGCCTGCTCGGCTCCGTCCACCGCCTCGCCGACACCGCCGGCCCCGCCGTCGGCGGCCTGCTCGCCGCCCTCACCGGCCCGCTCACCGGCCTGGCGGTCAACGCGGCCTCCTTCGGCCTCGGCGCCCTGCTGGTCGCCCTCCTCCACGGCCCGGTCGGCCGGCCCGCACCCTCCCCCGCCACCCCCGAACGGCCCAACCGCGCCCAGGGATTGGCCTTCCTCCGCTCCGAACCCCTCCTCCTGCTCCTCACCCTGCTGGTCTCCTTCACCAACCTGGTGGACGCCGCCCTCACCGGAGTCCTGCTCCCGGTCTGGGCCCGCGAGTCCGGCCACGGACCGGCCGGGATCGGCCTGGCCGGGAGCGCCTTCGGCCTCACCGCCCTGCTCGGCAGCCTCCTCGCCGCCGCCGTCGGCGCCCGCCTCCCCCGCCGCCCCGTCCTCCTCCACGGCTACCTCCTGGCCGGCGCCCCGCCCTTCCTGGTGCTCGCCCTGGACGCCCCGCTCTGGCTGGTGCTCGCCGTCTTCGCCCTGTCCGGCTGCGGCGCGGGCTTCATCAACCCGGTGATCGGCGCCGTCCTGCTCGAACGGACACCCCGTCACGTGCTCGGCCGGGTCCGCGCCGTCCGCGACTCCGTCGTCTGGGCCGGCATCCCCCTCGGCGGCCTCCTCGGCGGCCTCGCCGTCACCACCGCGGGCGCCACCCCCACCCTCCTCACCGCCGCCGCCCTCTCCACCCTCGCCGTCCTCCTGGCCGCCCTCCACCCCGCCTGGCACCACCTCGACCGCACCCCCGCCGACACCCCACCCCGCCCCCACCCCTGCACCACACCCCCCTGCCGCCCCACCCGCCCCTCCGACCGCTGCACCCTCCCGGCGGCCCCCACCCCGATCCGCTGACACCCCCAGCGGGCGCGCGGGCCGGATCCCGGCGTCACACCGGCGGAGTCGTCACCTGGCAGAGGAAAACCCGCTGGAGTCGCGGCACGACGAAGTACGCGAAGAAACCTCCCGCAACGTCGAGGTACGCCATCGGTTCACCACTCCCCTCGTACGTGGTGCCGTCGAGGTAGAGGGCTTCGGCGGCACGCACGAGCTCGTCGGCCTTCGTCTCGACCGCTCCCAGGAACTCCGGCGGCGCACCCCCCGCGACCCCCTCCTCGTCGGGCAGGTACTCCCACGCCCAGCTCACTCGGCCACTGCGGCGGAGGCCTGCCGGTACAGCTCCGCGACCCTCAGAGCCGCCTGCCGCTGCTCCCCCTCGGTAGCCGCGTGGTTGGCGAGGTAGTTGGCGCGACGGTACTCCTGCGCGCGCTCCGGCATCCGTTCGATCTCCACCACGGCGGCCCAGTGCGCGAGGAACGCGCGGATCGGAGCGAGACCGTTCTGCTCCATGGCTCTCGCCATGGCGGTGGTCTGACCGTCCACCAGCTCCGGCAGTCTGCCCGGCGCCACGATCGCGACCGCCGCCTTCAACGCGGCAGGCGTCCGATCCGGACGGGGGATGAGCTCACTCACCTCGTGTGCGGCCTGGCTCATGGCGGCACTCCTCTCCACTGTCCCGAGCCTACCGCCGACGCACTGCCCACCGGCCGAACGACCCCAGGTCGGCCGCCGGGTCCGGGTCCGGTCGGGTTACGATCCACCCGTCGCAGCGCGGACGGCCATCGGTGCACGTGGCGGTGCTCGGTACGGTGCGCGCAGGCCGCGACACGCCTGGTTCGAAGAGCACGTCGCAGAGGGGGAAGTCGCGTGGATGTCAGCGGAGTTCCGAACGCCGTACCGGCCGAGGGTGGTCAGGGGGCCGAACCGTCCGATCTGTTCGCCCGGCACCCGGTGATGGAGGAGCTGGCCCGCCTCCTGCAGACGCTCGACACCGAGGCCGCCGCGGCCGCCGGCTCCGGCGGCACGGACGGCACCCCGTCCGTCGAACGGCGGATCGGCGGCCCGCTGACCGGCTTCGCCCTCGGCCGCCCGCCCCGGTCCGAGTCCACCGCCGTCTGGGAGTTCGCCCCCACCGGGGAGAGCGGCGGCCCGGAGGAGGAGAAGACCGTCGCGGACCGCCGCCGCCTGGCCGCCCGGATCGCCAAGGCCACGCCCGCACTCCCCCTCCTCGCCCGGCTGCTGACGGCCCGTCTGCTGCTGGAACTCGTCGCCCGCGGCACCTGGCCCCCCGGCGACCGCGCCCCCTTCGCCCTGCTCTCGGCCGCCGTCGACCCCCTCGGCGCCCTCGACCCGGACACCCTCCCGGGCGAGGAGCTGGAGGCCACCGCCAGCCTGGCCGTGCTGGTGCTCTCCGTCCTGGACTTCCAGGCCGCCGACCAGGCCGAACAGGCCCGTTACGAGCACCTGGTGGAGTCCTTCGGCACCCTCATCCTGGCCGCCTCCCCCGAGCGGATCACCGCCTACACCTCCCCCGAGCTGTCCAAGGCCTTCGGCGTGATGGTCGACGTGGACCACGTCATGGACCTCGCCAACCACACCCTCCTGGACCCGGTCACCCGCGCCGTCGAGGCCATCACCGAGGCCGGCGACGCCACCGCGCAGAAGCACTCCCGCCAGTTGCTCTCCGTCCACGGCCGCTTCCCCGATCTCACCCGTGCCGCCCTCGACGCCATCGGCCGCACCGAGCTGACCGGCCCGGTCGGCGCCTGGGCCGTCGACGAGGCCAGTGGCAACTGGACCTTCGTCGCCTGGCGCAAGCCGGACCTCTTCGAGGTCACCCAGAGCGGCCGCCGCCCCGGCTGGCGCCACTTCCAGCTCCCCCCGGTCACCAACCCGGCCGGCCTGGCCCGCGGCCTCGGCCTCAAGGGCCGGCAGCCCAAGGCCTCCGGCACCCTCACCCAGCCGACCCCGATCGGCCAGGAACTCCTCGACGAACTCGGCCTGAGCCACCCCTTCCCGCCCTCCGAGGACGACCAGCCGAGCTGACCCCGCCCCGCCGTCACCCCTCACCCACCTGACAAGGTGGACGGCCGACCTGACAGAGCATCGGGTTAATCTCGGCCCATGCCCCTCCTGATCACCGACGACCAGCGCCGCTCCCGGCTCGGCCACCGCCACCTCCTGCGGGCGGCCGACCGGGCGGCCACCGTCCCCCAGGTGGCCGACGCCCTGGCGGGCCTGCACTCCACCGACGCCGCGACGGTGTACCTCTCCGTCTGCGCGCGCCTCGCGGAGCCCTCCGCCGCCGCAGTCGACCGGGCCCTCTACGACGACGTCACGCTGGTCAAGCTGCTCTCCATGCGCCGCACCATCTTCGCGGTGACCGAGGAGTTCGCCCCGTACGTCAACTCCTCGACGGCGAAGGCGATCGCGGTCAAGGAGCGGGCCACCCTGCTCAAGCACCTGCGCGAGGGCGCCGAGGGCTGGGACGAGGCCCGGCTGGCCGTGGCCGAGCGCGACACCCTCGCCGCCCTGACCGCCCGCGGCCAGGCCACCACCGCCCAGGTCTCCGAGGACGTCCCGGCCCTGCGCGAGACGATCCTGATGTCCCCGGGCAAGCCGTACGAGGGGCGCCAGAGCGTCGGCAGCCGCCTGCTGCGCCTGCTCGCCTCGGACGGGCACGTCCGCCGCTGCCGCCCGCGCGGCTCCTGGCTGAGCAGCAGCTACCCCTGGGCACCCGTCCCGCAACTGCCGGACGTACCCGTCCGGGAGGCCAAGGCCGAGGTGGCCCGCCGCTGGCTGGCGGCCTTCGGCCCGGCCACCGAGGCCGACCTCAAGTGGTGGACGGGCTGGACCCTCGGCGACACCCGCAAGGCCCTCGCCGACCTGGCGGCCGTTCAGGTCCGGCTCGCCGACGGGGCCGTGGGCCTGGTCCTCCCCGGCGACGAGGAGACCCCCGACCCCACCGGCCCCTGGGCCGCCCTGCTCCCCGGCCTCGACCCGACCACCATGGGCTGGCGCGGCCGCGACTGGTACCTGCGTCCCGAGGACGTCCCCGCCCTCTACGACCGCGCCGGCAACGCCGGCCCCACCGTCTGGTGGAACGGCCGCATCATCGGCGGCTGGGCCCAACGCCCCGACGGCGAACTGGTCTGGCGCCTCTTCACCGACCCCGGCACCGAGGCCGTCGCCGCCGTCACCGCCGAGGCCGAACGCCTCGCCTGCTGGCTCGGCGAGGTCCGCGTGACCCCGCGCTTCCGCACCCCGCTGGAGCGCGAACTGGTCAGCTGAGAGCGCCACCTGGGAAGATCACCGGATGCCCTCCGCCCTCCACGAGTCCTGGCTGCACGGCGTCGCCGTCAACCCCGCCGCCCCCGCCGACGTCCTGCTCCGCCTCCTCTCCCCGGAGGCCGGCTCCGCCGGGAAGACCATGTGCTCCGAGGGCCACCTGTCCCCGGGCCTGGTGGAGACCCTGCTGCACCACCCGCAGCCGCGCGTCCGGATGGCCCTGGCCAGGAACCCCCGCGTCGCACCCGACCAGCGCGGACGGCTGGCCGACGACCCCCACGCACTGGTCCGGGCCCACCTGGCCGGCGGCCCGTGGCCGCGCTTCGGACGGCCCGTACCGCTGCCCGACGACGTGCTGGAGAAGCTGCTCACCTTCGAGGACCCCGAGGACGGCGAGCCCCCGCTCCTCACCGCCGGCGAGATCCGGGCCGAGCTCTCCGGCTCCCGGCAGATCCCCCGCTCCTTCCAACGCCGGATGCACACCCACCCGCACCCCGCCGTGCGCGTGTACGCCACCCACCACTGGACGCTCCTCACGGACCGTCAGCGCGACGCCCTGCGCACCGATCCGGACGCCGGCATCCGGGAGTCCGCACGCCGGATGGACCGGTACTACTTCGACCCGGCCGCCACCGACGAGGACCTGCTGACGGCCAGCCCGCGCTCCCGGCGGACCATCCTGTGGGGCCAGGCCCTCTCCGACGCCGCCGTCGAGGCCGGTCTGCTCGATGACGCCATCGCCCTGGCCCACAACCCGAACACCCCCGCCCCGGCCCTCGCCACCCTGGCCCGGGACCCCGACCCCGAGGTCCGCCTCGCCGTCGCCGGCCGGGCCGACCTCACCACCGAACTCTGGGACCTGCTCGCCGCCGACCCCGACCAGGACGTCCGCACCCGGGCCCTCGTCCAGCCGCTGCCCCGCACCACGCCGGACTGCGCCGCGCTCAACCGCTCCTTCGGCCCCTCCTACATCTGGCCGCACGGCGAGCTGTGGAACGAGCCGAGCGCCGACCGGTACCGCGCCATGGCCACCTCCCCCCACCCCCGGGCACGCCGCGCCGCCGCCCTCGCCGCCCACCTCGCCCCGGACCTGGTCGCCCTCCTCGCCGAGGACCCCGACCCGACCGTCCGTCACCTCGTGGCCCACCACCAGGACCTGGCACCGGCCGCCACCGTGCTGGAGGCCTTCCTCGACCTCCCCGCCCTCCGCGAGCACCTGCTCCGCTCCCCGAACCTCCCCCGCACCGGCCTGGCCCACCTCCTCGACCACGAGGACCCCGAGGTCCGCGCCCTCGCCGCCACCGACCCCACCCTCCCGGCCGAGGTCCTCGAAACCCTCCTCCACGACCCCGACCTCGCCCGCCCCGCAGCATCCAACCCCGCCCTCACCCCCACCCGCCTCCACACCCTCCTCGACGCGGCCGGCCTCCCCCACCCCGTCACCCCCTGATCGGACGCCGCATGCCCTCCTCCCTCCCCGAGTCCTGGCTGCACGGCATCGCCGTCAACCCCGCCGCCCCCGCCGACGTCCTGCTCCGCCTCCTCACCGCCCCGGAGGCCGGCGAGGCACGCATGACCCTCTGCGGCGAGGGCCACCTGCCGCCCGAGGTCTGGGAGGCCGCGCGACACCACCCCGACTTCCGGGTCCGCCGCCACCTCGGCCGCAACCGCAACCTCCCGCCCGAGCAGCGCGGGTTGCTGGCCGACGACCCCTCCGCCATGGTCCGCGCCTGGATGGCCACGGGGCCGCGCGACTGGGTCTGGCCGCGCACCCCGCTGCCGGAGGAGGTCGTGGTGAAACTGATGACCGCCCGGACCGACCCGGACGACCTCCTGACGGCGGACGAGATCGCCTCGCAGCTCCCCTTCTCCCGGCAGATCCCCGACTCCTACCACCGCAAGCTGCCCACCCACCCGAACCCCAAGCTGCGCCTCCAGGCCACCTGGAACTGGCAGAGCCTCACCGAGGACCAGCGCGCCGCCCTACGGACCGACCCCGACCCCACCATCCGGGCCGCCGCACAACGGGGCGACCGGCAGTACGACCCGGCGGCCACCGAGGCCGACCTCCCCGAACAGGACTGCCACGCCCGCGTCGACCTCCTGCTGCACCACGCACTCCCGCAGTCGGTGATCGACCGCTGCCTCGCCGAGCAGCGAGACCTCCGGCTCCTGGCCCACAACCCCCACACCCCCGCCGACGTGGTCACCCGCCTGGCCCGCGACCCCGACCGCGCGGTCCGCCTCGCGGTCGCGCAGCGGCTCGACGCCACCACCGACGTCCTGGCCCTCCTGGCGGACGACCCCGACGAGGAGGTCCGCGCCCACGCGGCGGTCCGCCCGCTGTTCCAGGCCCGTCCGGACCGCTCCCCCCGGCGATGGCCGTCCGACCCGGTCAGCCCCGAACTCGCCGCCTGGTACCGGACCTGCGCCACCTCACCCCACCTGCTGGCCCGTCAGGCCGCGGCCTCCTCCCCCGCCCTCCCCCCGGAACTCGTCCCGCTGCTGGCCGCCGACCCCGATCCGACCGTCCGTCACCGGATCGCGGAGTACCAGGGAACCGCCCCCGCCGCGACCGTCCTGGAGACCTTCATCACCCGACCCGACCTGCGCGACACCCTTCAACTGACAGACCGTCTCCCCCGCACCGGCCTGGCCCACCTGCTCGACCACGAGGACCCCGGCGTCCGCGCCCTCGCCGCCACCGACCCCACCCTCCCCGAACCTCCGGTCCCCCTCCTCGACGACCCGTCCCCCGAAGTCCGCCGGGCCGCCGCCACCAACCCCCTCCTCCCGGCCCCCGTCCTCTCCCCCCTCCTCCACGACCCCGACCTCGCCCGCTCCGCCGCCGCCAACCCCTCCCTCACCGGCCCGCACCTCCACGCCCTCCTCGACGCCGCCGGCCTCCCCCACCCCTGACCCGCCCTCAGAAGCCCCCGCCCCACCCGAAGGTGAGCCCGTACGCCCGCCCCATCGCGTGCCACCCCCGGCCGCCGTCGTACTGCACCCAGGCCCGCGCGACACCGAACCACACCCCGAACACCCCGAGCACGACCCCCGCCCCCACCAACGTCCCGAAGCACACCAACACCACCACCCCGACCACCACCAGCCCCGCACCGACGTGGGCGTCCCCCAACTCCAGCGGCGCCACCCCCCGCGCCCGCCGCCGCTCCTCCCGCTCCCCCGCGAGCCGCCGGTCCCGCACGTCCTGCGGTTCGTCCTGGTCGAAGTACACGGCCTCTCTCCACCCATCCTCGGCATTCGATCGCCCCCGAGGCTACCCGCGCCCGACCACCCGCCGGCCCGCCCTCCACCGCAGTACCCGTAAACGACCGTGCCGCCCGGAACGCCACGAGTACGGTGATCCCCAACTCGTCGCCGTCGACCCCGAGAACGCGGAAGGAGACCGCCACCGTGGGATCAGTGCTCAAAGGCCTTCACACCGTCCGCTGGCACGAACTCCAGGGCGCCCTCGGCTCCGCCCGCGAGATCCCCGGCCTGCTCTCCCGGGCCGCCTGGGGCGACGGGCCGAGCTCACGGGACGCGATCGACCGTCTCAAGGACCACGTCTGTGAGCTCGGCTTCGTCGTGAGAGAAGCAACAGCTCCGACCATCCCCTTCCTGGTGGAACTGGCCGAAGCCCCCCATGTCCGCTGCAAGCCCGAGATCGTCGACCTCCTGCTGAGCATCACGCTGTCCTCGCAGTGGAGCAACACGGCCGCAGCACTACCACCAAACCGCATCACCCACTACGAAGAACCACTCCGCTGGGAACGCGCATGCCGTACAGCCACCCTCAACGCCCTGCCCGCCCTGCACCGGCTCGCCTCCTCCTCGGAACCGGACACGGCACAACCGGCCGCCCGGATCATCCGGTTCCTGACCGAGCCGGATACGTCTGGCCACCGGCCAATCTGACCCGGGAACGACGAACGGGCACCATCCCTTCAGGGGGTGATGCCCGTTCGGTGTGTGACGGGAGGTCAGGCCACTGCGGTCGTGGACCAGACCTGGTTGGCCTGGCCGCTGATGCAGTGCCAGATCGTCGGGCGGGTGCCCGACCCGGTGTCGAAGCCCGACAGGTCCAGGCAACGGTCCGTCAGCGGGTTGTAGAGCGAACCGTCCGCACGGACCAGCCACTGCTGCGCTCCGTTGCCGCCGAGTCCCTTGCAGGTGAGCAACTGGACCTGGTTGCCGTCGAAGGCCTGGGCGTTGATGACGTCCATGCACTTGCCCTGCACACGGAGGCTGCCGTCGTCCGTATTGGCCACCCAGTGCTGTGCCACGTTGAACTGACCGATGGGCGAGCAGGTCCAGACGTGGATCGGGTTGCCGTCAACGGGCTGCGCCTCGGAATTGTCCAGGCAAACACCGGAGTTGACGCCCGAGGTCACCGTACCGGCCACGCTGCCCGGCACGGTCGGGGAGGTGTACACGCTGAAGTCGCTGACCGCGCCCCGGTAGTAGTTCTGCTCCTGTCCGGCATTCCTGTAGCGGCCGAACACCACTGTGCCGGTGGGGGCCGTCTTGGCGGTGTGGCGGCCGGAACCCGCGAGCGTCCCGTTGACGTACAGCGCCATCTCTCCAGTGGCGGCGTTGTAGCTGGCCGTCAGCTTGGTCCAGACGTCCGGGACCACCAGCGCGGCGGAGTTGGTCAGGATCGTGATGTCGTAGGGCCAGCCCGTGGCGTCGTCGCCCCTGGCCATGCCGAACCGCCAGACCGCCTTGGCCCTGTTGTTGTCGCTATCCGGCCACACCATGAAGTTGCTGGTCCCGACACCGTCCTGGCTCAGCACCGCACCGGCCTGCTGCTCCGTACCACCGGCCACCTTGGTCCAGACATCGAGTGTGAACGACTTGCCGGTGTCCACCTGGACCCGTGTCTGCAGCTGGGAGTGCCGGCCGGCATCACCGTCCAGTTGCAGGTAGTCGGTGGCACCGTTGATGTCACCGTTGACGATGGTGGCGCCACCGACCGCAGTGCCGCCCACCGGGATCTCGTCCAGCCTGAGCCGAGTGGCGGGGGCACGGGTCTCGGAGGCGCCACTGGCGAGTTTCAGCCCGGTCATCTTGTTCGGGTCGGCCGCATCCACCTCACCGGTCCAGTACAGCAAACGCCGCTGACCGTCGAGCGCCCAGAGGTCCGGCGCCTTGTCGCCGTTGAGGTCGCCGGCCGACGACACAGTGGGGTAACTGGCAACAGGAAAGAAGCCGTTGAGTGCGATGCCGTTCCCAGGGGCTGCCAGCCTGCCGAGGTCCGGGACGGTCACGCCGGTGGCCGGTACAGTGCGCAGCGTGATCGGGAAGGAGAGCAGTCGGCCGGTGCTCCGCTCCCTGGCCCAAACCTGGGGCTGCTTGTCGTTACCACCCAACGGGCCGGGACCGATCAGGTCGTAGTCGTCCCAGTTGGTCGCATTGGACACCTTGATCGCCGGTGCGTTGAAGGTGCTGCTCGACTTGGCGCGGTAGAGCCAGAGTTGACCGTCCTCGACGGCCAGCAGGGCCGTGGTCTGCTTCACCAGTCCACCCCAGCTGTTCTCCTGCGCGTTGAAGCCGGAGTTGAGCGGACCGATCGCCACCACCTGGGTCGCCTTCGACCAGTCCGAGCTGTAGCCGGTGGGTTGGTCGACCAAGTTGCCGTCCAGGTCCAGCCAGGACCCGGGCTTGGCAACTTGCAGCAACGGGGCGGTGAACCTTCCCGTGCCGTCGTTCACATATACGGATAGCGAAGGAAGTGAATCATGTCGCACCCAATCGGCTGGGAGTGGCTGGACGAGCCGCGGGAACAGTGGGAGATTCCGAACTCTCTGCTAGGCCCAACCAGATCGACTCCATCCAATCTCGCCATCGTAATGCTATCCTGCGAATTCCTGGATCACGAGACTCGCGCACTGGTCGGCAGGTTCGTTTCAGAGCACTCTCTGCTATATTTGCGCCCCCCGAGCAAGGGATTCAGTTTTCGAGAACAAGCGCAGCTTTCCGACGTTCTCAATCGCCACACACGGCGCACATTCGAAGCGTGGGAGAAGTTTAGACTTTCCATAGATCAGGATGGCCCGCCCGAGGTGGTTCGCCGAGACATAGATGACTGCCACAAGAAACTAACAGATGAGCTCAAGAGTGCAATCACGGCCTTCGAAGGACTCCCAGACAGCGCCATCTGACCCCAGTCGGCACCAATAAGCCTCTCCCGTACTTCCACTGCAGGCGACAGTTGATTGCCCATCAGGCGACATGGCAGAACCAGCTCCTCTGGCGATTATCATCGGGCTTTCAAAAACTTCCCCTTGGAGTGGGATGCGTGACTCTGAAGAGCCCCGCCGAACTTCGCTTCGGCGGGGCTCCTTGGATTCAGCGTGGCACCACCGACTTCAGCAGAGCGGCCCGACCAAAGCCGAAGCACACGATCGTGCTGCGAGCTCGGAAAGCAGCACCTCCAAAAGACCTCACTGTTCATGCCGGTATCCGAGCCGGACCGCCCCCGGCGCCTCGACCAGCTGAGAACCCGTCAGATGCCCCTGACGGTCCGCCACCCGATCGGCGTGCTGCGGGTGCGACGCGCCCGAGGCCCGTCCTACAGTGCCGGGGTGGGGGCGGACCTACGAGAGGTGAACAGTTCCATGGCAGCGAAGTTCGAGCTCTACACCGACCTCTGAATCAGCTGCCTTGGGCCACCTGGCCAGGAGGCCACCATAGGGCATCTGACCTGCGAAAACTTCTCTCGCAAGCTCTCGCCACTACTCGCCGCTCCTCGCCCTCATGTGAAATGAGTGTGAAATGGCGACACCCGTAGCTGACGACAAGTCAGCCGGAGCGGACGCAGTTGGGGCCTGTCAGCTTCCTCACGGAAGGTGACAGGCCCGACTCGTCGCCTCTTGACCAGCGACCCGCCTCAGTTGCCCCTCGCGCTGATCGTCCTTGCCTCGGACGGGTCACCACTGCCTCCTTGCTCCGAGAGGTCGCCAGGGCCTCCGCAGGTCGACGACGGCCTCTGCCTGCAAGGCCTCCGGTCGTGCCAGCTTGCGCTATCGGGTGTCGCACTCAGCTCCTACCATGGCCACTCACCGGCCATGAGCGCCGGCGAGGGATCAGGGAGTGAGCGGTGAAGGTAGAAGCCACCCACCAGATAGACCGCACTGGCGCGAGCAGCATCGCTCTCCTGGCAACTAGGGAACTCAACTGGCTCTGCCGTGAGCAACCAATCAGTGACATCGGAGTGGACGCACATCTCGAGGTCGTGACCGAGGACGGTTACGCCACTGGGCGCCTCCTCGCCGTACAGATCAAGTCCGGCTCCAGCTTCTTCTCCAGACCAGCGGATGGTGGATGGTGGTTCGCCTGTGACGACGAGCATGTCACGTACTGGCTCAATCATTCCCTGCCAGTCGTCGTCATGCTGTACGAACCCGCATCCCAGACCGCCTATTGGCAGCACGTAGCGGAGGACCATCTAGTCCGTACTGGCAAGAACTTCAAAATGCTCATCCCGGCCACGCAAGTACTTAACGCGGACGCACGCGACGCACTCTCCTCGCCTGCACGACAAGACTCGGCACCGGAGCCACTTCAGAAGGCAGTTGACTGCCTACCGGCAACTGTCCGAAGCATCCTCTTGCGCGCCGACCTTGACGACCCACAAGCCCGATCCGAAATTTTGCGCCTTGCCCGAGACCTCTCCGAAGCATCCGACGCTGCTGAAGTCGTAGCTGGCCTCCTCAACCGGACGCCCCGCTGGCTTGAGCAACTGCCTTCCGAACGCGCAGCGTGGGCCTGGCATGCTGTGGCGTCCTACACAGTCGCCCATCAATTGCGGGCGCTGCTGGTGCCGGCACTGGTCAAGGCTGCCGAGTCGGCTACAACCCACCGCGCACGTTTGAAGGCCATCGCGGCCCTGGCTGCTAGCCACCACGACCGTGACCGGGCACCCGCGCTGATCGCCGCAGCCCGAAGTGAGCAGCCACTAATCACCGCCATCGCCCAGCACCTCTTGGATTTTCCCGACCGCGACCATGGCAGGATGCCCGAGGCGGTGACTGAAGCCGTACGCTGCAAGGATCCTGCCGCTGAAAGCGCACAAGTGTGGTCCTTCATCGCCGAGACACATCTCGCGGGCCATCGAGACGCTGACGCCGTCGAGGCTTTCCGCCAAGCCCTCGAATTCGCCCCCCAAGACCCGGCCATTCAGGAGTCTTTGGCCGCAGCTCTCGTGCGTCACACGGCCTCGGGGGGCCCGGCGCTGTCCCACGTCGACCTCCGGCAGGCGGTAAGCCTTGCCACCGCGGCCCGGGCGGAGTTCCGGCGTTGGAAGGGGCCAAGCGGTTCAGCAGCCACTTCCTTGCTCCGGGCCCGCGTGATGGCCGACGACGTCGCCCAGGCGCTACGCACCGCCCTGGCAGCGCCAGCTGGAGAAGCTGAGGGACTTGAAATCGACTATCAGCCACTCCTGCTTGAGGGCGCTCGCATGGCCCACCATGCCGGACTCACAGCCGAGGCAGCTAAGCTGACAGCACGTATTACGGATACCGGCGCCATCGCTCAGCTACGAGCCGTCGCTCTCCAATCCCTCCCTGACGCTGACCGACAAGCGGTCGCCGACGCCTGGGAGCAGGCTCTCGAAGCCGCGTGTGACGATGAGCAGACATTCATCGCGGCCAGCGCCATCACCAGCTCCGGCACCTGGCCAGTCCCCGCACTCGAAGCCCTCCACCACGCTGGGGCCCTATCCACTCCTGTTTACGAGATCCAGCACGCCCGAGCGGAAGCCGCCCAAGGTGATACAGCTGCGGCCGTCAGACGTCTACGCCAACTGGAGAGCACCAGCGTTGCAGCTGCCGCAGAGCTAATCCTGCTGTTGCGCATCACGGAAGACTTCCCCGCTGCAGCCCAGACAGCCGACACGGCGGGCATCCGATACCAGGACCTGACACTGCGCCAGCTCGCAGTACAGCTATGGCATAAGGCGAAGCAACCAGACCTTGCGCGACTGAAGGCCGTAACTCTCCTGTCACGCCCAGACCTTCCTCGCGGCTCGCGCCATAACCTCCGCCGTCAGCTCGTCGAATGGGCCTACGAGCGTGAGGACTGGACAGACATGGAGGACCACGCCCTAGCCGGCGTTGTCGAGGGTCAAAGCGCCCCCATCTCAGCATCCAGTGCGGCAGACGCAACACCTCTTTCAGACGATGCAACCGCCTTCGCATGGGCGGCGATTCGCGCTCAGATCGGGTCGCGTCGCCTTGACGCCGCATGGCGAACCTACGCCTCCTTCGGCCCGGTGCCCCACCGGGTCACCGAAGTGCACCTTTGGCTCATCACCATCCAATGGCACGGCTGGAGCCCAGTCCTCGCCGAACTAGCCCTCACCCTGGCTGAGCGATTCCGTGAAGACACCGACCTCACCAGCAAACTGCTGGGCTCACTCCTGCACGGGACGGGCAGCCCAGAGTCAGACGAAGCACCCGACGCCAGCCCCAGCGTCGGCTCGCCAAGCCCACTGGTCCTAACACCGTCCCAACGCACCCGACTTCAGACCCTCCTCGGGCAGCTACCGCTCACAACTCCAGGGCTACGCCAGATACCCGCCGATATCGAATCACTACACCAGTTCGTACTGGATACATATGGTCCCAGGAAGGCCCTTATCGACGCTACTGCCGACGCGACCCGCATGGGCATCGCCCCTATGGGGCTACTCGCTATGGCAGCAGGCCGCCCTGTGGCACTTGCCTATGCACAGTGCGCTGCTGGCCTCACTCCAATTGCCAATTTCGCCAGCCCACACCACCAGGCCGAGATTCGTACGGCGAGCACTGCTCTCAATGGCATCGTCACACTAGACATCAGCGCCATTGCCGTGGCCACCCTCATTCCTGAGCGCTTTGACGAACTCCGTGCCGTCTTCTCTGGCACTCCAACCACCACTGCAGCTCGCGACGACCTCATCAACACCCGCTACGCCATCGACAGCCTGCTGCACTCATCGGGGCATGTCGGGCTTCACAACGACCAGCTCACCTTCACCACGCTGGCCGCTGCAGACAGAGCGCACCTGAGCGAGCGCCTGCAGACACTCAGCCCAGTCATCCAGTCGCTGTCGACTCATGACAGTGGCGACCTGAACCCCATGCGTGCGCTGCTCAGACTTCCCACGGGACAGCCCGCCGCGAATGACGCGCCCTGGTTGGGAGCCGCCAGTCTCGCCCGGGAGACCGGGAGCCCACTCTGGTGCGACGATGCGGCCCTGCGCCGCCTACTCCATCAAGCAGGAATATCAACGTTCAGCACGCTCGCTCTTCTCCACGTCCTTACCAATGACAACGCCTACCCAGGATTCACAACCGAGCGGCATCGTAGGGACATCAACACTCTGCTCCGCGCAGGCGCTGCAGACCTCCCTTTCCGAATCGATGATCTCCTAGCGCTCGCCAAGGATGACAGATGGCAGCCAAAGGCAGCCAGCCTCTTTTTGCTAAGTCCATCGCACTGGCGACGCCCTGACTGCGAGCAAATCTGGTCCCACCTGGTTACAGCGATATGGGAGAACGCCCCTGAACAATTGCCAGGTTGGTACGAACGCTCCGTGTACGGTTTTACCGCTTTCGCGCATCCCGAGGCTGTCCTAGACAGTCTTTCGGCTCTAACTGCTAGCACCATCACCGCCATCGGGGTCGGCCCCGAACCAGTGCAAGCAATCCGGGAAGCGGTAGCCGGTAGTCTGGATACCTGTTTCAAAGAGGCGATAAGGCGCCACAGTCCACTTGGCACGGACCTACTGGATGTGCAAACCCCACCGAGCGAGGATCGGCTATGGTCCCGCGTCCGCAGCCTTATCGTGCAGAATCTGACAGAAAGTCAGGGTTTCGCGAGCCAGACCGCCAATGTCATCGCCGACCAAGCTTGTCTGTAAAAGAGCGTTTTGTCCTGTGGATCGTGTTTGATCCTGGGTCAGGTGCCTCGCCAGTTTGGGGTGGATTCTGCGGTGAGGCGTCGAGCCATGAGGTCGATCATGGCGATCTGGATCATGGCTTCGGAGCGGTGCGGGTGGGCTTCGTAGTCGCGGGCGAGGCGGCGGTGGTGCATGAGCCAGCCGAAGGTCCGCTCCACGGTCCAGCGTCGAGGGAGGATCTTGAATCCCTTGACGACTGGGTCGCGTTGGACGATGTGGACGTCGATGCCCAGGCGGGCGCCGTGGTCGATGGCGGTGGTGCGGTAGCCGCTGTCGGCCCAGGCCTTGGTGACTTGCGGGCAGGCGGTGGCGGCGGCGGAGAGCAGGTGGATGCCGCCCGCGGTGTCGCTGACGCCGGCGGCGGTGACCCAGACGGCGAGCAGGAGGCCGAGGGTGTCGACGCCGATGTGCCGCTTGCGGCCCACGATCTTCTTCCCCGCGTCGATGCCCTGGCCGGCCGCAGGGACGTTGGCGGAGGTCTTCACGCTCTGGGAGTCCAGCACGCATGCGCTGGGCTCGGGTGTGTCTAGTGACTGGTGTATCTGATGTTGTGTGAGTTACCGGCGGCCGATGGAGAGCCGGCCGTCGACGCCGCGCTCACGCTGCCTCACCACAACGGCCGCACCGAGGGCGTCAACTGCAAGATCAAATTACTCAAGCGCCAACGGTACGGCCGCGCCGGCCACCCCCTCCTGCGCCAACTCATCCTGCTCAACTGACGAGGCAGCGACCAACGCCTACGAGAATCTTGGAAGAGCCAGTCACTGGACACACCCACCGCCCGAAAAGGGCAACCATAGTCGCTGCAGCCAGCTGCGCGATGCGGGTCAGATGAGGCGGTCGCGGTGGGCGGCGGCGTTCGCACGCACGAGGCCAGCGAAGCGGGCGCGGCTGCGCCGGGTCCTGTCGGGCCAGCAGTCCCAGTCCGAGCAGACGCGCCGGGTGGTGCTGGTGCTCCGGATCACTGACCCGTTGCCCGGGGAGTCTCGCGCGCGCCATGTAGGTAGTCGGCAGGTCGGCGCAGTTTTTAGGGGACCTCAGCTATTGGGTACCGCATTGTTTGCGGCCGGCCGGGCCCTGACCGTGGAGAGCGGGGGATGCCCCCTCACCCCTCGGGGAGAATCCGATGGACACCACCACCCGACTCGACCGAACAGCCGCCCCGGCCGTTGACCGACCCGACCTGTGCGAGCCGCCGACCATGGGTTGGGCGATGGCAGCGGCCGAAGCATCCGTGCCCGCGCTGCGCGCCCTCGCCTGCATGACGGCGTCCCGATGGGGCCTCACGCTGAGCGACGACGGAGCACTGGCCCTCGTGGTCAGTGAACTGGTCGGCAACGCGGTGCGTCACAGCGGCGCCGCGCAGGTCCGCCTGACCGTCTCCGCCACGGCAACCACCTTGACCGTCGAGGTCCAGGACTCCGGTACGTGGCGTCCGCGCGGACCGGGTGCTTCCGCCGAGGACCTCGAGTGCGGAGGGCGCGGTCTGCAGTTGGTCGAGGCGTACGCTGTCGGGTTCGCCATCCGGTCCGGCGAGGGTGGAACGCGGGTGACGGCCGTGCTCGCGCTGCGGGGGCAGGCGGACGCCTGCCGCACGTCTCCTCGATTGCCCGGTGCTCGGCCCCGGGCTAGCGTGAGGGCGACGGGCAGGTGATCATCTTGAGCGACGCGTTCCACCGTCCCGACGCACCGGTCAGTGGTTTTCGGTTCGTCGGCCGCTCCCACGAGACGGAGTTGCTCCTCTCGGCCGCGCGGCGCCCGCCCGCCACGGTGCTCGTCGAGGGGGAGGCCGGCATCGGGAAGTCCCGCCTTGTCCAGGAGGCGGGCAGGATCCTGGCCGACGAGGGGCGGCACGTCCTGACCGGCTACTGCCACCCGCTGCGTGAACCGCTGCCGTACGGCCCGGTGGTGGACGCCCTGGAGAAGGCGCTCCCGTCCCTGCCAGCGGGTCGGCTCGCTCACCTGGCACCCGCCCTGGCCCGGCTCCTTCCCTCCGTGGCCGACTCGGCGGCGCACCGGGCCGGAGGGGTCACCTCCGGAGCCGACTCCCCTCCGGCGTCCGCCATCCGCTCCTTCCTCGCCTCGCTGGGGCCGACGGTCCTGATCGTCGAGGACGCGCACTGGATCGACGGAGCCACGCGCGACCTGGTCGTGCTGCTCGCCCGTGATCTTCCCGACCAGCTGTGCCTGGTCCTCACCTACCGGGCCGAGGACCTGCCTCCGGACACTCCGATCCTCGGAACCTCCCACCGTCCCCGGCCGGGCGCTCGCCAGTCGGTGCTCCGGCTGGAGCCGCTCACCGAGACCGCCGTCGCCGACCTCGCCGACGCCGCGCTCGGCAGCCGAGCCACCTCCGCGCTGGCCCGTGACCTGTACCGGCGCAGCGAGGGCCTGCCGTTGGTGGTGGAGGAGGACCTGATCACCTTGACCTCCCACCGGCTCGGCCGGGAGCCGTCCGACGACACCGCCCGGCTTCGGGTGGCGGAGGTGCCGCGCGGTCTGCGGGAGGCGGTCGTCGAACGGATCGCCGGGCTCTCGGCTCCGGCCGAGGCGGTGGTCTCGGCGCTCGCGGTGCTCGCCACGCCGGCGGCGGAGTCGCTGGCGGCCGACGTGGCCGGGTTGGACGAGGAGAGCGCCTACGCGGGACTGGTGGAGGCGTTGCGCGCCTCGGTCGTGCGGGAGGAGGGCCCGGACCGCTACGGCTTCCGGCACGCGTTGGCCCGGCAGGTCGCCTACGACCGGCTGCCCGGCCCGGTCAGGCGTCGTCTGCACGTGCGGGCCGGGCAGGTGCTCGAGCGGTTGAGTCCGCCTCCGTTGGTGCAGATCGCCCACCACGTCGGAGCCACCGGCGACCGGCAGGCGTGGCTGCGGCGGGCCGTCGAGGCCGCCGACCAGGCGGAGTCGCTCGGGGACACCGGGACGGCCGCCACCCTGTGGAGGCAGGTGCTCCAGGAGCCGGAGTGCGCACCGCAGTTGCGCTCGCGGGCCGCCCTGCGGCTGGCGCCGATCGCCGGCCAGGGCATCGACTTCGAGGCCGACGCCAGCACCCTGCGTTCCGTTCTGGCCGACCTGCGGCTGCCGGTCGCGACCCGGGGCGAGATCCGGGCCGGGCTCGGCCTGCTCCTGGTGAACCAGGCCTTCGAGCGGGAGGGCTTCGACGAGCTGGCCCGGGCCGTGGCCGAGATCGGCGACGACGCTCCCGAGGCCGTCCCGGCCATGGTCGCCCTTGCCCTGGACCAGACCGCCGGACCGCGGCGGGCCGACTCCTGGCTGGCGCTGGCCGAGCGGGCGCTCCGCGACCGGCCCGACGAAGCGCTGGCGGCCGATGCCCGGGCGACCCGGCTGAGCCTGCGCGGCATGGCCGGCGATCCCGGGGTCTGGGCCGCCCTGGAGGACCTGCCCCGGCACGGTGCGGCCCCGGCGGTGCTGAGGCAGACCGCGCGCGCCCTCTACAACGTGGGCGAGGGCGCGATCGACGTCGGCGACGACCGTCGGGCCGACGCGCTCATCGGCGAAGCGCTCCAGCTGTCCCGGAGGCTCGGGTTCCCGGCAGTGGACCTCCACGGCGCGGCGAGCCGACTCCGGCTCGAAGCGCTGGCCGGCCGGTGGGCCGGTCTCGAGGAGCGGTTCGAAGCCCTCCGTCTCGCCCATCCCGACAGCCCGGTGGTCGACATGGAGCAGGCGGTCTTCCTCGGGATGCACGAGTTGGCCCGTGGCCGCCGGAGCCGGGCGCGGGAGCAGTTCGACCGGGCCGCCGACCTCAGCAGGGGACGCCTGACCGCCGGCCTCGCCTCGCGAGCAGCCGCGGGAATCGCCGCGGTGCTGCTGGCGGACGGCGACCCGCGCGGGGCGTGGGAGGTGTCGCTCGAGGCCCTCGCGGCCGTCCGGTTGGCCGAGGCGTGGCGCACGGCGACCGGGCTGGTCCCGGTCGCCGTGGCGGCGGCGCTGGCGTGTGGTGAGCGTGATGCGGGGGCCGGTCTGGCCGACGAGGCCGAAGCGGGAAGCCGGGGCCGTTCCGCTCCCGGTGCGACGGCCGAGCTGCACACTGCCCGGGGATTCCTCGCCGAGGAGGCCGCACCGGCCCGGGCCGCCGCCGAGCACGCGGCGGCGGCCCGGCTCTGGCGGAGCATCGGACGCCCGTACCCGGCGGCCCAGGGCGCGGAGCGTCAAGCCCGGGCGCTGGTCGACGCGGGGTCCGAGGGGGCCGCCGACGTCCTGGCACCGGCTCTTGCGACCTTCGCGGAACTGGAGGCCGTGGCCGACCTCGCCCGGGCCCGGCAGTTCGGCCGGGAGGCCGGCATCCAGCGGTCCGGTTCCCCCGGACGGCGCGGTTACGGCAAGCGGTTGTCCCCGCGCGAGCGCGAGGTGGCGGCCCTGCTCGGCCGTGGCGCCACCACTCAGGAGATCGCCGACGCCCTGGTGCTGTCCCCGCGCACGGTCGAGCACCACGTCGCGAGCGTTCTCAAGAAGCTCGGGACGACCCGGGGCGCGGTCGGGTCCGCACTCGACGCACTGCCACCGAGTCCGTAGCGCTCGACCGTAGGAAACGAAACGGCAACGCCACTGGCGCTCATTTCGTATATCGCATACGTTGTCCGAGAGTTCAACTCCCTCTGCCGTTCCCCGGCCGGCCCCAGCGGTCCGGCTCCTGCCCGAACACCCAGGGGCGGCTTCACCCACCCGCCGCCCCGTCGTCCGAGGAGATCCACCATGGCACCACTCCGTCGCCGCCTCGCCTCCCTCGCCCTGGCGTCCGCCTGTGCCCTCTCCGCCGCGGCCTGCGCCACCGGCGGCGGCTCGTCGACCGCCGGCGGCCGGGCCACCGTCAAGTTCTGGTCCATGCCGTACTGGATCGGTGACGACAGCAAGATCAAGGACCTGGTGAGCCAGTTCAACGCCTCCCAGGACAAGGTCACCGTCGAGCTCACCCTGCTGGAGTGGAAGGACGGCCGGGACAAGATCAAGCAGGCGATCGCCGCAGGCACCGGCCCGGACGTCTGGCTGATGAACAACGGCCTCGAGCTCGACTACCTCAAGGCCGGATCACTCGCCCCGCTCGACGCCCTCGGCTACACCACCGCCGACACCGACAAGTTCCTGCCGCTGTCCAAGGTCGACGAGTACGAGGGCAAGCTGTACGGCGCCCCGCTCTACTTCGACGTGGACGTCATGCTCTACCGCACCGACGTCTTCCAGCAGTTCGGCATCGCCGGGCCGCCGAAGACCTGGGAGGAGCTCAAGTCCACCGCCGCCAGGATCACCACCGAGTCGGCCGCCGCCGGCAAGAAGGTCAGCGGCTGGCAGTTCAAGGGCATGGACGACCACCTGAACGCCATCAACTCCACCTGGGAGAGCTTCCTCTGCCAGGCCGGCGGCAGCCTCACCTCCCCCGACTTCAAGACCTCCACCCAGAACACCGAAGCCGGCCGTACCGCCATGAACTACATGAAGTCCTTCTACACCGACAAGGTCTCTCCCACCGGGACCAGCGCGCTGAACGGCTTCATCAGCGGCGACGTCGCGATGTTCCCCTTCTTCCAGTCCGTGATCGCCAACGTGCAGACCGGCGGCGCCAAGACCGAGGGCAAGTGGGCCGTCGCCCCGATGCCCACCGGCCCCAAGAGCGGCTGCTCGATGGTCGGCGGCCACAGCCTGGTCGCCAAGGCCGGCGGCAAGAACCTCGCCGCGTCCGGCACCTTCATGCGCTGGCTGGCCTCGCCCGAGCGCAGCGCCCAGTACATGGACTTCCACGCGATCTTCCCCTACGACCTCGCCAAGGTGGACCCGTCGGTGAAGGCCACCGTCGACGACAAGGTCAAGGCCGATCCCAACTGGAACGCGATCTTCGAGCAGCTCGGCCGCAACACCCCCGACCTGCTGCTCCAGGACCGTCACGCCTTCCAGGCCCGCTGGGACGCGCAGAAGGCCTCGGTGGTCGCCGGCGTCAACGGCCAGGTCCCGGTCGACAAGGCCCTGGAGACCATCGACGGCCAGGTCGGCAAGGCCCTGAGCAGCGAGAAGTGACCATGAGTACCGTGACCGACCTCCGCCCCCACCGTCCCCCCGCCGGAGCGGCCCCCCGACGACCCCGCCGGAGCCCGCGCCGCCGGTCCTCCGGCGCGCTGGCAGGCTGGCTCTCGGTGGCACCCGCCCTGCTGATCGTCCTCGGCTTCACCTTCTACCCGATGGTCCAGTCCGTCCTGCTCAGCACCGACCACTGGAACATGCTCGGCCCCCGCACCTTCGTCGGGGCCGAGAACTACCGCACCGTGCTGGCGGCCGGCACCTTCCGCGACAGCCTGGTCAACACCGCGGTGTTCACGGTGATCACCATGGCCGGCACCTACGTGCTGGCGCTGGGCACCGCGATGGCCGCCAACCGCGAGTTCCGCTCGGCCCGCCTGGTGCGGACCGTCACCGTGCTGCCGGCCGTCATCCCGATGGTCGTCGCCGGCCTGATCTGGAAGTGGCTGTACGAACCCGACCACGGCCTGGTCAACACCCTGGCCTCGCTGGTCGGCGTGGACGGCGCCCGCTGGCTGTTCGACAACCACCTGGCCCTGCCGGCCGTCGCCGTCGTGAGCATCTGGAAGGAGTTCGGGATCTACGCGCTGATCCTGCTCGGCGGACTCCAGCGCATCCCGGACGAGATCTACGAGGCCGCCACGATCGACCGGGCCGGCCCGTGGCGGCAGTTCCGCTCCATCACCCTGCCGATGCTCCGGCCCGCCACCGCCGCGGTGTTCCTGCTGCTGCTGTTCAACTCCTTCAAGGTCTTCGACCAGGTCTGGGTGATGACCGAGGGCGGCCCCGGCAACGCCACCATGACCGTCGTCACCTTCATCTACACCAAGCTGCTCAGCGACGTCGGCGTCGCGTCCGCTGCCTCCGTCGTGCTCTTCGCGATCCTGCTGGCCATCACCCTGGTCCGGCGCTGGCTCACCCCCAAGGAGGAGTCGTGACCAAGTCCGCCCGCCGGATCGCCCCGGCCCTGTGGCTGACCGCGGTCGCCGTCTTCGCCGGCCTGCCGGTGCTCTGGATGGTACTGACCTCCTTCCAGACCAACGAGGACCTGGTCGGCACCGGCCGCCACCTGCTGCCCGGCAGCCTGACCTTCGACGCCTACCAGGAGGTCGTCCGGGCCTTCCCGTTCGGCCAGTGGTTCCTCAACTCGGTGCTGGTGGCCGTCGCCGTGGTCGCCGGGAACCTGGTGTTCGACACCCTCGCGGCCTACGGGCTCAGCAGGATCAGGTTCCGCGGCCGGGGCGTCGTGCTGTCGCTGATCCTCGCCACCCTGATGATCCCCACCCAGGTCATCCTGGTCCCGCTCTACCTCGTGATGCGCGACCTGGGCTGGATCGACACCTACTGGGCGATGATCGTGCCCTTCCTCGCCAGCCCCACCGGCATCTTCCTGCTGCGCCAGCACTTCGTCACCCTGCCCGTCCAGCTCGACGAGGCGGCCGCCATCGACGGCGCCGGCCGTCTGCGCACCCTGGTCAGCATCCTGCTGCCCAACTCCTGGGCGGCGCTCGGCACCGTCGCGGTCCTGAAGTTCATGTGGACCTGGGGCGACTTCGCCTGGCCGTCGCTGGTCACCAACAACGAGCTGCTGCGGACCCTGCCGGTCGGCCTGGCCCGCTTCCAGAACCAGTTCGCCCCGCGCTGGGACCTTTTGATGGCGGGCTCAGTGCTGGCCGCGATCCCGGTGGTGCTCGGCTTCGTGCTCCTCCAACGCCTCTTCGTTCGCGGCCTGACCGGCGGAGCCGTCAAGGAGTAGCACCGACCGCTGAGACGAGGACGGCGGGGGGGGGGGGGGGGGGGGGGGGGGGCCGCGCGGGGGGGGGCGCCGCCGGGGGGGGGGGGGGGGGCGGGGGCGCCGGCGCGGGGGGGGGGGGGGGGGGGCGCGGGGCGCG
>NZ_JBITBY010000001.1:0-208811 GCF_044452665.1 Kitasatospora sp. NPDC051853 | reverse complement strand
GGCTCCCCCCCCCCCCCCTTTGTGGTGCGGGGGGCCGGGGGGGGGGGCGCGCGGGGGCCCCCCCCCCCCCGCCGCCGGCCCCCGCCCCCCCCCGGGGGGGGCCCCCCCCCCCCGCGGCGCGCCGCCGTCCTCGTGCGTGGTGACCCTATCCGCTGCCGACCTCGTGGTCGGCCCGGGCGCCGATGTGCGCACGGGTGGCCTCCACGGCCCGCGGGTCCCGGCCGCGCAGCGCCGTCAGGATCTCCTCGTGCTCGGTGATGACGGCCCGCCAGTCCTCTGGGTCCAGGGGTGAGTTGACCCGGTAGCGGCGCACGGTGAGCATCAGCTGCTCGGTCAGGACCGTCAGCACCCGGTAGCCGGCGGCCCGCGCGAGCTCGCTGTGGAAACGGGAGTTCAACTCGGCCAGGGGGCCGACCTCGCCCTGGTCGAGGGCGGACCGCATCCGAGCCTGGAGGGACTCCAGCTCCTCCAGGCCCGCAGCGGTGATCCGTTCGACCGCGAGGGCGGCCACCAGCGTCTCCACCGCCTCCCGGGCCAGGAAGACGCCCCTCATCTCGGCCGCGTCCAGGACCGCGACCGAGACGCCGGAGTGGGCCCGGGAGACCAGCAGGCCGTCGGCCTCGAGGTGCTTCACCGCCTCCCGCACCGGGATCTTGCTGACCCCCAGACTTCGGGCGATCTCGTCCATGTTGAGTCGCTGCCCCGCCGCGAGGTCCCCCTCCACGATGGCCCGGCGCAGACTGTCGTACACCAGGCCCGCCTTGCTCCTGGCCGTCTGTGCCTGCTCTCCCACGCGTTCCTCCGTCGTCATCCGTTCACCATAGGCGGCATCCGGAATTTCGTATACCATATTCTTTAACTTCGAGCCGAGGAGCACCCGATGCCTCCCACCTCGCCTGCGGATCTGCGGACGACCGCCCCGCGCCCCGCCACCGCCGGACCCGAGAGCCACACCCACCGGCTGGCCCCGGACGACCACGCGCCGCTGCGCCTGCGCAAGTGGCTCGTCCGTCACCTGCGGCAGTGGCGCCTGGTGCACCTGGCCGACGACCTCCAGCTGATCGCCACGGAACTGGCGACCAACGCCGCCCGTCACGGCGTCGCCCCCGCCACCGCCACCCTCACCCGCGGCACCGCCGGGCAGGTCCGGCTGGCGGTCACCGACACCGGACCCGGCTTCGACCCGGAGGAGGTCACGGCGTCCTGGGAGGCGAGCGGCACCGCGGACAGCTGCCACGGCCGCGGCCTGCTGCTGGTCGCCGCCCTCAGCACCGCCTGGGGCACCGACCGACCGCGGCGCGGGGGCCACCGGGTCTGGGCCGAGCTCGCGGCGCCCTGACCCCCCGTCAAGGACCCGGATGCCCGAGCACGGCGGTGGCCCGGCCCCCAGGAGGGGGCCGGGCCACGTCGTCGGTGCGGCGCCGGAACGGCCGATGCGGCCAGGAGGGTGCGGCGGTGCGCGGGGCAACCGGTGGGGCGCGCCCCGCGCACCGCCGCCACGGCGGCCGCCGTGGTGTACGGCCGCCGGTCCGGGTCAGGGGTTGCGGACCCAGAACTCGATGGAGAGCGGCGGGACGGTCAGGGTGAGGGTCGGACCGCTCTTGTAGCCCAGGCCCTGGTTGTTGGTCGAGGGGCCGTAGCGGTGCCCCTCGAAGGACGAGGCCGTCTGGGTGTCCACGGTGTAGGTGAAGGACTCGGTCTGCGAACGGTTGGTGATGGCGAAGACCGGCTTGCCGGCCGGGGTCTTCCAGGCCATGATCCGCTGGTCCCGCAGGACGGCCGACTCGTCGACACCGTAGCGGATCGAGTCCCAGGGCATGTACTTCACGAAGCCCGCGACCGCGTTCCAGTTCTGCGGGTTGTAGTCCCAGTGGCCGACCGGGATGTTCGGGAAGTGGGAGAAGTCGGTGTCCGACGGCGGCCGCCAGAAGCCGAGCGAGTAGCCGGGGGCCTCGGCGTTGGTGGTGGGCTTCAGGGCGTGCAGCCAGAACCAGGTCGGGGCGTTCTGGAAGACCATCCAGTTCATGATCGACTGTGCGGTGTTGACCGTCCGCACGTCGGAGGTCTGGTTGTCGAGGTACTCGAACTCGTTGTTGAAGACCGGCTTGCCGAGCGCCAGCCGCCGGAAGTCGTTGTCGATCTGGTAGTTGCTGTCGTAGCCGATGCGGTGGTACGTCCAGGCGTCCACCAGGGACAGTGCGCCGGCGTCCCTGCTGATCGCCTGTCCGATCTCACCACCCCAGCCGTCCTGGCTGTCCGCCGTGATCATCACGTTGGGGTACTTGGCCCGGATCTTCGACGCCGCCGCCTTGAAGGTGGCCAGGTACTGCTCGGCGTTGTAGACGCACGAGGAGTACTTGGTCGAGAAGCGGGGTTCGTTCTGCAGACCCCACATCGACACCGGCACACCCTGGCCGGTCAGGTTGTCCAGGTCGCCGACCAGGGCGTCGGAGAAGTCGTTGAGGAAGGCGGGCTCGAAGCTCGCCAGCGTGCCGCCGATGAAGGAGTTGTTGGACTTCCAACCGGGGGCCGGGGACCAGTACTCGACCGAGGTCCCCTCGATGCCGGACTGGCGGATCATGTCGGCGAGCAGGGCCGCCTGCCCGGGATAGCGGTCCTGCATGTGCTTGCCGGTGGCGTCCGTGCCCCGGTAGTAGAGGCCCATCGCCAGACGGCAGTAGCGGAAGCCCCGGTCGGAGCGGCCGGCCTTGAGCATCTGCTGGTAGAAGCGGGTCCGCTCACTGTCCGTCAGGTCGTACGGGACGCTGCTGAAGGTGCTGGGCAGGCCGTTGTTGTTCGAACCGATGGAGTCGGACTGGATCTCGAACCCGAGACCCAGGATCTTCTGCTTCGGCGCCTGGTCGAAGCGGATGGTGTAGCTGCCCGTGGTGGCGGCCGAGGCTCTCGACGCGAAGTTGAGGGCCGGTGAGAGGGCCACCGTGGCGCCCGCGATGGCGGCGCCGCGGAGCACGGCGCGGCGGCCGATCGGGTTCGGCTCGGACAGGGACATGGTCGTCCTCCGTGGGGGTGGGGGCGTCCGGGGGGACGCGGAGGGGGTCACCGACGCTCGCGGCGGACGCGAGCGAGGCCGCACACCGCTCGGAGCGAGCCGATCCGGGGGCCTTCGGTTCACATAAGGTATGCGATATACGACTTCTTGCCCAGGGGTTCGCCCGGATCAATGCGCCGGCCCTCCCGGATGCGCGGCGGCAGGCCATGACGGGACCTGCCACCGCGCCGGCCCGGACCCGCACGGGAGGGGCGGGTCCGGAGCTGGAGCCCCGCGGAGCGGCGAAGCAGCCGTCAGAAGCGCGCGACGGTGTACCGGTCGACCATCGCCTCGTCGAGCTCGAAGCCCAGGCCGGGGCCGGTGGGGACGACCAGCGCGCCGTCGGCGAACTCCGGCGGATTGAGCAGGATCCGCTCCCGGATCGGGTTGGGCAGCCGGTTGTACTCGTAGGTGCGCAGGTTGGGGGTGACCGCACAGAGTTGCAGGGCCGCGCACAGGCTCACCCCGGAGCCGACGCCGTGCGGGGCGATGTCGACGTGGAAGGCGGAGGCCAGTGCGGACAACCGCATGGCCTCGGTGATGCCGCCGCAGCGGGCGACGTTGGGCATGAAGACGTCGATGGCCCGGTTGAGCAGGGAGTCCCGCATGTCGTAGCGGGTGAAGTGGGTCTCGCCGTTGACGATGGTCAGGCCGGTGCGGCGGCGCAGTTCGGCAAGGTTGGCGAGGTCGTCGACCTGGAGCGGTTCCTCGTACCAGGAGATGCCGAGGTCGGCGAGGACGGCTCCGACGCGGGTGGCCTGATCGAGGTCGTAGGCGCAGTTGACGTCGGTGAGGATCTCGATGTCCTCGCCGACGGCGGACCGCACGGCGCTCAGGTGGGCGCGGTCGGTGCGCTCGCCGCGGCCGATCTTGACCTTGAGGGCCTTGAAGCCGTCGTCGACGAAGCCGAGTGCCTGGCGGGCGGAGTCCTCGGGGTCGGCGTGCAGGGCGACGGGGCTCGCGTAGCAGGGGACGCTCTCGCGGATCGGGCCGCCGAGCAGGCGGTGCACCGGGGCGCCGGCCAGTTTGCCGCGCAGGTCCCACAGGGCGAGGTCGACCCCGGCGATGGCCTCGAGGTAGAAGCCGCGGTTGTGCCCGCCGGCCGCCTGGCCCCGGTAGAGCCGCTCCCAGATCGCACTGGTGGCCAGGGCGTCCTGGCCGATCAGCAGCGGGGCGACGACGTGCGCGATCACGGTCGCGGTGACCTGGGGGGCGGGCAGTCCGTACGCCTCGCCGATGCCGACCGAGCCGTCCTCGGTGTGGATCCTCACCAGGGTTGCGTACTGGCCGCGGCGCGGCGCGACGAGGTGGCTGGAGGCGGGGTAGCGCAGCCAGTCCGGCACGTCCTCGGGCGAGTCGTAGAGGTCGTCGAAGCTGGCCGACAGGGCGAAGGCCTCGACCTTGGTGATCCGCAGGGGCTGGGTGCTCACGGTGTTCTCTCCTGGAGTTCGGGACCGGTGGTGGCCGGGGACGACGGGTTCGGGGACCGGGGCGGCGCGGTGCACCGCTCCCGGTAGACGGCGGTGGCGGGCGCGGTGACGGGCGAGGGTCTGGACAGCACCGAGCCGGCCCAGCCGTCGGGAACGGCGAGGCCGTGCAGAGCGGTGGTGACGAACATTCGGCCGCCCCCGAAAGCAACACTGCTGACGTGCGGGGTCGGGACCTCGACCAGCCGCTGAAGCGTTCCGTCAGGGCGGTAGCAGCGGACGCGTCCGGCTCCCCAGGCGGCCACCCACAGGCGGCCCTCGTGGTCGACGGTCATCCCGTCCGGCCGGCCCTCATCCGGGTCGAGGACGGCGAACGGGCGGGCGCTGCCGAGAGCTGCGGTGCCGGGATCCACGGTGTAAGCGGTGATCGTCCCCATGGCACTGTCTGCCAGGTAGAGCGTGGTGCCAGCCGGGTCGAAGGCCGGTCCGTTGGGGACGGTGAGGCCGGCCAGCACGTGGTGCACGCCGCCGTCGGCGTCGATGCGGTACAGCGAGCCCGCGCCCTCGGTGGCGTCGGCCGCCATGCTGGTGGCCCAGAAGCGGCCCGCCGGGTCGCAGGCGGCGTCGTTCATCCGCATCGGCAGGGCGGCGTCCGCCTCGGGGCGCGCGAGCCAGCGCGGCACGGTCCCCCTCCGGGCCCTGGCGATCCCGTCACCGGCGGCCACTATCCACTCCCCCGGCCGGTCCGCGACCGGCGCTGCGGCGCCCAGTGGCACCCCGAGGTCGAGCTCGCGGCCGGGCGCGCCGGCCTGATCGGGTCGGCAGGTGTGCAGGACTCCCTGCAGGAGGTCGACGAAGTACAGGCGGCCGTCGGACCACCGTGCGCCTTCGGCCAGTTGGTAGCGGCCGGAGGTCCAGGGCCGCCACGCGTTCTCGGGCATCGGTCTCTCGCTCTCGGGGTCAGCGCAGGGTGCTGCCGGGTACGGCGTCGAGCAGGCCGAGCTCGTCACGGGTGGGCAGGCCCTCCCAGTCGCCCGCGCCGGCCACCGCGAAGGCGCCGGTGGTCACCGCCCGGGCCAGCCGGCCCGGCACGGGCAGGCCGTCCAGCAGCGCGGAGAGGTAGCCGGCCACGAAGGCGTCGCCGGCGCCGACCGTGTCGCGCACCGGGACCGCCACCGCCGCGCTCGCCACCGAGCCGTCGGCGGTGAACGTCTCCGCTCCGGCCGCGCCGCGTTTGACCACCACCTCGCGCACTCCGAGTTCCAGCAGCGCGGCCACCCGCTCGGCCTCGTCGCCGGCTGCGGCGGGCGCCGCCAGGTGCAGTTCGTCGTCGGAGGCCACCAGGACGTCCACCCGTGGGGCCAGGGGGCGCAGCGCTTCGGCCGCGGCCTGCGGGGACCACAGCTTGGCGCGGTAGTTGACGTCCAGGCAGATCGTCGCGTCGGCACGCGCCGCCGCCTCGACCGCCGCGCGGGGGCCCGGGCCGAGGGCAGCGGTGACACCGGTCAGGTGGACGATCCGGGCGCCCTCGGCGAGTGCGGCGTCCAGGTGGCGCGGAGCGAGGCGGGAGCCGGCCGACCCGGACCGGTAGTAGGCGACCCGGGTCAGATCGGCAATCCGGGGCTCGAAGATCACCAGTCCGGTGGGGGCGGGGTCGGTGACGGCGTGCGTGACGTCGACGCCCTCCGCCCGCAGGGTGCGCAGCACCAGGCGGCCGAGTTCGTCGGCGCCGGTGACGCCGACCCAGCGGGTGCGGTGGCCGAGCCGGGCCAGGCCGATGGCGACGTTGGCCTCGGCTCCGGCGATGGAGAGGCCGAGGGAGCCGCCGAGGTGCAGCGGGCCGGCCGCGCGCAGCGAGGCCATGGTCTCGCCGAGGGTCAGGACGTCGGGCACGACGCCTCCTCGGCGAGGGCGCGGAAGGCGGCGATCCGCTCGGCCAGGGCGGGGTCGCCACCGGGGCGGGCGGCGGCGCCGACCAGGGGGCCGCCGACACCGACGGCCAGCGCGCCGGCGGCGAGGTACTCCCGGGCCGAGCCGGCGTCCACGCCGCCGACGGGAACGAAGTCGACCTGCGGGAACGGGTCGCGCAGTGCGCGCAGGTAGGCCGGCCCGGCGGGGGCGGCCGGGAAGAGCTTGATCGCGTTGGCTCCCTCGATCAGCGCGGCGGCGACCTCCGTGGGCGTCACGGCGCCGGCCAGGACGGGAAGGCCGAGCGCCCGGGCCTGGCCGACGGCCTCGGTGACGCCGGGGGTCACCGCGAAGACCGCGCCGGCCCGGGCGGCGGCCCGGGCGTCGGCTGCGGTCAGGACGGTGCCCGCACCGAGGGCGGCTCCGTCTCCCAGGGCGGCGCGGGCGCGCTCCAGTACCGCCAGGGCGCCCGTCGTGGTGAGCGACACCTCGACCAGGTCGATGCCGTGCGCGAAGAGGGTGAGGACCGTGTCGAGGGCGGCCTCGGCGTCGGTTCCGCGGACGATGGCGAGGAGCCTGCGGGTCCGCAGGGCGTCGATGAGTTCAGCCGGTTGCACGGGTGCCTCCTGGGGGGCTCGGTGCGAGATTTAGGATATCGTATACCTTTCCAAGCCCGATCGGCCCATCGCTCACCAGGGGTGCACCCATGACCGGAACAGCAATCGTCACCGGAGCCGCCGGCGGCATCGGCCGCGCCGTCGCCCGCAGACTCCGCGCCGACGGATACGCCGTCGCCGGGATCGACCTCGCCGACCCCGGGCTCGACGGCGTCTCCCACTACCCCGCCGACGTCACCCGCGCCGACCAGGTCCGCACCGCCGTCGGCGCGGTGCTCGCGGACCACGGCGGTATCGACGCCCTGGCCACCTGCGCGGGGGTCACCGCCGGCCGGCCGCTGCACGAGTGCGCGCAGGAGGAGTGGGACGAAGTCCTGACTGCCAACCTGACCTCGGTCTTCCTCTGCGTGCGCGAGGTGCTGCCGGTGATGCTGGAGGCCGGGGCTGGCGCCGTCGTCACCATCGGCTCGGTGCTCCACCGCACCGCGGCGCCCGGCCTACCCGCCTACGCCGCCGCGAAGGGAGCCGTCGCCGCCCTCACCCGGCAGCTCGCGGTGGACTACGGCCACCACGGCCTCACCTTCCTGACCCTCGCCCCCGGCTGGATCCGCACACCCGCCACCGAGTCCCGCCTGGCCGCCGACGGGCACGACCTGGCCCGGCTGCGCGAGAGCAACCCGATGCGCCTGCTCGCGGACGCCGAGGGCGTCGCCGAGGCGGTCGCCTTCGCCCTCTCCCCCGCCGCGGCACTGCTCACCGGCTCCGAGCTGGTCCTGGACGCCGGAGCCTCGGTCGTCAGCCCGGCCAGCCTGCTGCGCGACGGCCACCGCACCCGGATGGGCCTGCCGCCGCTGGGCAGCTGACGAGGCGGCAGCCCTCAGGCCTTCTTCGCCACCTCGAGGTCGGCCTGCGAGCTGATGTGCGTACGTGCGGCCGAGGCGGCGGCCTGCGGATCACGGAGGCGCAGCGCGTCCAGGATGACGTCGTGCTCGGCCACCACGGAGCGCCAACTCAGGCCGCTGGTGGGGGCGTTGATGCGGTACCGGCGGACCGTCAGCAGCAGCTGGTCGGTGAGCTCTCCGAGGATCCGGTAGCCGGCGGCCTGCGCCAGGACGCCGTGGAAGCGGGAGTTGAGGTCGGCCAGCTCGTCCACCGCACCGGCGTCCAGGGCTGCCCGCATCAGCCCCTGGACCTGCTCCAGGTCCGCCAGCTGCCCGTCGGTGATCCGCTCCGCGGCCAGCTCGGCGACCAGCGCCTCGATCGCCTCGCGGGCCAGAAACACGCCCCGCATCTCGGTCTCGTCCACCGCGGCCACCGTGACGCCGGAGTGGACCCGCGAGACCAGCAGGCCGTCCGCCTCCAACCGCTTGACCGCTTCCCGGATCGGGATCTTGCTGACCCCGAGCGACCGGGACAGCTCGTCCATGTTGACCCGCTCGCCGGCCTTCAGGTCCCCCTGCGCGATGGCCCGGTGAAGGCTCTCGTAGACCAGATCGGCCTTGCTCTTGACCGCCGGCAGCTGACCGGCCCACGCGTTCTCTCCCATCCGATCATCGTATGCGATATTCCACCGGTTCGTCCCTGCCCCGGGCCGGACCGGTCCACCCGCCGAGGAGACCCCCATGCCCTCCCTCCCCCGCCGGCTCACCGCGCTCGCCCTCGCCTCGGCCTGCGCCCTCACCGCGGCGTCCTGCACGGCCACCCCCGCGCCGCGCTCCCAGGGCCGGACCACCGTCACCTTCTGGACCATGCCGTTCTGGATCGGCCACCCCGAGGAGCTCCACAAGCTCGTCTCCGACTTCAACGTCTCCCAGGGCAAGGTCACCGTCGAACTCACCGTCCTGGACTGGCAGAGCGGCCGGGACCGGATCAAGCAGGCCGTGCTCGCCGGGACCGGCCCGGACGTCTGGCTGTCGAACAACGGCCTGGAGGACGACTACCTGAACGGCCGTCACCTCGCCCCGCTCGACGAGCTCGGCTACACCACCGAGGACCTGGCACGGTTCCTGCCCATGGCGAAGGTCAACGAGCACGAGGGCCGCCTCTACGGGGCCCCGCTCTACTTCGACGCCGCGGTCCTGTTCTACCGCACCGACATCCTGCGCAAGTACGGCCACCCCGCACCTCCGACGACCTGGGCCGAGCTCAAGTCCACGGCGACGGCCATCACCACCCGCTCGGCAGCGAGCGGGAAAAGGATCAGCGGCTGGCAGTTCAAAGGCATGGACGACCACCTCAACGCCGTCAACGCCACCTGGTCCACCTTCCTCTGCCAGGCCGGCGGCAGCCTCACCTCCCCCGACTTCAGGACCTCCACCCAGAACACCGAAGCCGGCCGCACCGCCATGAACTACATGAAGTCCTTCTACGCGGACCGGACTTCGCAGGAGGGGCTCAGTGCGCTCAAGGGCTTCGTCGACGGTGAGGTGGCGATGTTCTCCTTCTACCAGTCCGCCATCAGCGACATCGTCGCCGGCAACGAGAAGACACTGGGCAGATGGGCGGTCGCCCCGATGCCCACCGGGCCCCGGAGCGGCTGCTCGGCCGTCGGCGGTCACAGCCTGGTCGCCCGCTCCGGCCTGCCCGACCCCGGGGCCGCCGGGTCCTTCATGCGCTGGCTGGCCTCCCCGCGGCACAGCACCCGGTTCATGGAGTTCCACGGCATCTACCCCTACGACACCAGCAGGACCGACCCGGAGACCAAGGTCGTCGTCGACTCCTTCTACCGGACCGACCCCACCTGGGCCGCCGTGTCCGAGCAGTTCGCCCGCAACACCCCCGACCTCCTCCTGCAGGACCGCCACGCGTTCGCCGTCCGCTGGGAGTCCCACAAGAGCGCCGTTCCGGACGGCGTCGCGGGAAGGACCGGCGTGGACCAGGCACTCGCCCTCATCGACGAACGGGTCGACCGGAAGCTGCGCCCGGCCGGCTGACGGAACCGGCGCCACGATGCCGTGCCGGCACTCCCGTGCGCCCGTACGACGCGGGGAGGCCGCGATCCGACCTCGGAGAGGACAGGCTGGCTGCTGAACCGGTGGTGCGCCCCGACGGGGAGCAGGGCGTGGCCGGATTGCCGACCGGAGAAAGGCACTCGTCCTACTCAGCCGCGCGGAAGGACGGCAATGACCCGGGTGCCCCACCGTCCGGTGTGAACCGTGACGGAGGATGAGAATGCCTCGACGAGTTGCAGGCCGCGTCCGCCGCGGGCGAGGCCCCCACGGCGGTCGGCGGGCCGCCGCCACTGCCCGGTGTCGGCGACCTCGACGGTGAGCGCGTGGGCACCGGCCCGCAGCAGCAGGCGGACGTCGCTGCTGCCGCTGTGCCGCACCGAGTTGCCGACCAGTTCACTGACCACCAGGGCCAGTCCGTCCAGGACGCCGGTCAGCCCCCACCGGGCGGCCTCGGTGCGGGCGAAGGCCCGCAGGGCCGGGACGGCGCTGTCAAGGGCCGCCGTCACGCAGCAGGCGCATCGGGACGCGGCGGCTGTGGTGACCGGGCCGGCGGGCCGCGGGTGCATGTCGTGGTCCGGGCGATTAAGGGTGGTGTTCATCGGTTCTCCCGAGGTGAGGGCCCCCTCCGCTGCCTCCACGGTGCGGGAGCGGGTGCCTCGGAACACTGAGGGTCCAGGTTCTTTGGGGGTACGCGGTGCGCGCCTCAGCCGTTCAGGGGGCTGCAGCCGTGGAACGGCGGATCCGCAACTCAGGCTGGATCAGCAGCCCGCCGGGCGGGGGCGCCGCCCCCAGGAGCAGCATCCGCAACGCCTGCGCGGCGTGCCCGGCGAGCTTCTCGGTGGGCTGGCGGATGGCGGTCAGTGGCGGTGCGGTCCGCTCCAGCAGCGCCGCGTCCTCGTGTGCGACGAGTGAGAGGTCGGCCGGGATCCGCAGCCCGTGGCGCTCGGCGGCGTCGGCCGCGCCGAGCGCGAGCCGGTCGCCGGCGGCCACGACGGCCGTCACGCCCTGCTCGATCAGTCGGCCGGTGCCGTGCCGGCCGCCTTCGACGGTCGGCAGCTGGCGTTCCACCCGGGCGTCGTGGTCATCCAGGCCACGGGTTCGCAGAGCTTCCCGGAGCCCGTCGAGGCGGTGCTCCGCCGACGGGTTTCCGGGCGGTCCCGTGAGGATGCCGATGTGCCGGTGTCCGAGCCGGTGGAGGTGGTCGATGGCCAGCTCCGCCCCGTAGCGGTCGTCGGTCGAGAAGACCGGAGCCGTGATTCCCGCCGCTGTCCCGTTGACGCCCACGAAGGGCATGCGGCGCTGGGCCATGGCTTGCTGGGCGGTGCGGGGCTGCTCGAACGGGGTGTTGCCGGAGGAGAGGAAGACCACCCCGGCTGCACCGGTGCGCAGGACCAGGTCTGCCAGATCCCGCTCGTTGGAGGTGCCGGGTACGATCGCGCTGATCATGGTGTGCATGCCGAACCTCCCGAATTCGGCGGTGAGTTGACCCGCGAGCAGGGCGAAGACCTCGTTCGACAGCTCCGGGGCCACCACGATGACCAGTTCGTCGCCGGTGGACCTGCTGAGGTTCAGCTCGGCGATCGCTTTCTCGACCGTGATCCGGGTACGGGCCGCCACGCCCGGCCGGTGGTTCAGTACCCGGCTGACGGTGGCGGGGCTGACACCGGCTCGCTCGGCGATGGTCGCGAGCCTGGCCGGGGCGCCCGCAGGGCTGACTGGTGGGGGTTCGTCGCTCACGGGTGTCCCGTGCCCTTCCTGCCGCGCGTTCGCGGCACTGCCTGCCGGATCAGCCGGATGTGACGCTCGGACGTTCGGCCGCCGGTGCGGGGCCGTCGAACATGGTGGGGAACTCGAACAGGTCGCGGTCGCACCGCTCCAGCGCGCTCTGCACCGCCCCCAGGGCTACCGCCTCTGTGCCGAGCGGCGACACCCGTACCGGCGGGACCTCGGTGCAGAGCTGTTCGAGGTGGTGGCGCATCGGCTCGGCGAGGGTCTCGCCGGCGAGCGAGATGCCGCCGCCGATCACCAGCAGGTCGGGGTTGAGGGTGAGGACCATGGCGGCCGCGCCGGTGGCGTAGGTGCGGGCGAAGCGGTCGACGCGCTCCAGTGCCGCGTGTTCGCCGCGCGCGGCCGCGGCGAACACCTCGGCGAGGTCGGCGCCGTCGCCCAGGGAGTCGCGGTCGGCGCCGTCCCAGCCGAGCACGGCCAGTGCGGCGATCTCGCCGGCGGCTCCGGTGCGGCCCCGGTAGAGGCGGCCGTCGAGCATCAGTGCGGCGCCGGTGCGGTGGCCGATCAGCAGGTGGACGAAGTCGCCGCTGTCCTGGGCGGCGCCGCGCCAGTGCTCGGCGACGGCGGCGAGGTTGGCGTCGTTGTCGGCGAGGGCGGGGCAGCCGAACCAGGTCGCGGCGCGCTCGCCGAGATCGAGGCCGTCCCACTCGGGGAGCAGGTCGCAGCGCCGCACCCGGCCTGCGGCGTCGACGATGCCGGGCACCCCCAGGCACACCGCGCGGACCCGGGCTCCATCGTGGCCGCTGGTGAAAGCCACGGCAGCAGCGCGGATCGCCTCCAGGCGCTCGGTTCCGGGGACGTCCTGCTCCACCACGCGGCTGTCGACGGCCGTGCCGTCCAGGTCGGCCAGCAGGTAGCGGGTGGAGCGGTGGCCGACGTCGATGCCGAGCACGTAGCCGGCGTCCGCGCGGAAGCGGTACCGGCGGGCCGGGCGGCCCATGCCGCGCTCGGGGGCGAGTTCCTCGGTCCAGCCCTGGCGCTCCAGTTCCTCCAGGACCAGGTCGACGGTGTGGCGGGACAGGCCGGACGCCTTGGCGATCTCGGTGAGCGTCATAGGCCCGCTGCCGCGTAGCACGCGCAGCACGGCGTCGTTGTTGAGGCGCCGTAGCAGGGCGAGGTCGCCGCCGTTGAGAGCCTGCCGCTTCACCGTGGGTCTCCTCTCACGGCCGTGCCGGGTGCCTGGCCGTGCCGTGATCGTAGCGGCTACCGGGCAGTACGGTCGAGCCGTTATGGAGGAGTCCAATGAAAGTCATTGACCTGCCGGTTTTTTGCTCCCTACGATCCAGTCACCCCGCTTACGGAGCTCTGCTCCATAAGTAGACCCTCCGCAGCACTTGGAGTAGGCCCATGTCCACGCCTCCCGTCGCCCCGGTCCGAAGACACCTGCTCCGCCCGCTCGCCGCAGTCGCGGTCGCCGGTCTGCTGGGTGCCTGCGGCCTGGTGGGGACGGCGGCGGACGGCGGGGCCGTCTCCACCGCCGTCCCCGCCGGGCCGGTGACGCTGTCGATCCTCACCTCGGACGACTCGCCCGCCACCAAGGCCCTCGCCCGGACGTTCAGCGAGATCCACCCGAACGTCACCATCGACTACCGCCACACCCCGTACGACAACTACGACACCAACCTCGGCCACGCCCTCGGTTCCGAGAACGCCCCCGACCTGGCTCTATTGAACGTACTCGGCGACACTGCGGCGAGCGGCCTGATCCGTGACCTCGACCCGTACGCCAAGGCGTTCGGCTGGGCCGAGCGCCCCTCCTCCGCCCAGCTCGACCAGTGGCGCAGCGACGGCCGGAGCGGCCGGCTGGGCAGCGGCAGCCTGTGGGCGGCTCCGGCCGGGTTCTCACTGGTCGGCGTCTACTACAACAAGGACCTGGCCGCCAAGCTCGGCGTCACCGCTCCCCCGCAGACCCTCGGCGAATTCGAGGCGGCCCTGGCCAAGGCCAAGGCTGCCGGCGAGCTGCCGCTCCAGGTCTCGAACTCGGACGGGCACGCCTCCTTCGTCTTCCAGGCCCTCGCCGACCGCTACCAGCCCATCGCGAAGAGCACCGACTGGGCGTTCAACGCACCAGGCTCGACGATCGTCAACGACGCCACCGCCAAGGCCGCCCAGAAGCTCGCCGACTGGGCGAGGCACGGATACCTGCCGGCCGGCGCGAACAGCACCGACCAGGCCGGTGCGATGGCCGCCTTCACCAAGGGCCGCGGCCTGTTCATGATCGACGGCAACTGGGCCGCCACCTCGGTGGAGGAGGCGATGCCCGGCAAGGCGGGCTTCTTCACCCTGCCGGGCGAGCTGCCCGGCCAAGGCGCCACCGGCGTCGGGACCTCGCTGGCCTACGCCGTCCCGGCCAAGGCCAGGAACCCCGAGGTGGCCGCCGCGTTCCTGAACTTCCTGGCCTCGCCCGAAGCCGCCGCCGTCGAACTGGCCAACGGCTACCTGCCGGTCGCCCACGCCGACACCGTCCGGGCCCCGGCCGGATCGGTGCTCGCCGACCTCGTCGCCGCCTGGGACAAGGTCAGCGATGACAACGGCCTGGTGCCCTACTTCAACAACGCCTCGGCCACCATGAACGCCACCCTGACCTCGCAGAGCCAGCAGCTGATCACGGGCAAGACCTCGCCCGCGGCCTTCCTCGAGGCGCTGCAGGCCGACTGGCACAAGGGCCGGCAGTGAGCGCCCTCCACCGGGCCTCCTGTTCTCGCGCCCGCACCCCATGACCCCGGTGGGCCGCCCGTGCCCCTGCCCGGCGGCCCACCGGTTCCACCCGGCCACCACCCGGAATCCGACAGGAGCATCATGAACCCCCCACGCTCTCTGCGCCTCACCCTGCTGACCTCCCTCGCGGTCATCGCCCCGCTCGTCCCGTTCGTCCCCCTGGGCCAGGCCACGGCAAGCCCCAGCACCGTCCTCACCGTGACCAACCCCGGCTTCGAGCAGGGCGCCACCGGCTGGACCTTCACCTCCGGCACGGGCGTGGCCACCAACGCCCCGCACAACGGTTCCAAGCTCGCCTACCTCGACGAGGGCACCGCCAAGAAGGTCAGCCAGACCATGACGGCCACCGGCAACGGAGTCGTCGACCTCTCCGCCTGGGTGACCACCGGCGGAGCCGGCGCCACGTTCGTCGCCAAGGTCAACGGAACCGTCGTCGGCTCCCTGACGCTGGCCGGCCGGTCCGCCTACACCCGGTACACCATCCCGCGCGTCGCGGTGCAGAACGGCGACGCAGTGGAGATCTCCATCGTGGGCGGTGCCGGCGTCAGCTACGTCAACGTCGACGACATCGAGGCGACCACCTCCGTCGTCCCGGCGGTGGAGATCACCAACCCCGGTTTCGAGCAAGGCGCCACCGGCTGGACCTTCACCTCCGGCACCGGAGTGGCCACCAACCTGCCCCACGGCGGCAGCAAGCTCGCCTACCTCGACCAGACCTCGGCGAAGAAGGTCACCCAGACCGTCACCGCCACCGGCGCCGGCACCTTCGACTTCTCGACCTGGGCCGCCACCGGCGGCACCGGCGGCAAGTTCCTGGTCCGCGTCAACGGAACGGTGGCCGGCTCCGTCGACCTGCCCAGCCGCTCCAGCTACTCCCGGCACACCGTCAGCCGGGTGACGGTGAAGAACGGCGACCAGGTCCAGGTCGGCTTCGAGGGCGGCACCAGCTGGGTCAACGTCGACGACCTCTCGGTGTCCCCCTCTGCCCCGGTCGACCCCGTCGTCAGCTCCTCGGACCCGAAGATCGTCGCCATGTTCGACTGGGCCAAGCGCAAGGCGAACAGCTTCGTCCAACTCCCCGGCGCCATCGGCCCGATCAACGTCGACGAGGGCCACCTGTCCGGAACCGGCACCGCCCCGTACGGCCCCTCGTACTGGGCGGGTTACGCCAACCGCTCCGGCTACTACACCCGCGACATGGCCCACCAGGTCGGCGGCGCCTCGGTCCTCGGCCTCAACGCCGAGAACAAGGCGATGCTGCGCACCCACGCCGCCTCCGCCACGGCCGAGCACAAGTACTACCCGGTGTGGGCCTTCAACTTCGACAACCAGAACTACCTGGCCACCGACTACAGCAGCGCCAACTTCTTCGTCCGTGAGGTGCCGGCCACCTTCGAGGTGGTGGAGAAGGCGAACGCCGCCTACCGCTGGAGCGGGGACAGCGCCTACATCAACGACCCGGTCCTGTGGGACTACTACAAGCACGCCACCAAGGAGTTCATCGAGCTCCACGACGGCAGGAAGCCGAACGGCGTGGCCGAGGGCGAAGGCACCCACATCTTCGCGGGCGCCGCCAGCTACAAGGAGGACGGCGACCTCCACGTGATCGAGGCCGGTGACGGCATCGCCGCCCAGTACCAGGCGTTCCGGGCGATGTCCGACCTCGCCGCCAGCAAGGGCGACACGACGCTGTCCAACACCTACCGGCAGAAGGCCGACGACCTCAAGGCGTACTTCAACAACACCTGGGCCGGCTCCGGCAACGGCGCCGACATGATCCGCGCCTACACCAAGGAGGGCGCCCCGGTCACCGGGTGGGGCAAGGAGATGAGCTGGATCATGCTCCAGAAGGAGATCACCTCGCCCGGTGCCCGCAGCGACGCCTACCTGGACTACGTGGACACCGAGTCCCAGGGCAGCGGCCGCTCGCGCAACATCGAGGCGTACACCTACCTGCCGGACACCTTCTTCACCTACGACCGCAACGACACCGCCTGGAAGTGGATGCAGTACGTCTACGACCAGCGCGACGTCCAGCACGTCAACTCCAGCCAGGGGCCGAACGGCGACTACCCCGAGGTCTCCTACACCCTCGTCAGCCAGACCGTCGAGGGCCTGATGGGCGTCCAGCCCAACGCCCCCGCCAACGCCCTCACCACCCTCTCCCGGCTCCCCTCGGGCATGGGCTGGCTCCAGGTCCAGGACATCAAGGTCGGCGGCAACACCTTCACCCTCCGCCACGACGGCGCCACCTCCTCGAAGCTGACCAACAGCTCCGGCAGCGCCTCCTACACCTGGGAGGCCCGCTTCGCCGGCACCCGCTCCTCCATCACGGTCAACGGCGTGGCGCAGCCGGTGCAGACCAAGACCGTGAACGGCAAGACCTACACCTACGCCACCGTCACCGTCGCCCCGGGCCAGACGGCCACCGCCACCGTCTCCTGACCGCAGGCACCACCACCTGAAGGGGAGAGCTCCAGCCACTCCGCCGCGGGCGGGCGCATCGCGCCCGCCCGCGGTTTCGTGCGCCCGACCAGCTCCCGAGATCCCCTGTCGCGGGCCGACCGGGAGCCCCGTGAACGCCATGGTGTTTTTCGCTGGTATGCCCAGAAAAATGGGCCCTCATTGTTGCGGGCCGACGGGCCCTGGATGGTGGGCTCGGGGAAACCCGGCCCGCCAGGCCCGGAGGGTCAGCAGACGCGCCGGACGGGGAGGGCCGCGTCGAGCGGCGGTGCGGCTCGGCTCGTGCCGGGATCACCGCCGGGCGGCGCGAGCGCCGACCAGGGCCGGGCCGTAAGGCCGCAGCGGCTACCCGCCAGTAGGTCAGACCTGTTATGGAGGAGCCCCCAGAAAGTCATTGACCTGTCAGTTTTCTGATCCTTACGATCAGATCATCTCGCTTATGGAGGTCTGCTCCATAAGTAGTTCCCCGCACCACCTGGAGCCGGTCCCATGCGTACTTCCCTCACTGCCGCCCGCAGCCGCAGAGTCACCCGCCCGCTGGCTGCCGTCTGCGCCGTCGCCGCCGCGGCCGGCGTGCTGAGCGCCTGCGGAACCCCCGGCGCTTCCACCCCCGCCGCCCCGGCGGACGGCGGGGCCGTCTCCACCGCCTTCCCCACCGAGAAGGTGACGCTGTCGATCCTCACTTCGGACGACTCGCCGACCACCAAGGCGCTGACCGCGGCGTTCACCAAGCTCCACCCCAACGTCACCATCGACTACCGCTACACCCCCTACGACAACTACGACACCAACCTCGGCCTCGCCCTCGGCTCCGAGGACGCTCCCGACCTCGCCCTGCTGAACCTGCTCGGCAACACCGCCAAGTCCGGCCTGCTGCGCGACCTCGACCCGTACGTCGCCGCCTACGGCTGGGACAAGAAGGTCTCGGCCAGCCAGCTCGACCAGTGGCGCAGCCCCGGCAAGGGCAACCAGCTCGGCACCGGCAAGCTGTGGGCGGCCCCGGCCGGGTTCTCGCTGGTGGGCGTCTACTACAACAAGGCGGTCGCCGCCAAGCTCGGCATCACCGCCCCGCCGCAGACCCTGGCCGAGTTCGAGGAGCAGCTGGCCAAGGCCAAGGCCGCGGGCGAGCTGCCGATCCAGGTCTCCAACCTCGACGGGCACGCCTCGTTCATCTTCCAGGCCCTCGCCGACCGGTACCAGGACCTGGCGAGCAGCTCCAAGTGGGCCTTCAACACGCCCGGCTCGACCATCGTGAACGAGGCCGGCACCAAGGCCGCGCAGAAGCTGGCCGATTGGGCCAAGGCCGGCTACCTGCCCGAGGGTGCGAACGGCACCGACAACGCCGGCTCGATCACCTCCTACGCCAAGGGCCAGGGCCTGTTCCTGTTCAACGGCAGCTGGGCCGCCTCGGCCGTGGAGAAGGCCCTGCCCGGCGGCAGCGGCTTCTTCACCCTGCCGGGCGAGAAGGCGGACGACGGCGCCACCGGCGTCGGCACCTCACTGGCCTACGCGATCTCCGCCAAGGCCAAGCACCCGGACGCGGCGGGGGCGTTCCTGGACTTCCTGAACACGGCGGAGGCGGCCGACATCCAGCTCGCCAACGGGTTCATGCCGGTCGCCCACGCCGACTCCGTCAAGCCCGCGCCGAACACCGTGATGGTCGACTACGTCACCGCGTGGGGCAAGGTCAGCAAGGACAACGGCCTGGTGCCGTTCTTCAACAACGCCTCCTCGACCATGAACACCACCCTGACCTCGCAGAGCCAGCAGCTGATCGCGGGCAAGACCTCGGCCGCCGACTTCCTCAAGGCGCTGCAGGCCGACTGGCAGAAGGGCCAGCAGTGACCGCCCTCCACCAGGAGACGCCGGTGTCCTCCCCCGCCCGGAAGGCTCGCGGCCCCGTCCGCGCCGACCGGGCGGGGCGGGGGCCCGCCACCCGGGGCCGCGGGCGGGGCGGAGCGCGCGCCTTCCTGTACCTGGCCCCGGCGTTGCTGTTCTACGGGGCGTTCGTGATCGTCCCGTGGCTGCACACGGTGGAGCTGTCCTTCTACCACTGGGACGGCATCACCCCCGGCGTCTGGGCCGGCCTGGAGAACTACCGCACCGTCCTGACGGACCCTCAACTCCTCGGCTCGATCCGCAACGCCTTCGGCTTCGTCGGCTTCTACACCGTCCTGCCGATCGCCGCCGGGCTGGTGCTGGCCGCCGTGATCGGCCGGGCCAAGGGCAGCCACGCCATCTCGCGGACCGTGCTGTTCCTGCCGCAGATCATCCCGCTGGTCGCGGTCGGCGTGGTGTGGCGCGGGATGTACGGCACCGACGGCACCGTCAACCAGGTGCTGGACGCGGTGGGCCTCGGCTCCTGGTCCCGGGCCTGGCTCGGCGACTTCGACTGGGCCTACGTCGCGGTCGGCCTGGTCGGCAGCTGGGTGATGCTGGGCCTGTGCCTGGTGCTGTTCCAGTCCGGCATCCAGAAGATCGACCCCAGCCTCTACGAGGCCGCCCGCCTCGACGGGGCCGGCGCGGTGCGCGAGTTCTTCGCCGTCACCCTGCCCGGCCTGCGCTCGGAGATCAGCGTCGCCGTCACCGTCACCGTGATCGCCGCCCTGGCCAGCTTCGACGTCGTCTTCGTCACCACCGGCGGCGGCCCGGGCGAGACCACCACCGTCCCCGGCGTGCTGATCTACCGCCTCGCCTTCACCAGCGGCCAGGTCGGCACCGCCTGCGCACTGGCCGTGGTGCTCAGCACGCTGATCTCGCTGGTGGTCCTCGCCGTCAACCGACTCACCCGGGAGCGCGCATGAGCCGCACCGACCACCTGACCGGACGGGCCCTGCTGGCCCTGTTCTGCGCCGGTGTCCTGATCCCGTTCGCCGCCCTGGTGCTCACCGCCCTCAACCCGCCCGGCACCCCCGTCAGCGGTCTCGCCTGGCCGAAGGACCCCACCCTGGAGTCCTTCTCCCAGGCCTGGTCGGTGGCCGCCTTCGGCACCCTGCTGGCCAACAGCGCCTTCGTCGTCCTCGGCGTCGTCCCGCTCGCCCTGCTCTGCGCGGTGCTGGCCGGATTCGCCTTCGCCACCATGGAGTTCCGCGGCAAGAACCTGGTGTTCGGCCTTCTGCTGCTGGGCCTGACCCTGCCCTACGAGGCCGCGGTCGTCCCGCTCTACTACGACCTGCAGTCGGTCGGGCTGGTGAACACCCCGATCGCCGTCGTGCTCGCCCTGGTCGGCCTCTACATGCCGTTCGGCGCCTTCTGGATGCGCCAGCAGTTCGCCTCCCTGCCCGTGGAGCTGCGCGAGGCCGCCGCCCTGGACGGGGCCGGCGACCGGATCCTGCTGTGGAAGGTGCTGGTGCCCTGCGTGCGGCCCGGGATCACCACCCTCGGCCTGCTGTACTTCCTGTGGGCCTGGAACCAGTTCCTGCTGACCCTGATCTTGCTGCAGAGCCCCGACAAGCGCACCGCCCCCGCCGGCCTGGCGTTCTTCGTCGGCGCGCACTCCACCGACGTGCCGATGCTCGCCGCCGCGACCCTGATCGTGGTCGCCCCCGTCGTGGTCGTCTACCTCTGCTTCCAGCGCAGCTTCATCGCCGGCATGGTCTCCGGCGCCGTCAAGGGCTGAACCCGCCCGCCGGCCGCCGGCCCACCGCGCGGCACACCCGTCGCCTGCCACCGCAACACCCCACCCATCCCCACCGGTGCTCTTGCCCGGCCCCCGTCCGGGCCCGGGCCGGCACCCCCCGACCGCGAGGAAGACAGGAACATGCTGGATCTTGATGTGGGACTCATCGGCGCCGGCGTCATGGCGCAGACGCACCTCGAAGGGTGGATCACCCTGGGCGCCCGCGTCGTCGTCTTCTCCGACGACGGCCGGCACATCGACCTGGCCGCCGCCAACGCCGCCCACCGGGTGACCCCGGCCGCCTCCCTCGGCGACCTGCTCAACCGCTCCGCCCTGGTGGACATCTGCACCCCGACCGCCACCCACAAGGACCTGATCCTCGCCGCGGTGGCCGCCGGGAGCGACATCATCTGCGAGAAGCCGCTGGCCATGCACCCGGCGGACGCCCAGGAGGTCGCCGACGCGGCCGAAGCGGCCGGCGTCCACCTCTTCCCGGCCCACGTGGTGCGCTACTTCCCCGAGTACGAGGCCCTGCACCGGGCCGTGGCGGCCGGGGCCGTCGGCACCCCGGCCGTCCTGCAGTTCACCCGTGCCACCGCCTACCCGACCTGGGCTCCCTGGTTCCACGACTCCGAGCAGTCCGGCGGCATCCTGACCGACCAGATGATCCACGACTTCGACTACGCCCGGTCCCTGGCCGGCGAGGTCGTCCGGGTCCACGCCCAGGTCCGCGAGAGCCACCGCAACGGCATCCGGGTCGCGGCCGGCACCGCCGTGCTCACCCACGCCGGCGGCGCCATCAGCTACTTCCACGGCCTGTGGGGCCAGCCCGGCACCCCCTTCCGCACCACCTTCCGGGTGGCCGGGCCGGACGGCCTGCTGCACCACGACACCAAGGACACCGCCGCCTTCCGCGTCCTGGCCGAGCACACCACCGCGGACGGACCGGACGAACGCATCCCCGCCTCCTGGCTCACCGAGAACCCGTACACCGCCGAACTGCGGGACTTCGCCGTCGCCGCCACCACCGGCCGCACCCCGCGCGTCACCGCCGCCGACGGCGTCGCCGCCGTCCGCATCGCCGCCGCCGCCCGCGAATCCGCCCGCACCGGCCGCGCCGTCGCCCTGAGCACCGAGGAGGCAGCCCGATGAAGGTCGGACTGTTGTCGTTCGCCCACACCCACGCCCTGTCCTACGCCACCCTGCTGCGCGACATGGGCGACATCGAACTGCTCACCACCGACCCGGACGCCGACGGCCAGCCCGCCCGGCCCGGCCACCCGCGCGGGCGCGAGCTGGCCGACCAGCTCGGCGTCGCGTACGCCGACTCCTACGAGGACCTGTTCGCCTGGCGGCCCGACGCGGTCATCGTCGCCGCGGAGAACACCCGTCACCGCGCCCTGGTCGAGATGGCCGCCCTGCACGGCGCCGACGTGCTGTGCGAGAAGCCGCTGGCCACCACGCTGGCCGACGCACAGGCGATGATCGAGGTCTGCCGGGGGGCAGGCGTGCGGCTGGCCGTCGCCCACCCGGTGCGATTCAGCCCCTCCTACGCCGCAGCCCGGGCCGCGGTGCGCGAGGGCCGGCTGGGCAAGGTCCTGGCGGTGCGCGGGGCCAACTACGGCCGCCTCGACGACACGCCCCGGCCCTGGTTCTCCGACCCGGCGCTGGCCGGCGGCGGGGCCCTGATGGACCACACCGTGCACATCGCCGACCTGCTCGACGACCTGCTCGACGGCGCCCGGGCCACCGACGTCTACGCCCAGACCAACCGCCTGCTCGACCCGAACGCCGCCACCGAGACCGCTGGCGTGGTCACCGTCTCCTACGACAACGGCACCCACGCCACCATCGACTGCAGCTGGAGCCAGCCCCGCACCCACCCCCGCTGGGGCGACGTGGAGATCCAGATCGTCGGCGAGAAGGCCACCGTCGAACTCACCGCCTTCGGCCAACTGGTCAGCGGCTACGACGAGAAGAACCAGCGCCCCAGCGTCCACCCCTGGGGCACCGACCTCGACCTGAGCCTGCTCCGCACCTTTCTGCACGGCCCCGCCGCCGACGGCATCGACCTCCCCGACGGCCAGGCCGGGATGCGCACCCTCAAGATCGTCCTCGCCGGCTACGAATCAGCCCGCACCAGCGATCTCACCCGGATCCTCTGACGCCGCTCACCCGAGCCCTGCCGCCCCGCTCCGGGGCGGCAGGGCCGCGGCATGCCGGTTTCCTGGGTACCCGCGAAGATTGGCGACCGCAATTGTTCCTGCCCCGCTCGACGCGGAGCCTGAGGCTCAGGGGGATGCCCGCGCTCCCCTGCCGAGGAGACCTCATGGCCGCCCACCAGCCCCTCACCGCCACCGCCCCGCCGCCCGGCCACCACGCTCTGATCGCCTGCCGGACCGCCCCCCTGCTCGATTCCGCCGTACCCGCTCTGCGCGGCTTCGCCCGCACCGCGGCCTCCGGCTGGGGGCTGCCGGCCGGAGGCGACGGCATCGGCCTGGCCCTGGTGGTGGGCGAGCTGGTCGCCAACGCGGTGCGCCACAGCGGCGGTGCCACGGTCCGCCTGCTCCTGCGGGCCACCCCCTGGGAGGTGACCGTCGACGTCGCGGACGACGGACGCTGGCGCCCTCCCAGTGCTTGCCTCCCGTCCGGCGGGCCCGGCCCGGGCACGGCGGGCGGATCGGGCCTGAGCATCGTCGAAGCCCTCGCCACGGACGTGACCGTCCGCAGGACCCGGCACGGCACCCAGGTGCTGGCCGTACTGCCCCGCGCGTGAGCCGGCCGAGGGTGAAGCCGGTGGTGCCCCGTCCGCCGAGGGGGCACCACCGGCTTCGCCCGGCGCGACGACCTCGACGGGGCGTCAGCCGGGCAGTCCGACGGGCCGCTCTCCGGAGCGGCGCTGCTGGAGCGCCACCGCGAGGACCAGGAGCGCGCCTTGGGCGACGTTCTGCCAGAAGGTGTTGATGCCTTGGACGGTGAGGCCGTTCTCGAGGGCGCCGAGGAGGGCGACGGCGAGGAGGGTGCCGCCGACGCCGCCCTTGCCGCCCTTGAGGGCGCAGCCGCCGAGGGCGGCGGCGGTGATGGCTTTGAGTTCGAGGCCTTCGCTGCCGGAGACGGGCTGGCCGGAGCCGGTGCGGGCGGTGAGCAGGATGCCGGCGACGGCGGCGACGGCGCCGATGAGGGCGTAGACGGCGATCAGGTACTTGTTGATGTTGATGCCGGCCAGGCGGGCGGCGGTGTCGTTGCCGCCGATGGCGTAGAGGTTGCGGCCGAGGTCGGTGTACTTGAGGAGCAGGTGGACGGCGACCGCCACCAGGATGAGGATCCAGACCATGACGGGGAGTCCGGCGATCTTGCCGCGGCCGAGGAAGACGAAGACGTCGTCGCCGAGGACGTAGCCCTGGGCGCGGCCGTCGGAGAGGAGTTGGGCCAGGCCCTTGTAGGCGGCGAGGCCGGCCAGGGTGGCGATGGTGGGGTTGACCCGGCCGTAGACGATGACCGCGCCGTTGAGCAGGCCGATCAGCAGGCCGACGCCGATGGCGGCGGCGATCCCGGCGAGGGCAGTGGAGCCGGAGGCGGTGAAGGCCATCGCGGAGACCACGGAGGCGACGCCGGCCTGCGAGCCGACCGAGATGTCCAGCCCGCCGCAGATGATCACCACCGTCTGGACGACGGCGAGCAGGCCGGTGATGGTGGCGGCCTCGGCGATGACCTTGAGGTTGTCCAGGCCGAGGTAGTTGTCGTTGAGGACGCCGAAGACGGAGAGGACGGCGGCCAGGGCCGCGAGGAGGCTGAGGTTCTGTGCGCCGATGCGGGCGGGTGCGCGGCGCAGCAGCTTGGCGGGGCCGGTGTCGACGGCGGGGTGGAGGGTGGTCATCGTTCGTCTCCGGCGGGCTGGTCGGCAACGGGAGCGGGGAGGGTGAGGTCCTCGGCCATGGCGAGGTGCAGGACGGCTTCCTCGGTGGCGTCGGCGCGGTCGAGTTCGCCGGTGACGCGGCCGTTCTGCATGACGACCACGCGGTCCGCGAGGCCGAGGAGTTCGGGCAGTTCGGAGGAGATCACCAGCAGGGCGACGCCCTGTTCGGCGAGGTCGGCGATGATCCGGTAGATCTCGGCCTTGGCACCGACGTCGATGCCGCGGGTGGGCTCGTCCAGGATCAGGACCTTGGGGCGGCGGGCCAGCCAGCGGGCCAGGACGACCTTCTGCTGGTTGCCGCCGGAGAGTTTGCGCACCTCGTGCTCGACGGAGGGGGCCCTCACCCTCAGCCGCTGGGTGTACTCGCGGGCCAGGTCGCGCTCGGCCCGGCGTCGTACGAAGCGCAGCCGTCGCAGGCGCTCCAGTACCACGATGGAGGTGTTGTCCCGGATGGAGCGTCGCAGGAAGAGCGCCTGTGCCTTGCGCTCCTCTGGGGCCAGGCCGAGGCCTGCCCGGATGACGGGCTTCGGGCCGCCGGTGGGCAGTGGCCGGCCGTCGAGGGTGACGGTTCCGGAGCGGATCGGCCGGTCGCCGGCCAGGGCCAACGCCAGTTCGGAGCGTCCGGCGCCGACCAGGCCGGCGAGGCCGACGACCTCCCCGGCGTGCACGCGCAGGCTGACGTCGTGGACGTCGTCGGTGGTAACGCCGGCCACTTCGAGGGCGAGGTGGCCGGTGGCGGCCCGGGGGCGGCTGAACAGGGTGGTGAGGTCACGTCCCACCATGAGGCGGACCAGCTCCGCCTCGGAGGTGTCGGCCGCGTCCCGGACGCCGGCCACCGCACCGTCGCGCAGGACGGCGATCCGGTCGGCGAGACGGAAAATCTCCTGCATACGGTGCGAGACGTACACCAGTGCGGCGCCCTGGCCGCGCAGGCGGCGGATGAGCCCGAACAGTGCCTCGGCTTCGTGCTCGGACAGGGAGGAGGTCGGCTCGTCGAAGGCAATGACCTTGGCCTGGCCGGTGAGGGCCCGCAGGATCTCGACCAACTGGCGCTGGGCTGGGGAGAGTTCGGAGCCGAGGCGGTCGGGATCGAGTGCCCCCGTGAAGCCCAAGCCCTCCAGGTCGGCGGTGATACGGCGGCGTAGCTCGGCCCGGTCGAGTCGGCGGCCGGCGCGGCGGGGCAGGCTGCCGGCGTAGACGTTCTCGGCGACGGAGACGTGCGGGATGATCTCGGGTTCCTGCGGGATGATCCGGATGCCGGCCCGGCGGGCGTCGGTCGGGGAGGCGAGGGCGAGCGGCTGTCCGTCGAGCAGGACCCGGCCGCCGGTGGGCCGGTGGTCGCCGGTGAGGATCTTCAGCAGGGTGGACTTGCCGGCGCCGTTCTCCCCCATCAGGGCGGTGACGCTGCCGGGCGGGAAGTCGAGGGTGACGTCCTGGAGGGCTTGGACGGCGCCGAAGCGTTTGGTGAGGTTCTCGACGCGGGCGCCGGTGTGCCGCGTGCGGGCAGGGGGGTGGGCTGGGCCGGTGCTGGCCACGGGGGGTCCTCCCGGTAGGGGTGGAGTGTGGTCCGGTGCGGCGCCCGCTCGTCTGTCGCGGGCGCCGCACCGGTGCTCGGGGGTGACGGCGGGTCAGGCGCAGCTGACGCCCGCGGTCTTCCAGGTGGCGGCGTCGACCAGCTTGGTGGGGGCGAAGGCCTCGGCAGGGAAGTCCTTGCCGTTCTTGAGGCGGTCGTACATGGTCTGGACGGCGAGGGCGCCGACGTCGCGGCCGTTGATGAACAGGGCGGCCTTCATGCCGGAGGGCTTGTCGGTGCTCCAGTTCTTGCAGGCGAGGTAGGCGCCGAGGCCGACGCCGATGACGTCCTCGGCCTTGAAGCCGGCGTTGGCGAGCGCGGTGACGCCGCCCTGGGTGTTCTCGTCGTTGCAGCCCCAGACCACCCAGTGCTTGACGGTGGGGTTGGCGGTGAGGGTGGCGGCGATCTTGTCCTGGGCGCCGGTGGGGGTGTTGTCGGTGGCGACGTCGAGGTGCGGGACGCCGCTGACCTGTGCGTCGAACGCCTCCTTGGCGGCCTTGACGCGGTCTCCGCAGACGGTGACGTCCTGCTTCCAGGCGGAGATGGTGCGGGTGTCGGCGGGGTTCCAGGCGGTCTTGCGGAACTCCTCGGCGGCGCGCTTGCCGACTTCGCCGCCCATCTGCTGCCCGGAGAAGCCGATTCGGGGCACCAGGTCGTCCTTGGCGCAGGCGGCCGGGTCGGGGCCGGTGGCGCAGATCTGGTCGTCCGAGGTGAGGAGGGCGGTCTTGGCGTCGCGGGCGGCCTGGACGATCTGGGGGCCGACGGCCGGGTCGGGGACGACGATGATCAGGCCGTTGGACTTCTGGGCGATCGCGGCCTGCACCTCGGAGACGGTCCTGTTGGCGTCGCTGCCGAGGTTGACCACCTTGAGGTCGATGCCGAGCTCGGCGGCCTTGGCCTTCGCGCCGGCCGCCTCGCCGACGAAGTACTCCTGGTCGCCCTGCTTCTGAAGGTACGTCAGGGAGATCCTGCCGTCGACGGGGGCGATGGCGTCGCCTGCCCCGCCGGTGGAGGACTTGCCGGTGGAGCAGCCCGCGGTGGCGAGTGCGGCGGCCAGGGCGAGCGCGGCGGCGGCCAGGAGGCGGGGGTGGTGCGCGGTGGGCATGGGTTCTCCTAACGGGCGCGGCCTCCGGCGCGAGCAGCGGGAGGGCGGCCCGAGTGCGGGCGGGAGGAGAGGCGCGCAGCGGCCGGGCCACGCCGGGTGGCCCGGCGGCGCCTGCGCACCATCAATCGCACTTTTGATAACACGATTTACCGCGATGAAACACAGAAATGAACAGTCGATCCCAAGATCCCAGAGCGGTAGTCCGATTCGAGACCTCCGCGTTACCAATCGGAGATGCTCCGGAGTGACGCCCGGGCCGGCTGGAGAGCCGCCCGTCAGGGAGACACGGGTGCGACGAGGAGCTCGCCGACGGAGGCCTCGATCGCCTCGCGGGCCGCCGTCGGCATGCCGTCGTCGGTGACGAAGCAGTCGACCTGACGGAGTTCGGCGAAACTGCTCAGGCCGATCACGCCCCACTTGCTGTGGTCGGCGACCACCGCGATGCGCGAGGCCGCGGCGATCAGGGCCCGATTGGTCTGCGCCTCGGCGAGGTTGGGCGTACTGAGCCCGGCCCGGTCCGATACCCCGTGCGCGCCGAGGATCAGCAGGTCGACGTGGATCGAGGCCAGCATCCGGTCGGCGACCGCTCCGACCAGCGAGGCGGAGCGCGTGGGCGTTCCGCCGGTCAGCACGAGCACCGGAGCACCCGGGTCCTGTCGCGCGGCCACCTCCAGGGTCCCGGCCACGGCAAGGGAGTTGGTCACCACCGTCAGGTCGGGGACCTTCAGCAGGCGGGCCGCCACCGCGTGCGTGGTGGTCCCGCCGGACAGGGCCACCACCCCGCCGGGGCGCACCAGCGTGGCGGCGAGGTCGGCGATGGCGGCCTTGGCTCCGGACTCCCGGGAGGACTTCGCCTCGAACCCCGGCTCCTCGCCGCGGGCGCTGGCCAGCACCGCTCCACCGTGCACCTTCTCCAGCACGCCCTCGTGGACCAGGGCCTCCAGGTCGCGCCGCACGGTCATCCCCGAGACGCCGAGTTCGGCTGCCAGCTCGACCACCCGCACCGCGCCGTGACGCCGCGCCGACTCCATGATCAGCGCGCGGCGCTGCGGTGCCAGCAATCCCTGGTCCACGACGGCCTCGCCTTCCGCGCGCCCGCGCGCACTCAACGGTCCTGCTCCCAGCGCAGCAGGCTACCCGGCCGGTGGCCTACGAGGGACACGACGAACCCGCAGGTCACCGGCCGATCGGCAGAGTGTGAACAGAATTCACCACTCGCCCGCGCCCGTTCCGCTCGCATGCCCGCCACGAGTGCCCTGAGGGCATCCGTTTTCCTCTGTTTCATCCCATCTTCCTTTCCTTGCTCAGGACTTGTGGCTTTGCGCGACCTCTTGACACCCGCCCGTCATGCCGCTGTCATGTGTTTGTTTTCGTTCATGTGAGTTCAGTTCAGTGCACCTCTCCCTATTTAGGAGGCCCATGTGGCTCTGGTAGCGCACAGACTCGCACAACGCTTCGCCGCCTCGACCGGCACGCTGGCCCTGCTCGCCGGCGGCCTGCTGGCCGCCTCCGGGACGGCCGCCCTCCAGGTCGCCGCCGCCCCGCCCGCAGCGGCCCTGCAGAACTCGTTGGCCCGCACCCCGCAGATGGGCTTCAACAACTGGAACTCCACCCACTGTCGGGCCGAGTTCAACGAGTCGATGGTCAAGGGCATCGCCGACATCTTCGTCAGCAAAGGCCTCAAGGACGCCGGCTACACCTACGTCAACCTCGACGACTGCTGGGCACTGCCCCAGCGGGACGCCGCCGGGAACCTCGTCCCCGACCCGGTCCGCTTCCCCAACGGCATCAAGGCCGTCGCCGACTACGTGCACGCCAAGGGTCTGAAGTTCGGCATCTACTCCAGCGCCGGCACCATGACCTGCGACCGCAACGGCTTCCCGGGCGGCCTCGGCCACGAACAGCAGGACGCCGACCTCTGGGCCTCCTGGGGCGTCGACTACCTCAAGTACGACAACTGCAACAACCAGAACGTCGACGCCCAGCAGCGGTATAAGGCGATGGGCGACGCCCTGAAGGCCACCGGCCGGGACATCCTCTACTCCATCTGCGACTGGGGCTGGAGCCAGCCCTGGGACTGGGCCCGCGAGGTCGGCGACTCCTGGCGCACCACCGGCGACATCTCCGACTCCTGGTCCTCGATGATCGGCATCGCCCGCTCCAACATGGCCCACGCCGCTCACGCCCAGCCCGGCGCCTGGAACGACCCGGACATGCTGGAGGTCGGCAACGGCGGCATGACCGACACCGAGTACCGCACCCACTTCAGCCTCTGGGCCCAGATGGCCGCTCCCCTGCTGATCGGCAGCGACCTGCGCACCGCCAGCCCCGCCACCCTGGAGATCCTCACCAACAAGGACGTCATCGCCGTCGACCAGGACCCGCTGGGCCGCCAGGGCACCGTCATCTCCGACACCGGCGGCCTGGTCGTGATGAGCAAGCCGCTCGCCGACGGCTCACGCTCCATCACCCTCACCAACGAGACCGACACCCCGCAGGCCCTCACCACCACCGCCGAGGCCGCCGGCATCGGCGGCGCCCGCCACTACCAACTGCGGGACCTGTGGACCCACCGCACCACCACCCTCCCCGGCGACGGCACCGTCAGCGCCACCGTGCCCCCGCACGGCACCGCGATGTACCGTCTGACGCCCAGTGAGCGCACCAACCTGCCCACCGGCGCCTTCCAACTCTCCGACCTGGCATGGACCAGCGCGCACAACGCGAGCGGCCCGGTCGAGCGCGACCACAGCAACGGCGGCCCCGCCTCCGGCGACGGCCGCACCCTCACCATCGCCGACACCACCTACACCAAGGGCCTGGGCACCACCACCGGCTCCGACATCACCTACTACCTCGGCAGCACCTGCAAGAACCTCACCGTCGAGGTCGGCATCGACGACGAGACCCCGCCCGATGACGACAGCGCCGCCATCTTCCGCATCTACCGCGACTCCACCGTCGTCGCCGACAGCGGCATCCGCACCGCCGGACAGCAACCGCTGCGCCTGAGCGCCGACCTGACGGGTGGTGAGATCCTGCGCCTGACCGCCACCCGGCCCGGCGGCGCCGCCCCCGCGCACGCCGACTGGGGCAGCCCCCGCCTCGCCTGCGGCAACGGCCCCGCGGTCGGTACTCACCCCCTCTCCGACCTCGCCTGGGGGGACAGCACCAACGGCTGGGGCCCGGTGGAGCGCGACCGCAGCAACGGCGAGTTCGCCGCCGGCGACGGCCGCGCCCTCACCATCGGCGGCACCGCCTACGCCAAGGGCCTGGGCATCCACGCCACCTCGACCGTCAGCTACTACCTCGGCGGCACCTGCACCACGTTCACCACCGAGGTGGGCATCGACGACGAGGTCGGCGACCGCGGCACGGTCCGCTTCCAGGTCCTGGCCGACGGCGTGACGGTCGCCGACAGCGGAACCGTCACCGGAGCCGGCCGGGCCCTCCGCCTGACCGCCCCGCTCACCGGCGCGCACGAGCTCACGCTGCGGGTCACCGACGCCGGCGACGGCAACACCTACGACCACGCCGACTGGGCCGCGCCCGTCCTCACCTGCGCCTGAGCACCCCTCAGCGGTCCGGGTGGAACACCCACCCACCAGGGACCCGCCCATCCGGCCGCCCCGCGACCGCACCCACCCCCTCGCGGTCGGGGGCGGCCGGATCCGCCCTCCGCTCCTGCCGTCCGGTTCCACCGGTCCCCCCGTGGAGTTGACCCGTGCTCAGACCTCTCTCCCTCCTCTTCGCCGCCGCCGTGTTCTCGGCCACCGCCACGACCCTCCCACCCGCCCAAGCCGCCGCCGCGCTCTCTGCCACCGCCGCGACAGGCACCTCGCTCTCCGCGTTCGCCGACGTGATCGACCGCACCGGCACCCCCTCCACTGCCGACCCCGGATACGTCAGCAAGCTCAGCCCGTTCGTCGACCAAGGCGCCTACCACGGCTACGGTCTCCCCGCGGCCGGCGACACCGCCTCCTTCGGCGGCTTCACCGGCCCCTGGTACATGGCCCAGGAGTACCCCTGGTTCATGAGCAAGGCCCTCTCACGCATCCGGCTCACCGACGCCGCCACCGGCGCCGCGCTCACCATGCCCACGCCGGTCACCCACTCCTACCCGGGCCGCCTCACCCAGCGCTACCAGGCCGACGGGGTCACCCTCGACCTCACCCTGCGCTTCGCCGCGCAGCACACCGCGCTCGTCGTCGCCGACGTCACCTCCACCACTCCCAGGCAGTTCAAGGTCTCCTGGTCCGGCGACCTGTTGCGGCCCACGAGCGACCCCGCCAGGTCCTCCCCCAGCCTGGCCGGCACCTCCACCGGCGTGGAGGTCCGCTTCGCGAAGGCCGTCGGCGGCAGCTTCTACGCCGACGGCACCGAGCGCCTGACCGTCCGTCACCCCGAAGCCGTCAGCACCGCCGTCAACGGCGACAGCTACGTCACCACGCGCACCGACAACCTCGCCGTCTCCGGCACCCCCTCCCGGATGACCTGGGCCGAGTCCTACACCTTCACCCAGAAGGAGCGCACCGACGAGGCCACCACCGTCACCGACGCGCTCACCTCCCCCGACACCGTCGCCCGGCAGGGCGACGCCCGCTGGCAGGGGTACGTCGACCGCGCCACCACCGGCGTCGAACCCGCCTACCACCGCGTGGCGGTCAAATCCGTCGAGACCCTGGTGGCCAACTGGCGCGGCCCCGGCGGCCGGATGGACCACGGCGGCATCGTCCCCTCCATGAACCACCGCTACTACGCCGGCGGTTACTGGCCCTGGGACATGTTCAAGGAGGCGGTCGGCACCGCGAAGTTCTCCCCCGAACTCGCCCAGTCCGTGGTCCGCGCCGAATTCCAGCACCAGATCGCCTCGGGCAACGACGCCGGGATGCTCCCCGACGTCGTCGGCTTCCGTGACCCCGCCACCGGTACCGGCCACTCCAACCTGCGCAACACCAAGCCTCCACTGGCCGGTTGGGCCGTCTGGGAGATCTACCGCGCCGGCCAGGACACCGCCTTCCTGACCGAGATCTACCCCAAGCTCGTCGCCGAGCACGACTGGTGGCTGCGCAACCGCGACCACGACCGCAATGGCGTCCTGGAGTACGGGGCCACCACCGACCCGGCCAACAACAGCGACGGCGCGGCCCTCGTCGCCGCGGCCTGGGAGAGCGGCATGGACGACGAACCCCGCTTCAAGTTCGGCTCGGGCCTGGCGATCCTGCACAACACCGACGCCGCCGGCAGGCTGATCGGCTACTCCCTCAACCAGGAATCCGTCGACCTCAACTCCTTCATGGCCCGCAACAACCGCGGCCTGGCGCAGATCGCCGCCGTCCTCGGCAAGAGCACCGAGGCGGCCGCCTTCCAGGCCCAGGCCGCCAACCTGGACCACAAGATCCGCACCACCATGTGGGACCGGGTAGGCGGCTACTTCTACGACACCCGCATCGGCACCGGCGTCCCGCTGACCACCAGCGGCAAGGGCATCGAGGGCATGGTCCCGCTCTTCTCCGGCTCCGCCACCCCCGAGCAGGCCGCCGCCACCCGGACCAGCCTGCTCGACCCGAACCAGTTCAACACCTTCGTCCCCTTCCCCCCGATTCCCAAGAACCACCCCGACTACAAGCCCGACGACTACACCCACGGCAGCGCCTGGCCCGACCAGATCGCCTTCGCCGTCGCCGGTCTGGAGGCGTACGGCTTCGGCGCGGACGCCGACGCCCTGCGCACCAAGCTCTTCGCCAACGCCCACGGCCTGCTCGACGACGAGCCGATCTGGGAAAAGTACAACTCCGCCACCGGCGCCGGGGTCAACACCGGCAACTTCAGCTGGTCCGCCGCCGGCATCCTCACCATGGTCCGCAAGGGCGCCGGCCCCCTCGCCTCCGACCTCGGCAAGTGCGCCGACATCCCCGGCACCGACGCGGCCGACAGCACCGCTCTGCAGCTCCGCACCTGCAACGGCACCGCCGCCCAGACCTGGAGCCTTCCCGGCGACGGCACCGTCCGCGCCCTCGGCAAGTGCCTGGACGCCCGCGGCGGAGCAACCGCCAACGGCACCGTCGTCCAGCTCTACACCTGCAACGGCACCCCCGCCCAGCAGTGGAGCCACGGCACGGACCGCTCCCTGAGGAACACCAAGTCCGGCCGCTGCCTCGACGTCGAGGCAGGAGGCACCGCCGACGGAACCCGACTGCTCCTGTGGGACTGCCACACCGGTGCCAACCAGCGCTGGACCATCACAAACTGACCACCCCTCGACCCGCCGCCCTGCACCAGTCTCCCGCGCGCGGGGCGGCGGCAGTCCGGCCGAGCACCCCGCACACCCCCGAATCGGCGGGCCACCCACCCGGAACGGCCCGCCCACCACCCGCGAATCCACGAGAGGCACCCGTGAGGGCACTCCACCTGGCCCACCGTCACTTCCCCAGGGCCGCATCAGCACTGTTCGCCCTGGCCACCACCGCCGGCCTCCTGGCGGCTTGGCCGGCACCCCCCGCGCAGGCCGCCACCACGACCTCCATCACCGTGGACGGCTCCGCCCCCGGTCGGGTCTTCGACGGAGTCGGAGCGATCTCCGGCGGCGGCGGCAACAGCCGCCTGCTGGTCGACTACCCCGAACCGCAGCGCGGCCAGATCCTCGACTACCTCTTCAAGCCCTCCTACGGGGCTTCCCTCCAGACCCTCAAGATCGAGATCGGCGGCGACACCAACACCACCGACGGAGCCGAAGCCAGCCACGAGCACACCCAAGGCACGGTGGACTGCCACCAGGGCTACGAGTGGTGGCTCGCCGAGCAGGCGAAGGCGCGCAACCCCGCCATCAAGCTCTACGGCCTGGCCTGGGGCGCACCGGGCTGGGTCGGCGGCGGCAGCAGCACCTTCTTCACCGACAAGGCGATCGGCTACCTGAGCACCTGGATGGACTGCGCGTCCCAGCACGGCCTGCAGATCGACTACCTGGGCGGATGGAACGAGCGCGGCTGGAACGCCGACTGGTACCGGAACCTCAAGTCGGCCCTCGCCGCCGGCGGCCACGGCTCCACCCGGATCGTCGCCGCCGACGACACCTGGGGCGTCGCCGACGCCATGACCGGCGACGCGGCCTTCAAGGACGCGGTCGACTTCGTCGGCGTCCACTACCCCTGCGGGTACAGCAACGGTGGTGCCATCGGCAACAACGCCGAGTTCCGTACCTGCTCCAGCACCACCACCGCGCAGGCCCTCGGCAAACCCCTGTGGGCGAGCGAGAACGGCTCCGAGGACGCCGAGGCCGGAGCCGAGGCCGTGGCCCGCGCGGTGAACCGCGACTACATCGACGGCCGCATGACCGCCTACTACAACTGGCCGCTGGTCGCCGGGGCCTACCCGAACACCTACTTCGCCTTCAACGGACTCGCCGTCACCAACCAGCCCTGGTCCGGCCACTACCGGATCGCCAAGACGTCCTGGGTCCTCGCCCACACCAGCCAGTTCGCGCAGATCGGCTGGAAGTACCAGGACTCGGCCAGCGGCTACCTCGGCGGCGACCGGGCCAACGGCAGCTACGTGACCCTGCGCTCGCCGAACCGCCGCGACTACAGCACCGTCATCGAGACCACCGGCGCAACCGCCGCCCAGACCATCACCGTTCAGGTGGCCAACGGCCTGTCCAGCGGCCAGGTGCACGTCTGGGACACCAACCTCCGCTCGCCCCACGACCACGAGCACCTCGCGCACATCGCCGACCTCACTCCCGCCAAGGGCGCCTACGCACTCACCCTCCAGCCCGGCCACGTCTACACCCTCACCACCACCACCGGCCAGGGCAAGGGCACCGCGCTCCCTCCGGCGGCGTCCGCCCTGGGGCTGCCCCGCTCGGACACCTTCGAGAACCCGGCGACCACACCCTCGCCCGCCTACTTCACCGACATGAACGGCGCCTTCCAGGCCGCCGCCTGCGGCGGCGGACGCCAGGGCAGCTGCCTGCGGCAGATGGCTCCCTCCGTGCCCGTGCGCTGGACCAGCGAGAACTACTTCGCGCCATACACGGTCACCGGCGACGACTCCTGGGGCAACTACACCGTCACCGCGGACACCATGTTCGAGCAACCGGGAGCGGTCGAACTCCTCGGCCGCGTCGGCATGCAGGGCCGCAACGACAACGGACTGCAGGCCTACCACCTCCGCGTGGGCCACGACGGCACCTGGGCGATCCTCCGGTCGGACGTCAACGACACCGACCACACCTGGGCGTTCACCACTCTCGCCGACGGAACCACCACCGCACCGGGCACCGGCCACTGGCACACCGCCGCCCTGACCATGCAGGGCCCGGCCATCACCGCCACCCTCGACGGCAAGCTCCTCGGCAGCGCCACCGACACCACCTACACCCACGGCCGCGCCGGCCTCGGCACAGCCGACTCCACCACCTCAACTACCGGCGGCGGCTACCAGACCCAGCAGTTCGACAACCTCTCCATCACCCCGGGCACCGACCCCGTCCCCACCCGCACCGGCGCGGTCCCCTCCGGCCTCGCGGGCAAGTGCCTCGACCTCGACGGCGGCACCACACAGGACGGCACGCCCGTCCAGCTCTACGACTGCAACCAGTGGCCGCCCTCCCAGACCTGGACCTACGGCACCGACAGCACCGTTACCATCGCCGGCAAGTGCCTCGACGTGGCGGGACAGGCCGTCACCAACGGCAGCCCGGTCCACCTCTGGACCTGCAACGGCGGCGACAACCAGAAGTGGACCCAGCAAGCCGACGGCACCCTCCGCGGCACCCAGTCCGGCCTGTGCCTGGACGTCCCCGGCGCCACCACCGCGAACCGGACCCACCTGGCCCTGTGGACCTGCAACAGCGGGAACAACCAACGCTGGTACCTCCCCTGAGCCAAACAGCCGCAGCGACGCCAAGGGGGTGGGGGCGATTCACCCGTTCCCTTGGCACGCGTCTGATCTCTCGGCCAGCCCCGGAGTGGAGCCCACTGACAATCCAGTACCGCACGAAAGGGAACAGCCCAAAGACTCACGCCCTGTGCCACCGGGTACGGCCCTGCCAGAAGCCGTACCCGGTCGGCGCCCACACAGCGCCAACTGCGTTCTTGGCCCGGCAAGTTGGGGCGGTAGCCGGGCCACCGCGACCGCAGCGGCTTGAACGGGCCGGATCCGCTGGTGGTTGACCTCGCACCCTTACGGACCCGGCCCTCACAGCAGACCATACACTGCACTGCGGGCAATTTCGATAGATTTTGTTTGACCTTGTTCATTTCAGCGCGTCGCTGGCGCGGGCCCTAGGCAGCCGGCATATCCCGTCCTGGCGGTCCGTCGACCACGGGGTAGGTATCTCTACGGTGGCCAGTGCATCTCCTGGCCAAGGAAGAGCACCTGATGAGTGACGCGCTCGTCTCGGTCGAGGCGGTCGAAGAGGTCCGGCCTGGCGACGGGCAGGAGAAGGCCGCGAACCGTCCGATCCGCGTCGCCCTGGCCGCCGCGACGGACTGCACGCGCGACATCCTCCGGCTGTGGGCCAGCGACGGCGGTGAAGGTCTTCGTAGCGGTGGTGGAGTCGGCGGCGGCCGGTCAGCGACGGCAGCGTCCGGATGGCGTGCCATGGAGTGGCATTGGAGGGATCTTGGGGTGCCCCCTGGCCAAGAGGGGGGCACCGCAGCGCCTGCCTGGTCATCGCCCGCGCCTTGGTGGAGGCGCTGGTCGCCTCCGCAGAGGCGGCCGGGATCTGGACCGATCCAGTCCGGGTTGTTCCCGGAGAACACCGCGAGCCTGGCCCTGCACGCCAAGGCGGGTTTCCGTGTCATCGGCACCAGGGAACGGATTGCCCGCCACCATGGCACGTGGCGCGACGTGGTGCTGATCGAGCGCCGCAACCCGGCCGTCAGCTGATCCAGCTGACCGTGGTGGTGCTCAGGAGCGGGCGTCCGGTGCTGGTTGACGGTTCCACAGCGTCTGGTACCTGGCCAGCTCGTCCGGGTCGAGGTCGCTGGGGCCGCTGATGCGCAGGCAAGTGGTGTCCCAGGGATGCTCACCGTCGGCGAGGGGTGTCAGCAGGACTCCGAAGGTGGAGGTGCCGGTGGTGCGGCCGGTCCGCTCGGACACCTCGTGGTGGCGCAGCTGCACGTAAGAGCGGAACGCCTCACGGGCCAGGCGGTCGGAGCGGGTGGAGCAGCCGGTGATGAGCTGCTGCTTGCCGTCGGGGTCGAGCATGCGGCGAAAGCGCCACATCCTGCTGCCCTCCTCCACGTCCTGGACTTCGTCGAGCATCTGGAGCAGGAGCTGGCCCCATTCGGTACGGGCGGAGACCGGCAGGGCGTCCAGGTCGGAGAGGAGGAGGTGGCGGTCGGCTTCCGAGGCGCCTGCGGGCAGGGGGCTGGTGGCGATGTCTTCGAGCATGATGCGGGTCATCAGGTGGGCGCGGGTGTCGTCCCAGCCGGCCGGCGCCTGGGGGAGCCGGGGCGCGGACCAGTGCGTGCCGCCGTCACCGACGAGGTCGGTGTCGATCGTGGCTGATTCTGCTTCGGCGTCGTCGGCTGCGAGCTCGTAGTAGCGCAGCGGCTCGCCTCCCAGGGTGATCCCGGGGTCTGTGGCAGCCCGGAAGAGGTAGTCCAGCACGGCCGTGGTGGAGCGCAGTTGGTTGAAGAGGAAGTCCCAGTCGCGCCTGGTGAGGGCGATGGAGGGCATGCCGGTCGGCTCCCAGGTGGGCGTGGTGTCGTCCGGTACGAGCGGGTGGTCGACCACCACGACGGCGATCCACTCGAAGGTGTCGCCGGATACCGTCATGGTGCGGCCTCGGCCGTTGGCCAGGTCGGCGGGGGCCAGCCGCAGGGTGCGGACCGTGCCTTTGGCCTGTCGCATGCCCTTGCTGATGTTCTTGTTGATCCACTTCCGCTCGCCGTCGTCGGCCTTGGGTGCGACGGTGCGGCACTTCACCTGGACGACCGCACCTCGGCTTCCGGCGAGGACTAGCCGGTCTCCGAGCTCGCGCCGGCCGGACTTCTTCTCGGCGATCGAGGGGTGGAAGACGAAGTCGGGAAGCCCCCAGGCTGCCGCGGCCGTGTGGGTGGCGATTTCCGCGCCGGTGCCGGGGTCGGTGTCCGGTGGCAGGGGCAGCGCGTCGGGGATGCGGCGGATGCACACGCCGGCCGGGGTCTCAATGACGAGGGTGACCTCGGCGCCGCCGCCAACGGGGTGCCACGTCATCTCGTGGTGTGGTCCGTCATCCATGGGGCCATTGCACACCGTGGCGGTGACATCGCCCTTGTCGGCCGCCGGAACCGTGCTCCTACGGCTTCGTCGTCTCCAGGACGACGCGGACTTCGGACGCATCCTCGCCGCCTACGGCGGTGTCCACATCGCTGCGTCGCTGGCCCGGGCCATGCCTTGGACGGTTACCGGCCCGATCGCGCCGACGTGATCGGCGCACTCATCTGCCTGGCAGGCGTCGCCGTGATCAGGTACGCGCTGCGGAGTCACCGAAGTACCTGCCCCGGCAGGGCAGGGGCTGTCCGGTCAGACTGCCGGACAGCCCCTGGCCTTACCGTCGGGTGCCTCGCACCGAGCGCACAAGTTCGGCGAACGCCCGTATCACGGCGGCGCGTTCACCCACCCTGGTGCCGTTCAGGGCGAGCGCGAGCGCGGTGACGAACGCGAGTGCCACGATGAACAGCAGCACGGCCACGATCCAGGGGGATACGGAAGCCAGCTCCGTGAGAGCGGACCACATGGGATAGGACTCCTTGACGGTGTGGGTGGAGTCATCCGTCGAAGGGGCACCCGTGCGGTGGCAGAACCCCAACGACGACAGATGACCTGTCAAGACGCAGGGCCCGAGGCTGCGTCCACACCATCGCGGTGTGTTCGTTGAGATCTGCGAGAGATCAAGTAACGCCCTGTTTGAGAGGGAGCGTTGCGCTCCCGGTCGCACAAGGGGCCGTCCTGCCCATCGCGGGCGAGACCCGAGGAAGCCGTTGTGGCTCCGAAGAAAACGTGGCCTGGCCGTTGCGGCCGGGCGGACCTGGGTTGGCTACTCCAGACAAGCACCCCGAGGGAATCCATCCCGCAGAGCCCCGGGGACAACCCGGGTGCGCCTCAAGTGATAGCACGTCAGTAGGAGAGCTGTCCAGAAGTGTTCTGTGTACGGCGAGAGTTGGCGGACCCCCCTGTCGCAGGCAACGCCTGGGTGATCAGTGCAGCAGGCCGGCAATCTCGGTGACGGCGGTGCGGCCCACCCCGATCAGAGTGGCGGAGGCGGGGCCGGTCCAGTCTCCATAGCCGAGCAGGTGGACGCGAGGGTCCTCCAGGCTGCGGGTGCCCTCCAGCGGGATCCGGCCGGCGTGGCGGTGCAGTCCGGCCGGGGCGAGGTCGGGCCGGAAGCCGGTGCACCAGATCACGGTGTCGGCTGGCCAGGTGGTGCCGTCGGCCCAGGCGGGCCCGGCGGGGGTGAGTCGGTTGAACATCGGATGGGCCGTCAGTCCGGCTTCGTGGGCGGCGCGCACGGGGGCTACGATGTCACCGAGGTCGGAGATGCGAGGTCCGTCGCCTTGGGCGCGGCGGGTGACGGGCGACCCAGCAAACAGTGGCTACGGCGTGGAGGTCGGCGGCGATCTGGGCACCAGAGTTGCCGCCGCCGACCACCACGACGCGCTGCCGGGCGAAGGTACCGGTGCCGCGGTAGTCGTGGGTGTGGAGCTGACAGCCCGTGAACTCTCCCCGGCCCGGAACGTTGGGGACGAAGGGGCGCCGCCAGCTGCCGGTAGCCATCACCAGGGCTCGGCTGTGCCAGGTGCCGCGGTCCGTCTGGACGGTGAGGTGCCCGGCGGGGCGGTCGACGTGGTGGACGCGGACGGGCCGGTGGACGGGTAGGTCGTACCGCTTCTCGTACTCGGCCAGGTAGGTGACGACGTGAGCGGCGTCCGGGTACTCGGCGCCGGGCTGCTGCGGCATCGGGCGGCCGGGCAGGGAGGAGTACGCGGTCGGGGAGAACAGCCGCAGGCCGTCCCAGTAGTGCTGCCAGGCGCCACCCGGGGCGTCGTTCGCGTCCAGGATCGCGAAGTCGAGCCCGGCGCGCCGCAGGTGGTAGTCGGCCGCCAGTCCGGCCTGGCCCGCGCCGACCACCAGGACCTGAGTGTGCCGGACCTCGCTCACCGCGCGGCGGCCGTTCGGCAGTGGTGGCCGAAGACCAGCGCGACCAGGGTCAACCCAAGGGCTGCTCCAGCGAGTTGGGCGCCCATGAAGCCGGGGACGGAGGCGGGGGCGATGCTGGCGAAAGTGTCGGTGAAGGCGCGGCCGACGGTGAAGGCGGGGTTGGCGAAGGAGGTGGAGGAAGTGAACCAGTAGGCGGCGCCGATGTAAGAGGCGACCCCGACGGTCGCGTCCAGGGAAGTGGTGTACGGGTTCCACCCGTTCCGGGGGTTTCGTCCCAGTAGCGGGTGTCGCCCGAGAACGTGAAACGGCCACCGGTTGATCCTTCGAGATGTCTGACGTCACGAAGAGGAGACCAACACAATGACCGCACCCGACAGTCTGCCCTTCGCCGCGCTCCTGGAGGAGAACCTCGCCTCGGCGAGTCCCGACTTGTTGCGCGCGATGGTGAAGACCTTCGCCGAGGCCATGATGTCCGCCGACGTGGACCGGGCCTGTGGCGGCGAGTACGGCCGGCCGAGCGAAGATCGCATCAACTCCCGCAACGGCTACCGGAGTCGGGACTGGGACACCCGGGTCGGCACGATCGACCTGGCGATCCCCAGGGTCCGCTCCGGCACCTACTTCCCCAGCTGGCTGCTGGAACGCCGGCGCCGGGCCGAACAGGCCCTGATCAGCGTTGTCGCGACCTGCTACCTGCTCGGCGTCTCGACCCGGCGGGTGGAAAAGCTCGCCGAGACGATGGGCGTCACCCAGCTCTCCAAATCCCAAGTCTCGGACATGGCCAAGCACTTGGACGACCGGATGGCCGAGTTCCGGGGCCGCCCGCTCGACCAGGGCCCCTACACCTTCGTCTGGGTCGACGCCCTCACCCAGAAGGTCCGCGAGGGCGGCCGCGTCGTCAACGTCCACTGCCTGGTCGCGGTCGGCGTCAACAACGAGGGCCAGCGCGAGGTGCTGGGCCTGGACGTCGCCACCAGTGAGGACGGCGCCGGCTGGCTCGCCTTCCTCAGATCCCTGGTCGCCCGCGGCCTGGGCGGCGTCAAGCTCGTCGTGAGCGATGCCCACGCCGGCCTGGTCGACGCGATCGGCGCGTCCCTGCCCGGCGCGTCCTGGCAGAGGTATCGAACGCACTACGCCCGCAACCTGCTGTCGCAGGTCCCGAAGTCCGCCCAGCCCTGGGTCGCCACGCTCCTGCGGACCGTGTTCGAACAGCCCGACGCGAAGGCCGTGCGCCAGCAGATGGCCACGGTCATCGCCACCCTGGACGAGCGATTCCCCAAAGCCGCGGAGCACTTGGAGCGCGCCCGCGAGGACCTGCTCGCCTTCGCCGCCTTCCCCCGGACGGTCTGGAAGTCGATCTGGTCAAACAACCCGCAGGAGCGGCTGAACAAGGAGATCCGGCGCCGTACCGACGTCGTCGGGATCTTCCCCGACCGGTCCTCCATCATCCGGCTGATCGGCGCGGTGCTGGCCGAGCAGAGCGACGAGTGGGCCGAACAGCGCCGCTACACCGGCTCCGAGATCCTGGGCCGCTGCCGCCTCCACCCGATCGAGGGAGAAGTCCCCGACGAGACCATCCCAACCGCCTTGACCGCCTAGCCTGAAACTGGATCACCGAGTGGCCGTCAGTACACCACTCCAGCGGACGTGACCGCCAAGCACCGGGCGGCGGTGGTCGGGAGGAAGTTGGGGAGGCCCTCGGCGAGTGCCCGTCGAAGGTCGAGTTGGAGTAGGCGAAGCACCTAGCCGTCCCAACCGACACTGATGCCGACGAGTAAACGGTCCGCCCCCAGCACAGGCTTACCGGCGAGGCCGAGAAGATCCACGTCGACTCCGACACCCGGTCCCTCGTGGTAGTTGGCCGCGCACCGGCAGCAGGGCTGTGGCGCAGTACGACAGCTAGGCGACGGTAGGTAAAGCCCGCGGAACGCAATGGAGTTGGACACAGAACGCGCCGAGCAGCTGCCTGCAGAGCTGACCCCAGATCGCTACGATGCTGGAGGGTTGAGAGCCAGCCGAGGGGAGATCGCTATCAAGGCGACAGTGTTGAAGGACTTGGACTTCGGTGCGCGAGTCGCGGAGGATGAGGCCACGGCCTTGGCTTCGTACTTCGTGGAGACCGAGCAGTGGAACCAGGTCTGGAACGACGACGTCGACATCGTCTACGGCGCCAAGGGGGCCGGAAAGAGCGCGATCTACGCGACGCTCGTCGCCCGGGAGCCGCAGCTCCTGGACCGCGACATCATCATCAGCCCGGCTGAGAACCCGCAGGGGTCTCCGGCGTTCTCCTCCCTTCCCAGGGACGAGAAGATCAGCGAGGACCAGTTCACCTTCCTGTGGAAGCTATACCTCCTCTCGGTGATCGTGGACAAGCTTCAGGACCAGGGAATCAACAACTCCGATGTCCGCGAGTTGGTCAAGACGCTCTCCGACGAAGGCGTCCTGCCCGGCCGGAGGGTGTCCCTCAAGAAGAAGTTGGCCAACGTCTGGGCCTACATCCGCAGGGACATCGGCGAGATCGAGCCGAACCTCGACGGCTTGGGCGGCGTGGTCTCGGGCGGCCTTCGTATCCAGTTCCGCGAGCCCACCCCCGGACAGCGATCCGCAGGTGCCGTAGCCGTGGACGACCTGCTGGAGAAGGCCGACAATGCACTCCGACGGGCCGACCTGAGCCTGTGGCTGCTGATCGACCGCTTGGACGTCGCCTTCGCCGGAGACCCAGACCTTGAACAGAGCGCGCTGCGCGCCCTGTTCAAGGTCTACCTCGACATGGGCAGCATCGACCGAATCAGGCTGAAGATCTTCCTGCGTTCCGACATCTGGAAGGCGATCACCGAGAAGGGCTTCCGGGAAGCCAGCCACATCACACGCGAGCTGACGCTCCAGTGGGACTACGACTCGCTGCTCCAGCTCACCACGCAGCGCCTCATCCGCAGTCCGAAGCTGCGTGCGTTCTACAACGTGCCCAATGTGACAGTGCTGCCGACTGACGACCAGCACGACCTCTTCCTGCGCGTCTGCCCGCCCCAAGTGGAGAACGGGCCCAACAAGCCGATGACCTTCGCCTGGTGCCTCTCCCGAACCTCCGACGCGAGCAAGCAGACCGCCCCCCGCGAGTTGATCCACCTCCTCTCCGAGACCCGTCTCGTCCAGCTGCGCCGACAGGAACTCGGGCAGAACGCCCCGGCCGGCAGCCAGCTCTTCGACGGGATCTCGTTCAAGGAAGCGCTCCCGGCTGTGTCGGAGGTGCGGCTGACGAAGACCATCTATGCCGAGCATCCTGACCTGAGGGAGTACATCAAGGCGTTGGAGGGACACAAGACCCACCACAACGCGCAGAGTCTCGCCAGCATCTGGGAGATCCCGGAGGAACAGGCGAAGACCATCGCTACGCAACTGATCGAGATCGGGTTCTTCGAGAAGAAGCCCCCGCAGGAGTTCTGGGTACCGTTCCTCTACCGACCGGCACTGGGCCTCGTGCAGGGTCGCGCCGACGGTGTCGGAGTTGACGCTGGTTCAGAGGAGTAGCGGGCTCCCACTCGCCACTTCGCGCTGCTCGACTGTCCCACCGAGAAGGGTGGGGTGTCCGGCCTTTGTCTACGAGGCCGGACACCCCACCCTTCTTGGTTACTCAGGTTGAACTCGCGATGTCGGTGGTCAGGGTGGGGCAAGGGTAAGCCCGGTCCCGGTCAGGCAGCCGTCGATGAGGTGCGGGCGGTACTGGATCTTCCGTAACCCTCGTCTGACCGTCCGCACCAGGTGCTCCGGGTCGGCGAAAGCGACGTTGGCCAGGAACCCCCGCCGCAGCAGCGACCAGATCCCCTCCACCGGGTTGAGGTCAGGGGCGTACGCGGGCAGTTGGTAGACGGTCAGCCAGTCCTGGGCGGCGATGAACTCCTTCATGCCGGCGGCCAGGTGCGTGTTCAGGTTGTCCCAGATCAGGACGATCGGGCCGTCGAGTTGGTGGTGCGCGGCGACGATCAGGTCGCGGTAGTCGGTCCAGGCGAAGCTCTTGCGGCCTTTGGCCCTGCCCTGACTGTCGTCCGGCCTGGGCCGATAGATCAGCCGGGATCGTTCACCGGGCTTGTAGCAGGTCAGGGCGGCGATCGAGACCCGCCGGCGGGAGCGGCCACGCACCCGGACGACAGGGGTGCGGCCGCGGCGCCCCCAGGTTCGGGCGCGCGCCGGCGTCATCGACACCCCGGCCTCGTCCTCGAACACCAGCCAGGCCCCGATCGTCGCCACTAGGCTTTTACCTGCGGCCACACCTGCTTCTTCCACACCTCGACCGCGCCCTCATCGCGCTCGATCGCCCGACGGAGCGGCTGCTGGCACGACCAGCCGTTGCGCCGCAACAGCTTCCAGACACCCTGGACCGTGTACGAGACATGGAACCGCCGGCCGATCACCGTCTTGATCCGCGCCAGCGTCCACCGCTGGTCCTCCCAGCCGTGCACCAACGGCCCCTTCTCTAATTCCCGCTCCAGCTGGGCGAACTGCCGCTCGCCCAGCCTCGGCGGAGACTGAGGCCCCTTCGACTCCAGCGCCGCCGAGCCACCTTCCCGCCAGGCCCGGCGCCACCGCTCGACCGATCGCACCGTGATCCTCAAGTCGCGAGCGATCATTTGGTTGCCGTCACCACGCTCGAACCGCTCGGCGGCATCAAGCCGCACCCGCTCCCGGCGCTGCTGTTCCTGGGCAGTGAACCCGCCCCCCTGCGCATATCGCACGACGAGGGCATACCCCCGGATCGGCACCTCTCAGCACCTACGACAAGGCAAGTTCAAGCTGAGTAACGGAGACGTGGGCCCTGCTGATCTGGGCGGGGCTGCTGCGGAGGTTGCTGGACTGTCGGCCGCTGGTTCACTGGACCTTGGTCTCGCCGCACGGGCACTGGGGTCCATTGCTGCCCCTGGTCGATCCGTTGGGTCGGCGTGGTCCGGGCGACGCGGGTGGGCTGTCCGCCGCGTTGCTGAAGTTGGTCGCGGTGGGCCTGGCGCTCGGCCTGGCGACCGGCTCGGCGGCGTTCGGCGAGGGTCGGTTGGCGGCGCTCCTCCGTGTGCGGCTGGTCGGACTGGACCGCCTCGGCCGTGAGCTGGCGCCGTTCGGCGAGCACTGTACTGACGTGTTCGGCGACGTGCTGTTGGGCCAGCGCGGCGTCGTCCAGGCGCGGGCGGCCAGCAAGCCAGGTGGCACCGGTCCGGGTGGCGACGGTGCGCAGGATTTCGGCCTGGTCGGTTTCGGGCAGGGTGCGGTAGACGTCGGCGGCGAGTCGGTGGAGGGCCTGCTGGTCGCTGTCCGTGGGGACCATCGCCGAGGTGCTCGGGGAGGTGGCGATGCGCCGGGCAGCGATGGCGGCTTCGGCAGCCTGCCAGTAGACGTAGTGGCCGGTACGGCCTTCCTCGATGTACGGGCCGGCGGGCTGGGCGGCAGTGTCGTCGGTGACCTTGAACTGGTCACGGTAGGCGGCGACGACGGCAAGCTGCTTCTGCCACTGGGCGCGCAGGGTGGGGTCGGTCGGGGCTTCGCCGAGGGTGCGGCTCCACTCCGGGCGGTGCTCCGCGGTGCGGTCTGCGAGCGCCGAGAGGCGGCTGGCGATCAGCGTGGTGCTCTCGGTGAGGTACTCGTGGTGGCGCGGGTTGGCGGCGGTGGAGGTGGGGACGGCGCTGATCCAGGCCGGGAGGTCGGAGCGGCCGGAGGCGGCGCGGGTGCGGGCGAGGGCCTGCTGCTGGGCCTGCTGGAGGAGTTCGGGCAAAGCGGTGCGGCCGGTCACGTCAGAGAGGGTGGTCTCCGCGGTGGTGCCGGTGTTCTCGATGGCCTTGAGAGTCCAGGCGAGGGTGCGCCAAAGCTCCGCTTCGGCACGGTCGTTCTGCTGGGCAGTGGTGGCCGGGGCTTCGGTGGCGAGGTGGCGGCCGATGCGCCAGGCGAGGACCTGGCTGAGGCTGTCGGCGCCGGTTAGCGGGCGGCTCTCGGCGACCTGGCGCAGCAGGGTGGCGGGTTCGTGGCCGGCGGTCTCGGCGCGGCGCAGGGCGGCGGTGAGGGCGGGCCAGGTGTTCTCGTTGCGAGCGCGGGTGGCGTGCTCGTTGCCGAGGACATCAGCGGCGAGGGCCTGGTGGCGGAGGGCTTCGGGGGCCTGCTGGTGGTGTTCGGGGGTGCCGTCGGTGGCCAGGGTGGTGCGGGCGGCGCGGGTCAGGGCGGTGACCGGGTCGCTCGCGCCGGTGGTCTGGGTGGCGGCGGTGGTGACCAGGGTGGTGGTGTCGCGGCCGGTGCGCTCGGCGGCGGCCAGGGCGCCGGCGAGGTGGGGCCACTGCGGGTGGGCGGTGACGCGGTCGGTGGTGGTGTTGAGCGTGGTGGCGGCGGTGGTGGCGTAGCGGTTGAGGGTGTCGGCGGAGACGTGCGGGTGCGCGTCGGGGGCCTGGGCGGCGGCGGGCGCGATGCGCAGGGCGGCCGGTTCGGCGGTCGCGGTCTCGGGGTCGAGGCGGTGGGCGGGCAGGCCGGTGAGCTGCGCGACCAGGGTGGCGTAGCGGGTGGTGTCGGCGGTGGAGGGGGCGTTGAGGTGGGCGGGGGCAGGGCGGTCCTCGGTGATGGTGTTCAGGCGCCAGGCGAGGGCCTGGGCCGGGGAGTCGGCTGTGGTCAGATCGCCGCGCCAGGTGGCGGCGGCGAGCAGTCGCTCGGGCTGCCAACCGGCGGCTTCGGCGGTGCGCAGGGCACGGGTGACGGCGGTCATGGCGTCGTCGGTGGTGATCTGCTCGGCGAGGGCGGGGCCGAACAGGCGGTGGATCAGCTGGTGGTAGTAGGGGGTGGTCAGGGTCTCGGTGGCGTGCTGGTGGCGGGGCACCAGGGTGGCCAGGGAGACGGATTCTTCCTGGGCGCCTCGGATGGTCTCGGTGGCGGAGAGCTGGGCGCCTTCGCGGCTCAGGACGCGCTCCAGCACCTCGCGGGCGGCGAAGGAGTTGGGGTCGTTCTTGGGCTGGTCGAGCTGCTCGTCGGTGTCGAACGGGAGGAGGTCGTGGGTGGCGGTGTAGAGGGTGGTGGTGTGGCGGGCGCGGCTGAGCTGGACGTACAGCTCCTCGCGGGTGGTGTCGTCGGTGACCAGCGGGTGGGCGGTGTCGACGGTGCCGCCCTGGGAGCGGGTGATGGTGGAGGCGTAGAGCAGCTGGACGTTGGCGGCGACGTACTCGGCGGGCAGGGTGAGAGGTCCGCGGTGCTCCAGGTGGCGGACCTTGAGGGAGCCGTCCTGGTGGCGCTTGAGGACCTCCCAAGCGTCGCCGTTCTTGACGAAGTCCGTGCCCCGGTTGGTGGTGATCTTGCGGTTGTTCTCGCGGGTGACGATCCAGTCGCCCTTGCCCGCGCGGTTGCCGTCGCGCAGCAGGACGCCGTCAGCCTCGACCTGGCCCGCGGCCACGCGGTCCTCGCGGGCGCGGGCGGACAGGGCGGTGACGTCGGTTCCGGTGCGGGCGCTGATCAGCGTGGTGCGGCCGGCGAGCATGTCGGCCTTCCAGCCGTCGTAGGCGGCCTCCACCATGGCGGTGCGCGAGCCGCTGACCACCCGCTGGTTGGCGAAGTAGAAGTCCAGCCCTGCGCTGTCGCCGGTGCGGATCTTGAGGGTGGCGGCCGCCTCGTCCTTGTTGTTGAACCGGTGGAGCGTGGTGAGCTCGACGGCGTCGGCTTCGGCGGCGATTAGCCGCAGCGCGCCGCCCGCTTCGACGCTGCCGAGCTGGCGGTAGTCGCCAAGCAGGCGGACGGTCGCGCCGTGCTCGGCGGCGATGCGGGTGAGGCGGTCCAGGTTGAGCGTGCCGGCCATCCCGGCCTCGTCCACCAGGACCACGTCGCCCGGGTTCAGGACGAAGCCGGCCCGGCTCGACGGAACGTTCTGGCCGCTGCTTAGCTGGGCGGCGTAGGTGCCGCCAGTGTGCTCCCAGAGAAACTTGTGGAGGTTCTCGGCGGGCTGCTTGAGGTCGCGGGCGAGGACGGCGGCGGAGGCTGCGGAGGTGGCGAGCGGGACGATCCGCTGGCCGGCTTGGTTGGCGACGTGGACGTACGCCTGCATCGCGGTGGTCTTGCCGGAGCCAGCCGGGCCGAGGCCGAGGGAGACCAGCCGGGTGTCGGTGGCGAACGCGGTGACGAGGGCGCGCTGGCCCTCATCGAGTGCACGGTTGCGGGCCTCGAAGCCGTCGATCGCGGCGCCGACGAAGGCCGCGCTGAGGCCCTCGTTGACGGGGGTGAGGGCGGCGTCGACCAGGCGGCGCTCGGCGTCCAGGATGGCGGTGCTGGTGTAGCGGGTGGAGGCGTGCTGGACGAACACGGAGTCTCCGTTGGCCCGGCGCAGCTCCTTCGGTTCGTTGAGCAGCACCGGGGTGTCGATACGGACGCTGTGCGCCGGGGAGACGGCCTCAGTGACGATCGCCTCGACCAGCTGCCGGTGCTCGGTGGTGCCGGTGGTGGGGTGCTCGGAGCGGGCCAGGCGCTCGGCGTGGGCGCGCAGGTTCCACACCGTCCACACCGCGCGCTCCTCGCCGACGGCGGTGATCACGGCTGCGGCCAGGGTGGGGATCTCGACTGGCTTAGGCTCCTCCTGCTGAGCGGCAGCAGGGGTGCTTTCGGGCGCGGGGACGGCCGCCATCACGCGCTGGACGATGCCCTGGCCGTGGGCGGTGGTGACGGTGTGGGTCCAGTCGGCGCGCATCTCCTCCAGGGAGCGGGCGGCCTTCTTGCCCTCGCGGGTGTCGAGGTTGGCCTGGCGGGCGAGCTGGTGGGTCATGCCGCGGGACGGGTCGTGTCCGTGCTCGCGCCGGTACTCCCGCAGGAGCTGCTCGTAGCGGGCTTCGATCTCGGTCCGGCGGGAGGAGAAGTGGGTGATCGCCTCGACGGGAACGCCGACGATCTCGCGCACCGGCTGGCGCTTGGTGGCGGAGTCCTCGCGGGCCTCGAACTGCACGCCGAGCCGGGCGGTCAGCTCGGTCTCGAACCGCGAGTTGTAGAACTCGGAGGTGGCCACGGTCATCGCCAGCAGGCCGCGGGCGTCCAGCGAACGCCACTTCCCGTCGATGCCCACGATCTTGTTCGCGACGACGACATGGGTGTGGAGGTTGGGGTCGCCGGCCCGGGAGTCGTAGTGGTCGAACGCGACGGCGACCAGGCCCTTGGTGTCGATCTGGGCCTGGCCGGTGCTGCCGGTGCGGGTGTGCGCAGCATTCTCCTCCAGCAGCTCCAGCGCGGCATCGCGGGCGGCGTCGTGGGCCGCGCGGACGGCGGCGCGGACCTCCGGGCGCTCGTCCAGCGCCCACAGCACCGCAGCGGACTTCACCGGGGCGAAGACCAGGTCGAACCCGGCGATGGCGGCCCGCTGACGGCGTGACTCCTCGTGCTGGACCTTCTTGATCTCGGCGCTGGTGGGGGTGCGCCGGGTCTCCTTCTCGATGACGGCCAGGCGCCGCTCGACGCGCTCGGCGAACGGGTCCAGCGGCTCGTACTCGGGGTACTTGCGGCCGAGGGTGGCGGCCTTGATCGCGGCGGCCTGGACGGCCTTGAGCTGGTCGTCGTCCATGTCGGCGCGCACGTTGGCGGCCAGGTGCTCGGCGATGATCCGCTCCGCGTCCGGGTGCTGCCCGAGACCGAACAGGTGCTTCATCTGCTGCTCGGTGACGGTGGTCCCGTCGAGTCCGAGCAGGGGCGCGCCGCGGCCGAGCCAGACGCCCGCCGGGTTGCCCTTCTGGGTGTAGTACTCCTCGGCGGACTGACCACGCTGACGCTGTACGTCGCCGCCCGCGACCTGGCGCGTCAGGTAGGTGTAGCCGTTGCCGGCACTCAGCTTGTGGATGGTCATCAACGCGACCACCCCCAGCTTTCCGAAACCCGGATGAGGGTGGGCGTGGCAGCTATTCGAGCCGCCGTTCCACCTGCCTCATCAAATGCCATGGGAGCACTTTAGCCCCGCGCAGCGGACCATGCTCAGAATATCTGCAAGAGGTGTCTGGATGGCTTGGTAATGCTGACAGATGGGCAGCTCATGGCGCTTGCAGTGCCGATCCCGTGACGTGCATCTCGGTTTCCCTATCGCCCTTTCTCGATATTTATCGACGTTTATTGAGAGGGATTCAAAGGGGCTTGCAGCCTCGGTTTTTTTGGCTATGTTCGATGCATGAGTGGACGAATTTCGGCGTCGCGAGCCAGTGCGGCTCGGGCGGCGCAGCAGGCGAAGGCAGCACGGGACGCAGAGCGTCTCCGGCGCGAGCGGCAGGTGGAGTCGGCACTGACTGACTTCTACGAGCAGACGGGGAGGGCGGAGCAGTTGCGGGCGGCCGCGAGCGCCCGAGCGGCGAAGGTCCTGGCGGACGCGGAGGCGGCGGCGCAGGAGCCGGAACGGCTCGCGAAGCTGGCCGTTGTGACGCTCCAGGATCTGGGTGAGCCGCGCGATCAGATCGCGGAGCTGACGGGGTTGTCGCTGGTGGAGGTCCGGACGGTCCTGGCGGAGGCTGCCGGTGGTGGGAAGCCGCGCAGGGACGGGCGCGGTGCCGAGACTACGGCGGTGGCGGAAGCCGGTCCGGTCGCCGCCGTGGCCGGCTCCGACCGTGTCGGGTCTGGTGAGTCCGATGGCACGGGAATCGCCGGGGCCACGCAGCGGTAGGAGTGGGACGGCGACGGCGCTGCCGACCGTGGCTGGTCGGCAGCGCCGTCGTGGTGTTCAGCGGCTGCTACTCGGCGGCCGGCGGGTTCCAGAAGGTGTCGAAGTCCTTCGGGTCGTAGCGCTTGCCGTCCTCGGTGTCGGCCGGGTGCGGTACGGGCTGGCCGGCTTCTTGGGCGCGGGCGATGCGCTTGCTGATCGCGCTGATGCTGACGCCGTAGTGCTTGGCCAGCTCGGTGGCGGAGCGGGGAGGCCCGGCGAGCCAGGCACGGTGCTCCACACTGCCCTGCTCGTCGTAGCCGAACTCGCGCAGCACGGCGCGCTGCTCGGCGCTCGGCTTGCCCTTGGCAGGCAGGTAGCCGAGCTCGACCAAGACGGCGGTCGGCTCGGCACCGAGCGGGCCCGACTGCGGGAGGTAGCCGAGCTGCCAGAGCAGCGGCAGGAGGGTGGCCGCGGGCCACACCCGGAGGCGGCCGACCTTGCCGGAGCTGAGCTCGGCGATCTCGGGCCTGCGCACCAGGGTCTTCACCGCCTCCTTCCCCTTGCCGGTCAGGCGCTCGATCATGGCTGTGGTGAGCACGTCGAGCACGGGCGGCGCGGCCGGCGGCGCAGCGGGGGCGGGCGGCTGGGTGGCCCCGCGGGGGCCGGTACGGCCAGCCCGTCGGCCGAGCCACGCCTTGACCTCTCCCCAGTTGTAGGTGCCGAGGGTGTCGGCCGCAGGGAACGGGTCACTGCTGGTCCGGTAGGTGGAGGGCAGTCGGCTGACGGTCTCGCGCTTGTTGCCGGTCCGGTTCGCGATCTCGGTGAGGGTGACCCGGTCGCTGTCCTGCCCCGGCAGCTCCTGCGGGTTGACGCGCGCGGCCTGGTGGTCGCGCATCCACCCGGCGACGGCTTCGCGCGGATACCGCTGCTCGCGGTGGTCACCAGACTCGTCGGGAGCGGGCCAGCCCGGCTCCTTGGTGAGGCGGCGGACGGTGGACTCGGACAGCCCGGTCGCGGAGCTGATGTCAGCGACGCTGAGGGTGTCGGCGGTGGCGGCGTCCAGCCGTTCGGCGAGCGTCGGGGCGGGGGCCATCGGCAGGTCTCCTTGGGGTGGTTGTTCAAAGGGGAGAACCCTCCCCGGCTCGACATGCACTAATCTACCGGCGCGAGGTAGCGGTCTCTCGGGATCGGTCTTCGTGGGAGGGGGCCAGCGGCTTGCCCAAGCCGGCCCATCGAGGTCGGTACGGCTCCGGCCGTGCTGCTGGCCCCCGTCTTCTTCTCCGCTCACGCCGCGAGCGCGACCGGAGGCGTGAGGTCGGCCCGGTGGTGCAGTCGTTCCCACCACGCCCCGAACGCCGGTCGTTCCTTGTCCTCGACCCCGGCGGGTGCGAGGGCGAGCGTCATCTCGATCGCGGGGTATCCGCTGGTTCGGGAGATGACGTCGGCCCGCGTGATCCCGTATCGGTCGGTGACGGCCCCGCCCACGCTGAGGGCCGCCAGCGCGGCGACGGCGTCGGCCCGGCTCCCGGTGAACCTCGTACGTACGCTGCGCCAGGCGGCGCCCTTGGCAGCGGGGTCCTCACGGCGAGGGTGGATGATCCGCCGGACCTCGTAGACGCTCCAGCGCTGCCGCCGGAGGTGCTCCTCGAACTCGGCGAGGACGTCGACCAATCCGTGGCTACGGACGAGGTCGTGGGCGGCGACGGTGCCGTAGAGCTTCGAGCGCGGGTTGAGGGCGAGGGCGGTGTACTCCAGCGCGAGGGCCTGAGCTCCGACGGCCGGCTCCGCGCGCCAGCGCTCGACCAGCTCGGCCCGCCCGCGCCGACCCGCGGAGAAGGGGCAGTAGCCGCACGCGGACCGCGACCACGGCTCGCCGAAGCGGTCGAGCAGGTACTGCTCGCACCGGTGGCGGTCCCAGCCCCAGTCGTTGATCAGCGGGTACTCGGGGATGCGACCGAGCGCGGTGAAGGTCTCGTCCCGCGCGGCCCGGCGGAGCTCCTCGCTGGCGAAGCCGAGGACGTGCCGGAAGGGTCGGCCCCCGAACTCGTCGCCCAGCCACCCGTCGAGCACGTCTCCCTTCGAGTGCAAGCTGCACAGCCTGCGTTTGGCCGCGATCTGGGGGACGGTACCGCTGGCGCGGAGTTCGTCGGACAGCCGCCAGGGTCCCCGGGTGATCAGTCGGCGTGGGGTACGGGAGTCGTCCAGCACGGTGTAGCCGCCGCGCTGGCTGGTCCGGCTGAGCTGGACGAAGCGCGTGCCGGTGTCGCGCAGCAGCGGCAGCAGGTGTTCCTCGGTGAGGCGCCGGGTGATGTCCGGCTCGTCGCCCGTCATCGCGGTCAGTACGGTCAGCCGGTCGAGCGGGAAGGTGCGGGTGTCGGGCTCGGTGAGCCATCGGACGGCGATGGCGGTGCTGTCCACTCCCATGCCGAAGCTGAGGACGACTGGGAGGCCGGCTCCGGTCGGTGCGGGGTCGGTGCGGATCATGCCGCGCACGCGCCCGTACGGTGCGGGAGCGTACGGGGTGCGGCTCCGTACGGGCGCAGGGCCCGTACGGGGGCGGGGTCCTCGCGTTCGGCGGCTTCGATGATCTGGGCCATCGACAGGTCGCGGCGGAAGGGGACGCCGATCTCGTCTTCGACCAGGGCGTAGTCGAGTGCGGTGTCGGGGGCCATCCGTGCGGCGGTGATGAGGGCGTTGCGTCCGGCGAACGGGCACAGGCGGCAGCTCAGGCGGTCGAGCCGCTGGTAGGCGGGGTGGGGCGGGATGCCGCTGGCCCGTACGGTCTTCCACACGGCGTCGGTGCTGAGGTCGTGGATGGGCAGCCAGGTGGTGACCTGGCGTCGGCTGGAGCTGGCGGCGCGGTCCGGAGCGACGGCGGAGCGGCGGGCTCGAACGGTGCTCTCGGCGGCGCGCAGGCCGAGGGCGGTGACGATGCGGGCGGGCCGGCCGGTGATGCCAAGGCGGCTGGTCAGCTCGGTGTAGTACTTCCGGGCCACGTCGCGTTTGAGGTAACTGCGGCAGAAGGGGGTGCTGAGGCCGGGCCAGCGGCCCCGTGCGCGGACCAGGTCGAGCAGGCCGCCGCTGGCGCGGCGGCGGATCTCGAAGGGCAGTCCGTAGGTGGCGGCTTGCTCGGCGGCGAGGGCGGGGACGCCGTCCCACTCGGCGTCGCCGAGGTCGAGGTGGAGCACTGTGGTGCGTTCCAGCATCCGGTCGGTGGCGGTGGTGGCCCATAGGTGGAGCATCGCGGCGCTGTCCTTGCCAGCACTGTTGTTTAGCACGTAGGCGTCGGCGTCATGCAGCTGCGGCGGTATGTGGAGGGTGGTGCTCATGGGCGGGTTCCTCGTACGGGTTGGGTGCGGGTCGGGAGGCGGGGGTGAGGGGCCGGTCGTCGGCGTCGCGGGGCGTACGGAACGGGCTGAGGGTCGGCGGCTCTGCCGTACGGCCGGGCTGCTCTTCGGCGGGCTCGGGTTCCGTACGGCGGTGGAGCGTGCGGGCTTCGCCCACGCGCTTCTCGCACCATGACCGGCTGTAGCCGGTGCTGGTGGTGAGCTGGTCGTAGTCCGGGCGCCAGTCGGGGTCGGCGCGCATCGCGGCGAGCAGTTCGCTGATGACGCGCAGTCTGGTCGGCCGCTTCGTCGGCGGCCGGGTGGCCGGCCGCTCGTCGGGGCGGTCGGTCTCGGCGTCGTCGGCCGGTTCGACTGGGGCTTCGGCCTGGTCCTGGTCGTCCGGGAGGTCCGGGGCGAGGTGGGGTGGTGGGTCGTCGGCGGCCTGGTGCTCGTCGGTGTCGGGTTGGGCGGGCCGGGGCGGTGCCGGGGTGGTTGGGCGAGCGGAGGGGCGGGACTCGATGATCCCGGCGGCGGCGAGGAACGCCAGGCTCGGCCAGGCGGCCATCACGTATCCCCAGGGTGTGGACTGTGCGACGGCCAGGTTCGCGGCCAGGCTCATTGCGACGCCGAGGACCAGGACGCCGCGGGGCCAGCGGGCCGGTTGCCTGTGTCGGTTCCGGCGGCGGATCTCGGAGACGGAGCCGAGGGCCATCAGTTCGACGGACACGGCGATGGCGTAGGCGACCCATCCGGTCTGGCCGGCCGCGGTGGCGGTCTGGACGACGTGGGTGAAGGACACGGCGAACGCGCAGATGCCGAGGATGCCGACGGTGATGTCCGCGGTGAGCGCGTCCCTGTCGGGTCGGGTCGGGGTCACGATCTTCTCTCGGTTTCGTGGGCGGGTGCGGCCCGGTTGCCCTCCGGGCCGCACCCGTTCGTGGGTCGGGGTGGATCGAGACGTCAGTGCGCGGTGCTCAGGTGCTGGCGGCGTGCGTCGTCCACGTAGCCCTTGCCGGAGGACTTGACCGACCACTCGCCGCAGGTGCACGCGGCTTTGGAGTAGGCGCGGCCGGTGCAGCCCGGGGTCAGGGGCTTGCCGCTGGTGGTGTGCCTGTGCTCGGGCGGGCAGGCGGTGCCGTCGGCGTGGTGGTCGGTGCGGGGCGCGCGGGGCCGCGCAGCCGAGGTGGTGTCGTTCGGTCGGTGGGCCCGGGGCGGGGCCGGGTGGCCGCTGTTGCTGGTTCGGGCGAGGGATTCCTGCTGGGCATCCCACTCCGCTTCGGTGAGGGCGTCGCCGACGCAGAGCGGCTCGGTGTGGTCGTACCAGGTCTTCCGGTCGCCCTCGACGATGCGTTCGGCCTCGGTCTCGGCTGCGTCGGCGGTGGGTGCGAGGACCGGCACCAGGTGCACGGTGATGACGTCGATGGGGACGATGTACTTGGGCATGCTGATGTCTCCTGAGGTGATCGGGGAGTGGCCGGAGGCGCGGTGCACCGGTGCGGTTCAGGCCGCGGGGCCGGCCAGGTGCTCCCAGTGGTGTCCGTTCCAGAACTGGGTCGTGGCACCGGGGGTGAGCGGCAGGCCGAGGGCTTCGCGGACGTGGTGGCGGTCGTCTGCGGTGGCGGGTATCGGGATGGTCCCGCTGATGGTGATGGTGCGGTCCGGGGCGACCTCGCGGAGCAGGGTTCGGCCTTGGAGTGCCTGGGCGCGGAGCGAGCGGCCGACGTTGAACTCCTCGATCAGCAGGTCCAGTAGCAGGGAGAGGCTGACGGGTCGGCTGTCCAGTCGGCAGGCGGCGGCGAACCGGGCGAGGTCGGTCACGTCGAAGTTGCCGTGGGGGACGAACTCCGTGGCGTCGCCGTCGCCGTAGTTCTGGGCGGTGCCGATCTTGCGGGCTCCGTGGCTGACGGTGGCCAGGAAGGGAGTCGCCCGGAGGAGGACCAGTTCCTGGCAGCTGGTGATCTCGTAGGTGGGCTGGTCGGGGGTCTGGAGCCCGGTGTGGGGCAGGGTGGGCACGTGGTTCCTCTTGGTGGTGCTTGTTGGGTGAAGGTGGGCAGCAGGGGGCGCCGCGCGGGGTTGGGCCGGGGTGCGGGGTCGATCCCCGCAGCCCGGCGCTCCCGGCCGGGGCCGCCCGGTTGCGGGCGGCATGGGCCGGCGGGCGGTGCGGCGGGCTGGTGCTGCGGCGGGTCGGCTGCGGGAGGGGTTGGGCCGGGGTGCGGGGTCGATCCCCGCAGCCCGGCGCTCCCGGCCGGGGCCGCCCAGCTTCGCGCTGGGCGGCCGTTGCTCCGGTCAGCCGGGCTGGTCGGCCTCGGCGGTCTCCGTCAGCTCGCGGACAAGGGCGTCGATGGCGGCGGTCGTCTTGCGGAGCTGGGTGAAGGCTGCGGCGTCGCGGTCCTCGCGGAGCCTGTAGTAGTCCTCCTCGTCGTCGGGTGCGACGGGGAAGTCCTTGCGGTCGGCGTTGTAGGACGGCAGTCGCGCGCGGAAGTCGGCTTCCCAGTCCTCTTCCCAGGTGATGACCTCGGCTACGAGGGTGCGCAGTCGTTCGACGGTGGTGTTCACGGTGTTCCTCCGGCTGGCGCTGGGCTGGTGGCGGTCTGTGCCGGGCCGCCCGGCCCCGGTGGGCCGGGCGGCGGGGCGGTCACAGGGAGGCGGCCAGCTCCATGGCGCGGATGCCGAGCGCTTCGAACTCGTGGGCCTCGTCGGCGTCGACCAGGGTCTGGGCGACGGAGGTGACGGCGTGCATCACGCCACCGGCGGAAAGGTCCCCGCCCTGGATGAAGTGGGCGAAGATGTCGGCCCGGCGCTCCTCCGTGAACTTCAGCCGCTGGGCGACGGTGGTGATCGTGGCCTCCGGGCTCTTCACCCGGGTCGCGGCCGTCTCCTGGATGGAACGCAGCTGCTGGACGACATAGGCGCGGTCAAGGAAGGTCGAAACGGCGTCGGCGGTCTGGGAGGTGACCAGATCGAGCGTGCGGGCCTGGGTGGTGTTGCTCCACCGGATCACCCCGTCCTGCTGCTTGCCGCCGACGTGCACGGACCGCATGACGTCCTTGGTGATGGTCATGCCGTTGTCGCAGACCTGGACGACCAGCCGGGGCACGATGGTGAACGCCCCGCACCCGGTCTCGGAGTTGGAGATCTCGAATCCGGCGAAGACGGTGGGGTTGTCCGCGCCGCGTGCGCCGCTGAACGGGCTCCGGTAGTCCCGCAGCAGCTCGGGGGCGTAGGCACTGACCTGCGGAGCGGTGATCTTGACGTACATCCGCCGGTCCGTCAGGTCGCACTTGTCCAACCGGACCTCGACCCCGGCGTCCCGCACACCCTGGAGCGCGGCGGTCAGGATGTCCAGGTTCTCGATGATCCGATAGCTGGGGCTCAGGAAGGCGCGGGCAGTGCCGGTGTCCTCGCCCTCGGTGGGGCTGAGGGTGCGGACCATGAACGACTTGTCGGCGCGGCTCTGGTGGCTGAGCCACCCGTTGACGTTGGCATCCCACAGGTGGGGGGCCTCGATCCGGGTCTTCCGCAGGTAACCGACCGGAATGCCGAGCTTCTCGGCAACGCCGGACTCGCACACGTCGGTGAGGCGGAACTCAGCAGCCTTGCGGCTGACTCCGTCCGGGGTGAGCTCGTGGTCCGCGCCCTCGATGACCAGTCGGCCACCTTCGGCGTGGATGTTCTGCACGGGGGCGATGACGTCGGTCTTGCGCGGGTGCTGATCGCGGAGAATGTCCACGATCTCGTGGAGGTTCGCGTTGCGGGTGGAGGTCCTGGCCAGAGTGATGGTCATGTGAGAGCCCTTCGCGCGGGATGGTCGTACGTGGGTGTTGGCCGGGGTTGCCCTCCCCGTCCAACAAGAACAATATTACCTCGTTAAGGGTTTTCGGTCAACCCTATTGCCGCGAGCGTTCCGCTGCGGCGTCTTCGCCCGGCATCGCACAGGAGGGCGGAACGATGTGGGGTTTGGCTCGGCCCGGCTACGCCGGGCCGAGCGGCGCGCCTCAGCGGAGCCCGGCAGCCCAGAGCTGGCCCGCGAAACCACGGGCGACGTCGGCGAGGTCGTCACGGTCACGCGTCCACGTCGGCATCTGGCCGTTGCGGACCTGGGCGCCAGGGTCCGCCCACATCGCGCCACAGAACAGGGCATACTCCTCGCCCGGGGCGGGGATGCGCAGCTCCCACGTGCCGAGTTCCTCGCATACGACCTGGACGGCGTAGGTGCGGGCCCCGTGGACGATCACGACGGTGCGCGGGGCGCGGGGGATGCCGAGTTCGGTGAGTCGGTGGTCGAGATCGACGGCGACGGCGAGGCGCTCGGCGTAGGGGAGGTCGGCGATGGCGTCGGGGGTGAGCCAGCACCAGGCGCAGCCCGGCCCGCTGCTGTGGCCGCACTCGGCCCGCTTGGTCGCGTTGATCTCTTCGAGGCGGACGCGGTCGAGAGTGATCGTCATGTGATGACGCCTTTCGGTCGGTCGATCGTGGGTGCTGGTCGGGGTTGCCCTCCCCTTCCAACAGGATCAATATTACCTCACTAGGGGTTTCTGGTCAAGCTTGAAGGCGTGGATCCGCACGCCGGTCAGCCGACTGACGGACCGTCAGATCAACGGGCGCACCTCCCCCGTCCCCCCGATAGCTGCCTGGGGTCCGGGGCAAAGAGGCCGCCCGGGTCAAGGGCCGGCCGCAGGTCGGCGGCGCAGCCGCGCGAAGCGCCCTCGAGGCGGGCGGCCGGCCCCGGATACTGGGCCGCGGAGGGGGGCCGGGGGAACCGCGCAGCGGGGCGCCCGGCAAAAAGGACGCAGCGCCGAAGGCGCTTCCGCTTCCACCGCCGAAGGCGGCCGGCGGCGACAGCCGCCCAACAACACCACCGCGCCAACGGCGCGACCGACAACGGCACCAGCCCCCGGCGGGCGCTGGGGGCTGGTGGGAGAGCTTGGATCAGCTGGGTGCTTCTTCTCGCTCTTGACTGGGGGCGGCGGGCGCGAGTGCCGGGTGGGTGGCGGCGATGCGCCGGAGGCGGCTGCGGGCGTCGGCGCGGGCGGCGGGGCTCGGCGACTCCAGGCTGGCCTCGGTGAGGTAGTGGGCGAAGCTGGCGAGCGCGGCGGGGGTTGGCAGGATGATCCGGCGCGGTTGGAAGACTGCCGCCGGGTCGCCGAGTCGGCGCGCTGCGGTCCACGCGCGGTAGACGTCGCGGTCGGCGGGGGTGAGCGGCTGGTGGCCGGAGAGGCGGGCCCCGATCCAGTCAGCCAGGAAGCCTCCGACCTCCACCACGGTGGCGGTCGGGTCGGCTCCGGGGGTGCGGAGGCGGGTCCAGCGGTTGATCCGGGTTTCGAGCGCGGCCAGCTGATCGACGGCCGGGCGAAGGTCGTTGGCCTCGCGGGTGGCGCGGGTCAGCTGCTGGTCGGCGGCGGCGCGGAGGTAGCGGGCCTGCTGGGTGAACCGCTGGGGGTCCATTCGGTACTCGTTGATGATCTTCTCTCCGACCTCCTTGGTGCGGGCGCGGGCGCTTTCGGTCGCCAACTCGTAGGTATTGCGGTGGAGTTGCCCCCATGGGTCGCGGTCGACGGGTGCGCCGGTCGGGGGGATGGTGATGCCGTCGTAGATCCACGTGTTGTAGACGGCGAGTCGGTCGGTGTAGCCGCTGGGGTTCTCATCCGGGTTGTAGCGGCCGGAGGTGAACCGGAGTCGGGTGTAGGCGTCGGGGTCGCCGTTCTCTCCGGGTGCGGCTTCGGGATGGAGGGTGATGGTGCCGGTGACGTGGGGCGCGCGGACGGTGTAGTAGGTGAGGCCGGTCTCTGCGTGTTCGACCTCGTAGCGCAGCAGCAGGCGGGCAGCGGTGTGGGTGGTGATCAAGAGGTCTCCGGGTGGGCGGCCGGGCCGTGGTGGCCCGGCCGGCCTGGGTCGGTCAGCTTCGGGGCGTGGTGCTGGGCAGGATGGGCGGCATGCCGTGCTGTTCGGCGGCCTGGTTGATGGCCTTGGGCAGGCGGAGGACCACGACCGATTGGAGCCACAGCAGTCCGCCGAGGACGGCGAGCAGCGGGTAGGTGATGAGGAATTGGTCACGGAGGGTGCAGACGACGGTGGCGGTGATGACGGCCAGGACGGCGGCGAACGTGCCGCGTTGGATGGTGTTGATGGTGCTGGTCAGCTCGCTCGGGGGTGGTGTGGTGGGCATGGTCGGGCCTTTCGTCGGCGGTTTGCGGCAGGTGGAAGCGGGAGGGCCGGGCCCGTAGTGGCAGGGCGGGGTGCCTCACCCTCCCGTGGGGACGGTGCCGAAGTAGAAGGTGGGGAGGATGGTCAGCAACGGCATGGGGCTGTCGGGGTGGACGTCCTCGGGCTTGTAGTCGTCGCACGGCATGGCCGCGCTGATGAGGAGGCAGTCCTGGCCGACGTAGTCGCGTCCGATCCACCGGGAGGCGTAGACGGTCTGGGGTAGCCACGAATGCTCGGCGCTTCGCCGGATCGGGGCCAGCATGACCTCCGTCAGGTCCTCGGCCGTGGGCGGTAGGGCGTCCGGCTCGCGCCAGCGCCAGACCGGTGGTTCGTCGCCTGCCGCCTTTGAGTGGATCGGGTTGTTCCGCATGGCCCAGCGCACGAACGGCAGGGTGGGAGCGTGGCTGTACCTGCTCGGGCTCCGTCCATGGGAGAAGTAGCGTTCGTAACGCGGGACCCTGGCCGCGCCCTGGTAGCGCCAGACCAACCGGAACTCGCCGCGCCCGCGCGCGGTGTCGGCAGATGTCGTCACCACCCATCCGTCACCGGTGTTGGTCTCGTCGGCCGGGGACCACTCGGCCATGGCGGTCCAGCCGTGTTGGCGGGCGTAGGCGACGACGGCGGCCACGGTGGCCGGTGGCTTCGCGGGAACCGTGCGGGCTGGTACGGCGGGGGTGCCGCTGGCGGGCTCTGCGTCGGGAGTGGTGGTGCTCAAGCTGTCCTCTCGTGGACGGGGTCGCGCGGGCCGGGCGGCCGGGCGGAGAGGTCCGCCCGGCCGTGGCGCGATCAGCTGGCGATGGCCGCTGTCGGCCAGGAGCCGACGGCGGGCGGGGTGGCCGGGGCGGGCGGCCACGTCGCGTCGAACGCGCCCGGCGCTGCCTGGCTGGGGGCCGGTCCCTGTTGGGTGGGGCGGCTTCCGGCCTTGGTGACCTCGACCGTGGCGAAGCGCATGGCTGCGCCGACCTCGTCGATCTGGAGTTCGGTGTAGAACTGGCGGGGGCCGTCGGCCGGCTGGTGCGTGCGCTGCTTGAGGACGCCGGTGACGACGACGCGCGCCCCCTTGGTCAAGGACGCCGCGATGTTCTCGGCGTACTGCCGCCAAGCTACGCACGGCATCGAGAGGGAGTCGCCATCCCGGTAGGCGCGGGTGGTGCTGTCCCAGACCCGCTCGTTGGCGATGACGGTGAGGGTGACTCGTGCGGCCCCGCCGTCGGTGTACTTGAGCGTCGGGTTGTCCGCGAGGTTTCCGACGATGGTGATCTTGGTTTCGCCTGCCATGCTCTACTCCTCCTAGCGTTCGATGCGGGCACCGCCACGCGGGCCCAGGGTGATCCGGAGGTCCGGACCGTTACCGAACGGCACTCCCACGCTGGCCATCTCTTCCGCATCGGCGAGCATGTGCTCGTCGGTGATCGCGCAGAGGTCGGCGAACGACTGCTCGGTACAGCCGCCGTGGGGGTCGCGGGCCCGGGTTCGCAGCCGATCCGCCGCCTGGCGGATCGACGTGACGGCCTCGGGTCGACCGGTGCCGGAGAACGGGGTGGTGAAGTACGCGATGTAGCGCGGGTTCATGTCCGCCTCCGGTGTGCCGTGGTCTCTGTCCGTTGGTCGGGGGTGCCATCCCCTCCCAACAAGGACAATATTACCTCGCTGAGGGTTTCTGGTCAAGCTTGAAGGCGTGGATCCGCACGCCGGTCAGCCGACTGACGGACCGTCAGATCAACGGGCGCACCTCCCCCGTCCCCCCGATAGCTGCCTGGGGTCCGGGGCAAAGAGGCCGCCCGGGTCAAGGGCCGGCCGCAGGTCGGCGGCGCAGCCGCGCGAAGCGCCCTCGAGGCGGGCGGCCGGCCCCGGATACTGGGCCGCGGAGGGGGGCCGGGGGAACCGCGCAGCGGGGCGCCCGGCAAAAAGGACGCAGCGCCGAAGGCGCTTCCGCTTCCACCGCCGAAGGCGGCCGGCGGCGACAGCCGCCCAACAACACCACCGCGCCAACGGCGCGACCACTCCCCCGCCGCCCCGGCGGCGAGTGCTCTACGCTGAAGGTTCTGCACGCTCCCCCGTTGCGGGGTGCTGTGGTCTCTGGCCGGTGGACCGTGCCAACTCGCTTGCGAGGGTGTCCACCGGCCTTCCGCGTTCTGCGGTCAGGGGCGGATGGTCGGCTGATTGGGCGTCTGGATCGGCGGGGGCTGGATCAACTGCGCCGGGCTCGTGGTCCTGGTGGTCGGCGTGGGCCTGGTCGACGGCCGCTCGACGGAGAGGTCTGCGAGCATCGCGCGCAGGGGGCCGGTGTTGCCGTTGAACGAGGCGATGGACGCGAGCTCGTTGCGGCTGGGGTCGAGGCTGGTCCAGTCGACCGGGTGTCCGGCGTCGGCGGCGAGCTGGCCGAGGAAGGCTCGTTGTGCCCGGCCATTGCCCTCGCGGAACGGGTGAAGGGCGTTGACGTCGCCGTAGAGGTCGGCCAGGCCGGTCAGGAAGCTGTCGCGGTCGAGTCCGCGGAGGTGGTTCTGACGGCGGGCGAGTCGGCCGAACGTGTCATCGGCGAAGTTCGGGATCATCCGGACGAGGCAGAACTGGGTTTTCCCCTTGGCGATCTCGATGCTGCGCACTTCTCCCGCCCACGGGTAGACGCTGCCGAAGATCTCGCGGTGGAACGCCTGGAGGTGGGCAAGGTCGTAGCGGCCGGGGATGGGCTTCTCGGCGATGCGGGTGAGGCGGGCGGCGGTGATGTCGGCTTCGGCTGCGGCGAGGGCCTCGGGCGTGGTGATGCCGAGCCGGTTACGCAGGACGCCGCTGGCCGGGTCGGCGTAGGGGTCGGCCATCGTCAGGGTGCTGGCTGCTCGGCGCCCGGCTCGCGGTAGCGGGCCTCGGCGCGCTCCACCAACTCGTCGGCGGTGATCCGACCGGCCGCGTACTCCTCCGTGTCGGTGAGGAACTCCGGACTCGGCGTGAGACCCTCGGCCCGTACCGAGCCGGTGGCGGAGGAGACCGCCCGGCGGCGGCTCTCCGGGGTGGCGGGGTGGTGCATCGGCTGCTCCTCGTGGTCGCGCCGGGTGGGCGCGGGTTGTCTCATCAGCGTACGTGTCTGCGGCCCTGGGGCAGGGTGGTGCTCGGGGGGCTGTCGCGGCAGGCGGCCGGCCCCGGTCGGCGGGGCGGTCGCGGGGGAGGGGGCTCGATGCCCCCCTCCCCCGCGGTGCCGGCCGCCCGGTGGCCCGACCCCTGTCTCGGAGTCGGGCCACCGGGTTCAGGCGGCGAGCTGCTGGCGCTGCACCAGCCACTCGGGCAACGGCTCAGCGCTGCCCGTCCTGTTGGCGGCTTGCTCGATCACAGCGGCCTGCACTGCCGCCCGGGTCTTCTCCCGTGTGATTCTCTCCTGGAGCTTGGCCGCTTCCTCCTCCAGCTCGCTGATGGCCCTCTGGTGGTGGCGGTGCCGGGCGGGGGCGTGCCGTTCCTCGTGAGCGCGGCGCAGCTTGGCCGCCCACGGGCGGGACAGCATGTGCCGGGTGATCGTGTGGACGATGGCGGCGGTCCTGCGCTGGGTGCCCTCCGGCGCGCTGGGGCAGTGCGTTCCCCCGTTGTCGCGCCGGACCACCAGCCACCGGTGACTGGTGGGCTTCATCTCCTCGGGGTGGAAGACTGCCCGCTCGGCGAGTCGGACACCGTAGACGGTCGGCGCGTCCGGGTAGGTGATGGTGAACGGGTTTCGGTCGGGCTTGCCGTAAGTGATCTGGATCGCGTTCCCGAGGCAGCAGCGCGTGTAGTAGTGGCCGGACTCCCACCCCACGGTGATGGTGCCGCCCAGCTCCGCGATGCGGTACAGGGCGGCTCCGATCTCCCAGTCCAGCGTGATCGTCGCGTGCATCCGGTAGCCGGTCTCGGTGACGAGGGTGACGTACTGCGGGCCCGTCGGCCGGTTGCTGCTCATGCCGCCACCGGGATGAACGCCGGGGCCTCGGTGTCCTCGAAACGCGGCAGCGCTCCAACCGCCAGTTCCTCGACGCTCGGCAGGTTGCTCCAGCGGCGCGCGGCGTGCCGGTAGGCGGTGGTCCAGAGGTTGAGCTGGCTGGTGAACGCCGCCATGTCGGTGACCACCGTCAGCAGGCCGCCGACGCTGATCCGCAGTTGTGGGGTGCGGGTCGGGCTGAGCTTCGCGGGAAGGCTCTCCACGACGGCCGGGGGCACGGGCCGGTCGAGTCGAAGGTGTCCGGACACCTGGCCGTCGGGCACCGGGACGGCACCGGACTTCGTCCCGGCGAACAACTGGGTGGCCCGGTCGGCGGCGCTGGCCCACCCCTTGTACGTCTCGTACGCGGGCTGCGGGTGGGCCACGCGGACACGGACGGACGGCATGGTCAGCAGGACGGTGTGAGCGATCAGCACGGCGTGCGCTTCGTGGTGCCCGGCGAGGTGGACGGCGAGATCGGTTCGGACGGTGAGCGGTCGGTGGTCTGTGGGGGCGAGGTGCAGATGCATGAAAGCCTCCGGCAGGGCAGTGATGTGGTCGGCAGCGCCGGGGGTGTCCGGTGCCATCGGACACCCCCGGCGGTTGTTCAGGCGGGGAGTCCCCTCCCCTTGGGCTTAGGCTGCAATCGGCTCGTTGATCTCCGGGTAGAGCGCTTCCCAGTCCTTCTCCGAGTCGTCCGCAGCGGTGCCCGCGACAGCCGACAGGTGTCGGCTCAGCTCGTCGCTCTCCTCGACGGCGGTCAACTCCGACCCGCCCGTCTCCTCCTCGACCTCGTCCTCGTCCTCGTCCTCGACTGCACCCTTGTCCTCGACGGCGGCCAGCTCCCGCTCTTCCACCTCCTCGTCCTCCGTGTCGTCCTGGTCCTCGTCGTCCTGCTCCTCATCGGTGTCAGCCTGCCGGGCGGCATCCTCCGCCGCCTTCGCTGCGGCTCGCGCCTCGGCTTCGGCGAGCTTCAACCGGAACTCAGCCACCAACTCGACCTCGGGATCGGTCAGTTCGTAGCCGTAGGCAGTGAGGAAGTCGAACCACTCCAGCGCAGCCCACTTGTCGCCATAGCCGAAGATGGCCTGCTGGACGGCTCGCTCTGCTCGAACCGCAACGGCAGCCAGGAGCACCAGCGGCAGCCGCGCCTCAGCCATCCGACGGGTGAACCGGTCGAACCGGTCGGTCCGGTCGTCGTCGCCCGGTGCGTTGAGGTACACCAGCACCTCCGGGCTGGTCTCGTCCGTCCCCAGCGTGTAGAGCAGCCGCAGAACCTTCTTGGTCATCCCCTTGGGCACCTTCTTCGAGCGACAGAGCTCCTGGACGAACTCCGTCCGCACCTCCCGCGAGATGGCCAGCGCCTCCCGCCGATCGCGGTCGGCCTGCTCGGCTGCTGCCTTGGCGGCCGACTCCTCGGCGCCGAGGAAGCGGTAGGAGCCGGAGACGTGGTGCCCGTACTCGTGAGGGTTCCGGCAAAGGAACGTGGCCTTAAGGTCCCCGGCCTGGTGCTCATTGAAGTACGCCGCATGCCCAGGGCAAGCCGCGTGGGTCTCGGGCGTCAGGACCACACCGTCAGCATCGGCAAGGCGCTCGACGGCGACCTCACGCGATGCCCCCCAACCGAACCCCTGGGGTTCGCCGACCATCCGGACACCGGCTGCCGTGAGCGCCTGCGTGGTCTCCGCCCGCAGTGCGGCCCGCTGCGCTTTCCGACGCTCGTCCTTGATGGCCCAGTTCAGGCCCTGTCCGTTCTCGATCTTGGCGAGGAGTCGCTTGTACGCCTTCGGGTCATGCTCGAACTCGGCCAGCTGCGCCGCGTCCTCCAAGGTGAGCTTGCCCGTGTCGGCGGCTGCGCGGGCCGCCTTCGGCATCCCGGCCAGCGCGATCGAAGCGCGAACCCTCTTCGGGTCTTGGGCCACCTGGGCAGCGATCTGTTCGGTACTGAGGCCGAGTTCGATGGACAACTGCGCATAGGCGTCGCCGATCTCACTTTCCGTCATATCCTCGCGGTGCATGTTCTCGATCAGCTGCGCGATGATGCGCGCCTCTTCGGCAGTGAGGTCGTTGCGAACGATAACGTCGACGAGTCGACCGGCCTTGATCGAGCCCTTTGCTCGTCGGTTGCCGAGGATGATCGCGAACCCATTTTCGTGAGGGGTCGCAATGATCGGCTGGTAGAGGCCGTGCTCCGCAATCGAAGCAACGAACTCGTCATCCAGCTCCGCCTTTCGGACGTTGCGGGTGAACGTCAGCTCCGCCGGGTCGACGTCTTCGAGGAAGACCTTCACCGAAGCCTCAGCCGGGTCGGCGGGCTCGCCGGACCGCTCGGCGTCGAGGGCAGCGGCCAGATCAGCCAGCTCGGGCGAGACCGTCTCATCGTTCATCGGCCCAACGGGGGCAAGCGCGGTAGTCACAAATCCTCCAACAGGTGCATGGTCTCTGTCTGTTGGTCGGGGGTGCCATCCCCTCCCAACAAGGACAATATTACCTCACTAAGGGTTTCTGGTCAAGCTTGAAGGCGTGGATCCGCACGCCGGTCAGCCGACTGACGGACCGTCAGATCAACGGGCGCACCTCCCCCGTCCCCCCGATAGCTGCCTGGGGTCCGGGGCAAAGAGGCCGCCCGGGTCAAGGGCCGGCCGCAGGTCGGCGGCGCAGCCGCGCGAAGCGCCCTTGAGGCGGGCGGCCGGCCCCGGATACTGGGCCGCGGAGGGGGGCCGGGGGAACCGCGCAGCGGGGCGCCCGGACCACAAGAACAGCCGCGCCGAAGGCGCGACCGAATTGCCCTAGCCCGGCAGTCATCTACGGGAAGCGACCTGGGGCCTGACTGAACGGTGGGCCGCACCCGCTACGGAGTCGAAGCTTCCTGGAGCGACCCCGTTCCGGGGCGGGCACCGGTCGGTGCCCGCCCCAACCCATCACGAGGACTCGGTTCCCGGGCGCTGAGCGGGGACGGTTCGGTCCTGTTGAAGGTCGAGGAGTTCGCGGAAGAGACCGCCCGGCTGGTCGGCGAGCTGGTCCCAGGTGCCGGTCTGCACGATCAGGCCCTGGTCCATGACGATGATCCGATCGGCGAGCTTGGCGTTGCCGAGGTTGTGGGTTACCAGCAGGGTGATCCGCCCCTGTGCAAGGTCGCGCAGGGCGTGGAGGATCTTGTGCTCGGCGCGGGGGTCGAGGTCGGAGGTCGGCTCGTCGAGGATCAGCAGGCCGGGGCGGCGGCGGGTGCGGAAGAACGCGCGGGCGACGGCGGCGCGCTGCCAGCCGCCGCCGGACAGCTCGGCGCCGCCCTGCCAGCCTTGCGCGAGGAGGGTTCGCCAGCCGGAGCGGAGCCGGTGGACGGCCTCGTCGAAGCCGGTCAGCGCGGCCGCGTCCCGAACGTCCTGGTCGGGGTTGCCGTCGTGGTGGCCGAGGTGGACGTTCTCGGCGGCCTGGAGGGGCCAGCGGGCGAACTCCTGCGGGACGCGGGCCACCAGGCCCCACATCGCGTCGACGTCGAGGTCCTGGATCGGTACGCCGTCCCAGGTGATCGTGCCGCCGCCGGACTGCGGCAGGTTGAGGCCGGACAGGAGCTTGAGCAGGGTGGACTTCCCGGAACCGTTCTGGCCGAGCACCGCGACGACCTCGCCTTGACGGAGGGTCAGGTCGATGCCGCGTAGTGCCGGGTCCTGCTGCTCGCCGGGGTAGGCGTAGGTGAGGGCGGTGACCTCGATGAGCTTGGGTGCTTCGGGCTTGACGGTGCCGCGGTTGATGCGGTGGCCTCCGGCCTCGTCGAGGAAGGAGAAGTAGTCGTCGAGGTAGAGGCCCATGCGGTAGAGGCGGGCGCCGTTGCCGACCATGCCCTGGACGCCGCCCGCCGCGGTGCGAAGGGCGAAGGTGGCCGCGCCGGCGGCGGCGAGTCCGATGCGCCCGGTGGAGACCAGGTAGAGCAGGGCTCCCCACATCAGAGCGGCTCCGGCTCCAGTCGCGAGGGCGGCGATCAAGGAGACGCGGGCGGCGGCGGCTCCGGCCTTGTCGGTGACGGCGACGATCCGCGCTTCCGCAGCCCGGTACTTAGCCATCATGAAGGCAAGGATCTGGTCGGAACGGACCTGGTCGGCGCGCTGCTTGTCGATCATGTTCCAGCGGTAGATCCGCAGGGCCGCCCGCTCGTCGTTGGTGGTGATGGTGGCGAGATAGTGGATGCGGGCGGAGCGGACCGCGGCGAGCCCGGCGGGGATCGAGCCGAGCACCAGGAACGGCAGCAGTGCCGGGTGGAGAGTGGCCAGGACCCCCGCGGCAGCGATGAGGGAGACGGTGGAGGCGATGACGTCCTGCGCGGAGGTCAGCAGGTCGGGGGTGGTCGCCGCGCCCCGGTCGGCGGACTCCCACCGTTCGTTGTATGCGGGTTCGTCGTAGGCCGCGAGTTCGGCTGAGCAGCCCGCTTCGATCAGCGCGAGGTCTGCGTCCCGGTTGACCCGGGGCCCCACCCGGCCGGCGAGCGTCATCACGGCGATCCCGAGCGCAGCGCGCAGCCCCGCGGAACCGGTCAGGACCGCCAACGACGCTGCGGCGGCGGCGAGGTGGCCGGTGACCGGGCCGGGGCGTAGCAGGGCATCAAGGGTGCCGGTGGTGGCGTAGAGGGCGAGCGCGCCGAAGATCCCGGAGGCGGCTTGGGCGAGGAGCAGCAGCAGGGTGGAGCGGGGGTCGGCGTTCCAGGCGAGGGCGAGGGCGCGGCGGATGAGCTGCGGGAGTCGGCGGACCATGGAGCGGGTGGAGATGGAGGAGGCGGCGTTGCGGCGGTTGTCGCCGGGGAAGTTGTACCGGAGTTGCTCGTCGTGCTCGGCGGCGTCGGCGTCCGGGTCGGCGACGGGCGGTTGGGGGCTTGGGCTGGTCTTGGTCACGTTGCTCCCTGGTTCGGCGGCTGGGCGGCAGGTGCGTTCGAGCAGGCTGGGTCGCCGGGGCGGCGGGTCACGGCGGGGCGCGGGCCGTCCGGTGGCGGGCGTGCTCGGGTAGCAGCGGTGCCGGGTGGCAGGCTGCGATGTACGCGGGTTGCTGACTGGGGACCCGATCCTGGCAGGGCGGTTTCGGCGTGTCCGGCGTGTCCGAGACGGGCTCACCCGATCCGGGTAAATCCGTGTCCGTGTCGGCGAGTTGGTGGATGTCGATCAAGCACCTCCCACGGTGCTGGCCTGACTGCTCCCTGGCTGGACTGCTCCTTCCTTCCGAACCGTGCGATGCCCGGAGAAGGCCGGGACCGGCTGGCTCTCCCTCTCCCGTGTGCATGTTGGCTGCTCCGTGCTGGCACTCCGGCCGGCCCAGAGCTGGTGTCAGGTGGGGCTGAGTTCGGCTGGCCTGGTGTAGGCGATGCAGGTGCTCCAGGCCCAGGGGTACCGGGGGTGGCCGGCTTCCTGGGCGCGGGTGCAGGCGATCCGGTGTGCGGCTTCGTCGGCCCAGCCGGGTGCGCGGGTGGCGGCTTCCAGGGCGATGGTGATGCCGATGACCGCACGCAGCGGGGCGAGGACCTGCCGGTAGAGGGTGCCGCCGTGGACGGCGGTGACGTCGAGACCGTAGGTGGTGGAGAACTGGTCGTAGTGGCGCGGGTTGCCGCCGAACGCGTCGCGGGACCAGGCGAGGAAGGCGAGGTCGGCCAGGGCGGGGCCGGTGCCGGCGTACTCCCAGTCGATCAACACGGCACCGTTGCCGGTGCTGATGGTGTTCTGGGCGGCGAGGTCTCCGTGAAGGACGACCGGCTCGCCAGGCCAACGGGTTGCATCGAACCGGTCCCCGAGGGTGCGGACGTAGCCGGTCAGCCAGGCGTGCTCTTCGGGGGCGAGGAGGTTGTCAGGCAGCTGCTCGATGCGGGCCAGCACGTTGGCGGCGGGGTCGAGGCGGGGCAGGTTCAGGTGGCCGGGGAGGGGCAGGGCGTGTAACTGCGCGAGTGCGCGGCCGAGGGCCTGCGGGCTGGCGGGGCCGCCGGGACCGAGGTCGTAGGTGAAGGTGACTAGGTGGTGGCCCGCGAGGATGGGCCAGCGGGTGCCGGCCGGGCGGGCGGTGCCGACCCCGTTGTCGGTCAGCCAGTTGGCGGTGGCGACCTGCCGGGTGAGGGTGAGGCGGTCGGTCTTGGCATTGTGGACCTTGGCGACGACCGGGCTGCCGGGGGTCGCGTGCGGCAGGCGGAGCACCCAGTGCTGGTTGTGGTGGAGCAGGGTGGCGCCGTCGGTGTTGTAGCCCTGCGAGGCGCTGGCGCTCTCCAACGCCTCGCGCACCGCGGTCGGTATCCCCGCCGTCGCGGTGGCCTCGGCGGTTCGCGTCGCGGGCGCGGTGGGTAGGTGGGCGGCCATCATGCCGCCCGGTCGGTGTCGGCGCTGGTTGCGCTGGGGCGGGGCTTGGTGGTGGGCGGGGTGGGGTCGGGCGGGCAGCTCATGATCGTCATCGTCTTTCGGTTGGGTGTGTCGGGGATGGCCCGGGAGGAGGTTGGCCGTCCGGCGGGGTCGGTGGGAGGTGCGCCGGCGGGGCTCACGCTCGGGGCGCGGCCCAGGGCTCCCACAGGTGCCGGTCCTCGGCGGTGGTGGCGGTGCCGTCCGGGAACTCGTGGACTCCCTCGGCGGGGAGGAAGGCGGCGAGGGCATCCCCCAGGTCCCAGGCCAGCAGGGCCGGTTGGGCGCCTGGGGCGTGGGTCAGTGCGTCGAAGACTCGTCGGGCGACTTCGGCGAGGCGGTCGTAGTCCTTGTTCGGCTGCCAGAACTCGACCATGGCGGGGTAGCCGTCGAAGACGGCGTGCTCCTCCGGCGGTGGGCCGGGCGGATTGCTGAAGATGTTCGGCTCGACCGCGCAGAAGGTGCCCGCCGGTCCCTCGACCAGTTCCACCGGTACGCGGTCGGCGCGGACGTACGCCTCGCGGACCTGCCCGCCGGCCAGGCGGACGATGTCGGCCGCGATGTCTCGGAAGGGACGGCCGTCGGCCAGGAAGATCTGCGCGACCTCACCCACGGCCGACCACCAACTCCTGGTCGACGGCGGCCCTCGGACTGTCGGGGAGCGTGGTGAGCCGGGGGCTGGCCTGCCAGCCCCACGGGTAGGTGAACTCGGGGCTGCCCTGACCGACCAAGCAGGCCAGGCGCTCCAGGTACTCGGGGAGCCACCACCGGTCCCGGGTGACGTGCTCGGCGGCGGTGATGACGCCTTCGGCCGCTGCTCGTGCGGCCAGGGTCTCGTAGGTGCGGCCGGTGTCGTCCTTGGTGACGTCGTGGCCGTACTCGGCGTGGAACCGCTCGTACTCCCGCGGGTCGCTGCCGAAGGCGTCGCGGCGAAACGCCTCGGCCGCGAGGTCGAGGGCAGGAGGGCCGACTGCGGCGGCGTGCCAGTTGATCAGGTGCGGGATGCCGTCGCGGCCGACGACCGTGTTCGACGGGTCGAGGTCACCGTGGACGACACGGCGGCGGGTGAGCGGCTCCGAGTGCCGCCAGAGGCGTTCGACCTGCTGAAGGTGAATCCACAGCTGGCGGAAGGCCGAGTCGGTCACCATAGAGGGGCGAACGGCTTCGAGTCGGCGCAGCAGCCGGGCGGTGGGAGCAACGTCGGGCAGGCCCAGGGTGGTGGGGGCGGGTAGGGCGTGCAGGAGGGCGAGGAGTGCGGCGCGCTCCTCGGGGTCGGTGTGGCGGCCGGGCCCGATGTCGTGGGTGAAGGTGACCAGCGTGCCGTGCACGGAGGTCGGACGGCCGATCGGGCGGGCGGTCGGTACGTGGTTGTCTGCGGCCCAGGTGGCGATCCTGGTCTGCCTCAGGAGGGCTTCGCGGGCCGTTCCGGGTGGATGGATCTTGGCGATCACACCGGAGGGCCCGTTGGCGGCCGGGAGGCGGAACACGGTAGGGGTGATCGCGGTTGCGCCGGCCGTGTTGAACCGGCTGCGCTCGGCGGCGACTTCGAGGACGTGTAGGACGGTGGGGTCGAGGTCGCCGATCGGGCCGACAGCGGCTGATCGGGGAGTGGCGGGCAGGGGCTTGGCGGTCAACTAGTGCTCCCAGTCAGCTGGTTGTGGCGGTGGGTTCCGGCTGGCCGGGCTGGTGGAGGATGACGGTGGCGGTGGCGGTGAGCGGCGAGGTGTTGCCGCAGCGCGTCGCGGCGGCCATGGTGATCCGGGCGGTTTCGATCATGATGCTCCTCGTCGGTGTCGGGATGGTCTGCGGGGGCGACGGTCAGCGGGTCAGCTGGAGGCGGGCCCCGGGTAGATCGGCCAGGGGGGTGCCGGGACTCATCCGGCCAGGGCTGGTGCCGGCCGGGTAGGCGTGGAACACGGGGCGGTGGTGGGGGCGGGCGGCCCAGGCTCCGGCCCAGGTGAGCAGGTCGGGGGCCAGGCCCTCACCTCCTCCGTACGCGGCCGTGCCCAACTGCCAGCGCGGCCCGGCGGTGCTGGCTGGCCCGGGGGCGGGCCGGTAGACCACGACGGCCAGACGGCCGCTGTCCACCAGGGCCGGGCTGCCGGTGCCCGCCGGGCCGGGCCCCGGGCCGGTGACGCGGCCGATCGCGGCCCCGTCGCGGGCGAGGGTGAGTGCCAGGTCGTCCAGGCACCGTACGGCCGGGATCGTCACCCGCGACCAGCGCACCGGCCCCGGGTCGGCGGCGGCGGCCAGCGCCACCGGCGCCATCTCGGACTGCTGGTGGCCGAGGTGGAGGGTGCAGCCCCCTCCGAGCGGGACCATGTGGTCCACTCCCCCACCGGGCTGGTCCGGCCAGCGCAGCGCGGGCACCTCGGACGAGATCCAGTCCTCGCCCACCAACCGGTCGCCCTCGTGGACGAAGGCGATGATGCGGCAGTGGCCGTGAACGCGCAGCGGCACGACGAGCCGACCGCCGGGCCGCAGCCACCGCCACCACCACGCCGGAATGCCAGCCAGGCTGCCGGTCGCCACGATCCGGTCGAACTCGCCGTCCCGGAAGGGGTGTTCGCTGGTGGCGTCGCCCATCACGAGGTGGGTGCGGTGGTAGCCGGTGGCCACCAGCGCCAGCTGGGTCCGCCGGGCGAGGTCGGGATCGGTTTCCAGGGCAACGACCTGTCCTCGGGGGCCGACGAGCTGCTCGGTCATCGCGGCTGTGATCCCGGGGGCGGCGCCGACGAGCAGTACCCGCTGGCCGAGTCCGATCTGCGCGAGCTCCAGCAGCTGTGCCTGCACGGCGGGTTCTGTGGTGGAGCACACCACCTTGCCCTCGTCGGCCTTCACGACGATCGGCCGTTGCCCGTAGGCGTCTTGGACGCTGCGGCCGGGAACGAGCAGGTGCCGCGGGGTGGCTTCGAGCACGGCGCGGGTGCGGACGCCGACCCCCACCATGGCGGCGACCTGGTGAGCCATCTCGCGGCGGCGCTCCTCGACCGGCTCGCCGAGCATCGTCGTACGCATAGAACTCCTTTTTCCTGAAGCGGCGTTGATGCTCGCGGTGCTGATGGCGGCCGTCACGGGCGGGTGGCGAGTGCGGCGTCGATGCTGGCGACGTCGTCGGCGTGGGTGCCGCCGTACAGCAACCGGGCACGGCGGAGCGCGGCGGTCGCCTCCTCGCCGCGGCCGAGGGCGTCGAGGGCGGCGGCCGACCAGAAGGTGGTCCGGGCCAGCCAGACGCGCGCGCCGAGGAGTTCGAAGTCGGCGGCGGCTCGCTCGTAGGCGGCCAGCGCGTCGCCGGCCAGCCCAAGCTGGAGGAGGACTCGGCCGAGGTAGGCGAGGGCTCGGGCGGCGTCGAGGGTGTCCCCGATGTCCGCCAGCAGGCGGTGGGCGGCCGTCAGGTGGATGCGGGCGGCCTCCCGGTTGCCGAGGTCGAGCTGACAGGCCCCGATCATGAGCCGGGTCAGGGCGATCCCCCGGACGTAGCGGTCCTGCTCGCGCAGGGACAGCGCCTCGAACAGGTGGGGAAGCGCCTCGGCCGGATGTCCGGCGGCGTGGAGCGTGGCCCCGATCTCGTGGGTGTACTGGCCCTGGCCACGCAGGTCGCGGTCCTGGCGGGCGAGGGCGAGGGCCTGCTCGGCCTCGCGGAGGGCTTCGTCGTAGCGGTGGACGTCGCGCAGTGCGCCGGCGCGGGTGCTGTGGATCTCGCGGATGGCGAGGGGGCTGCCGGTGGCTTTGACGGCGGGCAGTGCCAGGTCGAGCGCCCAGAGGCGGAGTTCCTGGTCTCGCTGGCGGTGCCAGAGCGGCCAGAGGGCGTGGGTGATCTGCCAGGTGAGGGCGGGCCAGCGCCCGGCGCAGGCCGCCAGTACCGGCCGGACGAGGGGGGTCTGTGCGGACAGCCACTCCCAGGCCGGTTCGGCGTCGGCGAAGGCGAGGGTGATCGGTGCTTCTCCCGGTGGGGCGCTCTCGCGTTCCAGGACGCGGTGGGTGGGGGTGAGGACGCGTTCGGCGGCGGTGAGCGCGGCGAGCCACCACACCACCGCGCGCCGGACCCGGTCGAGCAGGACGTCGGTGTCCTGGCCGGCGAGAACGGTGCCCTCGCCGGAGCCGACCAGCGTGAATCGGTCGGTGGGCGTGCGGGTGAGGAGGAAGCGGTCCGCTAGGGCGTTCATCCGGTCGGTGGCGTCGTCGGGGGTGATGGAGAGCGCGGCGGCGAGCAGGTGGGGCTCGATCTCGGGGAACGGCAGCGCGGCGGCGGTCCTCAGTGCGGCGGCGAGGTCGTTGGGCAGTTCGCGGGCTGCCGCGGCGAGGGTGGTGGCCATGATGCTGGGCTCCGGTTCGGTGGGGCTGCTGCGGCGGGTGCGCCGGTTGGCGAGCGGGATGAGCAGGGCGGCGGGCGGAAGGTGGGGGTCCAGGGCGAGGCGGGCGCCGAGCAGGCCGATCGGTGCGGGGAGGTGGTGGCAGGCGGCGACCAGGCGGTTGGCGTCCTGGCCTTCCAGGCGGCGGGGGTTGGCGCGGTGTCTCAGCAGTGCGCGGGCGTCGGCGGGTTGCAGTCCGGCGAGGCCGTGGTGGCGGGCTCCGTCGGCGGCCAGGTCGGGCAGCGGGGCCAGGCTGGTGACCACGACCGGCCCGGCCGCCGGCATCAGCACCCCGAGCGGGGTGGCGTCGGCGTGGTCGAGCAGTACGGCGGGCGGCGGTTCGGTGGCGGTGACGGTCCGCCACCAGGCTGCCGCCTCTGCCCGGTTCGCCCAGGGACCGGGGTGGCCGAGGGCGCGCAGCCACCCGGCCAGGACGAGGAGCAGGTGGTCCGGGCCGTCGGTCGCTCCGGCCTGGCGCAGGTCGGCGTAGAGCTGGGGGCCGCCGTGGCCGGTCAGGGCCTCGGCCGCGAGCCTGGACTTCCCGGACCCCGGCGGCCCGTAAACCACCACGACCGGGTTGCCCGCGTCGAAGTGCGCCGCCAGCCGCGCGAGGTCGCCGCCCCTGCCGATGAACGGCTCTGGCCTGCGAGGCAGTTGGCGCGGAACGGGTAGGGGCGGCCTGCCGGGGCTGTGGTGGATGGTGACCGCGCCGATCCGGGCGGCCTGGACGGCCGTGCCGAAGGTCCCGCCGTTGATGCGGTTGTCGGCGGAGGGCTGGTCGGGGTGCTGCGCTGATGGCATGGGCTGGTGTGGCCACTTCTCGCAGGAGTTGAGCGGGCAACGAGTCGTTGACAAACGGGAGTTGGCGTTGCGGTCAGGGCAGGACGCCCCGGCGGTGCGCTCGCCGTCTGCTCCGGAGCCTGGCCAGGCTGGTTCGCACGGGGGTGCCGAGGTGGTCGGCCAGCCGCCGCTGGGGTCGTCGCCGGTGCCGGCCACGGGGCGCGCTCTGCGGCGGCCGTTCGGTGCTGCCCGGTCTGTTCTCGCACTCGGGCGCGGGCGCCAGGGCGGGGCGGCTCGCCGTCCCGGGGAGGCCGACCGGTTGTCGCCTGCTGCTGGCCGTCCCGCCGTCGAGCGCGTACAGGTGCCCCCAGACGAGGTTGTCCAGGTAGGTGATGCAGCGGGCGCAGGCGTACATGGTGACGGTGGAGGAGGAGGTGGAGGTCGAGCCAATCGGCAGGACCAGCAGGCCCGACCGGTCGCAGTAGAGCCAGCAGAACCCCTCCACCCACAGGTTCCCGTCGTCCGGAACCGGCGGTTGCGGGCGCTCGCCCCGGCCGCTGGAGAGGGCTGCCCGGAGCGGGAGGGTGACGTCGACCAGCGGCCGGGCTGGAGCGCCCACGACGGCGGGGAGCAGCCGGGGTGCCCCTGGGGCGCCGAGGGCGATCAGGTCGGCCAGGGCGGTGAGGCGGCCGATGCACTCCTCGCAGGCCCGCATCGGGGCGATGGCCTGGTGGATGGCCACCGGTCCGAGCCATCGCACCGGTAAGTCCTCCCGGGCGCAGGCCAGCCAGCACTTCCCCGCCGCCCACAGCGACCGCTCCCCCGTGTCTGCGGGGGCGGGGTTGCTGACGTACGCGGCGATGCCGGGGATGATCCGACGGTCCAGGGTGCTCTCTACGAGCTGGGTCACGACGGCCGACCTCCGCCTGCGGTCGTCGCGCCGCGGGCGTGGCTGGCTCCGTTGAACCACGCGGCCAGTCCGGCACCGTCGGCCCGGGTGCGGCCCACGGCGCTGGGCGGGAACAGCGGGCCGGTCGGTGCCGACGTGCCGACGGGTGGGCGGCGGCGGCGCAGCGGGAGCCGGGGTGCGGGCTGGTTGAGCGCGGTGAGCGGGACCACCCGGTAGGACTGGCTCGCCGCCGGGGCGTAGGCGGCCGGGTCGCACGGGGGTGCGGGGCGGCCGGCTATGAGCGGGCTGAGGACGAGCTGCGGGCGGGGCATGCTGATGAAGTCCGTTCGTTTCGTGGGAAGTTCGCAGGGCGGACGACTCGCCGCTACAGCTGGTGGCCGTCTTCGAGGTAGGCGGTGGCCCCGGTGCGGGCGGCCTCGACGCAGGCGAGCAGGTGCGCGGCGTTGGCGGACTCCATGAGGCCGGCACGCTGCGCGGCGTCCTCGGGTTCGTACGTGGCCCAGCCGTGCAACTCGCCTGCGGGGATGGCGATTCGGTCCCAGTCGTCGGGGTGGATTGCGCCGGTGAAGGTGAACATGGTGCACGGGTACGCGCCGGGGATGCGGGCGGCGGCGGGGAACAGCGGCTTGGCGCCGGTGAGGTAGTGGACGGCCAGCAGGCGGCCGACCGTGACCGGGACTCCCAGCTCCTCGCGGCCCTCGCGCTCGGCGCACGCCTTCGGGGACTCGGTCTCCGCCTTGCCGCCGGGCAGCAGCCAGGTGCCGGATCGGGCGTGGTGGACGAGCAGGACCCGCCCGTCGGGGGCCGTCACGAGGACGGACCCCGAGGAGGCCGAAAGGACGCGCGTCATGGCGCACCGCTTTGCGGCCCGCGCGCGATGGCGGCCAGCGCGGCGCGGACGACGGCGAGTTGGCGGGAGGCTCGGAAGGGTGCGAGCCGCTCCAGGCACCCGGCCAGCAGTTCCGCGCGGCGGCCGAGGGAGGCCGTGTCCAGGAGAGCGATGCTCTGGTCGGCGGCGTGGCCGTCGCGGACCACCAGCTCGAGCGGGAGGAAGTCGGTGATGCCGAGGATGTCGGCGGGGCCGAGCGGCAGGCAGCCGGCGAGGACGGCTTCGGGGAGGCGCTGGGAGATAGCGCCGGTGGCCGCGTAGCGGGGCGGGGCGAGCAGCAGGGTGGTGACGGAGCGGGTGTGGAGGCGCTGGGAGGCGGCGAAGCCCTGGCGGCCGGCGAAGTGGACGTGGGGCCAGCGGGCGGTGTCGGTCCACTTGCCGATGACCTGGTGGGGGTGGCGGCGGGCGGGCGGGGCGAAGTAGCGGTCGAAGTGGTCATCGCGGCCGTACTGGTTGCCGACGTAGCACAGCGACCAGAGCCGGGAGCCGGTCACCAACTTCTCGGGGTCGGCGCGGTCGAGAAGGCCGTCGGCGACCGGGGTGCGCATCGTGAACGCCCCCCGTGCGGGCACGGTGGCGGGGTCGAGGACGCGCACCGCGGGGTGGGCGCGGAGCGGGTCGTCGTCGGCGAGGGTCTTGTCGAGGTCCCAGATCAGGGTGGGCACGCCCAGGCGCAGGGTGTAGTGGTCGATGAGCTGCTGTTGGCGGTGGAGGTCGCAGGTGTGGCCGTCGGTGCCGCAGGGGGTGTCGTTGCGGCCGGGCAGGGGCCAGCGCCACTCGATGAACAGGGCGTCGAGGTCGGGCAGTTGGCTGTCCCAGGTGTAGGGGCCGGGGACGTCGTGGCCGGCTTCGAGCAGGTCGCGGTTGGACTGGAGGAGGGTAAGGGTGTGGTCGGCGGCGAGGGTGGTGAGCATGGTGGTCCGCCAGGACCGGCCGCCGTCGGGGGTGTCGGTGACGCCGTCGCCGAGGAAGCCCCAGTGGCTGTAGCCGAGGCGCATCAGGTCTCCTCGGTGACGGCTGCGATCAGCTGGTCCAGGTGGTCGGGGTTGCTGGTGCCGGGGATCGGGGCGACGTGCGGGCCAAGGCCCAGGAGGTGGCGCAGGGCCTTGGCGGCGTTGTCGGGGCCGGTGTGCTGTCCGGCGTTCAGCGGCCGGTACGGCACGTAGGGGATGCCGAGCTTCGCGCAGTGCTCCACGGCGGGGTCGTGGGGCTCGTCCAGGTTGAGGACGTTCTGCACGGCGGCGATCGGGGCGATGGCGAGGGCCTGGTCGATCTGCTCGGTGGTGACCTTGGAGAGGCCGATGCCGCGGATCTTGCCCTCGACTTGGAGTTCGACCATGACGCCGACCTGATCGGCCAACGGCACGGCCGGGTCGATGCGGTGGAGGTAGCACAGGCCGAGGCGGTCGGTGGCGAGGCGGCGCAGGGAGGCTTCGACGGCGGCGCGCAGGTAGTCGGGGTGGCCGAGCGGCTTCCAGACGTTGGGGGCGGGGCGGATCATGCCGACCTTGGTGGCCACGAGGACGTCGTCGGTGTAGGGGTGGAGGGCCCAGCGGATCAGGTCTTCGACGGTGTGGGGGCCGTAGGCGTCGGCGGTGTCGATGTGGCTGATGCCGGAGGTGACGGCGCGTCGGATCAGGCGGACGGCGGCGGCCGTGTCGTCGGGGTTGCCCCAGGTGCCGGGGCCGGTGAGGCGCATCGTGCCAAGTCCCAGGCGGGAGACGGTGACTCCGGCGATGTTCAGTGCGCCGCCGGGCGGGTCGGTGATCACTTGGCGGCCTCCAGGGTGGAGGTGATGGTGGCGACGGCGGAGGCGACGACGAGGTCGGCGGAGTCGGACGGGGCGGGCAGCAGCCGGTCCTTCACCTCGCCGTCGGCGACCAGGTGGTGCAGGTGCTCGTCGACCGCGGCGCGGAAGGTCTGGTCGAGGTAGGCGGGGTCCTTGCGGGGGTGCTCGCCGAGCGGCAGGGCCGGGTCGAGGACGGTGGCGATCAGCAGGGTGTGGTGGCGGGTGTGGATGTCGGCGAGCAGGCCGAGGACCTCCAGCTCCGAGCCGTCGGTCAGCTCGCCGCGCAGGTCGCGGGCGGCCAGCAGGTAGGCGAGGGCGTCGTGCGGGGTTCGGTCCATCAGGACCACGTCCGCCCCGGTGCCGGCGGCCAGCGCGTCGGCCGCACCGGCGGCCATGATCCACTCGGTGGAGGCCACGGTGTGGTTGAGCATCTTCGGGAAACCCAGGTCGGCGGCGCGGCGGGCGAGGCCGGAGGTGCAGGTCACGGTGTAGCCGAGCCCGCGCAGCTCCATCTCGATGCGGCGGGCGATGGTGGTCTTGCCGGTGTGGTGGGTTCCGGCAAGACCGACCGTCACGGACGGGGTGGTCACCATAGGGTCTGCTCCTCATGGTCGGGATCGGGCGCGGACGGGGCGCCGGGCATGTTCGGGGGTACCGCCGCCGCGCGCAGTTGGTCGAAGGTCAGGTGCTGGGCGAGGGCGAGCAGCAGCAGGGCGGTGGCGTGCGCGTCGAAGGCGGCGCGGTGGCGCTGGCCGGGCACGGCGGACAGGTCGATCCGCAGGTGCGGGATGATCTTGTCGAGGCCGTGCCCGGGCGCGTCGGGTGCGAGGTGTCGGGCCAGGCGCAGGGTGTCGAGGACTCCGGCGGGCTGCCAGGTCGGCAGGTGGCGGGTCAGGACGGTGTACTCGGTGGAGGCGTGGTGGGCGACGATCCACGCCCCGTTGAGATCGGCCAGCACCTGGTCCGCGATCACCGGCCAGGCCGGGGCGGCGGCCACGTCCTGGTCGGTGAGGCCGTGGACGCCGGTGGCGAAGCGGGTGATCGGCTGCGGCGGGCGGATCAGGGTGCTGCGGGCCTGCTCGGGCCGGACCTGGCCGCCGTCGACGGGCACGACGGCCAGCTCGACCAGGTCCGGCGGCTGCTGGCCGTTGCCTTCGACGTCGACGACGAGCAGGCGGGGCCAGGTGCTGGTGTTCACGGTCTCTCCTAGGCGGGCGGGGCGGGCCAGCCGATGTCGGCTCGCCCGTGCCGGCGCGGGTGGTGCGGCTTGTTCCGGTCGTGGACCTGGTAGCCGTGGCCGTGCTGCAGGAAGTACCGCGGCGGCTCGTCCAGGCCCTCCACGATGATGGCCCGCTCGGTGACCTCCACCTCGCCCACCGCGCCGAGTGCCCGGGCGGCGCTCTCCACGACGGCCAACTCGGGTTTCTTCCACGCCTGGTGGCAGAGGTTGAGCTGCGCGACGGGGCAGATGTCGCACAGCTCACGGATGCCGTAGTGGCCGTTGTAGTCGGCCTCGCCGTGGGCGTAGGCGACCGCGCAGGACGTCTTGCGGAACAGCGGCCCGAACGGGGCGTCGGGGCTGCCGTCGCGGTGGAACGCCTGGAGGATCCGCTGCTCGGACTCCTCCGGCATGATCTTGCGCCGGGCGGTGCCCTTGTAGGGCTCGGGGAGGCCGTGGACCTTGTAGTACTCGGCGATCTGGTCGCGGAAGAACAGGCCGGTGAAGACGGTGGCGTGCGCGAACTGCGAGAGCTCCAGGGCGCGTTGGATGTGCTCGTCGCTGTCGTTGAGGCCGGGGACGATCGGGCGCCAGTACAGGATGGTGCGGTAGTTCTCGGCGTTGGCGAACAGGGTCTTGAGGCTGGCCGCCGCGATGGCGGAGTCCACGGGCTCGATGCCGGGGTGGTCGATCCCGGAGTGGGTGACCAGGATGGTCAGCTTGATGTTCTGGAAGGAGTTGAGGACGGCGCAGTCCTCCTCGGTGACCCGCCAGCGGGTGATCACCAGGACGTGGTTGCGCAGGCCCATCTCGTCCAGGAGCCGCAGCACGGTGAAGGTGTGGGGCTTGACGACGGGCAGCATCGGGTCGGTGGCGCGGTTGAAGATCTGGATCGGGGTGACGTGCGGCCGGAAGTAGTGGTGGCCGGTGAGGAGTTCGACGGCCTTCTCGTCGCTCATCAGGGCCCGGGGAGTCTTGAGCTCGAAGTTGTCGAACATGTGCCGCACGCAGTAGCCGCAGTCGAGCGGGCAGCCGATGACGTGGTTCAGCGACAGGCCGGACTTGCGGTACTCGATCGGGTCGGCCAGCTCCGGCTTGAGCCCTTCGATCTGCGTGGGCGTGAGCAGCGGGAGCGGCCGGCGGACACGGGCGGGGGCGGTCATGGTGGTGCCTCCTGGCGGAAGTTGATGCGGGAAGGCGGTACAGAAAACGGTCAGGTGCGGGACGGCGCGGAGGTGAGCAGGTCGCGGCGGTTCGCGCCGAACCAGGTGCCGAAGTCCCGGGCGACGGCGGCCGTGTCGTCGCTGGTGTGGATCAGGTTCTCCACCAGCCGCCCGGCGTCGCGGGCGTCGGTGAGGCTGTCGGTGCCGAAGTCGCCCCGGATCGTGCCGGGCCCGGCCTGGTCAGGGTCGAAGTGCCCGAGCAGGCCGCGAAGCCGCGCCGGGGTGCCGGCGGCGCCGCGCACCAGCGCGACGACGACGGTGCGGCCGACGTAGGTCTGCTCCAGGCAGTGCGGGATGCTCAGCGGCAGCCACCAGTCGGCGTCGACCAGCATGTCCCAGTAGTGGACGTGGATCTGCCACGGCGCGACGCTCACCCGCCTGGAGAAGACCACCTCGACGTCGCCGCGCTCGGCCAGGGCGGCGAGGACGATGTCGGCCAGGTCCCGCCGCACGCAGTCGGGCTTGAGCAGCACCACGCTGTAGCGGTCCCAGTCGACGCCGTCGACCACCGCGCCGGCCGCGGCGGGGCGGGCGGTCACCCGGTCACCTCCGCGGGCATCCGCCTCGGCCAGCGGCGGGCGGCCTGCCAGCGGTGGGCGGGGGTGAGGGTGGCCAGCAGCTCGGCGTCCACCGGGTCGGCCGCGCAGTGGACCAGCTGCCGCTGCACCTCGAACAGGCGGACGGTCTCCTGCCAGTACGGCGGCAGGTCCAGGGCGGCGATGTCCTTCGCGGTGTACTGCATCTGGTTGGTGCGCAACACCTGCTCGTGCACCAGGAGTTGCCGGATGGTCCCCCAGTCGGAGTCCGCCGGCATGGAGGTGGGGGTGAAGCGCGGCGGCAGGCCGACGCTGTGTGTGGCCTCGGTGAGCGCGTCGGTCAGCCGAGGGAGTTCGGCGACGGCGAGGTGCATCGAGCCGACGTGGTGGGTGTAGGTGCCCAGCTCCAGCCCGAGCAGGCGCGCGGTGAACTCCTGGATGAAGGTGAAGGAGAACACGTCGGCGATCAGGCCGCGGTTGGCGTCGTTCGCCCGCATGTAGGCCACCATGTGCAACTTGCCCTCACGGGCGAGGAGTTGCAGGCCGACCAGGCACGGGACGTCCGGGCTGGCCGGGTCGTCGAGGGCGCCCGGCCAGAACACCGGGAGGAACGCGCGCTTGGAGTCGGCCTCGGAGCGCAGCAGCGCGAGGGCCTGGTCGAAGGGCCCGTTGAACAGCCGCTTGCCGTACGCGGAGCCGTCGATGGTGGCACCGTCGGCGGAGTCGAGGCGGCGGCGGGGGGCGTAGTAGCCGATCATGTCGAGGTCGTTGCGGCCGCCGAGGTACCACAGCGCCTCGGCGTGGTGGTAGATCGGGTTCACCGGCCGGGACTCCAGGAACAGGGTGCGGGCCCGAGGATCGGTGATCGTGAAGCTCAGCCCCAGGGCCTCCTGGCTGTGGTTGCCCCTGGGCCTGTTGGTGAACTGCGGCGTTGTGACCAGGTGTTCGAGGGCCTGGCCGTAGGCGCGCTGGAAGCTGGGGAGCACGGGCGCGGCGAGCATGGGTGTACCTCCTTCGGTGGGCGGGCGTGCTGAAGGGGGCTCCGGCGGCTGTGCCGGGGCCTTGGTCTGACGGGGGTTCAGGCGGCGGTATCGGTACCGGCGACGGCGCGGGGGCGGGCCCGGAGGCTGCCGACCCGGATCTTCGGCCGGGAGGATCGGGCGGCCGACGCGGCCCCCAGCACGGCGATCTGGAGCCCGATGTCCTGCGGTTGCTCCGGCTGCTCTTCCGCGCTGGTCGCGGTGGCCTGGCCGTTGAGCGACTCGATCACCAGCTCGCACCAGACCTGCTGCCCCGCCCGGTCAGGTGCCGGGCCCCAGCCGAAGTCCGCCGCGTAGGCGCGGATCAGTGCCAGACCTCGTCCGCTCACCGCGTCGAGCCCGCTGATCCGCTCGGTCGGCAGGCCCCGGCCGGGGTCAAACGCGGCCAGTTGCAGCCTGCCGGACTCACGGTCCACAGCCACCGAGACGGTCAGCTCGGCGGACTCGCTGCCTGCCTCCCCCCGGAAACCGTGGATGATGGCGTTGGCGACCAGCTCCGTCAGGCAGACCTTGGCGGCGAAGATCTCATCGTCCGTCAGCTCTACCTGGAGGGGGACGAGTACGGCGGGAAGCTCCTTGCGGAGCTGGCCGACAGAGTCGAGCTTGGCGGGTGCTCTGAACGTGATGGCGGGCATGGCGAATCCTCCGGCCGTGCAGAAAGGTGCGGCTTGGGGTGAACCCGATGGCGCCAGCCCACTGCCGACTTCACCCCTTTCACCGGCAACCCGGTGCACTGTCCGATTCGAGAGCAAGGCCAGAGCGAAGAGACGGTCGTCGTGCAGGCAGCGCATGTCGAACGCAAACGTGATCACTGTGCGTCCCACCTCGGAAACGCTACGCTTCGCACGGGATCAAAAGGACTGGCCCCGAGTACGAGTAACTTGACGGCGCTCGTGCAGCGTTGGGAGCGAAGTGGCACCTCAGAACGGAGACCGCACCCTCGAAAGGCTGACTGGCGGCAGCCCACGCGCCGGCCAGGGGTTCGGCACGGTCTCCGGCCACCTCTTCAAGGAGATCAGGGAGCGAACGGGAACCTCCCAGGACCGCTTCTCGCAGGCCCTCGGCATCGACAAGAGCACCCTCCAGGGATGGGAATCAGGGCGCCGGTCGCTGAACGCTGTGCGGGCCGGGTCGCTGCGCACCCTCAAGCGGAACCTGCTCCGACTCGGCGGAGATCCGACGCTCCTTCTGCTTCTCGACCAGGCGCTCGACGCCGACAGCATCATCAACTTCGTGGTTGACGACCCGGCAATCGAGAAGGCCGCCGACCACCCGCTGGCCAGCTGGGTGCTCACGCGCGACACCACCCACATGCTGGCGTGGGCCCTGACTGGGATCGCACCGGCTTCTCTGCCACCCGCCGACAAGCCAGCACGCCGCGGGCCGACGCCAGCCTCGCCGCACCTGCCCGCAGAGGTGCGGACGGCGTTCTTCGGCCAGATGCGTCGCGCCGCTGAGCTCGCCAAGGGTTCCGGCGACGATGGTGCGCTGCTACGCCGCCAAGCCCTCTACCTGTGCTCCTACGACACGTCGACCGACACGGCCTCGTGGCTCGCCGAGATACGCCGCCGGCCCGCGCAGGCTACGCCCAAGGGTTGGTCGCCGGACTGGGCTGACGATCGCTCAGTTGCGACGTCCCTGACACGTCACGGCGACCAGGACGCGCTTGCCGCCTTCATGGCCAACGGCCTGGGTGACGAGATCGGTGAGGCCGCCAACTTGAACTACTGGGCGTACTGGCTGGGAATCGACGCGCTGCCCAAGGCAGATGATCAGTTCATGGTTGCCGCACCGGCTCAGTCGTGGGACGCTCTTGCCCTCTTGAGGGGGCTCGCTGATCGGCTGAAGCCCGGCATCGCCGCGATCGACCTGAACATCCACTCCGTCTGGGCGCTGCTGGCGCTCCGCAAGGGCCTTCTGGCAGCCGCGCCTGACCTCGGACGAACCCTCCAGGCGCGCGTCGTGGCGCTGCTCGATGCCGACGGAATCTCGACGCAGGCGCGCGAGGAACTCATCTCCCTGCACTACGGTCTGAAACTGACCACCTGAACTCACAAAGGACGAGCACATTGGACGACCAGCAGCACTCCGAAGGCACCATGAGCTATCTGTTCGAGGCCGGAGCGTTGAAGCGCGGCAAGCGGAGCGGCTGGTGGATCGCTGGTGTGAAGGATCCCGAGACGATCGCCGAGCACAGCTGGCGAACGGCCGTCATCGGTGCCGTGCTGGCGATGATGGAGGGTGCCGACCCCGCCCGGGTGGCGCTCCTGTGCACGTTCCACGACACGCAGGAGACGCGAATCGGCGACATCCCGTGGGTGGGCCGCCGGTACATCACGACGGCCTCCAACGAGGAAGTGACGGCGGATCAGGTCGCCGATGCCCACCCGGCGGTGGCCGAGGGCATCAAGAGCATCGTCCACGACTACGAGAACGGCGAGTCGCTGGAGGTACAGGTCGCCCACGACGCGGACAAGCTGGAGTGCATGATCCAGGGGTTGGAGTACCTGCAGCAGGGCTACCCTCGGGCTCAGGAGTGGGTCGACAGCACGAGGGCGAAGCTCAAGCTGGCTTCCTCGATCAAGCTGGCCGACGCGGCGCAGACCATGTCGCTGGCCGAGTGGCAGCGGACTTTCCTCCGGTAGCTCCGGGCGCACACGTGACGGGAACTGAGGAGCGCCGGATTGATGGCCGGCAACGGGCGGACGCCGCACTGGTCTGGGCGTATCACCACATGGGCCACGAGCTCCGGCCGTGCGACGTGGCGATCGGGCTCGGTTCGCACGACCTCGGAGTGCCGGCATACGCGGCCGAGTTGTTCAGCCGGGGGCTGTTCAACACTGTCGTGTTCAGCGGCGGCCCCAACACGACAGCCCCTGGCCGGTTTCCCGAGGGCGAGGCGGTGCGCTTCGCTGAGGACGCGGTGGCGCTCGGTGTTCCGGAGAGCGCGGTGCTCCGTGAGCCGCGGGCTCGCAACACCGGCCAGAACATCGCCTTCTCGCGGGAGGTCTTGAAGCAGGCCGGGGTGAAGATGCGCTCGGTGATGCTGATCTCCATGCCCTACATGGAGCGGCGGGCGTACGCGACATGCCGCCAAGTGTGGCCGGAGGTCCAGGTCGTGTGCGCCTCAGCACCGTTGTCGATGGAGGACTACGCGAGGACGGTCGGCGGGGAACAGCACGTGATCGACCACATGATGGGCGACCTTCAGCGGGTCATGGAGTACCCGGCGCGTGGGTTCGCCGTGGAACAGGTCATCCCTGCGGACGTGCTCAGTGCGTATCAGCGGCTTCGCGCTGACGGCTTCACCAGTCGCATGCTCGGTTGAGCCGGGTCAGGCGGCGGACCCTGTCGACTACGGGTCCGCCGCCGCTCCGGCGGTGGTGAGTGCAGTGCAGCAACCGGCTGACCGAGGTCATGGGGTTCGGCGGCGTCGACCAGGCTTCTTCGGCACTGGAAGGCGGTGCCTCTCGTCACGCTGTCACCCTCGGTCTTGTTAAGGCCTCGCTGCGCGGTCGGGCAGGCTTCCAGCGCCGTCTCCGCGCGCCCCCATCGACAGATCAGCGGTCCGGCTGGCGTACAAGGGGCCCCGGAATCGCTCCGGCCGACCGACGTAGGCCGACGGTGAAGGCTCTTGGTGGGATTGGCCGTTGTGGGCTGATCACCGTTGCGTGGCATGCCCCGCCCGGAACCAAAAACGGGCAGACCGGTTTGTTGTGATGGAGTGCTGGGCGCTTGGTAGAGCCGATGTGAAGCCGTGCGCAAGCATGGCGGGCGCCGTGAGGCCACGGGGGCCACGGCGCACCTCAGCTCGTCATCCGAGAGGACGAACCAGCTCATGAGACCCACCTTCAGCACCACGTTGCGTCGCGCCACCGTGGCCGGCTTGGCCGCGGTGATGTCCGTTTCTACTCTGGCCGGTGTGGCTGGCGCGGAGACAGACGCCTCGAACCAGGCCGACTTCGCGTTCTTCGAGACGTGGGCCGAGTACGAGGACGCGGGCAACAGCCTGGTGCTGGCCTGGAACGAGCAGACGGTGAAGGCCACCATCGCGCAGGTCGACCTGAACGGCGCCACGGGGATCCAGCCGCCGGTGTCCGCGCGCTACCACGCGATCGTCTCCACCTGTGTCTACGACGCCTGGGCCGCCTACGACTCCAAGGCGATCGGCACCCGCCTGGGCGGCCAGCTGCGCCAGGCGTGGTGGAAGCGGACCTACGCCAACCGCAAGGCGGCCGTCGCCTACGCCGCGCACCGGGCGCTGAAGGACCTCTTCCCGCAGCAGAGCGCCACCTTCGACGCGTTGCTGCAGTCGCAGGGCTACGACCCGGCCAACACCGAGGTGAACACCACCACCGCGGCCGGCATCGCGCACACAGCGTGCGACGCGGTGCTGAACTTCCGTCACAACGACGGCGCCAACCAGCTCGGCACCCCGGCGTACTCGGACCCGGGCACCACCGGCTACACCCCGGCCAACCCGCCGCAGGACATCAACGGCTTCAGCAAGGCCGCCGTCGTCAAGCCAGATGCCTGGGTTCCGCAGATCGTGGGCGGCGTCACCCAGAAGTTCGTCGCGGTCCAGTTCGCCACCGCCAAGCCCTACGCCCTCACCGCCCCGGGGCAGTTCCGCCCGGTGGCCCCGCCAGCCTACGGCACCGCGCAGGCCAACGCCGCGGTCGAGGAGCTGCGCCAGATCAGCGCCAACCTCACCGACACCCAGAAGGCGATAGCCGAGTTCTGGATCGAGCCCAAGGAGGGCCCGACCGGCCACCAGAACCGCCAGGCCCAGTGGGTGGCCCGCCGCGACCACAACATCCTGAGCAAGGATGTGAAGATGTTCTTCGGCCTCAATCTGGCGATGGGCGACGGCGGCATCGCGGTGCGCGACGCGAAGAAGTACTACGACTACGCCCGCCCGATCAGCATGATGCGCTACGCCTACGACGGCCAGCAGATCCAGTCCTTCGGCGGCCCGGGCCTGGGCACCGTCACCATGGACGGCAAGAACTGGAAGTCCTACATCCCCACCCCGGCCTTCCCCGCCTACATCTCCGGCCACTCCACCTGGGGCGCGGCCTGGGGCGAGTACATGAAGCTGTTCACCGGCAGCGACACCTACGGCGAGTCCGCCGTCGTCAAGGCCGGCACCCTCAAGTACGACACCAACGCCCCGGCCACCGACATCACCCTGACCTGGCCGACCTTCAGCGCCGCTGCCGCCCAGGACGGCATGTCCCGCCTGTACGGTGGCGTGCACTGGCGCTTCGACATGGAGCAGGGCGCGGTGCTCGGCCGCAACCTGGCCAACAACGCCTACACGGTGGCCAACAAGTACTTCAACGGCATCACCCCGAACGTCGCCCAGTGAACACGGGGCTGACGAGTAGCACTTCCTGACGGACCCTCGGGCGGACGGCCACCACTGGCCGTCCGCCCGAGGCCGTCCGCCCGCCGGCCGGCCATCGCCGACGCCGAGCGCCCCCATCGGCAGATGGGCAGTTCACCCGACGGTGCGCGCCCCTAACGTTCAGGAACACCTTCGAAAGGCCCAACTTGCCTTTCGTTCAGCACTGTTGACGGGAGGCCCATGGTGTGGAGCTGCCCGGGAAACGAGGGGAACATGGCGACTTCCAGCAGACCGCTTACGGACCTGGAGCCGGTACTGCGGCGGACCGCTTCGACGCCGGGCACGGTGGAGGGGCGGCTCGCGTTCCTGCTGCGCGCGAGCGCGGCGCTGCTCTTCCTGTGGTTCGGGGTCCTGAAGTTCGTGCCGGGGCTGAGCCCGGCCGAGTCGCTGGCGTCCCGCACGACCGAGGTGCTCACCTTCGGGCTGGTGCGCGGCCACCTGGCGTGCGTCCTGGTCGCCGCCCTGGAGGTGGCCATCGCGGTGCTGCTGCTGAGCGGGCGGCTGCCGCAGCTGACCGGGTTGGTCTTCCTCGGCCACATGGCCGGGACCGCGATGCCGCTGGTGCTGTTCCCCGCCGAGACGTGGGCCGCCCCGATGGTGGGCACCTTGGAGGGCCAGTACATCCTCAAGAACGTGGTCCTCATCGCCACCGTTGTGAGCGGGCTGGTGCTGACGATCCGTGACCGGGCGCAGACGACGACTGCGCAGGCGCCGGCGGTGCAGTCCGAGAAGGTGAAGGAGGCAGCCCTGGTGAACGCCAAGAACCGGCCGGGCGGTTTGATTTGACGGAGTCTCGGGTGATGGGTGGAGCCGGTGGGAGCGGCGGGACCAGCATGTCACCCGCCGTGAGGCCGACGGGGGCCACGGTACGAGCCATCAGCTCTCCCGAGAGGACAGCCACCCATGGGATCCGCCATCAGCGCGACCGCCCGCCGCGCGGCCGTGGCCACGGTCGCCGCCGTTCTGCTGGGCTCCACCCTGGCCACCGGCGCTTCCGCCGAGGTCACCGACTCCGACACCATGGTCCAGTTCGCCGCCGAGCAGCTCGCGGCGGAGAACGTGGACGCGGGCAACAGCCTGCTGCTGGCCTGGAACGAGAAGACCGTGGAGGCGACCATCGCCCAGGTGGACCTCAACGGCGCCGCTGGTATAGCCCCGCCGGTGGCCGCGCGCTACCACGCGATCGTCAACACCTGTGTGTGGGACGCCTACGCCGCCTACGACCGGCGCGGCATCGGGACCCGCCTGGGCAGCCAGCTGCGCCGGCCGTGGTGGCAGCAGACCTACGTCAACCGCAAGGCCGCCGTCGCCTACGCCGCCCACCGCGCGCTGAAGGACCTCTTCCCGCAGCAGACCGCGTCCTTCGACGCGCTGCTGCAGGCCCAGGGCTACGACCCGGCCAACAACTCGCTGGACGTCTCCACCGCGGCCGGCGTCGCGCACACCGCGTGCGACGCGGTGCTGAACTTCCGTCACAACGACGGCGCCAACCAGCTCGGCACCCCGCCCTACTCGGACCCGGGCACCACCGGCTACACCCCGGTCAACCCGCCGCAGGACATCAACAACTTCACCAAGTCCACGATCGTCAAGCCCGACGCCTGGGCTCCGCAGATCGTGAACGGCGCCACCCAGACCTTCATCGGCGTGCAGTTCGCCTCCGCGAAGCCGTACGCGATGACCACGCCCGGCCAGTTCCGCCCCGTCGCCCCGCCGGCCTACGGCTCCGCACAGGCCAACGCTGCGGTGCAGGAGCTGCAGCAGATCAGCGCGAACCTCACCGACACGCAGAAGTCGATCGCCGAGTTCTGGATCGAGGCCAAGGAGGGCCCGACCGGCCACCAGAACCGCCAGGCCCAGTGGGTGTCCCGCCGCGACCACAACACCCTGACCAAGGACGTCAAGATGTTCTTCGGTCTCAACCTGGCGATGGGTGACGGCGGCATCGCGATCCGCGAGTCGAAGAAGTACTGGGACTACGCCCGCCCGATCAGCATGATGCGCTACGCCTACGACGGCCAGCAGATCCAGGCGTTCGGCGGCCCGGGCCTGGGCACGGTGACCATGGACGGCAAGAACTGGAAGTCCTACATCCCCACCCCGGCCTTCCCGGCCTACATCTCCGGCCACTCCACCTGGGGTGCGGCGTGGGGCGAGTACATGAAGCTGTTCACCGGCAGCGACACCTACGGCCAGTCCGCGGTGGTCAAGGCCGGCAGCCTCAAGTACGACACCAACGCCCCGGCCACCGACGTCACCCTGACCTGGAACACCTTCAGCGAGGCGTCCGCCCAGGACGGCATGTCGCGCCTGTACGGCGGCGTGCACTGGCGCTTCGACATGGAGAAGGGCGCCGAGCTGGGCAAGAACCTGGCCAACAACGCCTACAGCGTCGCCAACAAGTACTTCGCGGGCATAACCCCCGTCGTCGCCCAGTGAGACGGTGGTGACCAACGCCGCTGACGGCGGCACCATCTGATGGCCCTTCGGGCGGCCAGCCCTCTGGGCTGACCGCCCGAAGCCGTCGAACGGCCGCACTCCGGCCACGAACGTGCCGCACGCGGCCCGCAGCCCGCCGCCAGCAGCCCGCACCTGCTGGGCACCCAGTCCACGCGTTCACGGGGAGGAAGATCCGTTGAGTACTGCAACGCCCGTGCCGCCGGGGCAGGAGCGGCGCGTTCTGGTCGTCGAGGACGACCCGACCGTCGCCGAAGTCGTCACCGGCTACCTCGACCGGGCCGGCTACCGCACCGTACACGCCGCCGACGGCCCCGCCGCACTCGACCTCGCCCGCCGGGTCGGCCCGCACCTGGTGGTGCTCGACCTGATGCTCCCGGGCCTGGACGGCCTGGAGGTGTGCCGACGGCTACGCGCCCAGGACGGCCCGCCGGTGCCGGTGGTGATGCTCACCGCCCGCGGCGACGAAGCCGACCGCATCCTCGGCCTGGAGACCGGCGCCGACGACTACGTCACCAAGCCGTTCAGCCCCCGCGAACTGGTCCTGCGCGTCACCTCGGTCCTGCGCCGCGCCGAAGCGGCACCGCAGCCCGTGACCCCGACACTGCTGCGCGCCGGTGCCCTGAGCGTCGACCCCACCGCCCGGCGGGCCGAGCGCGCGGGCAGGGAGCTCTCGTTGACGGTGCGCGAGTTCGACCTGCTGCTGTTCTTCCTGCGCCACCCCGGCCAGGTGTTCTCCCGCGAGGAGCTGCTGCGGCAGGTATGGGGCTGGGAGTTCGGCGACACCTCCACCGTCACCGTGCACGTGCGCCGCCTGCGGGAGAAGGTCGAGGACGACCCCGCCGTCCCGAGACTCATCTCCACGGTGTGGAGCGCCGGTTACCGCTTCGACCAGGCCCACGAGGAGGCCACGTCGTGATCGACATGCTCATCATCATCGCGCTCGCCGCAGCCGGAGCCCTGCTCGCCGGACTGCTCGGCCTCCCGGCGGTCAAAGCACTGCGACGGCGCTCGGTGGCCGCCTCCCTGTTCGCGGTCTCCGCGCTGTCCGTGCTCGCCATGGCCGCCGGCACCGTCGCGGTCGCGGTGGAGATGTTCATCTCCGTCCACGACTTCCACGTCGTGCTGATCGTCGCCGGAGTCTCCGGCGCCATCACCCTGATCGCCGCGCTGCTGTTCGGCCGCCGGATCGCCGCCGGTGCCCGTGAGCTCGCGGACGCCGCACGAACCGTCGCCGACGAGACCGGCTTCACCGCCCCGCCCGACCCGCCGACCGCCGAACTCGCCGCCCTGGCCGCCGCACTGGAGGACACCTCCGCGCGGCTGGCCGCCTCGCGGGAGCGCGAACGCGCGCTGGACGCCTCCCGCCGGGAGCTGATCGCCTGGATCTCCCACGACCTGCGCACCCCGCTCGCCGGGCTGCGGGCGATGGCCGAGGCCCTGGAGGACGGCGTCGCCCCGGACCCGGCCGGCTACCACACCCGGATGCGCCGCCAGGTGGAGCGGCTGTCGGGGATGGTCGACGACCTCTTCGAGCTCTCCCGCATCCAGACCGGCTCCCTGGAGCTCGCCCTCTCCCGGGTGTCGGTCTACGACCTGGTGGACGACGCCCTGGCCACCGCCCGCCCGCTCGCCCACGAGCGCGGGGTGCGCCTGGTGGACGACGGCATCGCCCGCGTCCCCGTCCACGCCGACACCCAGGGCATCACCCGCGTGCTGGGCAACCTGCTGGTCAACGCCGTGCGATCCACCCCCGCCGACGGCACGGTGGTGGTGAGTGCCCGTCAGGAGGCGGACCGGGTGGTGCTCGCCGTCGCGGACACCTGCGGCGGCATCCCGGACGGCGATCTGGCCCGGGTCTTCGACACCGGATGGCGCGGCACCCAGGCCCGCCCCGCACCCTCCGGCAACGCCGCCGCGCAGCGACGGCAGCAGGGCGACAGCGGCGCGGGCCTCGGACTGGCGATCGTGCGCGGCATCGTCGAGGCCCACGGCGGCCGCGCCTCAGTCCGCAACGAGGGAGCGGGCTGCCGCTTCGAGATCACCCTCCCCGCCGCCGACGCCGAACTCGCCCTCCTCGCCGGGTGAGGGACAGTGGCGCTCTGGGGCGGCACGTTCGGTTCGGCTCATGCGGCGAGGGCGAAGTAGCGCAGCCAGAGATAGAGGGCGGAGATGGCGATGGTGACGATGGTGACGGGGATGCCGTAGCGGGTGAAGGTCCAGAAGCTGATGGGCTGTTTGTTGCGTTCGGCGATGCCGAGGACGACGACGTTGGCGGAGGCGCCGATGGCGGTGGCGTTGCCGCCCAGGTCCGCGCCCAGGGCCAGCGCCCACCACAGGATCTGGCTGTGGGGCTGGCCGACGGTGTGGGCGAGGTCGGCAGTGATGGGGGCCATGGTGGCGACGTAGGGGATGTTGTCGACGATCGCCGAGAGGACGGCGGAGGCGCCGAGCAGGAGCATGACGGAGCCGAGCGCGTTGCCGCCGGTGGCATCGGCCAGGGCCTGGGAGACGGTGGCGATGACGCCGGTCTCGATGAGGGCGCCGACCATGATGAACAGGCCGCCGAAGAAGGCCAGGGTCGGCCACTCCACCTCGGCGAGGACGTCCTTCACTTCGGCTCTGGAGACGGCCACCAGCAGGCCGGCGCCGAGCAGCGCGACCACCGAGGGGGCGTAGTGCAGCACCGGGTGCAGGACGAAGGCGGCGATCACCAGGCCGAGCACCACGAGGCCCTGAGCCAGGAGCTTCGGGTCGGTGATGGCCTCGCGCTCGTCCAGGGCCATCACCGCGGACGCGCGCTCCTCGTCGTGGACGAAAGAGCCGCGGAACATGATCCGGCACATCCCCACCAGGACGGCGGTGAGCACGATCGCGAGCGGAGCGAGGTGGACGAGGAAGTCGTTGAACGTCAGGTCGGCTCGGCTGGCGATGATGATGTTGGGCGGGTCGCCGACCAGGGTGGCGATGCCGCCGATGTTGGAGGCGAGCACCTCGGCGATCAAAAACGGCGCGGCCTTGAGGTTCAGGCGCTCGCACACCAGCAGGGTGACGGGTGCGACCAGCAGCACGGTGGTGACGTTGTCCAACAGCGCCGAGGCGACTGCGGTGATGACCACCAGCATCACCATCACCCGGAACGGCTTGGCCCTGGCCCGTTTGACCGACCAGATCGCCAGGTACTCGAACAGGCCGGTGCGGCGCAGCACGCCGACGATCATCATCATGCCCATGAGCAGGAAGATGACGTTCCAGTCGATGCCGGAGTGGGTGGAGAAGAAGGCGGCCTCGTCGTCGGTGGCGCCGATGGCGAGCATCAGGGCGGCTCCGCCGAGGGCGGCGGCGACGCGGTGGACCCATTCGGTGATGATCAGGACGTAGGCGCCGGCGAAGACGGCGAGTGCGGCCCATGCCTGCCAGTTGCTCACGAGAGGCCCCCAGGGTCGGCTGTGGAGCAAGAGGGCTGTCCCCTTGCTCGCCGACCAGGCTTCCCGGCACACCGCAAGCGACTTTATCCGACTCTTACGCCTTTCTGACAGTCCCTTAACAGGTCCGGACAGGGACCATGCCCGCCCGGCCTGCCGCCCGGGCCATCGACCGGGCGCTACGCTCGCCGCCAGGTGAGCCGGGAAGACTGGTCGGCGCGATGACCTTGCGCGCCTCCAGGAAGAAGACCGCTGTGCAACAAGAGCACCGGCCCGTGAACCCCCGCCCCACCACCCCGGTGACCGCCTCGCGGAGTGCCCTGTCACCTCCGGGCATCGTGCTCGCCGCAGGTGGCACATCCGCAATGTGGCACACCCGCCCCTCACGGGCCTTCGGCCAGGGGTTCCTGCTCCTGTACGGCTGCGTCATGATCGGCGTTGCCTCTGGTATCCCGCGCGGAGGTGTGTCCCGCACTGGGACGGCGGACTCCGGCGCTGGCGTGGTCCTGACCGCGGCCGCTCTCCTGCTGCCCGCCGTCTTCGCCCTGCGGCACCCGGGACAGGGCTGGCTGCGCCGTGCCGCAGCCGGGATCCGCCGCTCTCTCGCGTCGGCCCGGCGCCCGCCCACCCCGGTTACGACGATCCGGCTGCGCGGCGAGATCGACTCCCGCACCGCCGAGCGCACCGCCAGCCTTCTTGCGGCCGCGCTTGCCGCCGGCCCAGGTGGACTGTGCGTCGACATGACCCAGGTCACCCGCCTGACCCACAGCGGCGCGGCGGCCTTCGTCGAAGCCGCCGCCAACGCCCGCACCACCGGCACCCTGATCACCGTCACCGGCGCGAGCCCGGAGGTTCGCCGGGTCCTGCGCGGCGCCGGCCTGGACCGGCTGCTGCAGTACCGCCCCTGAAGCCGGGCAGCCAAGGCGCGCGGGGCAGCTGTACCGTCCCGTCCAGGTCAGCTTCCTACCTCAGGAGGAGGGCCGCGTGGTGCTCACGGTCGCGGACACCTGCGGCGGCATCCCGGACGGCGATCTGGCCCGGGTCTTCGACACCGGATGGCGCGGCACCCGGGCCCGCCCCGCGCCCTCCGGCAACGCCGCTGGGCAAAGGCGCCAGCAGGGGGACAGCGGAGCGGGGCTGGGACTGGCGATCGTGCGCGGCATCGTCGAGGCCCACGGCGGCCGCGCCTCGGTCCGCAACGAGGGAGCGGGCTACCGCTTCGAGATCACCCTCCCCGCCGCCGACGCGGAGCTCACCCTCCTGACGGGGTGACACCGGTGGCCCTCACCGCCGGGTCTAGGGTGGCCGCCAGGAGTTCCGGCGCAGGTCGGGCGGGCACGAGGGGTTGTCGCGGTGTCAGGAGTCGAGCGCGAGCTGGGGGCCGCCCAGCGGGAGCACTGGGAGCGGACCTACGGCGAGCACCCCGGTATGTACGGGCAGGAGCCGTCGGAGCCGGCCGTGCACGCGGCCGCGGTCTTCCGGGCGGCCGGGGCCGAGGTGGTGCTGGAGCTGGGTGCGGGGCACGGGCGTGACGCGCTGTACCTCGCCCGTGAGGGTTTCACCGTGCGGGCCACCGACTTCAGCCCCGTCGGGCTGACGCAGCTTCAGCAGGCGGCCGCCGCCCAGGGGACGGCGGAGCGGGTGAGCACGGCGGTGCAGGACGTCCGGGAGCCGCTGGCGTTCGCGGACGCCTCGGTGGACGCGGTGTTCGCCCACATGCTGCTGTGCATGGCGCTGTCCACCGAGGAGATCGGCGCCCTGGTGGCGGAGGTGCGCCGGGTGCTGCGGCCCGGCGGGGTCCTGGTCTACACCGTCCGGCACACCGGTGACGCCCACTACGGTGCGGGCATCGGGCACGGTGACGACATCTGGGAGCACGGCGGCTTCGCGGTCCACTACTTCTCCCGCGCCCTGGTCGACGCCCTCGCCGAGGGCTGGCACCTGGACGAGGTGCACGCCTTCGAGGAGGGCGGCCTGCCGCGGCGGCTGTGGCGCGTCACCCAGAGCCGGCCCCGGTGAGCGCCACCGAAGCGGCGGACATGGCGGTCAACGGCACCGGACTGCTGTGCGTGACCTTGCTGCTGAAGCTGCGCAACCGGATCGCTGGCCTCCCGGCGGGCACGCTGGTGCACGTCATCGCCACCGACCCGGCCGCGCCGCTGGACCTGCCCGCCTGGTGCCGCATGGTCGGCCACGAGTACCTCGGCCCGGTCCCTGGCGGGGCCGCACCCGTGTACGCGATCCGCCTCACCGCCGACGCGCGGCCCACCCGGCCGGGCGCCCCCTGGCACCCGGCCGACGACGGCTGATGCGCCGTCAGGCCGGTGTGCGCGAGCCGAGTGGGGCTGCCCGGGTCAGGGCAGCAGGAACTTCAGGCGGTCGTCGGCCATGCCGGGGGTGATCTCGATGATCTCAGCACTGACGACGTCCTCGGCGACGAACGGGTCGGCGGCCACCAGCTCCTCCAGGGCCTCCTTCGAGAGGCCGTGAGCGAGGACCGCGCCGCCCAGACCCGGCTGGATGCTGCCGACCAGCAGGAAGACACCCTCGTCCAGACCGCGCTTGATCCACTCCTGATGGCCGGTCAGGTACCGGGTGGCCTCGGCCTTGTTGGCGGAGAACCGGAGCAGGACCACGAACATGGTTTCTCTCTCATCTCTCGTAGGTGCGCAGCCACTCGCGCATCCGGTCGACCTCCCGCTGGATGAACTCCTCGTCGCGGAAGGCGTTGGCCAGCACGGCGACGCCCTGGCTGAAGGCGAGCACGTGCATGGCGAGTTGGTCGGCCTGCTCCGCGGGGGCGATGAGCGCGAACTGCTCGCGCAGCCACTCGCGGAACAGGGTGAACAGGCGCCCGGCCTGGCCGAGCATGGAGTGCTCCAGCTTGGCCAGCTCCGTGGTCAGGGTGCCCACCGGGCAGCCGTAGTCCTGGATGTCGGTGCGGTTGTCCAGCACGATCTCCACGTAGCGCAGGATGCGCCCCGCCGGGGTCGGCGCCTCGGACTCCCACTGCTCCAGCATCCGGCGGGTCTTGGCCAGGCGGGCGTCGATCACCGCGTCGAGGATCGCGTCCTTGGACTTGAAGTGGTAGTAGAAGTTGCCCCGTGACAGCCCCACTTCGCCGGCGATGTCGGTGAACGAGGTGTGCTCGAAGCCGTGGTGGTAGAAGAGCCTGTCGGCCGCCGCCACGATCTGCTCACGCGTCGCCCCAGCAGCCACCACGCACTCCCTCACCTCGTAGGACAGTCGACCTAGAGTCACAACCTAGGTCAGGTGTCCTACGTCGTCAAGGCGTTGACACCGCAGTCGGGGCGGACCTAGCGTGACGGCCCTCTAGGACACTCGTCCTACGATCCTGAAGCAGCCACGCTGGAGCCCCCGCATGTTCGTTGACCTGTTCGCGCCCTTCGACCTGGCCGGTCTGGCCCTCACCAACCGGATGGTGATGGCGCCGATGACCCGCAACCGCGCCGCCGAAGACGGGAGCGTGCCGCCGTTGATGGCCGAGCACTACCGCCAGCGGGCCACCGCGGGCCTGATCGTCGCCGAGTCCACCACCGTCTCACCCGAGGCCGTCGGCTACCCGTTCACCCCCGGCCTGCACGGCGAGGCCCACGTGCCCGGCTGGCGGCGCCTGACGGACGCGGTCCACGCCGAGGGCGGGCGGATCTTCGTCCAGCTGCAGCACTGCGGCCGCATCTCCCACCCGAGCCTGCTGGACGGGGAAACTCCCGTCGCCCCCTCGGCACTTCGGCCAGCGGGCCAGGCCGTCACCTACACCGGCCCGCAGGACTTCGTCACCCCCAGGGCCCTCGACAGCGGCGAACTTCCGGGCATCGTCGCGCAGTTCGCCGACGCCGCCGCGCTGGCGAAGGCGGCGGGCTTCGACGGCATCGAGGTCCACGCCGGCAACGGCTACCTGATCGACCAGTTCCTGCGCGACGGCACCAACCACCGCCACGACGCCTACGGCGGCAGCGTTGCCGACCGCATGCGCCTGCTGAACGAGGCCCTCGACGCCGTCACCGCCCACTGGCCCGCCTCGCGGGTGGGCGTGCGCCTGACGCCGGAGAACGGCTTCAACTCCATGGCCGACTCCGACCCGCAGACCCACTTCACCTACGTCCTCGGCCAGTTGAGCCACCGCGGCCTGGCCTACGCCCACGTCCTGGAAGGCGATATGACGGGCGGAAGCACCACCGTCGACTACCGCGCCCTGCGCGACGCCTACACCGGTACCTACATCGCCAACAACGGCTACGACCTCGCCCGCGCCCAGGAGGCACTGCGCACCGGGCACGCCGACCTGGTCGCGTTCGGCGCCCCGTTCATCGCCAACCCCGACCTGGTCCGCCGCTACCGCGACGACCTGCCGCTGGCCCAGGCCGATCCCGCCACCTTCTACGGTGGCGGCGCCACCGGCTACACCGACCACCCCTTCCACCCGGGCGACGACGACGCGGCCCCCGAGCGGACCGCACCGGCCGTGCCGTCAGCCCTCTGACCCATCCCGCGGGGGTCCACCGCACGGCGACCGGAGCCGGGAACGCCGCAGCCCGCGCACCGAGGGGAGCGGTGCGCGGGCGTCGGGCAAGTCCTCCGTGGGCGGGCGGGGATCCCGCCGGTGTGGTGCCGGGGTCAGCTGTCGGCGCGCACCACCGGCCAGTCGATGGCCACGTCGCCGGCCTTGTTGAGGTAGTTGGTGAAGACGTTCAGCGCGACGTGGGCGATCACCTCGGCGACCTCACCATCCGACAGGCCCGCCTCCTTGGCGGCCTTGACGTCGGCGTCCTCCACCCCGCCCTTGGTGCGCAGGACTGCGGCGGCGAAGGTGAGTGCGGCCTGGGCCTTGGTGTCGCCGGAGCGCCCGGCGCGGGCCTCGGTGGCCTCGTCGCCGTCGATCTTGGCGATGTTGGTGGCGATGTAGGTGTGGGCGGACAGGCAGTAGTCGCAGCCGTTCTCCTGGGCGGTGAGCAGGGCGATCCGCTCACCGATCGCCGCACCGAGGGAGCCGCTGCCCAGGGCGCCGGAGAAGCCGAGGTAGGCCTTGAGGACGGCGGGGCTGTTGACCATGGCCTTGGTCATGTTCGGGGTGACGCCGAGCGCCTTCTGGACGCCGGCCAGCAGCTCGGCGGCCTCGCCGGTGGCGGTCTCGGGCTGGATCAGGGGCAGACGGGACATGGCAGTGCCTTCCTGGGTTGTGGTGTGCTGGTGGGTGGTTGGCGTGGTGGCCGGCTTCCGGAAGCGGAAGAGGGACCGCAGGGTGGTGGTGCCGCCGCTGCTCACAGGTGGGGCTCCAGTTCGCCGAGCAGGGCCTGGGCGGGCATGGCGCCGAGCAGCTCGTGGACGACCTCGCCGCCCTTGAAGAGCTTCATCGCGGGGATGGCCCGGATGTCGAACTGCTTGGCGAGGTCGGGGTTCTCGTCCACGTTGACCTTGACCACCCGCAGGCGGTCGCCGTTCTCGGTGGCGATGCGGTCCAGGATCGGGCTGACCTGGCGGCAGGGCCCGCACCACTGGGCCCAGAAGTCCACCAGGACCGGCTTGTCGCTGCCCAGGACCTGCTCGGCGAAGGTGTCGCCGGTGACGTCGATGGCCATCTGGAGCTCCTCTCACACTCGGTTCTAACGCTTACGGGACCCATCAACCGTTAGGTGTCCGAGGGTGATTCCCGGTCCGCGAGAATTTCTCCAAGGTTTTTCCGGAGCAGTCCACTCCGCTTCTTCGGTGGAATGAACCGCCCCCGACCCGCGTTTGCGACCCACGGCCGGCACAGGCCGGCCACGGAACCCCAGGAGGGATTCGCATGAAGGTTCGCAATTCGCTGCGATCGTTGAAGAACAAGCCCGGCGCCCAGATCGTGCGCCGCCGGGGCAAGGTCTACGTCATCAACCGCAAGGACCCTCGTTTCAAGGGCCGCCAGGGCTGAGCCGCATCCGACGATTGACGACCGTACAGGCGCTCCGAGGGGCAGCAACGGGACGCCCGGGAAATGTGTCAGGTCATTCCCGGGCGCCCCGTTCGGCGCATTGACGTCAGAATTCTGTAATGACTCCGGGGCTGGTGGAAAGCGCGCCAGAGGTGTTGAGTCGTGTCCGTTCACCTGTTTTCTCATTCCCGGAGCACGTGATGCGAGGACGCATTCCCAAGCCGATCCTGGCCGTCCTGTCGCTCGCGCTCCTAGCCGTACTCGCAGGCGGCCTGATCACCTTCCAGCCGTGGAAGGCCTTCACCGACACCACCGTCGACGAGGCCCTTCCCACCGCACCGGCGGCACCCACCACCACCACTCCCGCCGCCACGCCCCCGGCCGGCCGCACCACGAACCCCTCGCCTCCGGCGTCCAGCGCCGCGTCGACGGACCTCGGGCGCGGGAGCTTCGTCTCGGGCGAGCACACCACCACTGGCCGAGCCCGGCTCATCCGCCTCGCCGACGGCAGCGCCGTCCTGCGCCTGGAGGACCTCGCCACCTCCGAGGGCCCCGACGTCAGGGTCTACCTCTCCACCCGCCCCGCCGCCGAGTCCAAGCTCGACAACCTCGGCCCCGACGCCGTCGAACTGAGCCGCCTCAAGGGCAACCTGGGCAACCAGAACTACGCCGTCCCCGCCGGCACCGACCTCACCCGCTTCCACAGCGCCGTCATCTGGTGCAAGCGGTTCTCCGTCGGCTTTGGCGCCGCCGACCTCACCACCACCGCCACTCAGGCGGACCTGGTGGGTATCGGACCCGCCATCGCAGTCGGCAGTGGGTACTGACGCGGAGCTGGTCATCGGCAGTTCCCGCACCACTGGGGTGCGCGACCTCAGGTGGTTCGACGGTGTCGCCCGGGCTTCTTCGGCACCGGTGCGACGGTCCCCCTCATCACGCCGTCGCCCTCGATCCTGTTGAGGATGCGCTGTGCGGTCGGGTAGTCGGGGGCTACCGCTTCGGGCAGCCACTGGTATCCGTCCCAGCCCAGGATCAGGCGGGGCTCGTCCGGGCTAAGGTGTGCGCCTCCTGCGCTCCCGTCCACGCGGACCACCTTCAGCTCCCCGGCCGGGCGGCGCTTGGCCGCCCACCTCGCGGCCCACTGCTCCAGCGGTTCGTCCTCGTGCACGTCGGCTGCCCTTCCGCTCTCCGGCCGCCTAGGCGGTGGCCAGCAGGTTGCCGGCCTCGATCGCGTCGGCCAGGAGGTGCTTGATCTGGGGCGGCAGCAGGTTGAGCGTCTTGATGGCGTCGGTGGTGAGCGGGACTTCTTCGAGGTGGTACTCGCCGCGGTCGTCGCGGTCGAACTCGGGGCCGGTGCGGGCGGCGAAGTTCCACTCGGTGACGCTGACGAGGTAGAAGTGCTCTGTCTCACCCTTGTCGTTGGTCAGCTCGGCGAACGGGCGGATGACCTCGCCGGTGCCGGCGATCTCCTCGCGGATCTCGCGCAGGAGCCCGTCTTCGAGGGTGGTGTCGGTGTCCTCGATGCCGCCGCCGATCAGGACCCAGTACGGGTCGGTGCCGGGGCGGACGCGCTTCATCACCAGGGTGGTGCCGGTCGGGGTAAGGAGGACGGCGCGCACGCGCTGCTTCATGGTGGTCTCCATCGTGGCTGGTGGGGCGGTCAGTTGGGCAGCCAGCCGCCGTCGATGTGCAACGACTGGGCGGTGGTGAAGGATGCGCTGGGGCTGGCGAAGTAGACGACCGCGGCGGCGACGTCCTCCGGCTGGCCCCGGCGGGGGACGCACTGCCGGGCGATCTGGTCCTGCGGCCGGGCGCGGTGGTGCACCGGGAGGTCGTTCTCGGCGTCGACCTGGATAGCTCCCGGTACGACAGTGTTCACCGTGATGCCGTGCGGGCCAAGTTCCCTGGCCAGCGAGGGGGTCAGGCCGAGCAGTCCGGCTTTGGCGGTGCTGTAGGCGGTCAGGCCGGGGCGGCCGATGCGGGCGTTGACGGAGGAGATGTTGATGATCCGGCCCCACTGGCGTTCGATCATCGCGGGGGTGACGGCCCGGCAGGTCCGCACGTGCGCGCTCAGGTTGATGTCGAGGATGCGAGCCCAGGCGTCCTCGTCGGTGTCCTGCCAGGCGATCCTGGGGTAGGCGCCGGCGTTGTTGACGAGGATGTCGACCGGGCCGACCTCGGAGGCGGCCTGGCTGACCAGCAGGGTGACGGCGGCGGGGTCGGTGAGGTCGGCGCTGACCTCGATGCCGTCGGATCCGGCGCGGCGCACGGCCTCCAGGACGGTGCGGGCCTGGTCGATCTGGGCGTGGTGGGCGATGACGACGGTGGCCCCGGCGGCGGCGAGGGCCCGGGTGGTGGCCGCGCCGATGCCGGTGGCCGCGCCGGTCACCAGGGCGGTTCGGCCTTGTAGCGGGCGGTGGGCGAGCGGGAGTTCGGGCAGGGTGAGGGTCACGGTCGCTCCACGGGGGTGAGGGCGGACAGCGGGTCGGTGTGGGTGAACTGGGCTTGGGCTGCTTGGAGTTCGGCGAGCTTGGCCAGCAGGAGGAGGAGTTCGGTGTCGCCGAGCAGGCTCGGCGGGATGACGCCGAGGAGCCGGGCGGTGAGGAAGGGCGTCAGCGTCTCCAGTTCGCGGCCGGGCGGCAGGCCGGCGGCGGAGCCGAGGTCGGTGCGCAGCCGGGCCAGGAGGCGGTGGAGGGCGGCCCGTCGGCCGGGGCCGGTGGGCCAGGTGTAGTGGAGGTCGAGGTGGCGGTGGCGGGTGGAGACTTCGGCGTGTTCGACGGTGGGGTGCGCGGCTGGGGGCAGGTGCAGGCGCAAGGTGCGGATGTAGGTGGTGCGTTGGTGGAGGGGGACGAGCCAGCCGCCGAGGGCGTGCAGGTACCAGAGGAGGGTGGCGATCTCGCCCGGGAGGGTGTTGCGGCCGGCGTGCTCGAAGTCCAGCCACACCGCGCCGGGCCCGGTCGCGGCGGTGGTGATGTTGGGTTCGGTGGGGTCGCCTTGGGTGAGGGCGGTGGTCCAGCGGCTGGCCGGGGCGAGGGAGGTGCGGGTGGTGCGGATCGCGGCGGGCACGTCCAGCGGCAGGCGGGTGCCGTTGGCGGTGATGGTCCAGTCGGTGAGCTCGCGCACCGGCGGGAGGGTGTCGGAGCCGGGGCTGAGGGTGAGGGTGGGGTCGAGCCACCAGGTGTCGATGCGGCCTGCGGGGCGGATGCGGTCCGCGTAGAGGCCGGGCACGCACTCGGCGAGGGCGGCGGTGCGCCCGCTGCCGGCCACGGCGGCGATCAGGTCGTCGCAGACCGCGTCGATCAGGGCGGTGACCGCGTCGACGGCGGCCGGGTCCTCGTCGACGAGGGTGATCAGGTCGCCCAGAAGGTGTCCGGCCCGGCCGGGGGCGAACACGTCCTCGTAGGCGAGGACATGGTGAGCCTTGTCGACGGGGGTGCGGCCGTAGAAGTGCGGGATCTGGAGGCGTCCGGCGAGCTGGCGCCACCCGAACTCCTCCGCCACGGCAGCTGCTTGGGGCATCCGCTTGCGGAACACCGGCCGCACGTCGGCGTTCACGCGGCCACCGCCGTGGCGGGCGGGAGGGTGGCCGTCCACTGGGCCAGCACCAGGGCGGCCAGCTCGCGCGCGGCGGCCTGGTCGTCGCGGGCCGCCGCGACCAGCTCGGGCCGGGCGCCGACGCGGGCCACCAGGTCCGACAGCGCCTCCTCGTCCCCGGCCCGCTCCACGCCGTCGAAGCGGGCCAGGATCTTGGCCAGCAGTGCGGTGATCTTGTAGAGGGCGCGCAGGTCCGGCGCGGGCTTGAGGAGCTGGCGGCGGATCTCGACCGCTGCCTGGACAGCGGCCTTGACGCTGGCGGTGACATCGTCGGCGAGCGGCGGCGCCGGGATGACCAGCCCGGCGCGCACCCACTGCGGCAGCAGGGCGCCCGAGCCGAGCAGGGTGAGAACGTGCAGCAGGCGGGAGGTGACCGTGCCCGCGAAGCACTCGGCCCTGCTGAGCACCGTGATGCCCAACTTCACCGCGCCGAGGGTCTGCTGAACCTCCGCCAGCGCGGCCCGCAGGTCCTGCGTGCGGTCGGGTTCGGCGATGACGAAGACGTCCAGGTCGGACCAGCCCTGCTGGTACTTGCCGCGGGCTCCGGAGCCGGTGACGGCGAGCAGGTCGATGACCGGCCTGGCGCCGCCGGTGGTGCGCTCCAGCAGGGCGGTGAGGAAGACCTCCAGCGCGAGCGGCAGGCCGAGGGTGTTCACCGGAGCGGTGGCCGGGGCGACGGCCGGCCAGGCGGCATCGAGGGCGAGCCGGTCCAACTGCCGCTCCAGCGCGAGCCTGGTCCCGTTGTTGGACACGATCAGGTCGGCGATCTCCCCGATCCGCCCGGCGCCCCGGGACTGCTTCACCTCGTCGCGGACCTCCACGTCGGCCGCCCCGGCGGTGCCGCGCCGCTTGCGCACCCCGGCGGTGGCCTCGACGTAGGCGACGGTCAGCTGGCCGCCGAGCATCCGGCGCAGCTCGGCGGTCACGTCGTACTCGTGGAGGGATTCGATGGTGAGGCGGGTGAGGTAGTGGTGGGCGGCGGCGTAGCGGTCGAGTCCGTCCAGGAGCAGTTCGGCGCGCACCACCGGGGGCAGGGCGTAGGGGTCGGTGATGCCAGCGTGGGCGGCGGCCTGCTCGATCAGGTAGCCGATCTTGAGGCGGTCGTGGCCGTGGCGGGTTCGCAGGTACTCCCCCATGGTGCTCTTGCCGCTCTCGGACAGGCCGCCGAGCGCGACGACGCCGAGGCCGGGCAGGCAGCCGGTGGGGATGGCCGGGGCGTGGGGGTGGAGGCGGCGGCGCAGTTCGTCCTGGACGGCGACGACCGGCCGCCCGGCGACGACGATCACCTCGGCGAAGCGGCCCGCGTCGGCGAGGCGGTGGATCTGGTGGTGCAGGTGCCGCTGGTAAGCGGCGTAGGTGTCGGTGATACTCGCTTCGTGGGACAGGCTCAGGCGGGTGCCGACCTCGGGGTCTTCGTCGTGCAGCAGCAGGACGCCCCGCTCCCCGGCTTCGGCCGCCTCCAGCTCTGCCGCGAACGGGGTGAGCAGCTGGCGGGCCCGGTGGGCCGCCCTGTTCGGGTCGAGCTGCTCGCGCACCGCGACCGTCGCCGCGAGCGACGCCTCCAGCATCGGCAGACCACGGTCCACCAGGCGCACGCCGGGCAGGGTGGCGGCGTGGCGGGAGCGGGCGAGGTAGGAGGAGGCGAGGACATCGGCGACCTCCTGCACCGGCGCGTCGTGCCACCACCAGGTGCCCATCCCCTGCGTCTTGATCCGCTCCCAGCGGTCGTCGTGCGCGTCCAGCGGACCCGCGTGGACTGCCAGCGCACCGAGGCGGCGGGCCAGGATGCCCAGCTGCTTGGTCTTGCCGGTGTTGTCCGCGCCGCTCACCGCGACGGTCACCACGTCGTCCACCACAACCTCCGCGCAGTCGTTCGATCACGCGGGCCGATCGGCCCGGAGGTGCGAGTACAACCGAACCTCCGTGCGGTGCAACAGGGTTCAGCCGTCATGGAGGGGTAATGGAACCCGCTCGTTTCGACCCGCCCGTCGCCCGGCTGGTGCTGAGATGGGGTCCGTGGACGCGCAGAGTTTCCAACACCCGATCACCGTCGCCCGGGCCTTGCGGGGCATGTCGATGACCGACCTGGCGGTGGCGATGAGAGCTGCCGCGCGCCGCCGCGACCGCCGGGCCGGCACCACCAAGCAGCAGGTCTACGCCTGGGAGCGGCCCACCGCCCGCCCCCCGAGCGAGTGGTCTCAGCTCTTGATGGCCGAAGCCCTCGGCGTCGACCCCGAACACGTCACCGCCCTGGGCTGGCCGTACTGGCTGCCCGGAACCGAGGCGCCGCTCCCCCTGGGCACAGGGGCCACGGTCGCCGCCCTCAGAGAGGCCCAACGCCGCGCCATGCTCAACCGCCGCACCCTGCTGGGCCTCGCGCCCGCCGCCCTGATCACCCTCTCCCAGCAGTGGGCCACCCTCGACCCCGCCCTCGCCGCCACGGCCACCGACGGACGCACCGTCGACCCGGAGTTCGCCGGCTGGCTGGAGACCAGCGTCCACCAGCTCACCTCCCTGGCCACCGCCGACCGCCAGCACACCGCTCCCCTGCTGGACTCCTACTACGACACCGTCGTGGGCCTGTTGGAGAGCGCCTCCTACAGCGAACAGACCGGCGTACGGCTCCAGTTGCTGGCCTCCTCCCTCGCGCAGACCATCGGCTGGCACAAGTTCGACCACGAGCACCACTCCGCTGCCGCCCGCTACTGGACCGCAGCCCTCCACGCCGCCCACCACGCCGGCGACACCGACCGCGGCGCAGGCATCCTCTCCGACCTCGCCTACCAGAGCATGTGGCTGGGCCACGGCGCACCCGCCATCCAAGTCCTCGACCACGCCCTGACCCGCACCGAGGACCCCACCGCCCGCTCCCTGCTGAACCTGCGCCGCGCCCGCGCCCTCGCCATGACCGGCGAGGCCCGAGCCTGCCGACGCGCCCTCGACGCCGCCGAACACGCCCTGAACGTAGCGACCACCGCGCCGCCCGCGTGGTGCTCGTGGATGAGCCCCGCAGACCTCGCCGTCGACTCCGGCCGCTGCCTGATCGACCTCAGCGAACCTGGCCCCGCCCACCGGCAGATCACCGAAGGCGTCACCCTGCTGCCCACCGCCCGCGACAAAACCCGGGCGGTGTTCCTCACCTACGAGGCCGAAAGCCTCCTTCGCCAAGGCGAGGTCGACCAAGGCGCGGCCACAGCACATCAGGCCCTGCTCCTCGCCCAGCACACCGGATCCACCCGCTGCATCCGCCAGATCAGCGATCTCGCGCCCGCGCTGAGCGGGCACCAGCACGTCGAAGGTGTTGGCCAGTTTCTTGACGCCGTGCGATCGGCGGCGTGATCCGGCACTCAGAGGCGGCGCGCATCGGCTATGTAGCTGATCGTCGGACGGCTTGATCGGCGAGGCGCATGTTGTGCGCCATCAGGTCCAGTCCAGCCGCGACATCCGCCCTGGTGACCTGCCACCAGCCGGCCCGGTCGTAGATCCACCAACTCGACTGGTACCAGGCGAAGTCGCTGATCGTCTCGCTGAGGTGGTGGGCCGTACCGTCAGCGAGGACCGCGTCCATCTCGGCGTGGCTGAGGTCGGCCTGCACCCCTACTTCGGAATTGATCATTACCTCCCCCTCACGGCCGGATGTTCGACTGGACAGCGGGGGCCTGTTGTACCGGGGGCGGTTGCAGAAGCGGAGCGGGCTGCACCTGCGGAGCCGGTGCGTTCACCCTAACTTCCGGGCTCGGCGCGGGATCGGTGCTGGGGCCGCGGGTGGTCACGTCGATGCCGGCGAAGTCACTCGCGAGCTTCGCCCGGATGTCCTCGGCCATGATCTCTCTGCCGAGTTCGACGGCCGCGCCGACGACGACGGCCGTGGCGGCGAGCCTGGCCAGGTAGTCGGGTCGTTCCTCCACCGTCACCTCGACCTTGACCTCGTAGCGCTCCGGGTCCTGCCGGTGCACCTCCCACTCGATCGTCAGCTGGTCGACCGGATCGCCGCGCTCGGCGACGACGACGATCGCCTCGTACACCTCTCTGCGCGGCCCCGCCTCGAACGCCTCGGCGTAGAGCCAGGTGCTCACCTCACGGACGTGTTCGGGGTGTTGGAGAAGGTCCGCGAGCACGGCGTCCTGGCGCTCAAGCCGAAGGTCGACCCGGACCTCGTGGCTGTGGGTCGGCTGGGTTCGCGGCTGGTACGGCTCGGGGGCGGGTTCGCTGAACTTGGCGCCCGGCTGGGGCTGTTCGAGCCGCTGAGCAAGCCGGTCGAGCGACGGTTGGGGTCCGCGCTCGCCCGCGGTGGTGCGGAGCCGGTCGAGGTGGAGCGCGAGGTCCCGCCGGACGGCCGCCTCTTGAACGAGTCGGGCGTAGCTCGCGATATTCCGGGGCTGCGGTGCCGCGTCGGCGAGCCGGCGGAGGTAGTCGGCGCCGACACCGCGGACGGCCGCCTTCTGGGCGATGAGGTCCGGCATCCGGGCGGCGGGCGTGGCAGGGTTGCTGGTCCGCGACTCGACCAGGGCAGCCAACAGGGCGCGGTTGGTGGGGTGGGCCATCCGATCCGGGGTCAAGTAGGCGATCTGGTCGAGCCGTTGGGGCTCACGCAGCGCCGCGCCGATGACGGCCTGCTCGGCTCGCAGCGCGAGGTCGGGGTTGGTCATCGGTTCGTCCTCGGCGTCGATCCGGTGGTGGCTTCTCGGTAGCGGCGGGCGGCGTCGTCGGCGGCGGCCATCCGGGCGGCAGCCTCATCAAGCCGTTCCAGCAGTTCCTCGTTGACGATGCGCAGCCAGTCGCCGCTCAACTCGATCGCCCACCAGGTGTCGGCGAATCGCACGTACTCGGGGATGCCGGGGCTGATCGGCGAGGCGAGACCGCGAGCGAGCGCATCGTCCATCTGGGGGGCGGTGAGGCGGTCGGGGCTGCCGGCTTCGGCGGTGTCCGCGTGGGTGGCGAGCAACCGGGCCGGGATTCCGGCCCAGGCGTCGGCTTCGGCCCAGCGCTTCTGGAGGTCAGGGGACTCTGCGGCCCGGATGTCGGGGCCGCGGTGCCCGGTTCGGCAGGCTGTGGCGTAGACGCCGGTCGCGTTGGCCACCACGGCGCGCAGCTCAGCATGCCAATAGCGCGATGCCTGGCCGACTTGATGGTCCGGGGCGGCTCCGTAGATCTCCTCCCGCCAGACCTTGAGCGCCCACAGCTCCTCGATCAACCCGGGGTGCTCGGCCCAGCACTGCGGGAGCCGCGATTCAACCGCCAGCTCGTAGCGGTCGTGGAGCCAGGTCACCCAGGCGCAGAGCCCGGCCCACGCTTCGACTCGCTCTGGCCCGGTCATGGTGTGCCACTCGACCAGGCGTGTGGGTGCGCCTGCCACGACGGCTGCGGAGCTGGCGCTCTTGACGGGGGCGTTGTCGGCGCGGCGGCGGCGGATCGGGCGTACCCGGGCATGCGGGCGGTGCTTGACCCGGCCGATCGGCGTGATCTCGTGGTCGGTCATGTCTGGTCCTGGAGCAGAGCGATCAGGGAGCGGGTGCGCTCGGGGTGGTCCAGCCGCCGGATCGGAGAGGTCGCCTTCCAGTCGGCCATCACCAGGCTCACAGCGGCGTCGAGCGCCTCGACCGATGTGCTCGGGGTGAGCAGCAGTCGACGAAGGTAGGCGGAGTGGTCCATCGTGTCGGCAACCAGCTGCGCCAGGCGCGGCGACAGCGCCTCGGTGCTTCTCTGGATGCGCTCCTCAATGGCCTCCGGCACGGCCGGCTCGGCGTCGGCGTGCAGTGTCAGCATTGCCTCGTAGATGCCGTACCGAACGTGGGCGGTGAACGTGTCCACCGGCACCCAGCCGCCGAGGTCGGCGAGTTCACGCGGGCGCTGGACCAGGTACGCGAGCACTAGGTCCTCCTGGTCGGCCCGAGTGGGGCGCCAGGTGCTCAGCGGGTGGAGGCGCCCGTCGGTCAGGGCCCGGTGGGCAGCCCAATCGTCGGTCGGCCACAGTGCGGGGACGGTCTCCTGGGAGCCGGGGCTGAACACCGACACCACGGGGGCACCGGTGTGGTCTTCTCCGGCGTGGTAGTACGCGCCGTCGATGCCGCGCACCGGTCCGCTCCAGCGGAGGGTGGAGTCAATCGAGGCTTCGGCTCGGCGGAGCAACCCCCGGTGGTGCCGCCAGTCAAATCGGGATTTCCAGCGGTGGTCGGCGTCTGCGCTCGGCTCGTGGTGACCTGTGCTCCAGGGGGGTCGGATCATCATGCGGCCACCTCGGTCGGGTCGAGTTCGCCGGCACGGTAGCGGCGTGCCCACTCGATGCTCTCCTCGTACGCCTTGCGGTCGGGGCCCTCGTAGTGGCGCTGCTGACGGACCTTGGCGACGGGGGTGGTGGCGTGGAGCACCAGGGCCTCGCGCTTCTCCTCGTCCAGAGTGCGGATCTCGTCCGGGGTGACGGCTTTCCGGTCCTGGAGGGTGGTCTGCATCGTGGTGCCGTGGCTGCCGCTCTGGTAGGTGGTCAGCGACTCCCGGAAGTCCCCTGCGAGCTTGCTGAACTCGTGGAGCTCGTCGCCGCCGAGACCACCGAGGGCAACCTTGACGGTGGAGCTGCCCCACAGCATCTCCGCTCCATCTCGCCCCCAAATCGACCTGGCCTGGGCCATGTTCTGGAGCACCGCGAGAACGTAGATCCCTGAACCGCCCGCGAAACTCATCAGATCGGGGAGGTTCGGCAACGGGGTCACGTTGGCGACCTCGTCCAGCAGCGCTCCCAACGGCGGGTCCAGTCGGCCGCCGGGTGAGCGGTCGGCGATCCGCTTGGCGGTGCTGAAGACCTCAGCGACGAACGCAGCGATCAGCGGCGCGAGCGCCTTCGAGTCCTCCTTGTCCACCAGCAGGTAGATCGTGCCGTTGGACCGCAGCCAGTCCTCGATGTTGATGCTGTTACCGGCCCTAGGAACGAAGGTGCGGCGCGCCAAGGGCGAGAACAACGGGGTGAGTGCGGTCTGGGCCGTGCTGAAGAGGTTCGCGCGGGTCTCACCGGGCTGCCGGTAGAGGGCATCGAGCATCTCTGCCACGCCGGGCTCGGCACGGGTGGACTCAGCGAGAAGGCGGATGGGCTCCTCGATGCTGGGGTTGAAGGCCCAGCGGAGGACATCGTCCATGCTGCGGCCGGTGATCTCCGCAGCGTGCAGCCAGGCGGCCAGCAGGCTCGTCGCGGTGGCACCGAAGAAGCCGGCCCCGGAGCTGTCGCTGGTCTCGCTCTTGCCGATCCGGACCATCAGGTCCGCCCGCTGCATGGCCTTCCCGAAGTCCTCGCAGCCCGAGGAGGGCGACCACTGCACCTGGTCCGGCCACTCGACCATGCCCGTCGGGGTCATCGCCAGCGCTGGGCCGAGGCGGCGGCGGATCAGCGCGGTCGCGTCGAGCACGTCGCCGCGGACGCTGGTGATCAGCAGCGGGCCTTGCCACGCCTTGATCCACGGGATGATCACCTGGCTCGTCTTGCCCTGCCGCGGAGCCGCGAGCATCAGCACGGACGACTCGACGCAGAGCCACAGCAGCATCCCGGCTGCGGTGCGGCCGATTTGCACGGCGACATCGGCCGGCTTGATCCGGCGTCCCCGGAGGGCGGGGCGGACGATCGGCCCGCGCTTGACGACCGCTGCGGCGGACATGGTCTTCGCCAGCTGCGCGGGGGAAGCGAAGCCGCGAACCTGGCGGGTCCGTCGGAGCCTGCGCAGGACGACCACACCCGCGGTGAGCATCGCGCAGGCGACGATGCCGGCCGCGACGGCGAAGCCGAGCGGGCCGGGCAGGTCGGGGCGGGCCTGCTCGGGCCAGGCGGCCTTCGGGTTGTCCAAGTGGTGCGGCACATGCTGGGCGATGGCGAAGGCGTCGCCGAACTCCGCGTCGGGCCAGGCGAGGTGCGTGATCAGCCCGGCGACCTGGCCGGTGGTCCATGTCCCGACAGTGACGGTGACCACCACGATGATCAGCAGGACGATCAGGTAGTCCGCCGGGCCGTCCAGGACTGGCCGCCGGGCGACGGTGGAGTTCGACGCGGTGGCCATCAGACGGCCATCTTCTCGTTTGTATAGTACAACTGACGCTCGATCGGGCTGAGGATGGTCTGCACCACGTGACTGGAGGTCCGGCCGATCTTCCAGATGGCACGGCCGATCTGCTCCCCGGACCAGCTGCCGATGTGTGCGCACTCCGTGTCGGTAAGGCCGATCGCGTCGCGCGTCATGGCGAGGGGTGCGGTGTCCTGCCTCAGGCAGATCCGCACGTCACAGGAGGCGATCAGGTTGCGCGCGATGCTGACCTCTTCGCTGCCCTGCGCGCCGACGGCCTCGAAGTCCGCCAACCGGTGTGTGCTGAGGACCTGGATGGTTCCCTGGGCACGGGAGAGCCGCAGGTCAGAGTCCAATTTGCGGATCATCGCGGGGACGCGCATCGCGCGCCACAGCTCGTCGCGGACGACCAGGCGGACGGGCCCGCCGGGCTCGTCGATCGCGGCCTGGCCCCAACTCGACACGCAGGCAAGGGTCATGGCCACGGTCTCGTCGCCGCGGCCGTCGATCCGGGAGAGGTCGACGGTCTGGATCGGCGCGTCGAAGTCGGGCCTCACGGTGGTGGGCCCGTCGAACAGACCGCTGAGGCTGCCGCGGACCATGTTGCCGAGCGCGTCGGCGGCCGGCCGGATCATCTCCCGCAGCTCGCTTACGTCAGCGCCACGGACCCGGAGTTCGTCCGCCATCTCGGGCAGCGGATCGCGTAGCAGGGCCCAGACCTGAGGGATCGTCGGATCCTGGAGGTGGCTGGCACCTGCGGCCTGGCCGGAGGAGTGCTGGATCGCCAGGGAGAGCGCGGCCTCCTCGGTAGGAGTCAGGTTGCGACCGAGCCGCATGACCAGCAGGGAGGAGAGAAGGGTGATCCGCCGACGGTGGACTTCGTCCAGGCGCTCTCGGAGCTCCTCCAGGTCGGAGGGCAGGTTGCTGCCGAGCGGACCGGCGTCCAGCGGGTTCAATCGGTTGCGCAGTCCCGGACCGAGTTCGACGGGTTCGACACCGAACGCCCTGGCCAAGGGGGCGTATTCGTTCTTGATGTCGCCCAGCACGAAGGTGCGCACGCCGTAGGCGGCGAGCCGTGTCGACAACACCTTGACGGTCGCGGACTTGCCTGCGCCCGGCACCCCGGTCACCAGCAGATTCGGGTTGGTGATCAGCCCGCGGTGCAGCCACTCGATCGGGTGGCAGGAGAAAGCGCCACCGGCCAGGCAGTCGACACCGATGTAGGCACCGGCCGGGGGCATCGACTGCCCGTACAGCCAGGGGTAGAGGCCCTGGACCTGGCCCGTACTGCCTCGGTAGACGGGGATGGAGGGCATCCGGGGGGCTCGGCCGGCGAAGGGGCGGGCCCACCCGCGCCGGGGGGCGACAGGCTCGCGGCGCGGCCTGGGCGTCTTCGCCTTCGGGGGCGTCGGCGCGGCCGGGGTGGGGCGGCCGAGCACGTCGGCCAGGTCGAGGACAGGGAGGTCTGCCTGCTGCTGCCGTCGGCGGATCATCAGGCCACTCGCTTCTTGGGCAGGCCCATGCCGACCGGGAGGGCACCGAGGGCGAAGCCAAGGTCCTGGGCCATCCACATCCGCTGAAGCTCGATCCGGCCGCTGTTGGCGTCGGCCTCCAGCGCGGCGCAGGCGTCTTCCAGATCGGCGTGGTTGGTCACGGTGACGGTGCAGTAGGCGGTGTAGCGGACCAGCCCGTGGCCGGCTGCGCGCTCGGCGTCCTGTGCCTCGGCCTGGCGGAGCGCCTGGCGCTCGTGCTCCGGCACGATCTGTCCGGTCTTGTGCCTCATGCTCACGGCGACCGAGCGCGCCGTCCGCTCCTGCATCACCTCGCGCTCGGCGGCCCTGGGGCTCCGAGGCTCGATGTGCATGTTGAAGCTCCGTCGGTACTGGCCTTCGCCCAGCAGCGGGGCGAGCGCGGTGGAGTAGATCTTGTTCTTGGGCCAGCTGCGGACGGCGTAGGTGACGCTCAGCGCGCCGTCGTGCTCGTAGCGGCCACGCCAGCTCTCGGCTGCGGAGGGGCCGGCCGCGATCGGGTCGACACCGGGTTCGACGGGCGCTTCGAGCCCGCGGACCATGGCGGCGGTCGCTGCGGCGCGGCGGTCGGCGAGCATGCGGCTGCTGTGTGGGTCGAACGCCACTCGCAGGACCTCCGCGAGCTCGCGCGGGCCCAGCCACGCCTCTACCTGGAGGTCAGCGGAGGCGATGCCGGACGTCAGGGCTCGCAGCTGGCGGACCAGGACGGTGGCGGCACCGCTGGTCCCGCCACCGGCGGCCTTGATGGGACCGGCGGCGCGGGCGGCGTCCATCGTGATCGCCAGATACGCCTCGCGCTGGCTGGTCGCCAGGGTGGCGGTGGACAGCAACGACCTGGTGATGTCCACCGCGACGTCGGGGGCCTGGTCCGAGACGTGGTCTTGGTGCCAGCGCTGGAGTGCGGCCCCGGACTCGGGGAGGAGCCGCTGGAGTGCCTGGATGCGGATGATGGGGCTGCCCTCGGTGCACAGGCTGTTGAGCAGCTCGCCCCAGCCGGCCACGCGCTGGTCGCGCCGGTGGGAGTCGATCAGGCCGATACCGGGGACACGGATCCGGGCCACGGCGGTGAAGCTGCGGTCGAGCTGGTGGTGGATGACCGCGATCGGGTCGCCGCTGCCCCCGTCAGCTTCGAGGATCGACAGCGGCGCGAGGATGCCCGGCAGGTCCATCGTCGGCTCGTCCGTGACCGCCGAGCGAGGCGAGAACGCCCCGCCGAGGAAACGGTTCTGCCCACGGAACTTGAGAATCTCGAAGGACACGGCAGAGACCGCCCATTCATCGACAGTCCGGCCGGCGATCCGGACGAACGCAAGCAGGAGAAGGACAAAGGCGACAGGCCAGGTCACGAGGCCCACGCGGACGTGCGAGATGGCGAACGGCCAGATACCGGCCAGCACGGCAGCGCCAAGCATGGCCGCTCGCTGGGTGCTCAGGCCGAACAGGAACGCCACGCGTTCCTCCTGCCAGCCGAAGTAGGTTCTCGCCGGGGCTTGTTGGGTGCTCACGACGCGTTGCCTCCTTCGGGCTGGTCTGCCGGGCCGGTTGACGGCTCACTGGCTGGTGCGGGGTCGGCCGGTTGTACGGCCGGGGGCCTGGACTGCTCCGGCCTGGGTTGCGGGGCAGGGGCCGGGGCCGGCTGCGGGGTGGCGGCCGGTGCCTGTGGTGCCGGGGGGCTGGTGTTGGCGGTCGGCCCGCTCACCGGCAGCGGGGCCGATGTGGCGCTGGTCGGCTTCGGCGCGGGGGCCGGGGCCTGCGCCGGGGCGGAGGCCGCGGGCTGGGGTGCGCCGGCCTGGGAGGTGCTGCTCCAGGAGGCCGCCGCGGGTCCGCTGAACGGTGATGTCGGCGGAGGCGCTGCCGGTGCTCCGGGGGTTGCTCCGCTCGGTGCCGGGCCTGCGGGCAACGGTGCGAACTCGATCGTGGGCGGGTCGCTGCGGCCGGACGCGACCGGCAGCTCGGGGGTGGCCTCGTGGAGGGCGTGCTGGTGGTCGGCCTGCTGAGCGGAGGGGGCTTCCGGCTCGGCCAGCGCAGTCCCCTGGTCGGTCTCCGAGACCGGCTGATCCTGGCGAGGGCCTGCCCCGGACTGGGCAGACGGGTACCGGTGGACGTACCCGGCGGGCTGGGCGGCGAAGGCGTTGGCGCCCGAGGCACCGGCGTGCCCGGCCATCTTCTCCATGCCTTGCGCGAGCGAGTTGACGGCCTGCTGAGCGAGCCGGACACCGGCACCGACAGCGCCGAGCTTCCCGGCGGCACCGCCGACAGCACCCGCTCCGCCGGCCCCTGCACCGGGCACACCGCCGCGGCTCTCGACCCCCGCCATCGTCCGGCTCGCCGTCTCCTGTCCGAAGGTGTCAGGAGTCGGCCCGCTGGCCGCACCACCTGCGGTGGCGAGTTGGCCTCCGGCGAATCCGAGCAGCGCGGCAAGCCCTGCTCCACCTCCGACCTGGACGCTGGCGAAGGTGAAGAACCTTGCGACCGCGGGCCAGGCAAGCGCGGCGAGCAGAAGGACCAGCATGCCGGACAGGGTGGTGGTGAGGTCCTGGCTGTCCCCCGCGAGGTTGAAGCCGAGAGAGAAGACCATCGCGATAACGACCTTCAGGAAGATCAGCTGGATGGTCATCCCGACCAGCTGCGACCACCAGCGCTTGGTGGAGTCGGAGATCTGGCCGACGGCGGCGATGGGCGAGGTGGCAATCAGGGCCATGATGGCGGCGCCGCGCAGCAGCATCTCGAACCACAGAACGATCGTCAGCAGGATGCCCAGCACCGCGAGGATGAGCAGCAGAGACGCACTCTGCCCGGGGTTCCAGGCGACGAGTTTGGAGAGCTTGTCGGAGAGCTGCTGTTGGCCGCCGATGGTGTTGTCAACGATGTAGCGGGTCATCTCGTCGGAGGCCAGCAGCGCGGTGGAGGCCAGCACGAGGGTCAGCAGGAAAGCCATAACCGCCTTGCCCAGTCCCACGGCTGCGGCTGCCAGGGGGCGGCCGTCGTGGGTGAAGACGGTGCGGATGACCTGGCCGATGACCAGGAGGCAGGCCACAGAGGCAGCGATGCCGAGCGAGATGGCGTAGACGGAGCGCACTCCGTTGGACGCAAGGTCGGGGCCAGGCATCGAGGCGAACGCGGCGGCGAAAGCTTTGAGCAGCTCGGTCATGGCGTCGGCGAAGCTTTTGCAGATCGACTCCCATGCGCCTACGGCGAGCTTGCTGACCGCCTCGCCGCCGACGCTGCCGATGACGCCGTCGGTGACACAGCCGACGGGGTCGGTCAGGCCGCAGGGCATGCCGGCCTCCTTGTGGTGTTCGTGCTGAGCATCGCTATCGCTCGCTCTATCGCTTGAATTCGTTCCAGCCCTTCGCCGATGCCTGGGGGCTGCCCGGCTCGGCGACGAGGGTGGTGTAGTCGGTGGTGGAGGTTCCGGTAGGGGCCGGGATGCGCCAGTCGCCGTCGGACCAGACCAGGTCAAGCGGGTAGACACCCATGCGGGTCTGCATCCCCGCCCCCGGGACCGCGGTGGAGTACGTCGCCAGGAGGAGAACCTGAATGCTGTCGGCCTTGACCGAGCGGACCTGGTACTCGACCGGGTTCAGGACGACGGAGGCGTTCGGGTCGATCTGGCCGGACTCCGCGAACCCCAGTGCCTTCCGGGTGGCGACCGGCCCCTTGGCGAAGGTGCCCGGCGCGTCAGCCCAGCTGTCGACGGCGACGACTCGCGCGATGGCAGCGGCCCGGTCAGGCTCAAGGGTCGAGCCCAGTTGCCTCCAGTACTCGACCGCCGCACTCACCGCGCCTACGCTGGAGTGGGGGTAGCCGATCGACACTCCGTTGACCAGCCGGGCTCCGCGAACCAGCTGGAGAGGCCCGTTTAGGGCCGGCTCACCGGACTGGTCGGAGGGCTCGACCGTGGTGACCGATCCCGGTGCCGGGATGGCGGCCGGAGGTGTGTACACCCGGGGTTCCTGGGGACCGTTGCCGGACTGGATCGCCACGCCAACAGCGAGGGCAGCCAGGAAGACCAAAACACCGACGATCAGGAGCGGCAGAACCCGGCGACGGCGCGGGCGGTCGAGGAACTGGTTCATCAGGCCGCGGCTCCGAAGACGGTGTTCACCACGGGGATCGCGCAGGCGGTCACGATTACGCCGCCGAGGCTCCAGACCAAGCTGCGCTTGCCCTTCTCCGCCGAGTCGGGCCGGTTGCTCAGGTGGCCGATGCCCATGAGCCCGCCGGACACGACGGCCGCCACGGCGCAGGCGATGAGGGCGCCCCACTTGGCGTAGGACAGAAGGAGGTCGGCGCCCTTGCTGCCGTTCGTCGGGTCGGCGGGCGCAGGGTTGCGGATGTCGGCCAGCATCTGAACGACGTGCACGGTGGTGGACATGGAGGCTCCCAAGAAGTGCGCGGACGTGCCAGCCGCGACGGCGCGCTGGCCACGAGAAGCCGCCCCGGAGCGGGGTGGCAGGAAGCCCGCCGGGTTCAGCACGAGCGTGCAAACCACCCTGGCTAATGGGCTGTAGGCAAACCATAAACGGAGGTCAACACGCCACGTCAACCATCTCTCCTGTGAGGAGTCACACGTCGACCACGCTCCGTATGACCTGGCGCAGATATGTCACGGTGCGCAACGATGATGGTCAATCCGAGAGGGAGTGCCACGGCCATGCCAGCGAAGAAGCGTCCGACGAAGGCGACACCGATCCCCCTTGAGAAAGAGCAAGGGCCCGGCAAGGGTCAGCTGGCCGAGCGGCTGGACCGGCTGTTCGCAACCGTCCACCCGGCCGGCGCGCGACCGTTCAGCAACCCGCAGGCGGCGGAAGGGATCAACGCGCGGGCCGGCCGCTCGGTCCTCAGCTCGGTCTACCTATGGCAGCTGCGCAGTGGCGAGCGGACGAACCCCAGCACGGAGGTCCTGGAAGCCATCGCGGACTGGTTCGGAGTGGACGCCGCGTATTTCAGCGACCCGGAGACCGCCGCTCGCACTGACGCCCAACTTCGGATCGCGGCAAGCCTCTCAAGTCCGGCCGTCCAAGAGCTCGTACTCGCGGCCTACGGCCTGTCCGACCGGGCCATCCGCGGGATCACGGAGATCACCAGGTCAGCCCGGGAGCTGGAGGGACTGCCGGTGGATCCCGCCATCGAATGACGCCCTGCCCACCGAATCATCACAATTACACACCATGCACACACGGGCGATGATGGTTCGCATACGCTGTTGCGGAGTCGGGGGGTGACCACATGACGACGCACCAGAATCAGTGCCTCCCCAGCCAGGGAGGCATTTTCATGAGCGCAGGCCACTGCGGAGGCCGGTTTGCCGTACATGCCACGGCGCGCCCTTGGCCGCTGACCGCCCCGGAGAAGGGTGCGCCGCCTGCGCCCGCCCCCCGGCAAGCGGGCGCGGCGCGAGTCCTCGCGACTGCCCTACCTGACCTGAGGCCGGCGGCGCTGGACCACCTCCTCGACTGGAAGTGACCCGGGGCGGCCGCCTCAGCGCGGTCTTCGCGTAGCGCTGGGTGGCGCTCCTCACGTTCACCAGAGCGGCTGATCAGTTTATGGTTCTTCGGAACTCCATTAACTGACAGCAGCAGGTCGTGACCTCCGCGGTCCGGCGGCGGTGAGGTGTGACCGTGAAGAAGCCCGTGACCGCGGCAGTAGCCGTACTGGTAGCGCCACTCGGCCTGGTGCTCGGCGTTGCGCTCGCCGGCGGAGCGGCATCGGCGACCACCCCAGCGCTCATGCCAGGCGGCGCCGGTGGCACCGGCGGGGGCCTGTGCTTCAAACCCGCCGCACCGGGCGAGGTCCTCGCCGACGGGGTGAAGCTGACCACTGAGCAGATCAACAACGCGAGCCTCATCCACCAGGTCGCGGTGCAGCTCCAACTCCCCGCCCAGGCTTCGGTGATCGCCATCGCGACAGCCATGCAAGAGAGCACGCTGGTCAACATCACGTTCGGGGACCGCGACTCACTCGGGCTGTTCCAGCAGCGTCCGAGCCAGGGGTGGGGGACGCCCGCTCAGATCATGGACCCGGTCTACTCCAGCAAGAAGTTCTACTCGGTACTCGTGACCGTCCCCTTGTGGGAGGCCCTGCCGGTGACGGTGGCAGCACAGCGGGTTCAGCGGAGCGGCTTCCCGGACGCCTACGCGAGGTGGGAGGCGATGGCCCGCCAACTCGTCACCGGTTTCGGCGGCAACGCAGCCAACTGCTCGACGGGTGACGGGAACGGCGGCGACGACGGAGCGACGACGGAGGGGCCCACCGACATGAACGGTTTCACTCTCCCGCCCGGCACTCCCGTCGCTGTGGTCAAGGCCATCCGGTTCGGACTTTCGAAGGTAGGCATGCCCTACCAATGGGGAGGCACCGGCAACCCCTCCTACGACTGCTCTGGCCTGATGCTCCGCGCCTACGAGGCAGGCGGGGTCAAGATCGACAGAACCACCTACGAGCAGGTTCTCAACGGGCGGCCGATCTACAACGCCTCCGACCTCAGGCCGGGCGACCTCATCTTCCTCAAAGGGACCGGCACCGTAGCCGCACCGGGTCACGTCGGCATGTACCTGGGCTCCGACCTGGTCCTGGACGCGCCCCGCACCGGCAAGAACCTCCAGGTCACCCGGTTCACCGGCGGTTACTGGGACTTGAAGGCCACGTCATTCCGCCGCATCGTCAGCTGACTGTCCCTGCTCCCTTCTACCCTTGTCGTCTCGGCTTCAGGCCGGGCCCGCCACTCTGAAGGAAGCCGATGGAACACCGACCCAGCTGGACCACAACCGCTCGAAAGCTCGACCAGCGGGTGCAGTTGGCTCGCGACGCCGCCGCTCGGATCGAAGCCGTCCTTCAACAACCGTCCGACGACAGTCCGGTGACCTTGAAGCGGCGTCAGGCGACAATCGCCTCTGCCGTAGCGTTGCGCAAGGCACACGAGGCCGCCGTGCTCAAGGCCGCCACCCTCCTGCTGCGGCGCCGAGCGGCCGGGCGCCCCGCACCGCGCCGGCTACCGCGTGGCGTGCTCCTGCCGGGCGGGGTCACTCCTCGCTGGTGGTGCGAGATCGTCAACCAGGGCGATACCGGTGTCTGGCGGCTGATCCCCGCTCCCGGGCCCGAGGAATTCGTGGGGCTCCCCGCCGACCACCGTCAGTGCTGAATGTGGCGGCGAAGGCCCGTCTGCTGCAAGCGAGCCTGCTCGGACACCGCAGCCAGGAGGACTGCTACGAGGTGTACGAGCCGACCGGTCAGCTCGGTCAGGGCGCACCGGTGAGGGCCACCAGCCGACTCGGCGCGAAGAGCGGCCGGAAGGTACAGAGCTGGTTCAACCCTGACCTGGGTATGCGGGTGAAGGCCGAAAGGCAAGACGAGTTCCAGCAGGCCAGCGCTGATCGGCACGCGGTCTGGGACAGGTCCCTGGCGTACGCATCCGCAGTCGCGGATCTCCTTCGTCGCACAGCTTGAACGACCTGCGTGCCTCCGCCGCTCAGGGGTCCAGAAGAGTCCGGCCGCTACACGGCGCGGGTGACCAACAGGCCGGTGGCCCTCACCAGTTACTGGTGAGGGCCACCGGCCTGTTGGTCACCCGCGCGCCAGGGTCCCCCTATCCGTGTCGGTCCAGACGGTGGTGTCGGGCTCCGCTCCGGCGCCCGGCCACTGCACCCGGACGCTGCCGGGGCGAATGTCGATGATCACGCCGCGCATGTACTGGCCTGAGCCGTCCCGGGTAGTGGAGAGCCAGTGCCGGCCGATCCAGGTGGAGGGCGGCTGCTCGGTGTAACGGTCGTGGGTGAAGCTCTGCATCGGGGTTCTCCTGCGGTAGTGGTGTCGGCCTGCGGGCCGTTGTGTGCTGGGTGAGCGCACCGTCAGGGCGGCCTGGGCGGCATCGGCGACCGCCCCTGAGCAGTCGGCCGGGGCCTGCGCACCCTCCACCGATCCATCAGCTGGATCACGGTGCCTCCCGGTTCCAGCCGCGGTGGTCGCGCACCCAGCCGGTCCTTGCCCAGAGGCGGACATCGGCGGGGCGGTAAGCCCGGACGCCGTCGGTCTCGGTGTACCTCGGCCCGAGCCCGAGCGAGCCGGCCTCGCGCAGATCCGCCGTCGACAGACCAAGGCGAGAGGCCGCCTCGTCCACCGACCACCAGGGGCGCCTCGGAGAGCAGTTGGTCATCACGCCTCCTCCGCCTTGGAGGAACGCTCTGCGAGCCAGCTCTGGACTTCGGCTGGGTCGTACCGGCGGTGACGGCCGACCTTGTAGCTCGTCGGGCCCGTCCCCTTCCAGTTCATCTGGTAGATCGTCTGCTTCGGCACACGCAGGTGGTCCGCCAGTTCCTGCAAGGTCCACATCCGGTCGGGCCGGCCTGTGCGGTCCGTGCACATCTGTACTCACATCCATCTTATTCGTCGTTTCGACAATTTTTCTTGTCGTTCGAACAACCGAGACGAGCATCCGACATGGCAGCGAGCATTGTCAATGCAACATCAAAACTTGTCGTTTCGACACGTCTCCTCCCGCGAACAGCGGTGATGTGACAGGCGCAGCGGTGACATGTCGAATCGACTCCCATGGCTCCGAGGCTGCTTGTCAATTGCACATCTGAGAGAGGTTGAGTACAGTTGCCGATACGACAAGCGAGGAGGGCAGATGTCCACCGACGACGGCCGGGCGCCGACCCTGTCGGTGAGCGATGCGGCAGCCATCCGGGTGCGCGACGCTCGCAAGAGGCGCGGGATGACCACCAAACAGCTCGCAGAGGCGTGTGCCCGAGTTGGCGGGGAACGCCTCACGGCGCCCGTTCTGGCGAACATCGAGACGGGTCGACGGCAGAACGGCGTCCGTCGACGCGAGCTGACCATCGACGAGTTGGTCATCGTCGCGGTGGCGCTAGACGTCTCGCCCCTGCACCTCATGGGGATGCCCGACGACGCCGAACCCGGCACGGCGATCCAGCTGACCTCTGAACTGGCAATCACGGACAGCGAGTTGCTCTTGGCCTGGCTCACTGGCCAGCGGGCCCTCCCGGACAGCGACTCTCGCCAGTTCTACGCGGCGACCGTCCAGCAGATGCCGGCCAGCACCGACCGGCAGGCTGCGGTGAACGAGCTGACGCGCTCGGTCCTGGAGAACAGGGCAGCCGAGCTGGTCCAGCAGTTCAACAGCGAGTTGCAGAACCAGCTCGGGCAGATCACCGCAGCGATCGACTCCGGCGCCAGCCCGGAGGAGCTCAAGGCGATGCTCAGGCCCCAAGCCGAGACTCCGACCGATCAGTAGGACACAGAGCACTACCTAGGCGAGCGGTGCAACCACACCGCCGAGTTCAGCGAACCCGAGGACGAGACCACCCGGTCCAACTCCCCCACGGGCAGAGAAGAGGAGGCTTAATGACATGCACCTATCATGAAATGGATCACCATGCTCCCCGCACGGATCGAGGACCGCGCTAAGCACGCGGACTACCAGAAGGCCCTTGCCCACGCACGGGCAGCTCGCTGCACACCGCCGAGCCGCTTCCGCATCCGCTGGCGCGATGAAGCAGGAACCCTCCACAGCCTGAGCGTGCCGAGCTGGCGCATTGCTCTGGACTTGCAAGCGGAGATCACCTGCGGCCAGGCACCGTTGACGCTCAGCAACCTGATCGACCACTGGTCAAACGGACTGGCGCCGGGCTACCCGCGCCCAAGTCGGAGGCCGCTCGACCTATACCTCCCACCTCGCCTTGGAGCCAAGGTCGCCTTCACGATCAGCCAGGCGGATATCGAACGGCTGGTAGCAGCACTTCATGCCGAAGGTCGCCTGAGCATCGCCGCGATCAATCGCATCCTCGCGACGCTCAAGCGCGTTCTGGAGTTCGGCGTCCGCCACAGATACCTTTCACACAACCCCGCGCTCGAAGTCCGTCCAATACCGCGTCCGGCACATCCAGGCCGTTCGCTTTAAATTCCTCCGCAAAACCTCGATCACCCCACCGGCGTCTTCGAGGACACACAGCACCGAATATTCGGCAACCCGAGCAGGCCTACGGGCCGCTAATTCTACGGGCAGATAAGAAGGAGACAGAGCCATGAACCGAATCACAATTAAGCTTGGTGAAAACGAATGTCTGAGCCTTACGACCGCTGGCACAAGTCGCGCCCGGCCACCGGGGAAAAGAAGTGCACAACTCACAACAAGGTGCCGTCGAGAAGCCACGGACAGGGCAAGCGCTGGCTAGCTCGCTGGCGGGACTACGACGGGAATCAGCTAAGCGAGAGCTTCGATAAGTACGACGACGCAAAAAAGCACCTAAGCAAGGTCGAGTCAAGCGTCAATGATGGAACCTATATCTCCAAGGAAAAGGGTGACACTCTTATTCAAAGCCTGGCGGAGCAATGGCTTGCCGATCTCATCTTTCGAAACCCTCGCACCGAACCGCACTACATAGCCCGTGTGCAGCGCTACATCATTGAGCCACTGGGCCACATAAAAGTCAAAGATCTCATCCCCTCGCGCATCGTGTCTTGGATCAAGAATCTGCTACTCTCCATCGGCGAGGCTTACGCGGGCTTGATCTACACTCATCTCAACTCCATTCTCACGATGGCAGTTGACGATGACCTAATCGCTAAGAACCCCTGCGCCTCGCGCTCGGTCCAGAGGGTCAAGCCTCGCCGCCAGCGAAAGGCGGCGAAGGATCTGCCCATCGACTGGGAAGCATCCGAGGGGATCAAGGAAAATCTCCCAGATCGATACAAGCCAACAGTCGACTGCGGCCGCGGTCTCGGGATGCGACAAGGCGAGATATTCGGCTTCAGTCCCGATGACGTCAACTGGCACCAGGAGGACAAGGTCGTCCATATTCGGCGTCAAATTGCGCACGATCGTGGCACCATGGTCTTCGCTCCACCAAAGGGCGGAAGCGACGACGACCCGAAGGATAGAATCGTCCCGCTCGGTGACGATCTGGCAAATATCCTCATTGAGCACACTCGCCAGTTTCCGCCCGTCGAAGTCACTCTCCCGTGGATCGAACGAAACGGCCCTCCCGTCACGGTCAAACTTATCTTCACATCCCGTGAAAACAAGCCGATGAACAAAAACTACATCAACTACCTCTGGAAAGCCGCACTTGAAGAAATCGGAATAATTCAGGCCATTAATGACAGGCCTGTCGGGCGTGGTCGGCGATGGGAAAAATGCCGCGACAAAATGATGCACGCACTGCGACACCTGTTCGCCTCAGAGGCTCTAAACGAAGGAGTCGACGTCTACACGCTGGCCGATCTCCTCGGCCACGAGGACCCGGCCTTCACTCTCCGTAGGTACGTCCACCGCGTTGCCCGGTCCCTCGACAAGGCCCGCGAAGCGATCAGCCGGCGCTACCGCGCCGTGCCCTAGTCGCGGAGGGGCCGCCATGTGCACTGGTTGTGAAATGGCCCTGTGCTGTGGGCTCGTCGGTTAGCGCCTGCAACCTGCTCTGGACCACTCGATTGACAGCACTACGGATGCTGCCGATCTCAGCTTTCCGCGACTTGGCCGCTTGGCTCGCTCGGCGTCATCAACCAACTCCTGACCGGCTTCTGACGGCCCGCCACCCGATCGGATCCCGTCAACGTGCGGCTCGCCCGGGGGCCGTCCTACGGTGCCGTGGGGGGCAGACCTACGAGAGGTGAAAAGTCCCATGGCAGCGAAGTTCGAGCTCTACACCGACGAGTCGGGTGTGCACCGGTTCCGTCTCAAGGCCAGCACGGGCGCGGTGATCATCACCAGCGACCCGTACGAGACGCAGGAACAGTGCCTGAAGAGCATCGAGTCGATCCGCAAGGCCGCGCCGTACGCGAAGGTCGCGGAGGCCACCGCGGCGGCACCGGCGTAGCCCGCCGCACGGAGGCCGGCCCACGGCGAGGTGGGCCGGCCTCCGGCGCGCGTGCGCGCTCACCCGCTCGTCCGTCAGTACACGCTGACGCCGTAGGCGGTGAGCGCCTCGGTGACGGGCTGGAAGAAGGTGGTGCCGCCGCCGCTGCAGTTGCCGGAGCCGCCGGAGGTGAGGCCGTGGGCGGTGTTGCCGGAGAAGAGGGCGCCGCCGCTGTCGCCGGGTTCGGCGCAGACGGTGGTCTTGATCAGGCCGCGGACGCTGCCCTCGGCGTAGTTGACGGTGGCGTTGAGGGCGGTGACCCGGCCGCTGTGCACCTTGGTGGTGCTGCCGCTGCGGGTGACCGTGGTGCCGACCGCGGGGGTGGAAGCGGCGGTGATCCGGCGGGTGGTGCCGTTGTAGAGGTCCACGCTGGAGGGCGGCACCGAGCCGTTGGTGTACTTGACGATGGCGAAGTCGTCTCCCGGGAAGCGGGAGTTGGTGGTGTCGCCGAGCTTGGTGGTGTGGCCGGAGGTGGTGTACCAGGACGGGGCGTCGTTGCCGCAGTGACCGGCCGTCAGGAAGTAGTACGTGGTGCCCTTGCGCACGTTGAAGCCGAGCGAGCAGCGGAAGCCGCCGCCGTAGATGGCGTCGCCTCCGGCCAGCTTGATGCTCATGGTCCCGGGCACCCGCTCGACCCGCACCGCCCCGCCGAGCCGCTCGGCCGCCCCGGTGACCCGGGCCAGCCGTTCCCCGCCCACGCTCTCGTCCACCGTGAGCACCACCTGGTTGCCCACCGGGTCGACCGCCCAGGCCGTCCCCGGCACGGTCGCCTGACGGTCCAACTCCGCTGTCATGGATGCCAGTTGGGCTCCGCTCCGGCCGACCATCCGGGGCAGCGCGCCGGTCGCCCTGACCTGCTGCGCGGCGGCCAGGTCGGTGACGTTGACCACCAGGCGGCCGGCGTCGTCCAGGTACGAACCGGCGGTGCGGCCCTCGCCCAGGCTCTGCTGGAGCCCCTCGGCGAGGGCGGCGGCCTGCTCGCCGGTGGGGGCCGGGCGGGCGGTGGCGGTGGTGGGTGCGGCGAGCGCGGCGGTGGTGGCCAGCAGGGCGGTCGCGGCGAGCAGCGCGGCGGGGCGGCGGTTCCTCATGGGTCTCTCCGTGGGGGCCTGAAGCGGGGGGAGGCGGTTCCTCCCCTCCACCATCCGACCGCCCCATGCACACGTCAATCCGGCCAGTCCTGCCAATCCCACCGTCAACTATCCTTAACTCCAGGGCAGTTGACCTCCACCGCCTACTCCCCCGACTCTGCTCCGTCCGGGTGCAGCGTGGTGACCCCGCCCCGGACCACCAGCACCTGGCCGTCCCGCAGCGTCCGGTGCGGCACGCCCGTCCGGCGGTACCCGGCGGCGACCCTCCCCAGCGCCTCGCTCTCCGGGTGCCCGGGCGAGTCCACGTGCGGCACCACCATGTAGTCCAGCACCCCCAGCCCGTCCCACCGCACCACGGCCCCCTCCCCGTACGCCACCGCCACGTCCCCCGGGTCGTCGCAGCCCTCCAGTCCCCGCAGACTCTCCGCGAGCACCGCCGGCCCGGCGCTGTACCCGGCGTAGACGAGCTCGTCCCGCCGCACCATCCCAGCCAGCACCGCGTCCGCCCCGCTGCGCGCCAACGCCTCCCGCAGCACGAAGACGTTCCCGCCCCTCACCCACACCACCGGATACCGCGCCAACTCCTCGGCCACGGCGCCGGGTTCAGCCCCGAACCACCCCCGCAGATCCACCTCCACCGGCGCCAGCCCCAACCCCGCCAACGCCGCGCACTCCCGCTCCACCCCGGCCCGGCGCACCTCCCCCGGCGCCGCGTCCATCGCGTTCGCGACCACCCCCACCGGACACCCCACCGCCGCCCGCCCGAGCAGCCCCGACAACTCCTCCGGCCTCTCACCGAGCCGGAACGAAGACAGATACAGTCGCATCCGGCCAGCCTATGACTCCTACGGTGGGCCAGGACGAGCGCCCATGGGTGAGCGAAGCGATGGCCTAGGCTGGGCACGGTAATGAAGAGTGCCGACTACCGCACGATCGCCCCGGAGGTGGCCGTGAGCGCAGAGATGGTCACCCCCGCGTGGATGCACGCGCAGATCACGGCGGAGCAGTACGACTCCTGGCCCGAGGAGCAGTGCGCGGGCATCGAGATCGTGGACGGGATGGTCGTCGTGAGCCCCAGCGCCTCCAAGCGCCACAACCGTCTGGCCCGCCTCCTGGCCAACGCACTGGACACGGCTGGTGGCTTCGACTGGAACGCCGACACCGACTTCGATGTCCGCCTCCAGGATGTTCCGCTCACCAACCGCCGACCGGACGTGGTCGTGTACCGGGCAGACACCCTCGACGTCTCGCCGACCAGGCCCGAACACGTCCTCCTCCTGGTCGAGGTGGTCTCCCCCGGATCCGAGACCACCGATCGCGTCGTCAAGCTCGACCAGTACGCCCGCGCAGGCATTCCCTTTTTCTGGAGGGTCGAGCAGGCTGCCACCGGCCTCCCGATCGTCTACACCTACGTCCTCGATCCGGCCGCCCGCTCGTACCGCGACGGCGAGGTCTTCACCGGCACGATCCGCACCGACGTCCCCTTCCCGCTCGAGGTCGCCCTCGGCTGACGGGCCGTCATCGCGCGGGAGCGCCGCCCGCCTCCGCCCGGCCGTCCGCACTCGCCCGGACTGCCGCGGCGTCGGCCCCGCGCGTGCGCAGGCAGACCCGCGACGGCACGGCATCCGCCGGAAGCTCCTTGACCTCAAGTGCACTTCAAGTTGAAGGATGGTGCGCAGCCGCCCCGCAAGGACGGGGGCCGTCGAGGAGTCGAGGAGGGGTGTCGTCATGGAGCAGCCGCAGATCACCGGGGTCGCCGCACCGCAGGAGGACGTGGACGCCATCGTCGGCTTGGTCGCCGCCGTCGAGAAGGCCCAGCAGGCCGCCTCGCCCGAGGACTTCCTGGTGCACTTCCGGCCGGACGCGATCTGGACCACCGCCCACGGGAAGCTGCTGGTCGGGCTGGAGGAGATCGCCGCGTTCACCCGCGCCGTGCTGCCGCCCACCGCCGAGGCCCCGGTCACCGCGAGCTACACCGTCGGGCACGTCCTCTTCGTCCGGCCGGACCTGGCCGCCGTGAAGGTCCGTCAGCGGCCGCTGTCCCGCGCCGACGGCCGCCACCTCGACGAGATCTTCCGCGGCCACCCGGACCCGGCCGCCCTCGCCCAGGAGCACCCCGAGGCCCGCCCCGGCAACCCGACCTACGTCCTGGCCAAGGACGGCGGGACCTGGCGCATCGCCGCCGCCCAGAACACCACCGTCCAGGACCCGGAGACCCTCGCCGCCCGCCCCGGAAACAGCTGACCCTCAGCCGGCGGACCGGGGGGCCAGTCCCTCCCACCCGCACCCGGCCGCCGAGGGCGGTACGACCGCCGCGGCCCGCGCCAGAGTGTCGACCCGGGCGGTCAGCAGGGCGTCGACGGCGTTCTCGGCACCGCGCAGGTCGACCCGCAGGTCGACCCGCAGGGCCTTGCGGGCGACCTCCACGCCGTTGTTGCCGACGGTGCCCTCCTCGATCTCGCGGTCGTAGGACACGATGTCGTTGTGCAGGCTGACGACGTCGACGAAGGCGTCCAGGGCGGAGCGCAGTTCGCGGTCCCGCAGCAGGTCGGGGTGGAGTCCGGTGCCCGCGTGCTCCATCAGCAGGGCGGTGAACTGCAGGCCGCCGAAGTCGCGGCGGGCGCCGAGGTACTCGATCAGGTCGGCGACCGCGTGGTCGACGTGCGCCCGCAGCGGTGTCCCTCGGTCAAAGATTCGGTCAAAAGTTGACCCAAACACATCATCAATGCATGAGAGGCCTGACGGGGCGCCATGCCGACGGACCGTCAGTCACCCTGCGACCACGCCGCCACCGGCAGCGAGAGGTAGATCCCGAAGTCCTCGAGGCCGGTGGCCTCGCCGATCGCCTCGTGGAGCGCGTCCACCCGCTCCTGGCGGTTGGCCGCTCTGCTGGGGAACCACTTCGACCTGATCTCGATCACCACGTCCAGACCGCTGCGGTCCAACGGCCCCAGCGGGCGGAACCGGATCTCCACGTCCCCGGGCTGGAGGTCACCGTCGTACGGCTCCTCGGGACACTCCACCGCCAGCGAGACCAAGTGGGGCAGGACCTCCGCCAGTTCGCGCAGCTGGGACTCGGGAACGGCGGGCGCGTGGGTCACGTCGACGAGCGGCATGCCCTCCACCCTAAACCGGAGCGCCGCAGCCGCCGAACGGCCCGCCAGACCACCACAGCCACCGAACGGACCGTCAGACCGCCACCGCGGCGCCCCCGAACGAGGCCCGGGCCCGTTCGAGGAAGCCTCCCGTCCCCGGTTCCCGCCGCCACGGCCCGAGCGCCGCCGTGATGTCGCGGACGTAGTCGGCCGCGCGGCTGGAGCGGACGCCCGCCAGAACGTCCAGGGCCTGGTGGCCGAGGGCCAGGCCGCGGTCGAGGTCGCGGGCCTGGAGGTGGGCGGTGGCGACCACCGCCAGGCGCAGGCCGACGGAGCGGGTGAAGGCGCCGGTGGGCATGGCGGCGGCCCGGTCGTTCCAGCTCAGGGCGGCGGCGGGGTTGCCCAGGTCGCGGTGGATCTCGGTGGCGTCGGCGGAGAGGCGGGCGGGGCCGTAGAAGTCGATCCAGGCCGGCTCTCCCGCGCCGCCGCCCGCCCGGGCCTGGTCGAGCAGGCGCTCGGAGGCGGCGAGGGCGGCGGAGGCGGCCCGCGCGTCTCCCTCCCGGGCGTGGGCGCGGGCCTCGATCAGCTTGGTGAAGGCCAGCACCCGCGGAGCCGAACGGCCCTTGGCCCGTTCGAAGGCGCCCTGGGTCATGTCCACCGCCTCGCCCGCGAAGCCGCGCAGCAGGGTCTGCATGGCCATGGTGGTGAGCACGTAGCAGCCGAGCTGGACGTCGCCGCCCGCCCGGGCGAGCCGCAGCGCCTGGATGAAGTGCCGTTGGGCGGCGTCGTGTTGGCCGGTGTCGAAGGCGGTCCACCCGGCCAACCGGGAGAGTTCGGCGGTGACGGAGAACAGCCGGCGGCCGATCCGGTCGTCGAAGGAGCCGTTCAGCAGCGGGACGGCGCGCTCCCGGAGGCAGGCGCTGACGGAGCCGGCGCGCCAACTCCCGCCGCCGTACTTGGAGTCCCAGCGCCGGGCCTCGTCGGCGGCCTCGCCCAGTTCGGCGAGGTCGGCGGCACCGACCCTGCCCCGTGCCGTGCTCCGCCCCCGGTGGGCGGCGTCCTCGTCGGCCGGGCTGACCAGCCAGCGGGTCACGGGGGTGGCGAAGGAGGAGACCGCGAAGCCGGTGCCGGTGAGGAAGTCGCGCCGGTTGACCGAGCTCCAGAAGGCGGTGGCCACCCGGACGGCCTCGGCCGGGTCGCGCGGGAAGTCCAGGCCCGCCGCCGCGTCCGGCTCCGGCCCGGCCTCCGCCATCCCGATCTCGGCCAACTCCACCGGCCTGCCCAGGCGTTCGCCGATCGCCCGGGCCAGCAGCGCGGGGACGGGCCACTCCGGCACCATGCCCCGGCGGCACCAGTTGGCGACCGAGGTGTGCGTGTAACGGGTGGTCAGCCCGGCCTCCGCGGCCAGCTGGTTGACCCGGTGGGCGAGCGCCTTGCGGCTGGCCCCGTCGCAGGCCTCGATCATCCGGGCCAGCGCCTCGTTCGGCGGCTTGGCCCTGCGCACGGTCGGTGCCACGGTCCGTCTCTCCCTTGCTCCGCCCCGCCGCACCCGGCACGGGGCTTGGTACGCCCGGCGGCTGATGCCGGATCACCGAGGTTAGGACCTCCGCGAGGCCCACGAGGTTCCCGCCCGCGCCGTGAGCCCCCGTGCGAGCCCCCCGCACCGGGCCCGGCGGCGGGCCGGACCGGGCGGCCCGCCAGGCCGGGCCGACCGACCGGGCCGAGGCGAGGTGCGAAGCGGGGTGCGAGGCGAGGTGCGAGCCGTGAGCCCGCCTGCGAGCCCTCCCGCGACGCCCGCGCGCCGGGTTGGCTGGGGACCGTCCAAGCCCCGACGGAAGGACCCACCCCCGTGAAGCTCACCGTGATCGGCTGCGGCCACCTCGGCGCCACCCACGCCGCCGCGATGGCCGAACTCGGCCACCAGGTGCTCGGCCTGGACCTCGACCCCGACAAGGTCACGGTCCTGAACTCCGGCCGCGCCCCGTTCCACGAGCCCGGCCTGGACGAGCTGCTGGCCCGTCACACCGCCTCCGGGCGGCTGCGGTTCACCACCGACCAGGACGAGGCCGCCGCCTTCGCCGAGCTGCACTTCCTCGGCATCGGCACCCCGCTCGGCCCGGACGGCGCCTACGACCTCCGCGCGCTGCACGCCGCCGTCCGCGGCCTCGCCGCCCGGCTGACCGGCCCGGCGGTGGTGGTCGGCAAGTCCACCGTCCCGGTCGGCACCGCCGCCGAACTGCTCGTGCTGCTCCAAAAGGCACCCTACGGGGCCGAGTTGTGCTGGAACCCGGAGTTCCTCCGCGAGTCCCGGGCGGTCGAGGACACCCTGCGGCCGGACCGGCTGGTGCTCGGCTTCGCGGAGCACGGCGGGCGGGCCGAGGCGCTGGTGCGCGAGGCCTACCAGGGGATCATCGGAGCCGGGACCCCGGTGGTGGTCACCGACCTGGCCACGGCCGAGCTCGCCAAGTCGGCGGCGAACGCCTTCCTGGCCACCAAGATCTCCTTCGTCAACGCGATGGCCGAGGTCTGCGAGGCCGCGGGCGCGGACGTCGAGGTGCTGACGGAGGCACTCGGGTACGACGCGCGGATCGGGCGGCGGGGCATGCGCGCCGGAGTGGGCTTCGGGGGCGGCTGCCTGCCCAAGGACCTGCTCGGATTCGCTGCGCGGGCAGGCGAGTTGGGCGCGGACTCGGCCGTCGGCCTGCTCCGCGAGGTCGGGGCGGTCAACGGCCGCCGCCGCGAGCGGACGGTCGCACTCGCCCGCGAACTCCTGGACGGCACCCTGGCCGGCCGCCGGATCACCGTCTGGGGCGCCGCCTTCAAACCCGGCACCGACGACATCCGCGACTCCCCCGCCCTCGCCGTCTCCGACGCCCTCCACCGCGCGGGCGCCACCGTCACCGTCACCGACCCCCGCGCCCTCGACAACGCCCGCAAGGCCCTCCCCCACCTCACCTACGCCGACGACCCCACCGAGGCCCTCACCGGCGCCGACCTCCTCCTCCACCTCACCGAGTGGCCCGAGTACACCCACCTCGACCCGGCCGCCCTCGCCCCGCACATGAGCACGAACGCGAACACGAGCACGCCGAAGGTGATCGACGGCCGCCACACCCTCGACCCCACCACCTGGCGCACCGCCGGCTGGACCTACCGCGCCCTCGGCCGCCCGTAGGCCGGCCCCGCCCCGCCCCGCCCGGTCAGCGTCCACGCCGCCGGACGGTCTCCTCCGCGCGGTCCAGCCAGGTCAGGTACCAGCCGCGGAAGTCGTCGGCGATCGGTTCGAACCCGCGGCCGGAGGGGCGCATGTCCGTGAAGAGGGTGCCCCGCCCGGGGCCGGTGACGGCCAGCCAGACGTAGTAGCCGCAGCCCTCGTGGCTCAGGCAGAGCGCACCGGCCTCCAGCGCGGCCTCCAGTTCATCCTCCTCCTCGGACCAGGCTCCGCGCGCCGCGCGGTACGCCTGCCCGTCGGGGAAGTCCCGCTCGTCGGGCTCCCGGGCGTCGTACTCGCGCTCCAGGCGGGCCCGCTCCTCCGCCGACAGGAACGGCCCCGCCAGGCCGGAGCCGTCGGTTCGGACCCCGCTGTCGTTCCAGTACCAGCCGGCCTCGTCCCGGCGGAGCGGGAAGAGGCCGTAGTACGGCCCCGCCCCGCCGCCCCCCACCTCCCGCAGGAAGCTCCGGTAGGACGGGGGCAGGGCAACACCGAAGTCCCGTTCGGCCTCGGCCAGTTGCTCCTCCGCCAGCGGCGGCTCCAACACGAAGCCGTGCCCGAACGGACCCTTCCCGGCCCCGAAGACCTCCTCGGCCCCGGCCGCCCCCCTGAGAGCCGACACCCGCTCCCGCACACCCTGCCACTCCATGTCCCGTCCCGTCCCCTCCCCGCGGCCCCCGGCGCCGCTCGCCGAAGCGGTCGCCGGGGCACCGGCCGGTCTCTCGTCGTCCTGAGTCGTCCCCAGTCGTCCTCAGTCGTCCTCATCCGGCGTTCCGTCAGCAGTGGCAGGACACGTCCAGCACCACGGACTCCGGGTCGAGGGCGTCCAGGTAGGCGTTGGCGTCCTGCAGGTAGCCGTCCTCGCGCTTGTCGATCCAACTCCCGTCGAGCCGCAGCAGCGCGTAGCCGGGCACCGCGTTGGCGCGGGCCAGGGCGAGGTTCCCGGCCCGGTCCTCGCCGAACCGGAACGGCCAACCGGACGGATCGTCACCACCGGCCGCCCACGCGTCGTGCCGCTCCCCGGCGAGCCGCTCGTGCGCGGCACGCAGCGCCTCGAAGTCCAGCAGTCCGCGCGGGCCGCCGTCGCAGCGGTTCGGCAGGCCGGCGAGGAGGTCACGGTGCCGGGGCACCTCGCCGTACTCGTACCTGGCCAGCAGCGGATCGCCGGCGGCGTCCGGCCGGTGCAGCAGACGCGGGCCCCCGATGCGCAGACCCAGGGCGTCCCACTCGCCCCTCGGGTTACAGGTGGAGAGGTGGTACCCGCGCCCGGCCTCGTCGACGTGGAGGTACCCGTCGTCGCCGGGGCCCTTCCCCGCCCAGGAGTTCATCACCTCGGCGATCTCCCTCCACCCGAGGTCCTCCCGGTCCGGCAGGGCGCCGCGCTCCTTGTTCACCCGCACCCAGTACACGCTGTCCGGATCCGCCGCCTCGTACTCCCGGTACTCGGGCACCTCGAGCTCGCTGTGGTACGGCGTCAGGGCCGCGACGACCGCCTCGTCGTAATGCTCGGGCGGCATCGACGGCAGGACGACCAGCATGTCGTACTTCGACATCAGACGTTCCTCTTCGTTCGGTGGACAGTCGCATCCTGTCGAACGGTGGCACGCCGCCGCACCCGGGTTTCGGGCCCGCCCGGACGGCGCAGGCGGGAGAACGTCCCGTCGGCCCCTAGGATCGGTTTCCGTACCGACCGTGAGGAACATCCCGTGGGCATCGAGATCGAACTGCACTCCAGTCGTCCCTCCAAGAAGTGGGACCCCTCACGGGAGACGCTCATCAAGGGCTCCTACCAGCACGGTGCAGCCCTGGCCGGAGCGCTGGGCCTGCTGAACGCGAAGGAACCCGGCAAGCTGCCCTGGGTCGACCCGTACGGCGACACGATGTTCAACGAGCAGGAGGCCGAGGCCGCGCTCACCGAGATCCCCGGACTGCTCCGGCGCGTGGCCGGCCCGGGGCAGGAGGCAGCCGTGCACGACCTCGCCGAGCTGCTCGCGCTCTGCGCCGCGACCCCCGGCAGCTACCTCTGGTTCATGGGCGACTGACCGGCACCGGCCCGCACCCCCGACACCCTGCCAGCACCGACGCCCCGGAGCTGACAGGGTGTCCGTGTCCCGGGTCCGGCAGCGGGCGGTAACCTCCCGGGACTACGTCGAGGCAAGGCAGGTCGCAGCGGTGAGCACCGTGAGTTCCGCCCCCAACGGTCCCGTGGTCAACGGGGGCGTGTCGTTCTGGTACTCGGCCCTCGGGCTGCCGGAGCAGCGGCCGCCGCTCGACGGCGACCGCACCGCGGACGTGTGCATCGTGGGCGGCGGCTACACCGGCCTCTGGACGGCGTACTACCTGAAGAAGGCCGAGCCGACGCTGCGGATCGTGCTGCTGGAGCGGCGGTTCTGCGGCTACGGCGCCTCGGGGCGCAACGGCGGGTGGCTGTACAACGGCTTCGCCGGCCGCGGCGCCTTCGCCCGCCGCTACGGCAGGCCCCGCGCGCAGGCGATGCAGCGAGCGATGGACCAGGCCGTCGACGAGGTGGTGACGGTGGCCGCCGCCGAGGGCATCGAGGCGGACATCGTCCGCGGCGGCGTGCTCGAAGTCGCCCGTACCCCGGCCCAGTTGGAGCGGTTGGCGGCCTTCGCCGAGGAGGAGCACGCCTTCGGCGGGACCGACCTCCGGGTGCTGACGGCCGGTGAGGCGGCCGCCCGGATCGGGGTGGACGGGGTCCTCGGCGGCACCTGGACGCCGCACGGCGCCCGCATCCAGCCGGCCAGGCTGGCCCGCGGGCTGGCCGCCGTGGTGGCCGGGCTCGGGGTGGAGATCCACGAGGGCACCCCGGTGACCGCGATCCACCCGGCGCGCGGCACCGCCGCGGCGAGCGCCGAGACCCCGTACGGCACCGTCCGGGCGACCCACGTGCTGCGCGCCACCGAGGGGTTCACCGCCGGGCTGCGCGGCGAGCGCCGCACCTGGCTGCCGATGAACTCGGCGATGATCGCCACCGAGCCGCTGCCGCCGGAGTTCTGGGCGGAGACCGGCTGGGAGGGGCGCGAGGTGCTGGGCGACTTCGCGCACGCCTACATGTACGCGCAGCGGACCGCCGACGACCGGATCGCGCTGGGCGGGCGCGGCGTGCCGTACCGCTTCGGCTCGCGGACCGACAGCGACGGGACCACCCAGCAGGAGACGGTGCGTCAGCTCCGCGAGGTGCTCGGCCGGTTCTTCCCGGCCGCCGCGGGGGCCCGGATCGACCACGCCTGGGCGGGGGTGCTGGGCGTGCCCCGGGACTGGTGCTCCACCGTCGAGCTGGACCGCCGCACCGGCCTCGGCTGGGCCGGTGGCTACGTCGGCTCGGGCGTGACCACCACCAACCTGGCCGGGCGCACCCTGCGCGACCTGGTGCTCGGCGAGCACACCGAGCTGACCTCGCTCCCCTGGGTCGGCCACTCGGTCCGCCGCTGGGAGCCGGAGCCGTTCCGCTGGCTGGGCGTGCACGGGATGTACGCCGCGTACCACGCGGCCGACCGCCAGGAGGCGGACGGCCGCGCCACCACCTCCCCGATCGCCCGCGTCGCCGACCGGATCGCCGGGCGGTGAACGCCGGGGGCTGAACGCCGGGGGCTGATCCTCCGTCAAGAACCCTTCCCCGGGCCGCCTCCGATCGTCCACGACCCGTCGTCTAGGCTGCCGAACGGAAGCAGACACGACGCCCCGAGGAGAGCGCCCGATGGACCCGCGCCCGGCCACCCCCGCCGACATCCCCGAACTGGTGCGGCTGCGCGCGGTCGCCTTGGCGGGCCTCGGTGTGGACCCCGGCCCGGCGGACGCCCCCTGGCGGGCCTCCGCCCACGACTGGTTCGCCGAGCGGCTCACCGGCCGGGACGACCTGCGCTGCCTGGTGGTCGGCGGGGCGCCGGGCGAGCCGCTGGCCGCGACGGGCCTGGCCTGGGTGACCCACCACCTGCCGTCCCCGCCCCGCCCGGACGGACGCCGGGGCTACGTCGACGGGATGGTCACCGACGTCACCGCCCGGGGCCACGGCCACGCCCGCCGGATCGTCGACGCGCTGACGGCCTGGCTCGGCTCGCTCGGGGTGCACTACGTGCAGCTGCACGCCAGCGCGGCGGGCGAACCGGTCTACCGGGCGGCCGGGTTCGTGGACGGCGCCTACCCCGGCATGGACCTCACCCTCGGCCCTTGAGCGACCGCGTCGACGGTCCCCGGCCCGGGTACGTGACCAAGGGGTGGCCGGGCATGACAATGGGCCCCTGCGCGAACGAGTGCCGGGAGGCCGGATGACCGAGTCGATCGCCGAGGCCCTGACGGGCCGTCGGGTGGAGCGGGTGCGCGGCGGCGGCCGGGTCAGGCTGGATCTGGACCGGGAGCTGACCGTGCTGGTGGACAGCGACTTCCGGCTGCGCACCCCCGGCGGGGTGGAGCACTTCTACCCGCACCTGGGCACCGACGTGGCCGGCGGCCTGGCCGAGCTGGCCGGGGCCCGGATCACCGGGACGGCGGTCACCCCGGCCGGGGGCCTGGAGCTGGCCTTCGACTGCGGACGCCGGCTCTCGGTGCCGGCCGACACGGTGCACCGCCCGTGGCAGGTGTCCGGCCCCTCCGGGCCGTTGTTCACCGCGGAGCCCGGCGGGTACCTTACGGGGTGACGGAGCGTCATCGCACGGGGGGAAGCACCACCATGTTCGGCATCATCAGACCGTGTCGCCACAGCCTGTCCGAATCGCTGCGCACGGAGTGGCTGGCGCACCTGTGCGGCCTCTGCCTGGCCCTGCGCGACGACCACGGGCAGCTGGCCAGGACCGCCACCAACTACGACGGGCTGGTGATATCCGTCCTGGTCGAGGCGCAGTCCACGGCCGGCCCGGACCGCCGCCAGGCCGGGCCCTGCCCGCTGCGCGGGATGCGCGGCGCCTCGGTGGCGAAGGGCGAGGGCGCCAGGCTCGCGGCGGCGGTCTCGCTGGCACTGGCCTCGGTGAAGGTCGAGGACCACGTGCTGGACGGTGACGGTGCGTTCGCCCGCCGGCCGGTGGCGGGGGCCGCCGGGGTGGTGGCCCGGCGCTGGGGGCGGCAGAGCGGGCGGACGGGCGAGGCGGTCGGCTTCGACACCGCGGTGCTGGTCCGGGCCGCCCGGCGGCAGGGCGAGTTGGAGCGCGCGGCCGGGCTGGGCAGCCCGGTGCTGGCCGTGACCGAGCCGACCGAGACCGCCACCGCCGAGGCGGTGGCGCACACCGCCGTACTGGCCGGGCGGCCGGGCAACGCGGCCGCGCTGCACGAGGTCGGCCGGCTGTTCGGCCGGCTGGCGCACCTGCTGGACGCGGCCGAGGACCAGGCGGAGGACGCCCGGACGGGGGCCTGGAACCCGCTGACCGCCACCGGCACCGACCGCGCGGAGGCCGAGCGGCTCTGCCGGGACGCCGTGCACGGCATCCAACTGGCCCTGAAGGAGGTCGAGTTCACCTCCCCGGCGCTGCCGCACCGGCTGCTGGTGCACGAGACCCGCCGCGCGGTCGACCGGGTCTTCACCCCCACCGCGCACTCCCACCCCCACCAGGCTCCGCCGCAGGCACCCGGGCAGCCGCCGCACACCCCCGAGCCGCCCCGCCCCAACCGCTCCCTCCCGGCCGCCTGCGCGATGTGGGCCTTCATGGCCTGCACCTGCCAGCTGCTCTGCTGCGAGCACGAGGACCCGTTCTCCGGGCAGCGCAAGGAGGGGGCCTGTGCCAACGCGGACTGCGGCAACTGCGACTGCAGCGGCTGCGGGGACTGCTGCAGCTGCTGCTCGGACGGGTGCTGCTGCGACGGGTGCGACGGCTGCGGCTGCGACTGCTGACACCCCGTCGGACGGGACGCGGGGCCCGCACCCCGACCGCTCAGGCGGGGCCCGCACCCACGAGCGCTCAGGCGGGGTGCGGGCCCGGCTGCGGGACCATCCGGTCCAGGCCCTTGCGGTCGTAGTACCGGGTCATCGCGAAGCCGAAGGCCAGCGCCACCACGAAGCCGATCGCGATCATGATCCAGCCCCGGGTCAGCCCGGCGTCCGCCCGGGCGTCGAAGTAGAGGATCGACCGGACCCCGGCGGCCAGTTGGCGCATCGGCTCGAAGACCGCGAGGAAGCGGTAGAAGCCGGGCACCGCCTCCAGCGGCACCGTCGCGCCGGAGGACGGCAGGGCCAGCGCGATGAAGACGAACATCGCGACCAGCTGCCCGATGCTGCCGAAGGCCGCGTTGATCGCCTGCACGCCCAGCCCGACCGACAGGCAGGCGCAGTAGGAGAAGAGCCAGAGCAGCACGCCGTGCGGGGCGTCCATGCCGAGGATCGCGACGGTGGCCACCATGACCAGACTGGTCGTCAGCACCGAGAGCCCGGCGGTCATCACCATCTTCAGCACCAGGGTCTGGGTGCGGCTGATCGGGACGGTCGGGCGGCGGGTGTGCCAGGGGCCGATCTCGGTGTCGGCGTAGCCGAGCGCGGTGTCCACGCCGCTGTGCACGATGTTGGCGCAGAGGAACCCGGCCAGCACCAGCAGCAGGGTGTAGTAGAAGGCGCTCAGGCCGAGCCCGGTACGGGCGCCGATCGGGTGGCCGACCTGGGTCCTCACCTCCACCGGGTCGGCGAGCAGCAGCCGGGTGGTGGCGTCCGCCCCGGCCAGTGCCGGGGAGGCGGTGAGCTGCTTGCCGACCGTCAGGGAGACCTGGTGGGCGGACTTCTGGGTGATCTGGGCGGCCAGCGAGGACCCGAGGCTGCCCATCCCGGGGTTGGTCAGCACGGTGAGGGCGGGCCGGACGGTGGCCTGGGCGGTGGTCAGTCCGGCCACGGTGGCCGTGAAGTCGGTGGGGACGACCAGGGCGCCGTAGACCTTGCCGGAGTCCAGCTGGTCCTGGGCCTGCGCCCGGTCGAGCACCTTCCAGTCCACCTGCCCGGCCGGGGTGCCGCCGGTGACGGCCGCGGTCACCTGGGTGCCGAGGTTGGCCGGCTGCCCGGGCAGCGGCGCCCCGGTGTCGGAGTTCACCAGCGCGATCGGCAGCCGGTCCAGGCTCTCCGAGGGGGTGAGGATGCCGCCCATGTAGAGCAGCGAGAGCACCAGCGTGACCAGCGCGCTGAGCACCCCGGGAGCGATCCAGAGCTTCCAGCGGCGCAGCACCCGCCCGGCGGTGGCCTGCGGTCCGGGGGCTTTCGGGGGGATCGCGCTGGACATTCCACTCCACGGGCTCGGGGGGCGACGGCCGCCGCTTCCCCTCGACCATAGGCCGCGGCCGGCGCCCGCCCGCGGCACGACACAGCCGCGCCCGGCCGGCCGGTGCACGGGGCACCGGCCGCCGGGCGCGGCCTGCCGGATCGGGGTCGGGTCAGAACTGGGCGCTGACGGTGACGCCGCTGAAGTCCGTGACGGCGTGGAGGCTGACGTAGCGGTAGCCGGCCGTCGGGTTGTTCACGGTGATGGACTGGGTGGTGCCGGCCTGGGTCGACGAGGCCGTGAAGGCGCTCGGCGAGGCCCAGGTGTCGGCGTTGTAGTACAGGGCCGCGGTGCCGGTGCCGCCGGAGGTGGTGACCTTCAGCGTGGTGGTGCCGGCCGGCAGGTAGAGGTACATGTAGTCCAGGTTGCCCTGGGTGCGGGCGCGGTCGGACCGGGAGCAGTTCCGGCCGAGCTCGTCCAGGCGGGTCTGGGTGCAGGCCGGCAGGGTGACCGGGCCGCCGTTGACCAGGGTGGTGACCGTGGTCGGGGTGGTGGCGGAGCGGCCGGTGTCGTCGGTGGTGGTCAGCGCGACGGTGTAGGAGCCGGCCACCGCGTAGGTGTGGCTGGGGTTGCGCTGCTCCGAGACCGGGGTGCCGTCGCCGAAGCTCCAGCTCCACTTGACGATCCGTCCGGTGCCGGTCTGCACCGAGCGGTCGGTCAGGCTGACGGTGGCGCCGTTCACGGTCTGGTCGAACAGCGCGGTCGGGCCGGGGGCGTAGCAGGCGCCGGCGGCGCAGGTGTTCAGCCAGGCGTCGAAGTCGGCGTCGTAGGAGGTGCCCAGGCCGTTGTAGAAGGCGTAGGCGCCCTGGTAGTCCGCGACCCGGAAGCGGTCGAGGATGGTCTTCACGTCGGCGGGGTGCTTCTCCAGCATGTAACGGACCGCCAGGTAGCCCCACGGGTAGACCCGGGTGGAGTCGGCGTTGCCGTAGGTGGTCTGGAAGAGCTCGCTGAGCTTGTAGGTGTGCTTGGCCGCCTGCGCCATCGCGTCGACGTCGGTCGCGCCGCGGTAGGCGTAGGAGACGTACTCGGCCAGGCCCTCGACCCACCAGATGGTCGGGACCGACATCTGGGTGGTGAAGTTGCCCTTCATGTCGTAGATCGCGTCGAGGTAGTGGGTGTACTCGTGGTTGAGGTTCCACACCCGCGCGGTGTCGTTGAGGTTCCACGACTTCTGGTACATGACGGTGCGGGCCTGGTTGTTCGGGTCCGTCGCGTCCATCACGGTCTGGCCGCCGTTGTCGGTGCCGTTGTTGAAGATCGGCCACGAGTAGGTGGTGTAGTCGGCCTTGTTGGCGAAGATGCCGAACACCACGGTCTTGGCGTACTGGTTCGGGATCGGGCCGCTGTCCTTGACCACGTCGTGCAGGAAGGCGTCCTGGCCGCGCAGGCTGGCGCAGACCGCGTCCAGCTCGGCGCGGGACAGCGCCTGGGCCTTGAGGATGCGGTTGTCGCAGGTCAGCTGGTTGGGCAGGACCTTGGCGGTCATCACGGCCGGCAGGTCGCAGGTGCCGTAGGTGCCGCAGTCACCGGGCCAGCTGACGCTGATCTGGTAGGCGGTCTTCACCCAGAGCGCGCCGTACGGGCCGGGGATCGGGGCGGCGTCGAGCACCCGCTTGACCTGCGGGCGGGCGACCGCCGCGATGGTGGCGTTGACGCCGGAGAGCTTGGCCAGGTTGTTGCCCGCGTTGGCGGTGATCCCGCCGTTGGTGCCGGCGAACAGGTCCCGGTGGTTGACGGCGAAGTCGCCGAGCGTGGTGAGCAGGCTGGTGTCCGCGGTCAGCGCGTTGGTGAACTGCGGGTTCCAGAAGCCGCGCCAGGTCGGGAAGCGCAGGATCGCGTTGACCGCGCCGGCCATCTTGGTGTTGGCCTCGTACGACTTGTCGAACGCGTTGAGGTAGCGCTTGTAGACGTCCAGGTAGCTGCCCTGGAGGTTGATGCTGTCGGTCAGGACCAGCGACTCGCGCAGGGTGTCGGCGTTGGCGTCGCTGACGTCGTTGGAGCGCGGGTTGGCGAAGTAGGCGTCCGCACCGGCCTTGACCGAGGTGGTCAGGTTGGTGTCGTAACTGCCCACCGTGGTCGAGAAGTTGGACTGCGCGTAGTAGCCGGCCCGGAGGAAGAGCACCAGCTGCAGGATGCTGTTGCCGTTGTTGCCCGCGTAGGCGGAGGCCTTCTCCTTGTACGCGGCGGCGACGGGCAGCATCTGGGACTGCTTGAAGACGCCCGGCGCGGTGGTGGCGTTGACGCCGTCGAAGAGCGTCGAGACGCACTCGGTGGTCGAGCCCTGGACGAAGGCGACCAGGTCGGCGCCGGTGCGCGAGCTGAAGTCGGCGGGGGTGCAGCTCGCGGCCGCGGCGGCCGCGGCCGCCGACCCGGCGGTCTTGCCGGCCACCTTGCCGGAGTGCTCCGGGGCCTTGGTGACGGCTCCGGTGCCCTTCAGCTCGACCGGCTGGCTGAGCACCTCGGGCGAGAGCGGGGCGGTCGACTCCTCGAAGCGCTCGGAGTCGGCGGACTCCGAGAACGCACCCGCGGGCTTGGGGGCCGCGGGGGCGGTGACGGCCGACGGCTTGCCGCCGACCGAGGTGGGGGCGGCGGTCGCGGCGGCGGGCATCAGGGTGCCCGCCGTGATACAGCCGGCCACCAGGCCTGCTGCGAGGGTGGGCAGGGGTATGCGCAGGCGCACGGCCAAGTCCTCTTCTTGTGGGGGTAACTCACGGGACGTCAGGCGGCAGATGGGGGAATTGGCATGCATCCTGCCACCCTTGGCGCCAGAGAACAATGTCACAGTTCATATGACATACCCGGGGCAGACCCTCGCCGGACACCCGCGTACGCTCCGGGTCACGACCGTGCTGACCAGGCACTCCTTACCGGGCGCCCGCCGAAACCGGCACGGACCACCACGCGGGCGGCGAAAACGCCCCGGGGCCGCGCCCCGCGTCCGGGCCGCCCGGGCCTGCGGGGCGCGCGCGGAATTCTCATCCGGGGCGGGCGCCGTCCGCGCGCAGCACGGCGCCCCGTGACCGGACCGGTCACGGGGCGCCGAGGGTGCGTCAGCGGTGCGTCAGGCGGGGACGGGTGCCACGGCCTCGATGGTGCGAACGGTCCGGGTGGACGGGGAGACCGTGACGCGGACCAGGGCGCCGGGGTGGACGGTGGCCCGGCGGGCCGGGAGGGCCCAGGCGGTGGTGCGCTCGGAGTCCCCGGTGTCCAGGGCCAGGAAGAGCGGGGCGTCCTCGTCCTTGCGGGGCTCCACCCGCAGCACCTCGCCGGTCAGGGTGAGCGGTGCGCCGCGCTCCCGGACCGCGAGCACCAGGTACCAGACCGTCAGGAGCGAGAAGACGGCGATCGCGATGCTCTCGCCGAGCAGCGGGCCCGGCGTCTCGAAGGCGTGCTCCATCCAGCCGTTGCCGCTCGCGAAGTTGCCGGGCATGGTCGCCAGGAAGGCGGCGAACAGCGTCCAGCGGCCGAACTTCTCGGCCACCGCGATCCCGGCCAGGGCGATCGCCACCCAGCCCAGCGTGAGCAGCAGGCCGGCCCGGCGCAGCGAGTGCTCCGCCTCCGGCCCGGTGACCGCCCACTCCGGGCGGCGCAGCGCCACGAACAGGACCAGGGCGACGGCCACCAGCGCGGTGGCGCCCGCGAGTTGGAGCAGCTTGCCGGTGCCGGCGCCGAAGCCGAGGTGCAGCCTCGGGTAGCGGATGCGCACCGGCCGCCAGGTGCCGCCGTAGGAGGACCAGACCCGGCGCCTGTCCCCGGAGTCGAAGCCGAGCAGCCGGGCCGCACCGCTGGTGACGCCGAGCGCGGTGCCGTAGCCGAGGTAGCGGTCCCAGACCGTGACGGCGGCGGGCGGCAGGTGGCCGAACTCCTCGTGGGCGCGCAGCCAGCCCTGCACCCCGGCCCAGTGGCCGGCCCGCTCCAGGCCGCGCGGGGTGGCCCGCTCGTGGCCGAGCACCCGGGTGAGCACCCAGCTGAGCGGGACCAGTGGGAGCAGCGCGGCCGCGATCACGCCGCGGATGCCGTGGTGGCCGGCCAGCCCGGCGCCCGCGAGGGCGGCCCCGGGGGTGCAGGCCAGCACGCCGAGCAGGCCGACCAGCACCGGGCCGAACCGGGGGCGGGAGATCCCGCGCACCCAGGCCTCGGTGACGATCTCCTTGCGCAGCGCGGCGTTCCAGGTCTTGGAGCGCTCCTCCGCCCGGAAGGCGATCGCGCCGATCGGGGCACCGGCGCCACCGGCCCGCTCGGCGGCGCGCAGCAGCACCCGCCGCTCGTACGGGGCGAGCCCCTCGGCCTCCTTGCCGGTCAGGTGGACGGTGGTCCGTGCCGGGTCGTCGCCGGGCTGGCGCAGTTCCAGGTGGCCCCGGGCGGCCAGGTCCAGCAGGGTGGCGGCGGCCGCGTTGTCCACGGAGCGCCAGTGGTTGGCCAACAGCGCGACCAGGGCGGGCGGTTCGGGGTCCTCGCCGAACTCCTGGGTGGCGGGCCCGGGTTGCACGGCACCGTTGCGGGTGGCGGCCAGCGCGGCGCCGAGCACCGCGAACCAGAGCACGGCCAGCCCGAGCGCGGCCCAGTAGAGCTGGGTCTCCAGGCTCACGCGAACCTCACCTCGGTGGGCGCGTCCACGGCCTGGCCGGCCTCGAAGTACTCGCGGTGGCCGTGGGCGCCGCCGATGCCCGCGACCAGGTTGGCCGGGAAGCTCTCCAGCGCGTTGTGGTAGCTCTGCACGGCGCTGTTGTAGAACTGCCGGGCGTAGGCGATCTTGTCCTCGGAGAGGGTCAGCTCCGCCTGCAGGTTGGCGAACTGACGGTCCGCCTTGAGCTGCGGGTAGCTCTCGCCGAGGGCCAGCAGCTTGCCCAGCGAGGCGGTCAGCACGTCCTCCGCCGCCGCCTGGCCGGCCACGGTGAGGCCGCCGCCGGTGGCCGCGCCGCGGGCCGCGATGACGGCCTCGAAGGTGGCGCGCTCGTGCGCGGCGTACCCGCGCGCGCCCTCCACCAGGTTCGGTATCAGCTCGTGACGGCGCTTCAGCTGGACGTCGATCTGCGCCCAGGACGCCTTGGTCTGGTTGCGCAGCCGGACCAGCCGGTTGTAGGTCCGGACCACCCACCACACGGGGAGCACCACCAGGACCAGGACCGCGACGAGCACGCCGATGAGGACACCCACGGTGTCGACCTCCATAGGGGAAGAGACCTCGCACTCCGTGGAGGTCGGGCAAAGATCCCATGGATATCACGCCGGGGACACCGGCCCGAAGGGGGTTTCCTCCGGGCCGGTGCGCGGTGCTACTTGAGCCCGCTGTCGAGCGCGTTGATCAGGGTGCCCGACGGGGTGTCACCCGTCATCTCCCAGATCATCGCGCCGAGCAGGTTCTTGTTCTTGATGTACGCGGCCTTCTTCCCGATCGACCAGGCGTCGTCGAAGGTCCACCACTGACCGCCCGCCCCGGTGTAGCCGTAGGTGGAGACCGACTGCTCGTCGTGCACCACGGTCATGTTCGGGAAGGTGGTGATCAGATTGTTGTAGCCGCGGGTACCGGCCTCCTCGGCGAACTGCCCCGGCGCGGCACCGGTGGCGGACTGCCACTCGCCCTTCACCCCGCCGTCGGTGACGCCCTGCCAGCCCCGGCCGTAGAACGGGAAGCCGATGGTGAGCTTGCGCGGGTTGACCCCGGCGTCCAGGTAGGCCTTCACCGCGGCGTCGGTGGAGAACTTCACCGGGTACGGGTCCTGGGCGTCGGCGTAGAGGTTGGCCTGGTGGCCGGCCCGGTTGGGCTCCCAGGAGTTGTCGCTGCCCGCGCCGTGGAAGTCGTAGCCCTGGACGTTGGCGATGTCCAGGTACTTGAAGATCTGCGACAGGTCCCAGCCCTGGTCGATCTTGGCCGGGTCGGCGGGGGTGAAGGCGGTGAGCAGCTTGTGCGAGCCGCCCAGCGCGTCCAGCTGCTTGCGGAACTCGGCCAGCAGCGCGGTGTTGTTGGCCTTGTCGTTGACGCTCCAGTGGTTGCCGGCGTGGCCGTCCGGCGAACCCGGCCACTCCCAGTCCAGGTCGATGCCGTCGAAGATCCCGGCCGCCACGCCCGGACCGCCGGCCCCGTTGTAGGCGGGCAGGTCACCCTTGATCCAGATGTCCAGGCAGGACTTGACGAACTTCTGCCGGGAGGCGTCGGTGGCCGCCACGTCGGAGAAGTACTTGGAGTAGGTCCAACCGCCCAGCGAGACCACGACCTTGAGGTGCGGGTACTTGGCCTTGAGCTTCTTCAGCTGGTTGAGGTTGCCGCGCAGCTTGCCCCAGCCGTCGTCCGCCACCCCGTCCACCGACTGGGCCGCGCTGAACGGGCGGCCGTAGTCGGCGTCCGCGTCGCCCGCGCCGGTGCCCTGGTCCGGGTCCTGCGGGTTGGCGGTGGTGCCCTTGGTGACGCCGGCCAGGCAGGTCAGGTTGACCGGGTCGATGTTCTCGAAGGCGTAGTTGATGACGTCGAGCTTGGCGGCCGAGCCGGAGGTGTCGAGGTTCTTGACGAAGTACTGGCGGCCGTAGATGCCCCACTGGGTGAAGTAGCCGACCCGGGTGTACTTGCCCGGCCCGGCCAGGTCACCGGTGGTGGCGGTGAGCGGGGCGGAGAGCGGGGAGGGGTTGTCCACCGCGTCCCGGGCCCGCACCGTGAAGGTGTAGGAGGTGGCCGGGGCCAGTGAACCCACCGTCGCCGTGGTGCCGGTGACGGTCTGGGTGACCGCGCCGTCCCGCAGGACGTCGTAGGAGACCACCCCGACGTTGTCGGTGGAGGCGTTCCAGGCCAGCGTGACGGCGGTCGAAGTCACCGTGGTGGCACGGAGGTTGGTGGGTGCGGTGGGCGGCACCGGGTCACTGGCCGGGTCGGTGGTGGTGAGCTGCACCGCCGGGCTCACCGGCCCGACGTTGCCCCGGGTGTCCTTGGCCCGGACGGTCAGGCTGTACGCGGTGGCGGGGGTGAGCCCGGTCGCGGTGCCCGAGGTGCCGGTCGAAGTCCCCACCACGGCAGTGCCGTTGAGGATCTCGTAGGAGGCGACGGGGTAGTCGCCGGGGGTGGCGGCGGCCCAGCTCAGCGCGGCCGACCTGGTGGTCAGCGCGGTGACCACCGGCTTGCCGGGGGCGCCCGGCGGCACGTCGGGGGTGCCGTCGCACTTGTCCCCGTTGACCGTGCAGCCGGTCGGGGTTCCGATCGGGCCGGTGGCCACGAACCAGAAGCTGTACGGCTCGGTGGTGGAGTTCGGCTGGACGGTGGCGTTGTAGTAGGCGTTCTTGGCGACCACGTGACGGCCGGTCACGGTGGCCTCGCCGTTGTAGCTGCCGCTGATGGTGACGCCGGCCGGGAGGTCGAACTCCAGGGTCCAGCCGGTGACGGCGGTGGTGGTGGCGTTGCGGACGACGAACGTGCCCTTCCACCAGGAGCCGTTGTCGGCCGTGGTGAAGGTGGCGGTCAGCCGTCCGGCCGCGTGCGCGGGTGGGGCCGCGAGCGTGGCGAGGAGGGCGACCGGGAGCAGCAACAGGGTGCTCAGCAGGGCGAGCAGCCTGCTCCTGAGATGGGTGGGCATGGTTCTCCTGTGGGTGTGGGGGATCCGTACAGGGGGTTGCAGAACCGTGCTTGCCGTCCGGTCGGGTGACGGCCGAATCGCGCTGGGCGATGTGAGGATGAATGTAGGAGGACTGGACCACAGCGTCAACAGGTCCATACCATTTGCGCGACGCCGTCAAGCCCCGGGGCGTGCACCGACCATGCCCCGGCCCCCCGTGTCCTGACGGACCGTCCGCTCGGTACCAACCATCCCCCACTGGAGGTACTCGTCTTGCGTACCCGTACCCGCCTGCTCTCCGCAGCAGGCGCCGGTCTCCTGGCGGCCGCGGCGGCACTCACCGCGCCGACCACCGCCCAGGCGGCCAACCTGCTGACCAACCCCGGCTTCGAGACCGGCACGCTCTCCGGCTGGTCCTGCACCGGCGGCCTCGGCTCGGTGGTCTCCACCCCCGTCCACGGCGGCGCCAAGGCGCTTGCCGGAGCGGTGAGTTCGAGCGACACCGCGAAGTGCACCCAGACCGTCGCGGTACAGCCCAACACCGCGTACACGCTGAGCGGCTGGGTCCGCGGCAGCTACGTCTACCTGGGCGTCACCGGCGGCACCTCCACCTGGACCCCGTCGGCCTCCGCCTACACCAAGCTCTCGGTCTCCTTCACCACCGGAGCGAGCCAGACCAGCGCCGAGATCTACCTCAACGGCTGGTACGGCCAGGGCACGTACTACGCCGACGACATCAGCCTGGACGGCCCCGGCGGCAGCAACGACACCCAGGCGCCGACCGCCCCCGGCACCCCGCTCTCCACCGGCAAGACCTCCTCCACGGTCTCGCTCAGCTGGGGCGCGGCCACCGACAACGTCGGCGTCACCGCCTACGACGTCTACCAGGGCACCACCCTGGCCACCAGCACGGCCGGCACCAGCGCCACCGTCTCCAACCTGAGCGCCAACACCGCATACACCTTCACCGTGAAGGCCCGCGACGCGGCCGGGAACACCTCCCCCGCCTCCGCCCCGGTGAGCGTCACCACCGACCCGGGCACCACCCCGCCGCCCGGCTTCAAGCAGGCCGCGCCGTACCTCTACAACGGCTGGGGCAACCCGCCGTCCCCGACCACGGTGATGAACGCGACCGGCATCAAGTGGTTCACCATGGCCTTCATCCTGGCCCAGAACGGCTGCAACCCGACCTGGGACAGCCAGCGGCCGCTGCTCGGCGGCGTGGACCAGACCGTCATCAACCAGATCCGGGCGGCCGGCGGCGACGTCGTCCCGTCCATCGGCGGCTGGAGCGGCAACAAGCTCGGCCCCAACTGCTCCACCCCCGAGGCCCTGGCCGGCGCCTACCAGAAGGTGATCGACGCCTACGGCCTCAAGGCGATCGACGTGGACATCGAGAACACCGACGAGTTCGAGAACGCCACCGTCCAGGACCGGGTCATCACCGCCCTGAAGATCGTCAAGAACAACAACCCCGGACTGCGGACCATCCTCACCTTCGGCACCGCCACCAGCGGCCCGACCTCCTGGGGCAACCGCCTGATCGAGCAGTCCAAGGCGCTGAACGCCAACATCGACGTCTTCACCATCATGCCGTTCGACTTCGGCGGCGGCGCCGACATGTACGGCAACACGATCAGCGCGGCCGAGGGCCTGAAGACCAAGCTCAAGTCCGTCTTCGGCTGGGACGACGCCACCGCCTACGCCCACCTCGGCATCAGCGGCATGAACGGCCTGAGCGACCAGCAGGAGCTCACCAGCACCGACACCTGGACCAAGATCCGCGACTGGTCCAACACCAAGCACATCGCCCGCCTGGCCTTCTGGTCGGTCAACCGGGACCGGCCGTGCCCCGGCGGCGGCGTGCAGGAGACCTGCTCCGGCACCACCCAGACCGACTGGCAGTACACCAAGATCACGGCCGGCTTCACCGGCTGATCTCCTCGTGACCGGGCCGCGCCTGCCGGAGCGTCAGAGCTCCAGCAGGCGCGGCTCCCGGTCCGCCACCGCGCCGACCACCGCGCCGCGCGCCCCGTCCTCCCAGTCCAGCAGGTGCAGCCCGTCCCAACTGCCGCGCAGCGGCGAGCCGTCCAGCGGCAGGGCGGAGAGGTCCACCCCGGCCAGGGTGTCCAGAGTGGCGCGGCCGACCTTGATCAGCGCCTCCTTGCGCACCCAGAGCCGCAGGAACGCCCGCTCCGGCTCCGCGTGCTCCTTCACCCGCGCCAACTCGGCCGGGGCCAGCACCCGTTCGGCCACCTCGGCGACCATCCCCCGGGACGGCTGCTCCACGTCCACCCCGACCGGGCCGAAGCCGGCCGCCGCGGCCACCACGCCCTTCCCGTGCGAGAGGCTCACCCGCACCTCGGGGTGCTCCGCCAGGTACGGCCGCCCGTGGCCCTCCTCCTCGCAGTCCGGACAGCGCTGAAGCAGCGTCAGGGCGGCGGCCTCCGTACCGAGCAGCCGCGCGGCGCACTCGCGCACCAGCACGTGGGCCGCGACGAAGTCCTCCCGGGTCGACTCGTGCCGGAACCGCGCCGCCCGGGCCCGCTCCACCTCGGTCAGCAGCCCCTCACCCGCACCGGCCCGTGCCAGCACCTCCGCACTGCCCGCGACCACCACCAGCGGCTCCACCGCACGCCTCCCTCACTCGATCCGCCCGAGCCTACCCTCCACCCGGCCGCCCCGGCCCGGCCCCGCCCACACCGACCTACCAGCCCGACCGGCCGGCCGACGGAAACCGACAGGACCTTCCGCCCTACAACCCGTCCGGCCCTCCCCCGTCCCGCCGACGGCGGTAGTGCCGGGCGACCCGGGCGCGGTTGCCGCAGGTGGCCGGCGAGCACCAGCGGCGCCGGGGGTTCACCGGCACGAACACCAGCCCGCAGTCCTCCGCGGCGCAGTCCCGCACGGCGGCCAGCACCTCCCCGCCGGTCAGCAACTCGGCCACCGCCTCGGCGAGTTCACCCGCCAACCGGGCCGAGGCCGGGCCGGTGCGGCGCAGCCGGTACACCGGGCCGGCCGGGCCGGGCCGCAGTTCTCCCACCAGGGGGGCCGCCAGCAGCCGGGCGTTCAGCGCGTCGAGCACCGCCCCCGGCACCGGCTCCCCCCGCCGGGCCCGCCCCACCGCGACCGCCGCCAGCTCCCGCACCTCCCGGACGGCGGCCAGCTCGGCCGGCCCGGTCACCGCCGGGACCTCCAACAGGCCACGGGCGTCCTGGAGTTCGAGCCAGCGCCGGAGCGCCGCCGGATCGGCGAGCCGGTCACCGTCCCGCGGGCGGGTGTTGAGCAGGTCCAGGGCGAGTGGTTCACCGATCAGCGGGTCAGCCATGTCACTAATGCTAAGTCACTCCCTTGACACATTAGAAGAGTGCGCGAGAAGCTAACGCCACCAACCCACAAGGAGGCATTAGACATGCTCGCCCGCGTCCGCCACCGCCACCTCGACGTCGACGGCCTGCGGCTCTTCTACCGGGAGAGCCTCCCCGCCGATCCCGACGCCCCGGTGATGCTCCTGCTGCACGGCTTCCCCTCCGCCTCGCACCAGTACCGCCGCCTGATCGACGCCCTCGGCACCCGCTACCGCCTGATCGCCCCGGACTACCCCGGCTTCGGCCACAGCGACGCCCCCGCACCGGCCTCCACCGGTGGCCCCTTCGCCTACACCTTCGACCACCTTGCCGAGGTCACCGAGCGTTTCGTCCAACTCCTCGGCCTGGACCGCTTCGTGCTCTACGCCTTCGACTTCGGCGCCCCCGTCGGCTTCCGCCTGGCGCTCCGTCAGCCCCACCGCATCGTCGGCCTGGTGGTGCAGAACGCCAACGCCTACACCGAGGGCCTCTCCCCCATGGCCCGCGACTTCATCGCCCTGCGCCCCGAACAGCCCGGAGCCGAGCAGACCGTCCGCGAGCTGCTCACCCTCCCGATGACCAGGGGCCAGTACGAGGGCGGCACCACCGACCCGGAGCTGGTCGCCCCCGAGGGCTGGACCCTCGACCAGCACTTCCTCGACCTGCCCGGCCGCACCCGGCCGCAGCTGGACCTCGCCTTCGACTACCACTCCAACGTCGCGCTCTACCCGGCCTGGCAGCAGTGGCTGCGCGAGCACACCCCGCCCACCCTGGTGCTCTGGGGCCGCAACGACGCCTTCTTCCCCGCCACCGGCGCCGAGGCCTACCTGCGCGACCTCCCCGACGCCGAGCTGCACCTCTTCGACACCGGCCACTTCGCCCTGGAGGACCACCTCCCGGAGATCGCCCCGCTGATCGCCGACTTCCTGGACCGCACCTGGAAGCCCTGACCACCCGTCAGGAGGACTCCAGCACCCGGCGGTAGACCACCGATCCCCGCACCTCGAAGCCCGCCCGCTCGTACAGCCGGTTCGCCGCCCCGCGCGACGGCCGCGAGGTCAGGTCCACCGTCCGCGCCCCGGCCTCCCCGGCCAGCCGGACGGCCTCGGCGGTCAGCGCCGCGCCCACCCCGTGCCCCCGGGCCCCGGCGTCCACCACCACGTCCTCGATCCGGGCCCGCAGCCCGCTCGGCAACGGCAGCAGCACCAGGGTCAACATCCCGACGATGCGCCCCTCCAGCCGGGCGAGCAGCACCGTGTTCGCCGAACAGGCCAGCAGCCCGGCCACCGTCTCCCGGTCCAACGGCCGAACGCTGCCGGAGAGTTGCGGCAGCAGGCGGGCGAAGGCCTCGACCAGCTCCCCGTCCGCCTCACCCGCGGGTCCCACCTGAACGCTCATGGCCGGACAGCCTAGCGCGGTGGCCGGAACGTTCGCCGGTCTGCCCGTCGGCAGGGCAAGGGCATGCGCTGGGGCGGTTGACTGCCGGCCGCCGTGGCCCATCCACTGCGAGGCCCGCAGGGCCGCGCCGGCAGAGGCGACATCGAGGTCGACCACGACGTCCTCACCCTCCCTACGGCCGCGCTCGGAGATCGCGAGACCGATGAACGCGAGCTCCGCGGCCCGATCCCGCGCGATGAACTCCTCGTGGGACTCGGCAGCGCGCCCGCCCTCCTCGTCACGCTCCCACGCGGCCACCGCGGCATCGGCCACGTCCTTGGGCAGCTGGACGGTGACGCGGCCGACCTGGGCCTCGACGTGCTCCCCGATCGCTGCCAACACCTTCGCGTCTTCCCGATACCGGACGTACTGCTCCTGATCCACCACGGGGCGAGGCTACCCAAGACCACTGGCCCTGTGCCCGCTGATCAACCCGGCTAACGTTTCCGGTCACAGCACCAGGCCGTAACAGGGGCCGCAACCGGTGCGGTTCCGCGGACACGGGAGCAGTGACAGTTGTTTGACGTGCAGGTCGTTCCGGGCAAGCTCAAGATCGACTCCCGCGATCCCGTCTTCGTCGACGGCCCGGTCTGGCTGACGCTGGGCGGCCGGGACTTCCCGGCCTCGGGGTGGACCGATGCGGTCCTCTCCGTGCTCGGCTCGATGGGGACTGCGGTCGCCGGGGCGCTCGACGGTGGAATGCATGACTTCTACTTCTTCGAGGGTTCGTACTTCGTCAAACTGATCCCGCTGCCGGATGTCCCCGGGGCACCGCGCCGGGTCAGGGTCGTCGCAGTGGATGACGGCAATGCCGGGGCTGTCGACGACGAGGACATGCCGGAAGGCGAAGTGCTGGCCGAAGCCGTCGTACTGCTGCGCGAGGTGGCCGAACGCCACAGCGCCGCACAGGAGTTGCTCCGCGCGTGGTTCGAGGCGCACGGAGAGGCCGAGCTCGCAGCAGTCCTGTCCCGGGGATACCGGTACGACGCCTCGGACCCGCGTTTCACCCACTGACCTGGACCACGAACCGACGCCTCCGACGTCGTCGGAGGGACCGTCCGAGGCATTCCGTCGGTTCACCGGTGCCATCTCGCCGACCCTGTGCGGTCACAACGCTGGTCCCGCAGGCCTCCCCCCTTTACGATCAACGCCCATGTCCGACACCACCTCGCCCGTACCCGTCCTCCGGGGCGCCGGCGGGGCCACCCTCCAAGCCAAGGACGACACCCTCGTGTTGAGCCGGCGGCGCAAGGAGAAGCGGTTCCCGCTCCAAGCCGTCCGCGAGGTCCGCGCGGAGGGCCGCGCCCTGACCGTGGAGCTCACGGCCCCGCCCGGTACGACCCCGGCCGTGTACCGGATCCGGGGCGTGAGCGCGACGGCGGCCACGGTGTTCGCGGACGCGATCACCGCGAGCCTGCCCGAGGAGCGGGAGCCCGACGGCACGTCCCTCGTCACCGAGGGCGCGACGGTGGAGTCCGAGGACGAGGCGTACCGGCGCAAGGTCAAGCTCGGGGCGTGGGCCGTCGGCCTCGTGACCGTCGGGGTGGCGGTGCCGATGGCGATCGTCGGATCGACGCTCGCCGCGGGCGCCTTCCTGCTGTTGACCCCCTTCAGCGTGGGGACCGCCGCATTCGGCACCTGGGTGATGAGGGTGCCCTACGACGAGTGGCGCCTGCCCCGGTACGGCATCACCGTCGAGGCGCGACGCAAGAGCCCCGGAAGCTACGACTACACCGACCTGCACGGCGTGGTCCGAGGCGCGGCCGTCAGCGGCAGCGCACCGACGATCATGGTCGCCTACGACCCGGAGAACCTCGGCCCCGTGGTCAGGGCGAAAACATGGATCGGCAAGGTGGGGACCACGCTCTTCTGCCTGGCGATCCTTCTCGTCGGCCTCGCCCTCGTCCTCCTGGACGTCTACGTCGCAGTCTTCGGCTTCCAGGACTGAGAACGCCCCGACAAACGCCCTCCACCGCAGTGACCACAACGACGACACCGACTCCGGCTTCGCCGGACGCAGCGTCAGCGGCGAGCCGGGCCCGGGTGGACTCCGATCCGCGGGCCGCCCTTCGCGGGGGCGAGGATGGCGTTGACAGCGTTGACGGCGTCGGCGTACAGGCAGCAGTCGACAGATGGGAGGACGACAACGCCCTGCCCGGCGCGCGCCCAATCTCGTGAAGACGTTGACTCCAGTAGGGCGGTGGCCGGGGCACCCTCTTGCCACGGTAGGAGTGTCTTCGTAGCCTCAATCTCGGCTGGTCACCGCCCTAACCGGAGGGCGGGGCGCCAAGGTCCCTCGGAAGGACAGTGAGTCTCATGGCTCTTTCTCGTGATGCCCGCAACTTCGCTGCGGAGATCCGCAACCACGACTGGTCGGATGCGCCCTGGCGCCTCGATCGCGCGGGCCACAGCCGGGCCGATGACACCAAGGCCGGCCCCGACGCCCTGACCGTCGAGCAGACCCGATTCGTGAAGACCAACGTCATGTGGGTCGTCGGCCAGGTACTCAGCAACCAGGACCCCAACTTCGACATCTACGAGTTCGCCGAAGCGTGTGGCCTCAAGACCACCACAGCGTCGGGGCGCAAGAACGGTGGCATCGCCGCCGGTATCCGCACCGACACGTACGGCCGAGCGCTGCGCCCCGGCACCTGGGACGTGGACCCCGACGAGGTCCTCACCACAGCGGCCAGCGACTTCTACCACCTGGCTGATTGCGAACACTTCCGGCGCGGGTGGCAGGGCACGCCCCTCCAGTGGTTCCCGATCGGTGCGGTGCCGCCGCGCTGGGCTCCGTGTGCCCACTGCTTCCCCGCCGGGCAGAGCTAACTCGCGCAACCGCCCGGTGCCGCTGTCCAGACGGACCGCAGCGACGCTGCGGGCGTACGCGGCGACCACCAGGCCGGAGAGCCTGCACAAGCCTGGGCTGGTGACACCGAACGCCCGGTGCCCCCGCTGACTGGTGGTCAGCGGGGCATCGGGCGTTCCGCCGCGTTCCGTCTATGGGCCCTCGATGCCGACGATGGTGCCGAACGGGTCGCGCAGCTGGGCGATCCGGCGGCCCGGCTCGATCGTCAGCGGGCCCCGGTGGTGCTCACAGCCAGCCGCCAGCAGCCGCTCCCGGACCTGGTCGACGTCGTCCACGCCCCAGTACACGACCGGACTGCCACCCCTCGGGTTGCGCTCGTCGTCAGCCAGGTGGAAGCCCAACTCGACCCCGGCGACCTCCACCCAGGCGTAGACGGCCCCGGTGTCGCTGACGTCCAACTTCACCGGCACGTCCAGGAACTCGCCCCACCAACGGGCCGACGCCTCCGGATCGAGCGCGAAGGTCATCACGGTGGTCACGCTCTTGAACACGGCATACCTCCAGGACGGGGGACGTCAGACGGAGACGCTCAGCACCCGGGCCGCCGACAGCGTCTCGGCACCGTGTTGATGCAGGTCACGGCTTCCCGGTCGGCCGACGCCCGCCCCCGGCGGAGGTCCACGGGCCGGCCGTGGACCTCCGCGCGGCCCGCTCGAGTGCCGCGCAGGCCCGGCCGTCGGTGCTGGCTTGAACGGGGTGCCCTTCGCCTCCGGCGCCACCCGCGGCCTGCCCGGCAGCGGGGTACGGTCCCGGGAGGCGCCTGATGGCCGGCCCGGGGCCGGGTCGGCCCATCGCGGCTCCTGGTGCAGGTGGTTCGGGAACGGCCGGGGCCGGTACCGGAACGGGGCGCGGGGGTCAGTCGGACGCCGCCGCCCAGGCCTCGGCCTCGGCCCGCTCGGCGAGCGGGAAGGTGCGGGTCCGCCCGGGGATCATCCAGCCGAAGGCGGTCGTCAGATGCGCCATCCACTCCAGGTCGGTGACCAGCGCGACCCGCTGCCAGGACCGCAGGTGCTCGGCCCCGAGCTTGAGGTCCTCCCACACCGCCCCGCCCGACATCCCGTCGAACTCGCGGACCACCAGCACACAGCGGATGCCGCCGGCCTCGGCCGCGGTGGTGAGTGCCGGGATCAGCACGTCCCGGTAGTCCTCGGCGGACAGCTTCCCTCCGATCTCGAACCCGATCACGCCTTCCGGCAGGGCACTCAGCTTCTCCACCACGGTCGGTACCTCACGTTCCGTCACATGCCGATGGGTCGGTGCTCACGCTACGAGCGGGGGCGGGGCGGTGCAGCCGGGGATACTGCGTCCGTGCGGGACGGCGTCGGCCGGCTGCCGTCAGGCGGACCGAACGGGCGGAGGGGGCACGATTGTTGAAGGCACAGTAGGTGGAGGGGCGATGCTGCAGCCGTGCTCGTAGAGCACGCGGCCGATCGGCTCGACGCCGCCGAAACGGTCCCGGTGCCCGTCGATGAACGCTACGAGCGCAGATAGTGGCCGGTCGAGTTCGGCCGCGAAGAACCTCGCCGCGGCCTTCAAGATGTCGTTGGCGCGCTTGAGTTCGGCGATCGCCTTCTTCATCGCCTTGATCTGCGCGGACTCCTCCGTGGTCGTGCCGGGGCACTGCCCGGAGTCAACCTGGTCGCGTCGTACCCGGTTGCGCAGGGTCTCGGCCGAGCCGATGCCCAGCCTCTCCGCGACGGTCCTCAGCACCGCACGACGGCGCAGCTCAGGTGGGCAGGAGGAAGAACGGACCGTGGCTCGAATGCTTACACGAAATCGAGTCTCCACCGACCCCAGCGCGGTTCACTTCTGGTCGGTGAGCCTGCGGACCCTGACCGGTTCCGCCATCTGTCCACCTTCTGAGCTGAACGTCTCGCGACATCCAACCGGCTGTCGGTTCGCCGGCGCCAACCCGGTGTACCTGTGCGGTCACAGCACCAGGCGATGCCCCTCGCCCGCCCCGCGCCCGCTGCTCGCCCGCCGCCCGTGCGCGGCCTCCGTCACCAGCGCCTCGGTGAACCACGGCAGGTCCCCCGGCCGACGGCTCGTCACCAGGACGCCGGGCCCCGCCCGGCAGACCCTGACCGGCTCGTCCACCCAGGTGGCACCCGCGTTGACCAGGTCGGTGCGCAGGCTCGGCCAGGAGGTGACGGTGCGCCCGTGCAGGACGTCGGCCTCCGCCAGCAGCCAGGGCGCGTGGCAGATCGCGGCCACCGGCCGGCCCCCGCGGACGAAGGCCCGGACCAGCTCCACCGCCGCCCTCTCGGTGCGCAGCCGGTCCGGGCAGGCCACCCCGCCCGGCAGCACCAGCAGCCCCCAGTCGTCCGGATCGGCCTCGGCGATCGTCCCGTCCACCACGACGTCGCCGACCCGCTCCAGGTGGCGGTACGTCTGCACCCGCCCCGGCCCGGGCGCCAGCAGTCCGGGCCGGCCGCCCGCCTCCGCCACCGCCTGCCAGGCCCCCGCCAGTTCGCGCTGGTCCACTCCGTCGGCCGCCAGGAAGGCGACCGGCATGCCGTGCAGCGTGACGTCCGGCCAGCCGTCCACCGCCGCCACCTCCTCCTGCCGCCCCGCACCACCCCGTGCACCGCTGCTGCCCCAACCGCCCCGGCCCTAACGTCCCGCCCGGCTCCAATTGCCCCCCGAGGTGTCGTCCCGCCGTACCCGGGTAGGCGCCGGTCCACCGACCGAGGGAGGCCGCCATGACCGTGCCCGTGCCCCCGAACCCGGACACCCACCCGCCGTTCCCCACCCCGCCCCACCCGGACCCCTTCCCCGGGCCGCCCCCCGAGCCCGGCCCGCGCCCGCCGCTGCCCGACCCGGACCCCGGACCGCCCCCGGCGCCCGAGCCGGCACCCGAACCGGCGCCCGACGCCGGCCCGCCTCCCCAGGAGTGAGCCCGGCAAGGTGCGTGAGTACGGAACGGACCTGACCCAGCACTCCCCCCGCGGGGCCGACACCCGTTAGCCTCCGTCAGTGCACAGAACAGCGAAGAAGCAGAACCGGATCCTCGCGGTCTGTCTGGCGGGCGGCTTCACCACCATGCTGGACAACTCCGTCCTCAACATCGCCGTCCCCGCGCTGCGCAGCTCCCTGGAGGCCTCGGCCACCCAGATCCAGTGGATCGTGGCCGGGTACTCGCTCGCCTTCGGCCTGGCGCTGATACCCGGCGGCCGGCTCGGCGACCTGCGCGGCCGCAAGCAGTTCTTCGTGGCCGGCATCGCCCTCTTCGTCGTGGCCGGCCTGTTCGCCGCGGCCGCCACCGACCCCTGGCTGCTGGTCGTCCTGCGGCTGCTCCAGGGCGCGGGCGCCGGCCTGGTCAACTCCCAGATGATCGGCACCCTGCAGGACGTCTTCACCGGACCGGCCCGCACCAGGGCGCTCGGGCTGTACCAGGTGACCTGCGCGGTGGCCATCGCCCTCGGCCCGCCGCTCGGCGGCGCCCTGATCGCGCTGGCCGGGCCCGAGTGGGGCTGGCGGCTGGCCTTCCTGATCAGCGCCCCGTCCGGACTGGCCACCCTGGTCCTGGCGGTCCGTCACCTCCCGCGCCCCGCCCCGCGCACCACCCCCGCCCCCGGCACCGCCCCCGGCGCCGCCCGCGGCCTGGCCTCGCTCGACCCGCTCGGCCTGCTGCTGACCGCCGCCATCACCGTCGCGGTGATGCTCCCGTTCGTCACTTCCGCCCCGCTCCCCGCCCAGCTGGGCCTCGGTGCCGCCGCGGTGGCGATGGCCGTGCTGCTGGCCCGGTGGCAGCGGCACTGCGTGGCGACGGGCCGTCAGCCGCTGATCCACCCCGCGCTGCCGCGCTCCGCGCCGTACACCCTGGGCACGCTCACCGCGATGGCCCAGTTCGGCGCCTCGCTGGCGGGCGGCCTGGTGCTGGTGATGTTCCTCCAGGACGGGCTGGGCCTCTCCCCGCTCGCGGCCGCCGCCGTCACCCTCCCCTCCGCCGTGGCGATGGCCGTGGTCTCCTCCTTCGCCTGGCGCGCCGTCCAGCGCTTCGGAGCGCACCTGGTGCCGCTCGGCCTCACCCTGGCACTGGCCGCCGTCCTGCTCAGCGGCCTCGCCGCGCTCTGGACCACGGGGCCCTGGCTGCCCGTGCTGCTCGGCCTCGGCCAGCTCTGCACCGGCGCCGCCGCCGGCCTGGTGGTCTCCCCGAACCAGGCCCAGGTGCTCCGGTACGCCCCCGCCGAGGCGGCCGGGGTGGCGGGCGGCATCCTCCAGATGTCCCAGCGGATCGCCGCCGCCGTGGGCATCTCGGCCATCTCCGGCATCTACCTCAACAGCTCCGCCGCCACCCCCGGCACCGCCTACTTCCAGGCCGCCCTGGCCTGCACCGCCGTCTTCGCGCTGGCCCTGCTGCTCTCGGTGCTGGCCAACCGCAGCACCCCGGACCAGCCGGCTCCGGCTCCGGCCCCGGCACCCCGCCCCGAGGTCCGGGAGGGCGCCGTCCAGGGCGACTGACCCGCCGCAGGTTCTCACTGACCCGCCGCAGGTGCTCGCTGACCCGCCGTCAGGCCGTGGCCAGCGCCACCCGGACCGCCTCGGCCACCGGCTCGGCCCCGGCGGTCAGCTCCAGGGTTCGGCCGATCGCCGCGTGGGCGTCCAGCAGCTCCACCAGCACCCGGGCCACGTCCTCCCGGGGGACGGGCGCCAGCGGCAGCGCGGGCACCGCGAGCCGGACGAAGCCGCTGCCCGGCTCGTCCAGCAGCGGGCCCGGGCGCAGCACGGTCCAGCCGATCCGACGGGCCCTCAGGTCCTCCTCGGCCGCGCCCTTGGCCCGCAGGTAGTCGGTGAACTCCTGCTCCATGCCCGGCGCCCCGGCCCGTTCGATGCCCATGGTGGAGATCATCAGGTAGCGCGGCACCCCGGCCCGTTCGGCCGCGTCGGCGAACAGCGCAGCGGCCGCCCGGTCCACGCTGTCCTTGCGGGCACTGCCGCTGTTCGGCCCGGCCCCGGCGGCGAAGACCACCGCGTCGGCCCCGCTCAGGCCGCCCGCGAGGTCCTCCGGCGAGACGGCCTCCAGGTCGCAGACCACCGGCCGGGCCCCGGCCGCCTTGAGGTCCGCGGACTGCGCGGCACTGCGGATCAGGCCGGTCACGGTGTCCCCGCGCGCCGACAGCAGCCGCTCCAGCTGGAGCGCGATCTTCCCGTGCCCACCGGCGATCACCACGTGCATGCCCCGACGCTAACCCGCCGCCCCCGGCGGCGCCCGCCCCCACGCCGAACGGGCGGTGCCCCGACCCCCTTCGAGGGGACGGGGCACCGCCCGGAGCCGACGCGGCCTCAGCTCACTCCGCTCACTCCACCGGCGCCTTGTCGCGCAGGATCCGCACGAACTCCCGCATCCAGCCCGGGTGGTCCGGCCACGCCCGGGCGGAGACCAGCTGGCCGTCGACCACGGCCTCGGCGTCCTCGTACACCGCACCGGCACCGGTCACGTCCAGCTCCAGCGCCGGGTACGCGGCGGTCCGACGGCCCGTCAGGGCGCCACCGGGCAGGGTGATCAGCGGGCCGTGGCAGATCTGCGCCACCGGCTTGTCGCCCTCGAAGAAGTGGGCCACGATCCGCTGCACCTGCGGGTCGTTGCGCAGGTACTCGGGGGCCCGGCCGCCGGGGATCACCAGGGCCACGTACTCGGCCGGGTCGACGTCCTCGAAGGCCACGTCGGCGGGCCAGGTGTAGCCGGCCTTCTCGGTGTAGGTGTCGAAGCCGGGCACGAAGTCGTGCACCACAAACTGCAGCGTCTTCTTCGACGGCGCGGCGACCACCACCTCGTAGCCCTCCTCGCGCAGCCGCTGGTACGGGTAGAGCACCTCCAGCGACTCCGCCGCGTCACCGGTGACGATCAGGACCTTCGCCGTCATTCCACGCCCCTCGCAGACCGGCCGCCCACCCGCGTGGACGGTCTGCCCACACCCTTTCGCGCCGGGCCGTCCGCAGGCAACGGACCCCGGTGATCACACCCGCCCCGTGCTCCCGCGCGCCCCCCATGCGCTCCCCTTGTGCGCCCCCTCCGCGACACCCGGGCGCCCCTCTCGCGCCACCCCCGCCCGGCCCGTACCGTCGGCAGCAGACCGACCGGAGGAGGGTCCATGCCGTACTCGCTGCCCATCGAGGCCGCCACCGTCCCCAACTTGCGCGACCTGGGCGGCATCCCGCTGGCGGGCGGACGCACCGTCAGACCCGGTCTGGTCCTGCGCTCCGGGCAGCTCGACCGCCTCGCCTCCGGGGCCGACCCGCTCTTCGACGCCCTCGGCGTCCGCACCGTGGTCGACCTGCGCACCGACCGCGAGCGCGACGCCCGCCCCGACCTCCTCCCGCCCGGCGGCCGCCTGGTGGTCGCCGACGTGCTCGCCGACCTGGTCAGCTCCGGCGCCGCCTCCAAGCTCGGCACCGTGACCTCCGACCCGATCGCCGCCAACCGCCTGCTCGGCGAGGGCCGCGCCGCCCGGGCCCTGATCTCCGACTACCGCTCCTTCGTGGCCGGCGCCTCCGGCCGCGCCGCCTACCGCACCCTGCTCACCGAACTCGCCACCCCCGCCAACGCCCCCGTCCTCTTCCACTGCACCGCCGGCAAGGACCGCACCGGCTGGGGCGCCACCCTGCTCCTCCTGCTGCTCGGCGCCGCCCCGGCCACCGTCGAGGCCGAGTACCTCGCCGTCAACCCGGCCGTCCGCGCCGCCTTCGCCCCCGTGATCGAGGCCTTCACCGCGGCCGGCGGCGACCCGCAGGTGACCGAGGAACTCCTCACCGTCCGCCCGGAGTACCTGGCCGCCGCCCTGGAGACCCTCACGGACGGCTGGGGCGACGCCGAGACCTACGCCCGCACCGCCCTCGACCTCAAGGACGAGACCCTCGACGCCCTGCGCGACAACCTCACCCACTGACGACCGGCCAACGAAGGTTCGTATACCGGCCATCCTCACCTCCCCCACTGGCGCATCCCGGCACCTCTCGACAGTCTGGCCGTGTCCACGACAGGACGCACTCGAACGACCGACGCGAGACGGAGAACGAGAAGCATGCGCAAGATCGCGATGACCCTGACGGCCCTGTCGCTCACCCTGGGAACGGGGCTCGCAGCGGCCCCCAGCGCCTCGGCGGCCACGCCCTGTCCGAGCGGAGCGGTCTGCATCCGCGAGACCGACGGCAGCATCCTGAACAAGAACATCTTCTACAGCTACGGCGCCCACAACCTGGACAACGTCACCGGCTACCGCGTGGTCGTCAACAACCAGACCGGCGGCGCGGGCTTCCAGGAGTGCAAGGGCTACAACGGCACCAACTGCTCCGCCGTCTACCGCTGGGTCGGCGAGTACTCCGCGATCGACTACACCCCGATCAACTCCCTGGTCCTCGTTCGCTGACGACCACGCCACCGGGGGCGCACACCGGAGAGCGGCCCACCCGCAACCAAGGCTCCGTCAGCCGGTTGCAGGTGGGCCGCTCCTTTGCGCCCCACACAGGAGAACAGCCCACCATCAGAGCCCCGCGCCGCCCCGCCACCACACCCCCGCCGCCCCGCACCGCCGTCTCCCGGTCGAGCTCCCGCTCCCGCAGACCGGCCAACTCCCGCCCGGCGGCCGCGTCGTCCCCCTCCGAACGCGCCCCGCAGCGTACGGTGGCCGCTCCCTGACGGAGCGTCAGCACGGGGCCGCGCCGGTTTGACCTTCTCGGCATTCCGGGGATACCTGTTCATGACAATTCCTTGTCAGACTCACACCGCCCGTTCACCCGCCCTTGTCCGGCGCTTGACCCTCCCGAGCACCCCGCGCTCCCCGTCCACCCCCAGCCGTCCACCCCACTGGACACCCCCTGGACACCCCCACTGGAGGTCCCGTGTCCGTCGAGCTGCACCAGCCCGTCTCGGCCCGGTCCGACTTCGGCGCCCGGCTGCGCCACTGGCGCCTGCTGCGCGGCCTCAGCCAGGCCGAACTCGGCCGCCGCCTGGGCTACGACGACTCGCACATCAGCCGGGTCGAGAACACCCGCCGTTGGCCGCCCGCCGGAATGGCCGAGCGGATAGACGAACTCCTCGACACCGAAGGCGAGTTGGCCGAACTCTGGCCCCAGGTCGAACGCGAACGACGCCGCCTCTCCCAGCACAGCCGCAGCCTGGCGGCCGGCCCCGGCCCGGACACCCTGGCCCAGCTGCTGACGACCTACCGCAGCGCCGCCCGCGCGGTCGGCGGCCACGCCCTGGTCGACGTCCTGGAGCACCACACCCGGCTGGCGGCCCGTCAGCAGCGCACCGCCCCCGCCGCCGAACGGGCCCGGCTCGGCGCCCTGGCCGCCCGCTACGCCGAACTGGCCGGCTGGGCCCGCTTCGACCGCCTGGAGTACGGACGGGCACTGGCCTGGTACGACTGCGGCCAGGAGTGGGCACTGGCCGCCGACGACCTGGCCGTGGCGGCCCTGCTGTCGGCCCGGCAGAGCGCGGTGCACTGGGCCTCCGGCCACGCGGCCGCCGCCCTCGGCGCGGCCAGGACCGCCGCCGCGCACGCGGCCCGGTCCGGCCGGGCGGTCGCCGAGGCCAGGGCCGCACTCGCCCAGGCCCGCGGCCACGCCCTGACCGGGGACCGCGCCGCCACCGAGGCCGCCCTGGAACGGGCCGCCGACCGCACCTCCGCCGCCCCCTCCGCCGAGGCCGGCACCCTGCTGCTGCTCACCCACGGCACCTGCCACCGCGACCTCGCCGTCCGCACCGGCCGCCGCACCCACGCCCGCATCGCCGTCGACGCCCTCGGCCAGGGCCTGACCCGCCTCCCCCCGGAACAGCAGCACTACCGCAGCCTGGTGACGGCCCGTCTGGCCGGCGCCCTCGCCTGGGCCGGGGACCCGGAAACCGCCGCCACCACCCTGGCCCGCGTCCCCGCCGCCCTCGGCCGGGTCGCCGAGGAACGCCGCCAGTCCGAACGCTGGCTCTCCCGCCACCACCACCTCTGACCCCTGGAGGCACGAGAACGTACGCGGTTCCACCCGGGGGCGCGAGGACGTACGAGGCCACCCCAGAGGCGCGAGGACGTACGTGGTTACACCGGGGGCGCGAGGAACTGCGCGAGTCGGAAGGCGGCCCACCTGCAACTGAGGGCACATCAGCCAGTTGCACGTGCTGCCGTTCCCCCGCGCCCCCGGCCTCACCTCCTCCCGACGCACTGACGGCCCCTCCGCCCGCAGTGGGCGAAGGGGCCGTCCTGAGCAACCGTCAGAGCGAGGCAGCAGCCGCCGTGATGGCCGAGGCGTAGGTGCTCACCTGGGTGTAGACACCCGGCTTGCCGGGCCGCGCGCAGCCCTCGCCCCAGCTGGTGATGCCCACCTGGATCCAGTTGTTGGCCGAGTCCCGGCGGAACATCGGGCCGCCCGAGTCGCCCTGGCAGGTGTCCACCCCGCCGCTGGCCAGGTTGCCCGCGCAGAGCGAGGCGGCCGTGACCAGGCCGGGGTACGCCGAGGCGCAGTTCGCGTCGCTGACGAACGGCACGTTGGCCTTGAGCAGGTAGCGCTGCTGCGCCCCGCCCTCGGTCGCCGCGCCCCAGCCGGCCACCGTGAAGGTGCCGCTGTCGTAGGCGGTGGTGGAGGCGATCGGCAGGGTGGTGACGGAGGCCGGCACCGCCGAGGCGAGCTTGATCAGCGCCCAGTCCTTGCCGTTCTCCGCGCCGGTGTAGCCGGGGGCCCGGTACACCTTGGTGGACTTGATCTTCACCGCGCTCGCGCTCTGCAGGTCCACCACGCCGACGGTGGCCGTGATGCTGGTGGTGTTGCCGCTGGCGCCGACGCAGTGCGCGGCGGTCAGCACGACCTGACGGGTGATCATGGCACCGCCGCAGCCCATCGACAGCCGCACCATGAACGGGAACTCGCCCTGCGCGGCCTTGGTGCCGCCGACCACGCTCGGGGTCACCTCCCCGGCCTGGGCGGGCAGCACCATGACACCGGTCGCCAGCAGGACACCGGCCGCGAGGGACGACCAACGGGCCAGTTGACGCTTCATCATCAGCCTCCGAAGTGGGGGTCGGGAGGGCCCCAGCTTCCTTGTCCGGACACGGTCAGCGGCAGGGGTGGGAGCCTGCCACCACCGACTGGCAGGACCACGGCCCGCGACCGCCGGGAGTCCGCGCCCACGCTGGCACAACCTCCGTGCCCGGAGGAGGATCGGCCCGTGGAGACCACGACGCCCGCCAGCCAGGGCCCCGGCCAGGACCCCGCCGACGGCCTGCGCCTGGGCACCGCCCGCGGCCGCTGGGTGCTGGCCGCCACCGCGCTCGGCTCCGGCATGGCGATGCTCGACGGCACCGTGGTGAACGTCGCCCTGCCGAGGATCGGCGCCGACCTCGGCGCCTCGATGGCAGCGCTCCAGTGGACGGTCAACGCCTACCTGCTCACCCTGGCGGGCCTGATCCTGCTCGGCGGCTCGCTCGGCGACCGCTACGGCCGCCGCCGGGTCTTCCTGATCGGCGTGGTCTGGTTCACCGCCGCCTCCGCGCTCTGCGCCTTCGCCCCGAACGTCGGCCTGCTGATCGCCGCCCGTGCCCTCCAGGGCATCGGCGGCGCCCTCCTGACGCCGGGTTCGCTGGCCATGCTCCAGGCCTCCTTCCACCCGGACGACCGCTCCGGCGCGGTCGGCGTCTGGTCGGGCCTCGGCGGGGTCGGCGCGGCGGCCGGGCCGTTCCTCGGCGGCTGGCTGGTGGACGGGCCCGGCTGGCGCTGGGTCTTCCTGCTCAACCTGCCGCTGGCCGCCGTGGTGCTCGCCGTGACGGTCCGTCACGTCCCGGAGACCAGGGACGAGTCCGCGAGCGGCCGCTTCGACGTCCCCGGTGCCGTGCTGGCCGCGCTCTCGCTGGCCGGGGTCACCTACGCGCTCACCGAGGCCGGCCGCGGCCCGTCCCTGCTCCTGGGTGCCGCCGGCGTGCTGCTGGGGGTGGCCTTCGTGCTGGTCGAACGGCGCAGCCCGGAGCCGATGATGCCGCTGTCGCTCTTCTCCTCCCGCCTGTTCTCCGCCGTCAACCTGGTCACGCTCTGCGTGTACGGCGCGTTCAGCGGGGTCTTCCTGCTGCTGATGGTGCAGTTGCAGACCGTCTCCGGCTTCACCCCGCTGACCGCCGGGCTGGCGCTGCTGCCGATCACCCTGCTGATGCTGGCCCTCTCCGGCCGGGCCGGGCGCTTCGGCCACCGGGTCGGGCCCCGGCTGCCGCTGGTCCTCGGACCGCTGCTCTGCGCGGGCGGGGTCCTGCTGCTGCTCCGGGTCGGCCCGGGCGCCTCGTACTGGACGGACGTGCTGCCCGCCGTCACCGTGCTCGGCTCGGGCATGACCCTGCTGGTCGCCCCGCTGACCGCCACCGTGCTGGCCGCCGTCGAGGTCCGCCGGGCGGGCATCGCCAGCGGCGTGAACAACGCGGCCGCCCGCGCGGCCGGCCTGCTGGCGGTGGCCGCCCTGCCCCCGCTGGCCGGACTGACCGGTGACGCCTACCTCGACCCGGCCCGGGTCGACCACGCCTTCGGCACCGCGATGTACGCCTGTGCCGGCCTGCTCCTGCTGGGCGCGCTGCTCTCGGCCCTGACCGTCCCGCGCTCGGCCCTGGAGCCGGAGCACGAGGTCGCCGAACCCACCTGCGAGTGGTACTGCGACGGCACCACCCCGCCGCTGGACTAGCGGCCGTCTGCTCGGTGGGGCCGGGCGATGCCACAGCCGACCCCACCGAGGAGACGGCCCCGGTCCCCGTCCGGATGACCCCCGTGCACCCGGGCGGGAGACCGGTCCACGACTCCCCGTGAGCCAGGGCCGATCCTCCCGCCGGACGGCGGCGCGGCGCATCCACCGGGGAGTTGATCCCCCGTCGGCCGTGTACACCCCCGGGTTGAGTTCCGTGCACGACCGACCGGGCCTCAGCCCGTGACCGCGCCCGGCACCACCAGCCGCGCCTCGTAGGCGGCGATCACCGCCTGGGCCCGGCTGCGCAGACCGAGCTTGGTCATCACCCGGTGCAGATGGGTCTTGACGGTGGCCTCGCTCACCACCAGACGGGCGGCGATCTCCTCGTTGGACAGGCCGCGCGCCACCCAGGTGAGCACCTCCCGCTCACGGCCCGTCAGCTGCCCCAGCTCCGGCCCCGCCCCGGGCGGCTCGGCCCGCGGCGCGAAGGCCTCCACCAGCCGCCTGGTCACCCCCGAGGCGAACAGCACGTCCCCGGCCGCGATGGTGGCGATCGCCGCCAGCAGCCGCTCCGGCGGGGTGTCCTTGAGCAGGAAACCGCTGGCCCCGGCGCGCAACGCGGCGTAGACGTACTCGTCCAGGTCGAAGGTGGTCAGCATGATCACGCACGGACGCTCGGCGGGCCCCGCCCCCGCGACGCCGGCCAGCAGCCGCTCGGTGGCGGTGATGCCGTTCATGCCCGGCATCCGGATGTCCATCAGCACCACCTCGGGCCGGTGCAGCGCGGCGGCGGCCAGCGCCTCCTCACCGTCGCCCGCCTCCCAGACCGGCCCGAAGCCGGGGGCCGCCCGCAGCAGCGCCGCCACCCCCGCCCGGACCAGGTACTGGTCGTCCACCACCAGGACGCTCGTCACCGCCCCACCTCCGCCACCCGCCGTCAACTCCCCTGCCCCGCGGACGGGTCCGGCCGGACCGGCAGCACGAGGCTCACCTCGAAGCCCCCGTCCCCGGTCTCCCCCGCCGACAGTTCGCCGCCACTGATCCTGGCCCGTTCCCGCAGCCCGATCAACCCGTGGCCCGCCGCTTCCCCCGCCCCGGCCCGGCGCTCCCCGTCCCCGGCGTTGCGCACCGTCACCCGCAGCCGCCCCGGCCCCTGCGCCACCACCACCTCGGTGGTGGCTCCCCGGGCGTGCCCGGCCACGTTGGCCAGGGCCTCCTGCACCGTCCGGTACGCGCACAGCTCCACCCCGGGCGACAGCGGCCCCGTCCGCCCCTCCTGCCGGTAGTCCACCCTGCCCCCGGCCCGCACCGCCCGCTCCACCAGCCCGGCGATCCCGGCCAGCCCCGGCAGCGCGTCCAACGGCGGCCCCGACGGGCTCCCGGCCGGGCCGTCCTGACCCTCCCTCAGCGCACCGGTCAGGTTCCGCAGCTCCGCCAGCACCTCGTGACTCACCCCCCGGATGACGTCCACCGCCTGCCGGGCAGCCGCCGGATCGGAGCCGAACACGTAGCCGGCCAGGCCCGCCTGCACCGAGATCACCGCCATGTGGTGCGCGATCAGGTCGTGCAGTTCACCGGCGATCCTGATCCGCTCGTCCACCACCGCCCGCCGCGCCCGGTCCTCCTGCTCCCGCGCCAACTGGGCCGTCAGCCGCCGCAGTTCCGCCTGCCGCTCGGCCGAACGGCGCAGCGCCCGGCCGATCAGCGCGGCCGCCGGCGGCGCCAGCACGGCCTGCGCGGCCACCGCCCCCGGCGCGAGGCCGCCCGCGATCCCGCTCTGCACCAGCACGGCCGTGCTGAGGGCCGTCGCCGGGGCGGCCGCCCGCCAGGACCGCAGCTCGCACACCACCAGCAGGGCCAGCAGGGCGCACCACCAGTTCACCGAGGGCTGGTAGCCGAGCGCGAGGTAGACCGAGTACCCGAGGTTGGACGCCACCACCGCCGCGAAGGGGTACCGGCCGCAGAAGGCCAGCGGAGCCGCGGTCCCGACGGTCAACAGGTACGCCCACAGGTCGAACGGGGGCCGGTACCCGCTCCCCACCACGCACCCGCCGGCCGCGAACGCCACCGCGGCCACCACCCCGAGCGCCCGCCGCCGCCCACCCACCGTCCGCCACCCCACCGCACGGAGGCTAACGGCCCCTCACCGCCCCGTCGTCAACCCCACGGTTGATCCGCCGGAACGTACGTGGTTGCACCAGGGGCGCGAGGAACTGCGCGCGGTGGAAAGGCAGCACCTGCAACCGGCCGACGGTGGGTCAGTTGCAGGTGCTGGCGTTCCCCAGCGCGCAGTTCCTCGCGCCCCAGCATCACCATGCACGCGGGTGCGACCTGCCGAAGGTCAGAGGATGTCCCCCGGCGCGTACTTGGCCGCGGCCGGGTACGCCGCGGCGACGGCCTCGATGCGGCGGACCAGCTCGGCGACCTGCGCGCCCGCCGCACCGGTGAACGACAGCCGGTCCGCGAGCAGCGCGTCCAGCCCGGCCCGGTCCAGCGGGATCCGCTCGTCCGCGGCCAGCTTGTCGAGCAGCGCGTTCTCCCGCGCCCCCTCCCGCATGGCCAGCGCCGAGGCGACCGCGTGCTCCTTGATGACCTCGTGCGCGGTCTCCCGGCCGACGCCCGCCCGCACCGCGCCCATCAGCACCTTGGTGGTGGCGAGGAACGGCAGGTACCGGTCCAGCTCGGCCTCGATCACGGCCGGGAAGGCGCCGAACTCGTCGAGCACCGTCAGGAAGGTCTCCAGCAGCCCGTCGAAGGCGAAGAACGCGTCCGGCAGGGCGACCCGCCGCACGACCGAGCAGGAGACGTCGCCCTCGTTCCACTGGTCGCCGCCGAGCTCGGCGGTCATCGAGGCGTAGCCGCGCAGGATCACCGCGAGGCCGTTGACGCGCTCGCACGACCGGGTGTTCATCTTGTGCGGCATCGCGGACGAGCCGACCTGGCCGGCCTTGAAGCCCTCGGTGACCAGCTCGTGGCCGGCCATCAGGCGGATGGTCTTGGCCAGGCTGGACGGGCCGGCGGCCAGCTGCACCAGGGCGGTGACCACCTCGAAGTCCAGCGAGCGCGGGTAGACCTGGCCGACGCTGGTGAAGACGTTCTCGAAGCCGAGGTGGGTGGCGACCCGCTGCTCCAGCTCGGCGAGCTTCTCGGCGTCGCCGCCGAGCAGGTCGAGCATGTCCTGGGCGGTGCCGACCGGGCCCTTGATCCCGCGCAGCGGGTAACGGGCGATCAGCTCCTCCAGCCGCGCGAAGGCGACCAGCAGCTCGTCGGCGATCGAGGCGAACCGCTTGCCGAGGGTGGTGGCCTGGGCGGCGACGTTGTGCGAACGGCCGGCCATGACCAGCTCGCCGTACTGGGCGGAGAGGGAGCCGAGGCGGACCAGGACGGCCACCGTGCGGTCCCGGACGTGCTCCAGGGACTGGCGGATCTGGAGCTGCTCGACGTTCTCGGTCAGGTCCCGCGAGGTCATGCCCTTGTGGATCTGCTCGTGCCCGGCGAGCTCGCTGAACTCCTCGATGCGGGCCTTCACGTCGTGGCGGGTGATCCGCTCACGGGCGGCGATCGAGCCGAGGTCGACCTGGTCGATGACGCGCTCGTAGTCGGCGACGGCGGTCTCGGGCACCTCGATGCCGAGGTCCTGCTGGGCCTTCAGGACGGCGAGCCACAGGTGGCGCTCGAGGACCACCTTGTGCTCGGGGGACCAGAGCTGGGCCAGGGTCGCCGAGGCGTACCGGGAGGCCAGGACATTGGGGATCTGGGGCTTCGCGCTCACGCTTCGCAAGCCTAACAGTCCAGGTCGGGACGGTTCGCAGCGGATCGCCCCGAGGACTTGACTACGCGCGTAGCTCCCTACTCACGCCGCCCCCGGCCCCTCGGCCCGGCCTCCCGTACGTCCCGTCAGAGGCCGGACTTGACCTTCACCATCTCCGTCCGCACGTGCTGGAGCAGCGCCCTGGTCGGGTCGTCCAGCCAGGCCGGCGGGGCGGCGATCCGGGCGTTCAGCTCCTGGATCCAGCCGATCCGGCGGTTCTTGTCGGCGTACTCGTCCGCCAGCGCGGTCGCGTGGACGTGCACGTTGGCGTAGTTGAGGCCGTTGAGCAGCGCGGTGGTCAGGGCGGCGTTGGTCGCGGCGGTGCCGACCGCCGCGCTGTTCGACTTCTCGGCCGGCGCCCAGTTGGTCAGGCCGCGCACGCCGTCCGGCTCCACCACCATGGTCAGCGCGTTGGCGAACTGCTTGCCGTGCGCGCCCGGCGTGGTCCACCGGGTGTGCCAGTCCTGGCCCGGGCCGGCGCCGTAGGCCTGGAAGTAGCCCAGGCGGGCGGCGTTGCCGGCCGCGTTCTCGGCGCTGCGCGCGTAGTTCTCCAGGGTCAGGTAGTCGGTGCCGTCGATCGCCACCACCCCGCCCCAGTGGAAGCCCCAGACCCGGCCGTTGATGGTCACCAGGTGGTCCAGCTGGCGGTTGTTCGCGTAGTCGAAGACCTGCTCCCCGGTCGGCAGGTGGGGGTGGACGGTGCCCAGCGAGGTGCTGTACAGCCCCTGGCCGACGGCGGTCGGGCGGGCGTGCTGGTTCAGGCCGATGGCCTGCAGGTCGGCCGCGATGGTGGGCGCGTGCAGCACCCCGCCGTTGGCCAGGGTGTGGATGTCCTCGCCGTAGTGCCGGGCGATCAGGTCCCGGGCGGCGTCCCGGGCGGGGGCGGCGGCGGGCAGATCGGCGACCGGCACGGCTCGCACCAGGTGGTTGGCCAGGTGGTACTCGCCGAACACCCCCCGCTCGGTGGCGGTGCTGCCCAGGAAGACCTTGCGGCCCAGCACCGGCTTGGGCTGGAGCACCGAGCCGATGACGTTCTGCACCACCACGTCGCAGTTCTCGGTCATGGTGACGTCGGCCCCGCTGGTGCGCAGGTTCAGGTTCGCCTGCCGCACCCGGACCAGCGTGGTGGCGGCCGGGGCGCCGGGCAGCGTGAAGGTCACCGTCCGGGTCGGCTCGGCGAAGAGCTGGAACTCCGACCCGGCCCGGGCCAGCGCCTTGTTCCACTGCGGCAGCAGCGCCGGGTCGGCGAAGAAGTACTTCGGCTGACGCCTGGTCAGGTCGGCCGACTCGATCGCGAACCGGCCGTTCTGCGAGACCGCCAGCCGGGTGCCGGCCGGGGCCGCCACCAGGTTGGGCGCACCGGCGCCGTTGCGGAAGCCGTAGCCGACGTACGCCGCCGCGTCGGCGGCGAACTCCTGTGCCTCCAGCGGGTGGCTGGTGGTGTACGTCGGCAGCACGGCGCCCGGGCCGGCCGGGTTGTAGAGCAGCATCGCGAGGACCCCCCGAGGTCGGTGCGGCCCACCCGCTCCGGGCGGGCCCGGGGCCGCCGGCTCCCCCGTCCGGCCCCGGGCCATTGGTAGCACCCGGGCGGCCGGTTACGGACGGGTTCCGGACGGCCGGAGGGGGCGCACGGAGGGGCGGCCGGGGGCAGCCCCGGGGAGCCGGCCCGGCGTCAGCCGGTGAGCAGCGGGAGCACCTGCCGGCAGAGCCCGTCCAGGGCGGTGCGCTGCTCGGGGCTGAGCGAGGCGAAGGCGCGGTGCGCCTTGGCCATGTCGCGCTGGACCTGGTCCAGCACCTCCAGGCCCTTGTCCGTGATGGTGACGATCTTGACCCGGCGGTCCCCGGCCGAGGCCTCCCGGTTGGCCAGCCCGAGGCCCTCCAGCCGGTCGACGATGCCGGTGACGTTGGAGGCGTCGCAGCCGAGGCGTCCGGCCAGCGCCCGCATCGGGACGGGCTCGCGCAGGGACTTGAGGGCCTTGGCCTGGGACGAGCTGAGCCCGTGCCGGGCGGCGGCGGCCGCGAAGTCCTGGAAGTAGGCGGTGCCGACGGCGGCGACCGCCTCCATCAGGTCCGCGGTGGAGGGAGGGGTGGTGGTGCCCATGTCGCAAGGGTACGCACAGTCGCTTGACATACTCCAGTTTCGAGCAGGTGAAGGAACTGTTCCGACTCCGGGGCGTCGGCGCACCGTCGGAGCCGTCAGAGCACCAGCTGCTCGAACAGCCTGCGCAGCTCCGCCTCCGGGTCGGCGGTCAGCCCGGTGTGCACGGGGCCGGGCTGCACCACGGCGCTGCGCGGCGCGGTCAGCCAGCGGAACCGCTGCCCGGGGCTGTCCCCCGCGGCCGGGCCGGCGGCGGTGCCGCCCTCGCAGACCGCCTCGAAGCCGTACAGCGCCCGCCGGACCCCGGCCACGTCGGCCACCGGGTCCAGGGCCAGCAGCCGGCCCTGGTCCAGATGGGTGCGGGCGGCCAGGTGGGAGCTGTGACGGCAGTACAGCATCACGCCGATGTTGACGAACTCCCCGCGCTCGACCCGGGGCACCGCCCGGATCACCGCGTACTCGTAGTCGTGCAGCTGCTCGGTCATCGCGGGGCCACCTCCGGGAGCCAGTCGCGCGGACCGGCCAGCCGGGCGGTCAGCTGGGCCAGGTACGCGGCGCGCACCTCGGCCGGGGAGTCGAAGCCGGGCTCGTCGGTCAGCCACTCCTCGGGGATCAGCGCCACCGCGCGCTCCACCGCCTCCTTCGCCGGCGGCGCCAACTCCTCGTCCGCGGCGGCCAGTTGGGGAGCGAACGCGCGCAGCGCGTGGTCCGAGGCGTCGTACGGGCGGGCCACCCAGGAGGCGGCCCCGGCCCAGTGGTGGTGGAAGATCAGGCTGGCCCCGTGGTCGATCAGCCGCAGGCCGCCGGTGGCGACCAGCAGGTTGGGGTTGCGCCAGGAGCGGTCCACGTTGCCGATCAGGGCGTCGAACCAGAGCACCCGCCCGGCCAGCTCCCGGTCCACCTCGAAGCAGAGCGGGTCGAAGTTGAGCGCGCCGCTGACGAAGGCCATCCCGAGGTTGACCCCGCCGCTGGCCCGCATCTGCTCCTGGATCTGCACCTCGGGCTCGCTGCGCGCCAGCACCGGATCGAGGTCGATCCGCACCAGCTCGGGCACCGGGAGCCCGAGGCCGCGCCCCAGCTCCCCCGCCAGCACCTCGGCCACCAGGGCCTTGCGCCCCTGCGCCGCACCGGACCACTTGAGCACGTAGAGCCGCCGGTCGTCGCCCTCGACCAGACCGGGCATCGACCCGCCCTCGCGCAGGGGCGTCACGTACCGGACCGCCGTCACCTCTTGAAGCACGCGATCACCCTAGTGCCTCGCCCGGTGGCAGCCCGTCAGCACCCGTGCAAGGGTGACGAACAGTTGTCCCGGCACGGCTCCGACCACACAGACAAGGACCGGACGATGGCACGACCTCGAATCCTGATCGTCGGCGGCGGTTTCGCCGGTCTGGAGTGCGCGCGCCGGCTGGAGCGCAAGCTCGCCCCCTCCGAGGCGGAGCTCACCCTGGTCACCCCGTTCAACTACCAGCTCTACCTGCCGCTGCTGCCGCACGTGGCCGCCGGGGTGCTCACCCCGCAGTCGGTGGCGATCTCGCTGCGCCGGACGCTGCGCCGCACCCACATCCTGCCCGGCGGGGCGATCGGCGTGGACCCGCGCTCCCGGGTCTGCGTGGTCCGCAAGATCACCGACGAGGTGGTGGCGGAGCAGTACGACTACCTGGTGCTGGCCCCCGGCAGCGTCACCCGCACCTTCGACATCCCGGGCCTGACCGACTACGCGCGCGGCATGAAGACGCTGGCCGAGGCGACCTACGTGCGCGACCACGTGATCGCCCAGCTGGACCTGGCCTCGGCCACCCTGGACCAGCACGAGCGCGAGTCCCGGCTGCAGTTCGTGGTGGTCGGCGGCGGCTACGCGGGCACCGAGACGGCGGCCTGCCTCCAGCGGCTGACCACCGCGGCCAGCAAGCGCTACCCCCGGCTGGACCCGCGGCTGATCAAGTGGCACCTGATCGACATCGCCCCGAAGCTGATGCCCGAGCTCGGCGACAAGCTCGGCACCAGCGCGATGGAGGTGCTCCGGGACCGCGGCGTGGACGTCTCGCTCGGCGTCTCGGTGGCCGAGGTGGGCGCCGAGTCGGTGAAGTTCACCGACGGGCGGGTGCTGCCCTGCCGCACCCTGATCTGGACGGCCGGCGTGGCCGCCAGCCCGCTGATCGGCACCCTGGACGCCGAGACGGTCCGCGGCCGGGTGGCGGTCACCGCCGAGATGCGGGTGCCGCAGTTCGAGAACGTCTTCGCGCTCGGCGACGCGGCGGCCGTGCCGGACCTGGCCAAGGGCGACGGCGCGGTCTGCCCGCCGACCGCCCAGCACTCCGCCCGGCAGGGCAAGAAGGTGGCCGACAACCTGGTCGCCTCGCTGCGCAACCAGCCGCTGGAGCCGTATTACCACAAGGACCTCGGCCTGGTGGTGGACCTCGGCGGCAAGGACGCCGTCTCCAAGCCGGTGGGCGTCGAACTCCGGGGCGTCCCGGCCCAGTTGGTGGCCCGCGGCTACCACATGATGGCGATGCGGACCAACGCCGCGAAGTTCCGGGTCGGCGCCAACTGGCTGCTCAACGCGACCGCCGGGGACGACTTCGTCCGCACCGGCTTCCTGGCCCGCCAGCCCGCCCGGCTGCGCGACTTCGAGTACACCGACGCCTACCTGACGAAGGACCAGGTCCGCGAGCACGCCCAGGCCCTGCTGGCCAAGGGCTGACCCGAGGAGACGGTACCGAGCCCCGACGGAGCCCCCGCGCCGCACGCGCGGGGGCTCCGTCGCGTTCTCAACGGGCCGTCAGGTACATCCCGTTGGTGTCCTGCCCGGCGGTGTTGCGGCAGTACTGGTCACCGCTCTTCGCCCAGACCAGGGTGAGGCAGCGGCCCAGCGCCAGCTGGCCGTAGTAGTTCGGGTGCATGGACTCCCGGGTGTCCCCCTGCGAGGCCGACAGGCCGGCGTCCACGAAGCGCGCCCACTCGCTGGTGGTGGCGCTCGGCGCGGAGGTGGAGCTCGCCTGCCTGGTCGCCTTGGAGCAGACCTCGCGGCCGGCCAGCATGTCCCGCAGGTCCAGGAACTGCACGCCCTTGGCCTTGGCCACCTTGGCCAGCTCGTCGGAGATCTGCGGCACCAGCGAGGAGCGCGCCCAGTCGGCGTCCCCGTTCCAGAACGGGCAGCCGCCGGTGTCGGCCCGGCTCCAGCCGCTCTCGGAGTAGCGCATGTCGGCGCCGCGCGGGATCGGCGAGGGGTAGGACTGCAGCACGATCCGGTACGAGGAGGAGGCGTACCCGGCGGCGCTCATCACCGCGCGGATCTCGTCGATCGACTTGCCCACCCCGGCCATCGCGGCCGGCATCCGGGAGTCGACCTCCACCTGCTGGTCGTCGTGGCAGTACGAGTACCAGATCAGGTAGTCCTTGACGCAGGTCTCGATCACGTCGGCGAAGCCGAGGTCGTTGCCCCCGACCGAGAGCGTGATCAGCTTGACGTCGTTGGCGGCCGCCACCGCGGCCAGCTGGTCGGCCTGCGGGGCCTCGCCCTTGTACGCCTGGCCGCCGTTGCTCGCGCGGAAGACGTTCTGCGTGGTGGCGCCCGAGCAGGCCAGGTTGATCTGGGTCTGCGCGATGCCGGTGGCGCTGCGCACCTCGGCCGAGTCGGAGCGGTCGCAGCCGTTGGCGTAGCTGCTCCCGTACGCCCGGGTGGGGTCGTAGGCGCTCCCGGTCCAGGCCCGGTCGGTGCCGGAGCGGCTCCCCGAGGTGGTGACGCTGTTGCCCTTCCAGCGCCCGGCCTCGCCGGAGATGTAGCTGTCCCCCATCGAGACGGAGGCGGTGGGGCCGGTGGCCGCCTGCGCGGGGGTGGTGAGGGCCAGCAGCGGGAGGGTGAGGGTGGCTGCTGCCAACAGACGCACGGCGGTTCTGATGCTTCGACAGTTTTCGAGCACGGCGAAACTCCTGCGGACGGCCTCCCGGGTGTGGGGTGGGGAGGCTCTGGTGAGGGTGTACCGCCGGCCGGTGGCGCGATGAATGTGACATGCGCATCGTTGTTACCGCTAGGTATCCGACAGGAGTTTCTTGGACGACCTTCACCAGGTGACGGACCGGCTACCCAGGGTCCGTCACCTGCGCCTCTCCCGCCGCGGCCTCACACCAGCCGCGACCCGGCCCGCCCGGGCAGCAGCACCGCCGCCAGGTCCGCCGCCAGCGCCGGGGCCTCCGCCTCGGGCAGTGCCGCGACGGTGAAGCGGACGGCCGGCGGTGACTGGATCCGGTACCGGGCGCCGGGCGCGGCCACCCAGCCGCGCTGGGACATCGCGGCGATCGCCCCGGCCTCCTCGGGGACGGGCACCCAGACGTTCAGCCCGCTCGCCCCGTGCGCGGCGATGCCGTGGGCGGCCAGCGCGGCCAGCAGGGCGTCACGGCGGCCCTGGTAGACCTCGGCCACCCCGGCGGCCGCGCCGGAGCGCCAGAGCTCGGCCACGGTGCGCTGGAGCAGCAGCGAGACCCAGCCCGAGTCCAGCCGCTGGCGGCCCAGCACCCGGCCCACCGTCCCCTCGTCGCCCATCACCAGCGAGAGCCGCAGGTCGGGCCCGTAGGCCTTGGCCGCCGAGCGGACCACCGCCCAGGCCTCGGTCACCCCGGCCAGCGACTGGTGGGCCTGGGTGACGATGCCGTGCCCGTGGTCGTCGGCGATCACCAGCACGTCGGGGTGGCGGGCCAGCACCTCGCGCAGCGCGGCGGCCCGCTGCGGGGTGAGCGCGGCTCCGGTCGGGTTCTGCGCCCGGACGGTGACCACCACGGCCCGGGCCCCGGCGGCCAGGGCGGCGGCCAGCGAGTCCGGCAGCGGGCCCTCGTCGTCCAGCCGGAAGGGGGCCGGGCGCAGCCCGAGGGCGGGCAGCTGGTCGATCAGGCTGCCCCAGCCCGGGTCCTCGATGGCCACCGGATCGCCGGGCCGCAGACGGGAGGCGAGGATCCGTCCGATCGCGTCCAGGGCGCCGGCGCAGACCGCGAGCGAGCCGTCCGGCACCCCGTCGGCCAGGAAGCCGGCCCGGGCCAGGGCGAGCAGCGCCGGGTCGGCCACCGGGTGCCCGTAGAGGGTGGGGGCGGCGTCGGCGGCGGCCGCGGCCACCGCGAGGGCGGGGGCCAGCGGGGGCAGCAGGGCCGGGTCCGGGTTCCCGGCCGCCAGGTCGCGGGCGCCGGGCGGCACCGGGACGGCGATCTGGTCGCGCGGGGTGGTGACGGGGCGGGGCAGCACCCGGCTGCCCTTGCGCCCGGCGGTCTCGATCACGCCCCGGTCGCGCAGCAGGCGGTAGGCGGCGGCCACCGTGTTGGGGTTGACGCCGAGCTCCACGGCCAGGTCGCGCAGCGCCGGGAGGGCCGAACCGGGCGGCAACTGCCCGTCGTTGACGGCCCGTTCGACGTCGGCGGCGATTTCGCTGGCACGCCGTCCCTTGATCGTATAGTCTCCTAGCACAAAACGAATTATGCACTAGTACATTGAGGTTGTCATGTCGGACGCGCCCACGTACACCCGGAACGCCCGCACCACCCCGACCCGCTACCGCGACCGCGCCACCTGGGAGCAGGAAGCCATCCACGCGATCCTGGACGCCGCCTGGGTCTGCCACCTCGGCTTCGTGGTGGACGGCGCGCCCGTCGTACTGCCCACCATCTTCGCCCGGGTCGGCGACCGCCTGTACGTGCACGGCTCCACCGGCAGCCGCCCGATGCGCGGCGCCTCCGGCGAGCAGGGCATGCCGGTCTGCGTCACCGTCACGCACGTGGACGGCCTGGTGCTCACCAAGTCCGCCTTCAACCACTCCGTCAACTTCCGCTCCGTGGTGGCCCACGGCACCGCCCAGCAGGTCACCGACCCGGAGGAGCTGGCCGTCGCGCTGGACGCCCTGGTGGACCACGCCGTCCCCGGCCGCTCCGGCGAGACCCGCCGGGCCAACCCCAAGGAGCTGGCCAAGACCGCGGTGCTCCGGCTGGTCCTGGACGAGGTCTCGGCCAAGACCCGGGCGGACGGCGCGGACGACGACGAGGCCGACCTCGACCTCCCGTACTGGGCCGGCGTGATACCCGTCGCCCCCGTCTACGGCACCCCCGAGCCGCACCCCTCCACCACCGTCCCGCTCCCGGAGAACCTCCGGGCGCTCACCTCCTGAGGGGCCGTCATGCTGATCAGGTCCTGGGACCGCGGCGAGGAGCGGGAGTGGCGCGAGTGGCTGGCGGCGGGCCGTGACTTCGGCCTGCTGGCCGCCAACGGACCCGACGGCCGCGGCCCCGTCCTGGTGCCGACGCACTTCCTGCTGGACGGCGACACCATCCTGCTCCACCTGGCCAAGCCCAACCCGTTCTGGTCCGCGGTCGCCGCCGACCCGAAGGTCACCCTGGCCGTCACCGACGACCACGCCTACGCCGCCGGGCAGTGGCGGGCCGCCCCGCACGTGCCGACCAGCTACTACGCCTCGGTGCACTTCTCCTGCACCGCCGAGGCGGTGGACGACGCGGCGGGCAAGGCGGAGATCCTCAACCGCCAGCTGGCCCACTTCGAACCGGACTGGCCCGGCGGCGCGGTGACGGCCGGTCAGCAGCCGTACGGGGGCCAGCTCTCCGGCCTGCGCGGGCTGCGGCTGGCCATCGACCGGGTGGACGCCAAGTTCAAGTACGACGACAAGAAGCCCGCCGCCGAACAGGCCGCCGTGGCCCCGCACCTGACCGGCCGCGACGCGGGCGCCCGGGAGCAACTGCTGCGCCGCAACGCCCGGCGCAGCGGGGGCTGCCCGGTCTGACCCGCGCCCCGAGAGGCCGGACGAGTGGTGACAGAAGGCGACATTCCATCAGATCAGCCGCAGAACATGCGATGTGACGCACCGGCTGATGGAATGGAGGGCGATTCCTGTCCGTTCCGTCCGGCCCCGGGAGCGCGCCCTGTCCACCATCCCTGAGACCAGACCGTCCGGTGACGCCCACCTCGGTCACGTGGTCTTCATCTCGGCGGCCGCCGCGATGGGCGGTTTTCTCTTCGGCTACGACAGCGCCGTCATCAACGGCGCGGTGACGGGCATCCAGAAGCACTTCGAGGTCGGCAACGGCGAGACCGCCTTCGTGGTCGCCATCGCCCTGCTCGGCTCGGCCGCGGGCGCCGTCATCGCCGGCCGGCTGGCCGACCACCTGGGCCGCATCCGCACCATGCTGCTGGCCTCGGTGCTCTTCGCGATCAGCGGCGTCGGCTCGATGTTCCCGCCCAACATCGAGATGCTCGGCCTCTGGCGGGTGGTCGGCGGCATCGCCATCGGCATCGCCTCGGTGATCGCCCCCACCTACATCGCCGAGGTCGCCCCCACCGCCTACCGGGGCCGGCTGGCCTCCTTCCAGCAGCTGGCCATCGTGCTCGGCATCACCGTCTCCCAGCTCGCCAACTGGGCGCTCAACGAGGCCGCCGGCGGCGAGTCCACCGGCCACCTCGGCGGCGTCCAGGCCTGGCAGTGGATGCTCGGCGTCGAGGCCGTCCCGGCCGTCGTCTACGGCCTGATGGCCCTCGCCATCCCCGAGTCCCCGCGCTTCCTGATCGCCGACCGGCGGGAGGACCAGGCCCGCAAGGTCCTGCTCGAGGTCGAGGGCCCCGACGTGGACCTGGACGCCCGGATCGCCGAGATCCGCTCCGTCCTCGACACCTCCCACAAGCCGCGCCTGAAGGACCTGCTGGGCGGCCGCTTCGGCCTGCTGCCGATCGTCTGGGTCGGCATCGGGGCCTCGGTCTTCCAGCAGTTCGTCGGCATCAACGTGATCTTCTACTACTCCTCCTTCCTCTGGCAGTCGGTGGGCATCGACGAGTCCAACTCGCTGCTGATCTCGCTCTCCACCTCGATCGTCAACGTGGTCGGCACCGTCATCGCCATCGCCCTGGTCGACCGGATCGGCCGCAAGCCGCTCGCCCTGGCCGGCTCGGCCGGCATGGCCGCCGCCCTCGCCACCGCCGCCTGGGCCTTCTCCTACCGGCACGGCACCGGCGACACCGCCACCCTCGACGACACCCACGCCACCGTGGCGCTGGTCGCCGCCCACGTCTTCGTGCTCTGCTTCGCCTTCTCCTGGGGTGTGGTGGTCTGGGTCCTGCTCGGCGAGATGTTCCCCAACCGGATCCGGGCCCTGGCCCTCTCGGTGGCCGCCTCCGCCCAGTGGATCGCCAACTGGGCGATCACCGTCACCTTCCCGAACCTCTCCGACTGGAACCTCTCCGCCACGTACGTCATCTACGCGGCCTTCGCCCTGCTCTCGATCCCCTTCGTGGCGTTCTGCATCAAGGAGACCAAGGGCAAGGCACTGGAGGAGATGGGCTGAGTGGACGTCACCCTGCCCGCCGCCGGGTTCGGCCCCGGCGTGCTGCTGCTCCCCGAACCCGGCACCGACCCCGCCGAGTCGGTCGACCGCCTCCTCGCCGAGGGCTTCGCGGTCCTCACCGGCCCGGCCGACCCCGGCTTCACGGACGACCGCCTGGTCGGCGACGCCATCGGCGTCGTCGGCCTCGGCCCCGGCGGCGCCCAGGCCCTCGAACTGGCCACCGCCCTCGGCGACCGCGTCGCCGCCGTGGTCGCCTGCTACGGCCTCCCCGCCGACCCGGGCTTCTCCTACCTCGGCCTCACCGCCCACGTCCTGGGCCACTTCGCCGAATCGGACCCCACCGTCCCGCTCGCCGCCGTCGACGAGGCCGCCATCCGCCTCGGCGAAGCCACCGACGTCCGCCCGGAAATGCACTTCTACCCGACCACCCACGGCTTCATGACGGACCACCAGGACGACCTCCAGTCCACCGTCGCCTGGCAACGCACCCTCACCTTCCTCTGGGCCCACCTCGGTTGACACGCGCCCCCGGGGCCGAAGGCCCCGGGGGCGCGAGGAACTGCGCGAATCGGAAGGCGGCCCAGTATGAGGTCGGGGCAGACGAGCCAGTTGCACGTACTGCCGTTCCCCAGCACGCAGTTCCCCCGCGCCCCTGCGGGGCCCACCCCGAAGCAACCAATAACCGCGTGACACCCGCCCGCGGAGCGGCCATAGTCGCCCGGTGAAGAGCCATCGTTTCGCCTGGGCGAGCCGCAACTACCGCGTCCAGACCGCCGCCACCGTGATCGCCGGCCTCGGGAACGCCGGGGCCCCGATCGCCACCGCCTTCGCCGTCCTGGACCTCGGCGGCGGGGCCACGGCCGTCGGCCTGGTGACGGGTGCCCACCTCGCGTCCATGGTGGTCTTCCTCCTGCTCGGCGGAGCGCTGGCCGACCGCCTCCCCCGCCACCACGTGATGGTCGGCGCCAACCTCTTCAACGCCGCCTCCCAGGCGCTCCTCGCCGTCCTCGTCCTCACCGGCACCGCGCAGCTCTGGCAGCTGATCGCCCTCTCCGCCGCCGGCGGCGCCGGCCAGGCGTTCTACGCCCCCGCCTCCGAGGGCATGATCATGGAGTCGGTGGCCAAGGAGCACGCCGCCCGCGCCTTCGCCCTCTTCCGGATGGCCCTGAACGGCAGTCAGATCGCCGGCGCGGCCCTCGGCGGCGTGCTGGTCACCGCGATCGGCCCCGGCTGGGTGCTGGCCGTGGACGCGGCCGGCTTCACCCTCGCCGCCGCGCTCCGCCTGTTCCTCGACCTCGAAGCGCCGACCACCCCCGCCGAGGAGACCGGCATGGTGCAGGCCCTGCGCGAGGGCTGGCGCGAGTTCTCCTCCCGCCGCTGGCTCTGGGCGGTGGTGCTCCAGTTCTCCCTGGTCGGCGCCTGCCTCGGCGCGGTCGAGTCCGTCTACGGCCCGGTCATCGCCAAGGAGCGCCTCGGCGGGGCGGACGCCTGGGGCCTCGCCCTCGCCGCGTTCTCCGCCGGGCTGTTCCTCTCCGGCTTCCTGATGGTCCGTTGGCAGCCGGCCCGCATCCTGCTCGCGGGCAACACCGGCGTCCTCCTGTTCGCCGCCCCCGCCTACGCCCTGGTGCTGGAGGCGCCGCTGCCGCTGCTGTGCGCCGCGATGTTCACCAGCGGCCTGGGCGTCACCGTCTTCGGCGTCAACTGGATGATCGCCCTCCAGCAGGAGATCCCGGCCGAGCTGTTCTCCCGGGTCTCCGCCTACGACTACTTCGGCTCGATCGCCCTCGCCCCGGTCGGCACCGCCCTGGCCGGGCCGGTCGCCTCGCTGCTCGGCATGCGCAACGCGCTCTGGCTCTGCGCCGTCGCGATGACCGTCCTCGCCCTCGCTGTGCTCGCCGAGTCCCAGGTGCGCACCCTCCGCCGCAAGGCCCTCGCCCCCACCCCCGCGGAAGCCGAAGCGGAAGCGGAACAACCGGCCGTCACTTCCCCCTGACTCCGCGCAACCGTCCCCCGGTCTCGTTCGTCCGACCATGTGACAGGAGTCACCTGGGGGAGCCAACTTGCCGAAGCCACTGCTGTTCCTGGACGTCGACGGCGTCCTCAACCCCGTCTGCCCGCACCCGGACGCGGACTTCGACACCCACACGCTGTTCGGCTACGCCGTGCTGCTCTCCGCCCGCCACGGCGACTGGCTGCGCGAGCTCTCGCGGACGTACGAACTCTGCTGGGCCACCACCTGGGAGGACCACGCCAACGAGCACATCGCCCCCGCGCTCGGCCTCCCCCAGCTCCCGGTGGTGCACTTCTCCGGGTACGTGGCGCAGCCCGACGACCCCCGGGTGCCGGTGCTCGACCTGATAGCGGCCCACAAGTGGGCCCCGCTGCTGCGCTACGCCGCCGGCCGCCCGTTCGCCTGGATCGACGACGTGATCCCGGGCTCGCTGACCCGCCGCTCCGCGCTGCGCCGGGACAGGCTGCTGCTGCGGATCGACCCGGGCCAGGGCCTGGAGCGCCACCACGTCGACCGCCTGCTGCGCCGCCCGCCCTCCGCCGGCCTGCTCGGCAGCTGCGCCTGACCTCCCGTCAGCCGCCGGTCGGCAGCCAGCTCACGTGCCCGGCCAGCAGCGCGTACCCGACGAAGGCCACCGTGTCGATCAGCGCGTGCGCGACCACCAGCGGCATCACCCGGCCCCACCGCCGGTACAGCAGGCAGAAGACCACGCCCATCACGATGTTGCCGACCAGCCCGCCGACGCCCTGGTACAGGTGGTACGAGCCGCGCAGCAGCGAGCTGGTGAGCACCATCGCCGGCCAGCCCCACCCCAACTGCCCGGTGCGGCGCAGCAGGAAGCCCAGCACGATCACCTCCTCGGCGATCGAGTTCTCCCAGGCGGAGGCGATCAGCACCGGCACCCGCCACCACACCTCCGGCAGCCCGGACGGGGCGACGGTGAGGTTGAAGCCGGCCGCCTGGGAGGTCAGGTAGAGCAGCAGGCCGGAGCCGCCGATCGCGGCGGCCACGGCCGTGCCGCGTCCGAAGTCCCGCAGCTTCTCCCGCAGGTCGAAGCCGAGCACCCGCAGCGAGACGCCCTCGCGCACCAGCAGGTAGCCGACCAGCACCACCGGCATCAGGCCGCGCAGGATGTAGTAGAGCTGCCAGGCCAGGTCCAGCCAGGGGCGGCCGGGGGCGCGCGAGCCGTTCAGGGTGGCGACCTGCTTGCCCAGTTCGGCCGGCTCGGTGAGGGAGCCCACGAAGCTGATCAGCGCGCCGAGTCCGCTCATCCCGAAGGAGAGGCCGAGCACCACCAGCAGCTCGATCCCGAGCAGGCGCCGGGAGGTCCCGGCGGCCTCGGGCGGGGTGGACACCGCAGTCACCATGACTCCCACGAGGAACGACCGACCCGGCCGAGCGGCCGGGTCGATCATCCTCGCACACGCTCCTGGGAGCGGGTTAGCCCTTGATCGGCGCCCGGTCCAGGCGGACGTGGTCCACCGCCCAGAACCAGTTGTTGCCGGCGTCGTACATCCGGAACTTCAGGGTCACCGACCCCGCCCCCGCCGGGACGGCGAACTGCCGCGCCACGAAGCTGTTCTGCACGTCCTTGCCGGCGTTGTCGTTCCCGGTCGCGTCCGAGCTGTAGTGGACCAGCCGGACCTCCTGCCCGGTGTCGAACACTGCCGTCACCGCCGCCTTCTGCGGGGCCTCCTGCCGGTAGTGCGAGTCGAAGCCCAGGTGCAGGGTGGTGACGCCGGCCGGGATCGCCACCGCCGGGGAGACCAGGGTGGAGTCGAACTTCCCCTTGGCCGAGGGCGCGCCGGTGTCGTCCCAGTCGTCCGGGTCGGCGACGGCCAGCACGCCCAGGCCCCGGGTGAAGTTGCCCCGGTCCTGCCCGGCCGGGTTGGACCAGGCCCGCTTGGTGTGGAAGGTCCAGCCCTGCAGCCGCGCCGTGCCCTGCGGCATGCCGGGGGCGTTCACCACCGACCAGCCCTTCGGCGCCTGCGCCGTCCAGCCGGAGACCGCGCCGAGCGGGGCCAGCAGCGGGGCCAGCTCCTCGAAGTCCTGGTCCAGCAGGTGACCGGTCATCACCGGGGCGGTGCGGGCGGCCAGTTCCCCGTCGGCCAGCACGAAGCGCTGGCCGGAGCGGGCCCGGGCGGTGACCAGCAGGCGGTGCGCGGCGCCGTCCGGCAGCACGGCGGGCGGCAGCACCTCCCACTCGGCGGTGGCGGTGGCGCCCTCGGCCAGCGCGGCCGGGGCGGCGGTCACCTCGCGGACGGTCCAGCCCGGCGGGACCACCGGGCGGGCCTCCAGTCCGGACAGCGCCGAGGCGGCGGTGAACTTCGCCGTCACCCGGGCCGGGCGGCCCGGCAGCACGATCGCCTCGTCGATGGTGGCCGAGGCCGCGCCCAGCGCCACGTCCAGGACGAGCGCGTCCACCAGGCCCATCGCCGGGTCGGTCACCCCCTGCTCCTGCCCGGGCATCCGCCCGGCGTAGCGCCGGCGGAACGTCAGGTCGCCCTGCACGCCCACCGCCACGTCGTACCAGCCCTCGCGGCCGACCTTGACCCGCACCGGACGGGTGTCCTGCCCGGTGATCCGGACCTCCTGGACTCCGCCGCCGTACGCCAGGTCGCCGATCAGGAAGGTCTGCGGGCTCTTCGACCGGTTGATCAGGTGGAACTCCAGCACCCGCTCGGCGCCGGACTCCTCGAACAGCTCGACCTCGTACTGCGCGGCCGCGTCGCCGCGCAGGTGCCAGAGCGCGCCGTTGGGGCCGTGCACCCGCAGGTCGTAGCCCTCGGGGCCGACCGGCCAGCTGTCGGAGAGCTTCCCCTTGGCGCCCACCGTGTAGTGCCGGGGCGCCACGCCGGGCGCCGGGTAGGCGGCGAACACCGCGCCCTGCTTGCCGTGGTTGGCCAGATCGAGCGTCAGCCGGCCGTCCCGCACCCTCGGCTTCAGCTTGAGGTTGTACGGGGTCGGCCGGGCAGTGCGGGTGCCGGTCTGCTGACGGGGCGTCCGCTGCGGGCTGGGCACGGTCGGGGCCGGGAGCTTGCCGGTGTCGGTCACCTTCTTGCGGTTGCCGCTGGTGTCCGGCAGCTGCGGCCAGACCGGGTCCTCGCCGGAGAAGTCGAAGACCGAGGTCAGGTCACCGGTGACCGCCCGCCGCCAGAGGCTGATGTTGGGCTCGGCCACGCCGAAGCGCTTCTCCAGGAAGCGCAGCACCGAGGTGTGGTCGTAGACGGTGGAGTCCACCACTCCGCCGCGGGTCCAGGGCGAGACCACCACCATCGGCACCCGCACGCCCAGGCCCATCGGGTAGGGGCCGGACTCCAGCTTCTCCCCCGCGGGCAGCTGGTCGGCCCAGGCCAGCGAGCCGTCCGCGGCCCTCACCCGGTACCGGCCGTCCTGGCCGACCACCCGGTGGTAGGTCGAACCGCCCTTGCTCACCCGCACCACCACCTCGCCGTCCACCGGCACGGTGGAGGCGCCGCGCCCGGCGGCCAGCGGCGGCACCGGGGGCAGCAGGTGGTCGAAGAAGCCGCCGTGCTCGTCGTAGTTGAGGATGAAGACGGTCTTGGCCCAGACCTCGGGCTTGGTGGCCAGCGCGGAGAGCAGACGGGCCGTCAGGTGCTCGCCGTTCGGCGGCGCGTAGTTGGCGTGCTCGGAGAGCGCGGCGGGGGCGACCAGCCAGGAGACCTGCGGCAGCTTGTCGGCCTGCACGTCGGCGGTGAACGCCTCGACCAGCGCGTCGCCCATCGCGAACGGGTCGCCCTTCTTCGCCGGGTCGCCGACCATCTTCATGCCGCGCTCGTACAGCGGCTCACCGGGCTTGGCCTGCTGGAACGGCGCGAACCAGGCCAGCGCGTTGTCGTCGTAGTTGTCCAGCGCCTGGTAGGTCCGCCAGCTGACCCCGGCCGCCTCCAGCCGCTCGGCGTAGGTGGTCCACTCGTAGCCGCCAGGGATCTCGGTGTTGTCCGTCACCGGCACGTCCCGGACGGTGCCGCCGCTGGTGCCGGTCATGAAGTGGTCGCGGTTGGTGTTGGTGTTGCACTGCACCGAGGCGAAGTAGTGGTCGCAGGTGGTGAAGACCGAGGCGATGGCCGAGTAAAACGGCATGTCGGCGGGCTCGTAGTAGCCCTGGCCCAGCCAGCCGGAGGAGCGGCGGGAGACCGCGCCGTCGGCCAGGCCATCGTTCCACACCTTCATCGAGTCGACGAAGCCGAAGGCCGGGGCACCCTGCTGGTAGGCGTTGGTGTGCGCGGCGTTCATCGGGAACGGCGCCAGGTACCCCTCCTTCCGGGAGGCGTCCGGCTGGTGCAGCACCGAGCGGCCGTTCACCCCGCGCACGGCGGCCCGGTCCCCGAAGCCGCGCACCCCGGGCAGGGTGCCGAAGTAGTGGTCGAACGCCCGGTTCTCCTGCATCAGCACCACCACGTGCTGGATGTCCGCCAGCTTCCCCGGCTTGGCGGGGGCGGCCAGCGCCTCCCGGACGCTGAGCGGCAGGGCGGACAGGACCGCGGCCGCGGCCGCGCCTCCGAGCAGGGTGCGGCGCGAGACTTCGGGACTCATCAGGGGGTGCTCCTCGTTCGGCTCCCGGCCGCGTTCCGGCCCGGACCCGCCCATGTCTAAGCGGCCGAGGTGTACACACAACAATGATCACGTGACGGGCCGGTGAGGCCGAGTTGTCCAGACAAGCTGACGGCCCGTCACGGCACCGACCGGTCTAGCCCACCGGCCAGGTGTGGACCGGCTCACCGGTGCGCGAGTGCTCCATGTAACGGCGCGTCATGGCGGCGATGGCCGAGCCCCGGTCCATCCCGTAGTGGTCCCGCAGCCGGTGCACGGTGGCCGCCTGCCAGGCCGCGCCGTTGGTCCTGCGCAGGCAGCGCTGCTCGATGATGCCGAGGTAGCGGTCCCGGTCCCCCGGCTCCACGCCCCAGTCGTCCAGGCCCTGACGGGCCATCGGGAGCAGCTCGTTCAGCACCAGCTCGGTGGCGGCCACCGGCACGGTGCCCCGGGCTCCGCGCCCGGACTTCGGCCACTGCAGCACCGTGTCGATGCCGTACCGGGCGGCGGTGTGGAAGTTCTCGTCCGCCTGCTCGAAGGCCAGCCGGGTCCAGACCGGCTTCGGCTGCTCGGCCAGCACCCGGACCAGCCCGTAGTAGAAGGCCGCGTTGGCCAGGGTGTCCACCACCGTCGGCCCGGCCGGCAGGCAGCGGTTCTCCACCCGCAGGTGCGGCACGCCGTCGGCGACGTCGTAGACCGGCCGGTTCCACCGGTAGATGGTGCCGTTGTGCAGCCGCATCTCGGCCAGCTTGGGGATGCCGCCGGAGGCCAGCACCTTGACCGGGTCCTCGTCGTCGCAGATCGGCAGCAGCGCCGGGAAGTACTTCTGGTTCTCCTCGAAGAGCTCCAGCGCGGAGTTCACCCAGCGCTCCCCGAACCAGGTGATGGGGCGCACGCCCTGCGCCTTGAGCTCCGCCGAACGGGTGTCACAGGCCTGCTGGAAGAGCACCGGCCTGGTCTCCCGCCAGAGCTCCCGGCCGAACAGGAAGGGCGAGTTGGCACCGAGCGCCAGCTGCACCGAGGAGATCGCCTGGGCCGCGTTCCACACCGAGGCGAACCGCTCCGGGGTCACCTGGAGGTGCAGCTGCAGCGAGGTGGCGGCGGCCTCGGCCACCATCGAGACCGACTCCACGCTGAGCCGCTCCACCCCCTCGATGTCCAGGGCGATGTCCTCGCCCCGGGCGGCCAGTATCTGGTCGCTGAGCAGGGTGTACCGGTCGTTGTGCGACATCGCCTCCAGCCCGGTGTGGTCCAGGTCCAGGGTCGGCAGGATCCCGACCATGACGATCCGGGCGCCCACCTCCTCGGCCTTGCGGTCCGCGTACCGCAGCCCGGTGTCGATCTCCTCGCGCAGCTCGTCCAGCACGTGGCCGGTGAGGCGGCGGGGCGCGATGTTCACCTCGATGTTGAACTGGCCCAGCTCGGTCTGGAAGTCCCCCGAGGCGATCGAGGAGAGCACCTGCTCGTTCCGCATCACCGGACGCCCCAGGTCGTCGGCCAGGTTGAGCTCGATCTCCAGGCCCACCATGGCCCTCGGACGGTCGAACCGGCCCTCGCGCAGCATCCGCTCCAACGCGTCCAGACAGGACTGGAGCTTGCGCCGGTACAACTGCCGGTCGGACAGTTCCGCGCGCGTCGCGACGACCTTCTCGCCCATGGGTGCCCCTCCACCTAGCCGAACGGTCCCTGCATCATGCCCAGCCCGAAGATCCCTAGCCTCCTGCTCGAACGCGGTTGGCCGACAAGACTCCTGACGACACGTCAGCCATTCCCCTACTTGCCGACAGGCACTGAATGTGATAGGAAAGTCACCCTGTGCATCCGTTCGAGCAGGATTCGCACAGTCCCCGCCCGGCACCCGCCGCCCCCGAAGGACCTTCGAGCGGCAGGCCCGCGCCCGCAAGCGACCATGCCCAACCGGACACGGCCCGGGTCCCCGACCCACCAGCCGGTATGCCGCACTCGCACGCCGTTTCCAGCACGGAGAGGCGACCCACCATGACCCTGCAGACCCCCCAGCCACCGCCGGGCGCCCTGAGCGCCGTCCTCGGCGCGCTCGACTGCGAGTCGGCGCTCGGCCCGCTCGCCGCCCTCCCCCTCGCCTTCGCCACCGGCGACGGCGAGGGGGAGGCGGGCGAGCGGCTGCACCCGACGCACCCGCTCGCGGTGCACGTCCTCGACGAGCCCGGCGCCCCCCTGGCCGGCGCCCGCCGGACGGGCTGGCGGTTCCTGATCGAAGCCGGCGTCGGCGGCCCCGTGGCCGCCGCCGAAGTCACCGAGACGGCCGAACAGCTCCACGTCTTCTCGCACTTCACCGCCGGCCCCTACCTGGACTCCACCCTGCGCGCCCTGCGCCAGGCCCACCAGATCGCCATCTCCGCCCGCACCCGGCACCACCCCCGGCTGCTCTCCATCCCCGGCCACTACGCCACCGCCCTCTGGCTCCACCACCCCGACCCGGGGCCCGCGGTGGACCTCCTCATCCCCCTCGCCCCGGCCCCGCTCGGCATCACCGCCCACCGCGTCTACCCCGCCGGCGAACTGCTCGCCCTCCTCGCCCGCCCCCTCGCACCCGCCGGGCGCTCCTGACGCCCACTCACCCGAAAGGGCCACTGCCGCATGACCTTCCGGTCGGGCGGCAGTGGCCCTTTTTCCATCTGAACGGGTGATCCCTGGGCACCGCTTGTGGCGCATGTCACGAAATCGCTGCGAGAAGGGCTCGGGATGACGACACTGGGAACCGACGCGGGGGGCCGTCAGTCCTACCCGTCGGAGCACCGGTTCACACCTGGACCGGTCAGGGGAATCTGAAGCGAGGGTACGACGATGTGCCAGCACCAGCCTGAGTGTCCGTCCGCACTGTCCACCGACCGCGAGGCCGCCGTCCCGATGGCCTTCCACCCCGACCAGGGCTGGAGCCTCCTGTGCAACGGCGTCCTCCTCTTCGAGGACACCGGCGAACTCCTCCCCGACGGCCGCATCATCGCCCCCCGCCGCCCGCTCGTGTCCGCCTAACGCCCGGCAGGGCAAGCGAAAAGGGGCGCGAGACCCCTCTCGATCTGCGGCTCCGCCGCGCGGGCGCGCAAGCCCTCGCCACCGACCAGCGGCAGGGCAAGTGAACAGGGGCGCGAGGAACTGCGCGCTTCGGGAGGCGGCCCACCTGCAACTGACCCACCATCAGCCAGTTGCAGGTGCTGCCGTTCCACCCTCGCGCAGTTCCCCGCGCCCCCGGGTCGGCCGCTTTCGCGGCCCTGCCTCAGCTGCCGTACTCGTCCAGCGGCGGGCAGGAGCAGACCAGGTTCCGGTCCCCGTACGCACCGTCGATGCGGCTCACCGGCGGCCAGTACTTGTCCGCCGGGTTGACGCCCGCCGGGAAGACCGCCTCCTGGCGGGTGTAGCCGTGCTCCCACTCACCGGCCAGCGTCGCCGCGGTGTGCGGAGCGTTCCGCAGCGGGTTGTCCTCCGCCGCCCACTCGCCGGAACCGACCTTCTCGATCTCGCCGCGGATCGCGATCATCGCGTCGCAGAAGCGGTCGATCTCGCCCAGGTCCTCCGACTCGGTCGGCTCGATCATCAGCGTCCCGGCGACCGGGAACGACATGGTCGGCGCGTGGAAGCCGTAGTCGATCAGGCGCTTGGCGATGTCGTCCACCGTCACGCCCGTCTCCTTGCTGAGCGGACGCAGGTCGATGATGCACTCGTGCGCGACCAGCCCGCCCGGGCCGGTGTAGAGCACCGGGAAGTGCGGGGCGAGCCGCTTGGCGATGTAGTTGGCGTTCAGCACCGCGACCTGGGTGGCGCGCTTGAGGCCCTCGCCGCCCATCAGCCGGACGTACGACCAGGAGATCGGCAGGATCGCGGCCGAGCCCCACGGGGCGGCCGAGATCGGACCGACACCCGTCGCCGGGCCGGCCTCCGCCTGGAGCGGGTGGTTCGGCAGGTACGGGGCCAGGTGCGAGCGGACCGCGACCGGGCCGACGCCCGGGCCGCCGCCGCCGTGCGGGATGCAGAAGGTCTTGTGCAGGTTCAGGTGCGAGACGTCCGCGCCGAACTTGCCCGGCTTGGCCAGGCCGACCAGCGCGTTGAGGTTGGCGCCGTCGACGTACACCTGGCCGCCGGCCTCGTGCACGGCCGCGCAGATCTCGGTGATCTCGGTCTCGTACACGCCGTGGGTCGACGGGTAGGTGACCATCAGCACCGACAGCTGGTCGCGGTGCTGCTCGATCTTGGCCTTCAGGTCGGCGACGTCCACGTCACCGTCCGGCAGGGTCTTCACCACGACGACCCGCATGCCCGCCATGACCGCCGACGCGGCGTTGGTGCCGTGCGCCGACGAGGGGATCAGACACACGTCGCGCTCGACGTCGCCGTTCGCCCGGTGGTACGCGCGCACCGCCAGCAGACCGGCCAGCTCGCCCTGCGAACCGGCGTTCGGCTGGATCGACACGGCGTCGTAGCCGGTGACCTCCACCAGCTGCTGCTCCAGGCCGCGGATCAGCGTGAGGAAGCCCTCGGCCTGGTCGACCGGCGCGAAGGGGTGCAGCTGGCCGAACTCGGGCCAGGTGACCGGCTCCATCTCGGTGGTGGCGTTGAGCTTCATGGTGCAGGAGCCCAGCGGGATCATGCCGCGGTCCAGCGCGTAGTCCCGGTCCGAGAGGCGGCGCAGGTAGCGCAGCATCGCGGTCTCCGAGCGGTGGCTGTGGAAGACCGGGTGGGTGAGGTACTCGTCCTCGCGCAGCAGCGCGGCGGGCAGCGCGTCGGCGGTCTCGGTGACCTCGGCGGTGACGCCGAAGGCGGACCAGACGGCGGCCAGGTGCTCGCGGGTGGTGGTCTCGTCGCAGGAGATCGAGAGGGTGTCCTCGTCCGCCTGGTAGAGGTTCACGCCGTTCGCCCGCGCGGCGGCGGCGATCTCGGCGGCCTTGCCCGGCACCTTCGCCGTGACGGTGTCGAAGAACTGACCGCTGGTCAGCTCCACGCCGCCGGCGCGCAGGCCCTCGGCCAGCGCGGCCGCGTAGCGGTGGGTGCGGCGGGCGATCTCGGCCAGGCCGTCCGGGCCGTGGTAGACCGCGTACATGGAGGCCATGACGGCCAGCAGCACCTGGGCGGTGCAGATGTTGGAGGTGGCCTTCTCGCGGCGGATGTGCTGCTCGCGGGTCTGCAGGGCCAGGCGGTAGGCGCGGTTGCCGTCGGCGTCGACCGAGACGCCGACCAGGCGGCCGGGCAGGTTGCGGGCGTACGCGGCCTTGACGGCCAGGTAGCCGGCGTGCGGGCCGCCGAAGCCCATCGGCACGCCGAAGCGCTGCGAGGTGCCGCAGGCGATGTCGGCGCCGAGCGAGCCCGGGGACTTCAGCAGGGTGAGGGCCAGCAGGTCGGCGGCGACCGCGACGACCGCGCCGAGGCCGTGGGCCTGCTCGATCACCGGGGCGAGGTCGCGGACCTCACCGGTGGCGCCGGGGTACTGGAGCAGCACGCCGAAGACGCCGCGCTCGGCGATCTCGGCCGGGATGCCGGCCGAGAGGTCGGCGACGACCACCTCGACACCGGTCGGCTCGGCGCGGGTCTCGATCACCGCGATGGTCTGCGGCAGGGTGTCCGCGTCGACCAGGAAGACGCCGCCCTTGACCTTGGTGACGCGGCGGGCCAGCGCCATCGCCTCGGCGGCGGCGGTGCCCTCGTCGAGCAGCGAGGAGCCGGAGGTGTCCAGGCCGGTCAGGTCCGCGACCAGGGTCTGGAAGTTGAGCAGCGCCTCCAGGCGGCCCTGCGAGATCTCCGGCTGGTACGGGGTGTAGGCGGTGTACCAGGCCGGGTTCTCCAGCACGTTGCGCAGGATCACCGGCGGGGTGAAGGTGCCGTAGTACCCGAGGCCGATCATCGGCTGGAGGACGGTGTTGCGTCCGGCCAGCTCGCGCAGCTCGGCGAGCACCTGGGCCTCGCTCCGGCCGGCGGGGAGGCCGAGGGCGGTCAGGCTCTTGATCGCGTCCGGCACCGCGGCGTCGGACAGCTCGTCCAGCGAGCCGTAGCCGACGTGCGCCAGCATCTTCTCCTGGGCGGCGGCGTCGGGGCCGATGTGACGGTTCTCGAACGGGCTCGCGAGTTCGAGCTCGGTGAGGGTCGGCTTGGCGTTCATGGGGGTCGAGGCCTCCTGGTCACGGACCGGCGGGGGTACGCACGCCGTCGGCCATCGCCGCCGTGGGACAGCGGGGGCCTCGAACGCACGAACCCGTCAGGCCTCCCCCTCTGTCATCTGTACCTGAGAGCTTCGCCCGCACGTAGCAGCCCGCGGCCGCCCGTCGGCTTGCACCGTCGGTGAGGGTGGGGTCCGCCGGCTCCCTCGCCGTCGGTCCTGCCCTGCTTTCCAGAGTGACCTACCCCGCACGGTACGGATGCCTGAGAGATTCCGGGGAGGGTTTGCTCCTTCGGCGCCCTTCTCCGCCGGGGCGGAGGGGACTCTCCCGAGCGGGCTCGGCAGTCGCGCCCAGGGTACCAGCGGTCGCGTCGCAGATCACGGGCGCCCCCGGCGCGCTCCGGCCGCTCACGACGCGCCCTCGAACGGCCCATCTCCCTCCCCAACGGCGGCGTTCGAATGGCCGACGTCCGATTGATGGCTTTTCGTGTGAAGTGCGGCCGGGCAGCTCTGCCGACCGCCCCCTGACGGAGTGTCACAGGGGCTTTCGTACCTCTCCTCTGGAGGACAGCGTGCAGACCGACATCGACCCGCGAGACCTGATCGGGCACAAGGCGGTCGACCGGAACGGTGACAAGATCGGCACCGTCGACGAGGTCTACCTCGACGACGCGACCGGCGAACCCGAGTGGGCGGCCGTCCGCACCGGGATCTTCGGCCGGGACGCGTTCGTCCCGCTGACCACCAGTGAGTTCTCCGGCGAGGAGCTCCGGGTCCCCTACGACAAGTCCCTGATCAAGGACTCCCCCGACTTCGGCGTCGGCCAGCACCTCTCCCCCGCGCAGGAGCTCCAGCTCTACCGCTACTACGGCCTGGACACCGGCACGCCCGTCGCCGCCCCGGTGGCGGCCGCCGCCGTCGCCACCAACGGCACGGACACCGCCAAGGACCTCGACTTCGGCACCATCGGCACCACCAGCAAGGAAAGCAGCAGCGTGAACGCGACCACCACCGCCCCGACCATGACGGCCGCTCCGATGGCCTTCACCGCCACCACCGAGATGCCCGTCGCCGCCCCGGTCACCACCACCAAGCCGGCCGAGTCCGCCACCCCCGTCCCCACCTCCACCACCCCCACCGTCCCCGGCAACGCGCCCAGCGGCCCGGTGGAGATCACCTGCCGCGAGGAGCGCCTGGACGTCACCACCGAGTGGCACGTGCTGGGCACCGCGAAACTGCGCAAGTACGTCACCTCCGAGGCGGTGGAACGCAAGGTCCCGGTGGTCAAGGAACGGGTCCGGGTCGAACGGGTCCCGGTCACCGAGGCCGAGCGGGCCGCCCTCAGCGAGCAGGAGATCGCCGAGGCCGTCGAGGAGGTGACCCTCCGGGAGGAACGCCCGGTGGTCCGCAAGTACCTCGCCCCCATCGAACGCGTCCGCCTGGTCGTCGAGCGCTACACCGAGGAGGCCGTCATCCACGACGAACTCCGCCGCGAACAGGTCGAGATCCACGACGACACCACCGCCGCCCCGGACGCTCCCGCCACTCCCCCGCCCCCGCAGAACACCGGCCGCCCCGAGCCCCTGCGCCCGTCCTGACGGACCCTCACACCGAAGCCGCCCCTCCGGGGGCGGCTTCGGCGTTCGCTGCTTCGGTGTGCGCTGCTTCACTTTGCCAAAGCTTCACCAGAGAATATTTGACACAGTGAAGTATCTCCCGTCATGGTTACTTCAGTCCCTTGACTTTCAACTGAAGGAAGCTTCCGTGAGGCCGAGCAGCACGCGCGTGCTCCCCGCCCTGGTGCTGGCGATGCTGGCATTCAGCGTGGTGCAGACCGCCGTCGTCCCGATCCTGCCCTCGCTGGCGCGCGAACTGGACGTCTCCGGTTCCAGCATCACCTGGCTCATGACGGCCAACCTGCTGTCCGCCGCCGTCCTGACCCCGCTGCTCGGCCGCTTCGGCGACCTCCGCGGCCGCAAGCCGATGCTGCTGGTCTCCCTCGGCGGCCTGGTGGCCGGCTCCGCGCTGGCGGTCGGCACCCACTCGTTCACCTGGCTCGTGGTCGCCCGCGTGCTCCAGGGCGCCGGCGGCGGCGTGCTGCCGCTGGCGATCAGCATCGTCCGTGACGAGCTCCCCAAGGAGAAGGTCACCGGCGGCGTCGCGGCCATCTCCGCCTCGATGGGCGTCGGCTCGGGCCTCGGCCTGGTCGCCACCGGCCTGCTGCTGGAGCACTGGGACTACAAGTCCATCTTCTGGATGGGCCTCGGCTTCGGCCTGCTCGCCGTCGCCCTGGTCGCCCTGCGCGTCCCGACCGACCCGGTGGTCGACAAGAACGGCGGCGCCGACCCGCTCGGCGCGCTCACCCTGGCCGGCTGGCTCTCCGCCCTGCTGATCGCGGTCTCCCAGGGCAACACCTGGGGCTGGACCTCCAACCGCACCCTGGGCCTGTTCGCCGTCGCCGCCGTGGTCGCCCTGGCCTGGGGGATCATCGAGGTCAAGGTCAAGCACCCGCTGGTGGACATGAAGATGATGGCCCGTCCGGCCGTCGCCTTCACCAACATCTCCGGCCTGCTGATCGGCTTCGGCATGTACGGCTCGTTCATGGTGATCAGCAACTTCGCCCAGACCCCGGAGAAGCTGGCCCACTACGGCTTCACCGCCAGCGTGCTGCACGCCGGCGTCATGCTGCTGCCCTCCGCGGTCGGCTCGATGGTCGCCGCCCCGGTCGGCGCGCTGCTGATCGCCCGCCGCGGCCCCCGCCTGCCGCTGGTGCTCGGTGGCGTGCTCGGCTCCGCCGCCATGGTCTACCTGGCGCTGCGTCACTCCGCCGAGGGCGACATCTACTTCGCCTCCGCCGTCTTCGGCCTCGGCGTCGGCCTCGCCTACGCGGCGATGCCCGCCTACATCAACGGCGCCGTCCCGGCCGAGCAGTCCGGCATCGCCAACGGCATGAACGCGGTGCTGCGCACCGTCGGCGGCGCCGTCGGCACCGCCGTGATGGCCGCGATCCTGACCGGCGACACCATGAAGCTGCCGATCCCGGTCCAGCTGCCCACCCTGGACGCGTACAAGCACGCGTTCTGGGTCGCCGCCGCCGTCTGCCTGGTGGCCGCCGTCGTCCCGTTCGCGATCCGCCGGATCAAGGAGACCCCCGCTCCGGTCGAGGCGACCGCCTCGCCCGAGCTGGTGAAGACCGACGCCTGACGAGGCGTCACCACCGGGCGTGCTCAGGGACGGGTCACGCCCGGTGGGCTCCGGCCGCCGCCGGTACGCGAGGGCATCGCGCCCGGACGAGCGGCCGCAGGATGAATGGCCCCCGCACCACTGGACACGGTGCGGGGGCCGTCGTCATTCCCCGCTCCCGTCCTCCGGCTCCGGCTCCGGCTCCGGCTCCGGCTCCGGCTCCGGCCGCACCATCCCCGGCCGCAGCGGCAGCGGCCCCGAGGGCTCCAGCTCCGGGTCACCCACCGCGAAGGTCCGCACCCGGCCCACCTCGCCCTGCGGCGTCTCGAAGCGCACCGTCACCCGCCCGACCCCACTGCCCTGCACCCAGCCGGGCCCCAGCCGGGCGTGCGTCACGTCCTGCCCGGGCCGCCACTGCCGGGCCACCGCCGCCGGCACCACCGGCTCCGCGGCCGGCTCCTGCTCCGGTGCGTCGGCGGCCTCGGCCTCCTGCTCCTCCCGCTCGGCCTGCGCGAACAGGTCCTCCTGGGTGAAGTCGGCCAGCTGCGCCACCCCGACCCCGAGCAGCCGCACCCCGCCGGTGATGTCGACCTGCTGGGCCAGCCGCCGGGCCGTCTCGGCGATCACCACCGGGTCGTCCGTCGGGGAGCGCAGCGTCTCGGAGCGGGTGATGGTGGAGAAGTCGAAGCGCCGCACCTTGAGCACCACCGTCCGCCCCGAGCGCCCGGCGGCGTGCAGGCGGCGGACGCAACGGACCGTCAGTTCGTCGATCTCGCGCAGCACCCGGCCGCGGTCGGCCAGGTCCACCTCGAAGGTGTCCTCGACCGAGACGGACTTGGCGTCCCGGTCCGGCACCACCGGCCGCTCGTCCAGGCCCAGCGCCATCTGGTGCACCCCGGCCCCGTGCGCCCGGCCGAGCAGCTGCACCAGCTCACCCTCCCCGGCCTCCGCCAGGTCCGCCACCGTGGTCAGCCCGGCCCGGCGCAGCACCTGCTCGGTGGCGGGGCCGATCCCGGGCAGCGCCCGCACCGACATGGTGGAGAGCACCGCCCGCTCCCGGCCGACGCCGATCAGCACCAGCCCGTCCGGCTTGGCCTGCTCCGAGGCGATCTTGGCCATCAGCTTGGAGCCGGCCACCCCGACCGAGCCGGTCAGGCCCGTGCGCTCCGCGATGTCGGCCCGCAGGTCGGTGGCGATGGCCACGGCCATCTCCGCCCCGGCCGCCGGGCCGGCCCCGGCCAGCGCGGGCCCGTACGGCCCGGCCTCCAGGTCCACGAAGGCCTCGTCCACGCTGAGCGGCTCGACCAGCGGGGAGAGCTCCCGCAGCAGGCCCATCACCACCTCGCTGACCTGCCGGTAGGCGTCGTAGCGCCCGCTCAGGAAGGCCGCGTTGGGGCAGAGCCGGCGGGCCTGGGCCATCGGCATCGCCGAGTGCACGCCGAACTTCCGGGCCTCGTACGAGGCGGTGGAGACCACGCCCCGGACCCCGAGGCCGCCGACGATGACCGGCTTCCCGCGCAGGCTCGGCTTGGCCGCCTGCTCCACCGCGGCGAAGAAGGCGTCCATGTCGAGGTGGAGAATGCTCGGCACCGACCGCACCCGCCGATCATCCCGCACACCACCGACAGAACCGGTCAGCGGGGAGCGGCCAGGGCGGCCCCGATGCCGTGCTCCTTGTCGCCCCAGAAGGTCGGGTCCGGCTCGAAGACGGCGTCGAAGGCCGCCTTGGCCGCGCCGGGGATCTCCCGCAGGCCGCCGTAGTACCAGGTGGCGTTCGGGTCCTCGTCCACGCCGACGGCGTAGGAGTCGATGCCGGCGGCCTGACAGAGCGCCAGCACCCGCCGGGCGTGGAAGGTCTGACTGACCAGCACCGCGCGGTCCACCAGGAAGATGTGCTTGGCCCGGGTGCAGGAGTCCCAGGTGTCGAAGCCCGCGTAGTCCTCGACCACCTTCCCGGCCGGCACGCCGTGCTCGACCAGGTAGGCCTTCATCGCGGTGGCCTCGTCGTACTCGGTGCGGCTGTTGTCCCCGGTGACCAGCACCGCCTGGATCTTCTCCTGCCGGTACAGCTCCACCGCCGCGTCCAGCCGGTGCGCCAGGTACGGGGAGGGCTTCCCCTCGAAGAGCCCGGCCCCGAAGACCACGCCCACCGGCGCCGCCGGGGCCCCGGCCACCGTGCCGACCCGGTCCCCCGCCGCCAGCCAGAGCCAGCTCATCGGCACCAGGGCGACCGTGCTCGCCACCACCAGGGCCTGGAACCACCGCCGTTGGGTGGCCCGGCTCCGCAGCAGCCGGGCCACTGCCGCCCGGCCGTGCAGCGCCCCTCGGCGCACCGTCCGTCCTGCCCGTCGTACCGCTCGCACTCGCGTTCTCCCCTTGTCGTCCGCGGGGAGTGACGCCGGGTCAGCCCGCCCGGTTGCGCCGCTGCGCCAGCTCGTCGCCCGGGTCGTAGCCGATCACCGTCTCGCCGGTGTCGGTCCGCTCGGCGTGCAGCCGCCCGAGCGTGCCCTCCAGCTCCTGCCGGACCGCGCCGACCGCGATGCCGAACATGCCCTGACCGCCCTTCAGCAGGTCGACCACCTGCTGCGGCGAGGTGCACTCGTACACCGTGGCGCCGTCGGACATCAGGGTCAGCCCGGCCAGGTCGGCCTCGTCCACGCTCTGCAGGTGGCCGACCGCGATCCGGATGTTCTGCAGCGAGACACCGGTGTCCAGCAGCCGCTTGACGATCTTCAGCAGCAGGATGTCCCGGAAGCTGTAGAGCCGCTGCGAGTTGGCCGGGTAGGCCGTCCGCACGCTCGGCTCCAGCAGGCCCGTGCGGGCCCAGTAGTCCAGCTGGCGGTACGTGATGCCGGCCGCCGCGCAGGCCGTCGGGCCGCGGTAGCCGATCAGCGCCGAGGTCGGCGCCAGCCGCTCGATGGCCGGCTGGCCCGGCTGCACCGCGGGGAAGCGCGCGAACCGCGGCAGCTCCGCCCCGGCCTCCAAGCCCTCCGGGGACCGCTCCAGCACCGTGCGCGCGGAGCGCGGGACGTGCACGGAGCACTGGCCGGTGCCGTCCGCCCCGTCGCCAGAGCCGCTCATGCCTACCTCCGTCCGCTCCGTCGTGATGGGCCGTCATTTCCGGCGGCACGTGCCACCGGGGCCACAACTGACGGTAGGCAGTCGCCCAGGACCCGTCAACGATCGCCACGCCGGGGCACCGGGACCATGTCACCCGGCCGAGTGGTTTTTCGTGCCCCTAGTGTGGGTATGCGGATGCACTTTGGCAAAAGCCGATTTGCGCGACGGTCCGACCGGGGGTTACTGACCCCCGGTCAGGCGGTGGTCACTGCTGGCCACCGAAGTCCTCCGGCGAGACCTGGTCCAGGAACTCGCGGAACTTCTCGACCTCGTCCTCCTGCTCGTCCGGGATCGCGATGCCCGCCTCGGCGAGCACCTCCTCGGCGCCGAAGATCGGCGTCCCGGTGCGCAGCGCCAGCGCTATCGCGTCGGACGGCCGGGCACTCACCTCGACCCCGCCGGAGAACACCAGGTCGGCGTAGAAGACGCCGTCCCGCAGATCGCTGATCCGGACCTCCGTGAGGTCCTGTCCGAGCGCCTCCAGCACGTCCTTGAACAGGTCGTGGGTCAGCGGCCGGACCGGCGTCATCCCCTGCTGGGCGAACGCGATCGCGGTGGCCTCGCCAGGCCCGATCCAGATCGGCAGGTACCGATCTCCCCCGACCTCCCGAAGCAGCACGATCGGCTGGTTGGAAGGCATCTCCACCCGGACACCCACGACGTCGAGCTCATTCACACTGGCAACCCTATGGCCCCGGTCCCGGATATGAAAGCGCAGCCGGTCAACGGTGCCCGGACGAACGGACAACGTTCACTGCGGGCGCGCCTACGGCCGGGCCCGCAGCCCCGCCTGCACCATCGCCGCGTGCAGACGCACCGAGAGGGTGGCCAGCTCCCGCGCGGTCGCCTCGGCGTGCGCCCGGGTCTGCGGATTGCGGTGCCGGCGCAGCGGCGCGACCACCTGCTCCACCAGCGCCACCTCGCGGTCGGCCGCCGCCTTCATCGCCCGCAGGTGCCGCGGCTCCAGCCCGAACCGGCCCAACTCGCCCACCAGCCGGGCGACCTGGAGCGCCTCGCCGTCGTAGCCGCCGTTCGGCCCCGGGGCGATCAGCCCGTAGGACTCCCACTCCGCCAGCTCCCCCTCGCCCGCCTCGGCGGCCGCCAGCAGCTCGGCCCGGCCGAGCCGGACGCCCCCGCCGGCCGGCACCGCCACCAGCTCGCGGTCGGCCTCCTCCAGCGGGCCCGGCCGGCTGTCCGGCCCGGGGAGGGCCGGTGGCGCCTCCCCGCGCTCGATCGCGTCCAGGTGCTCGCGGATCACCCGCAGCGGCAGGTAGTGGTCGCGCTGCATCCGCAGCACGTACGCCAGCCGCTCCAGGTCGGCGGAGCTGAACTTGCGGTAGCCCGAGGGCGTCCGCTGCGGCTCCACCAGCCCCTCCGCCTCCAGGAAGCGGATCTTCGAGATGGTGACCTCGGGGAAGTCGTCCCGCAGGAACGCCAGCACCGCACCGATGCTGAGCAGTTCGTCGCCGCGCCGCCTGGCCTCGCCCGCTCGGCGCGAACCCGGAACGGGCGAGGACTCGGTGGTGGAAGGGGTGGTCACACGGGCTCCTGCCGACGTCGGATCCAGTCCCCCCGGACTACGGCCTTGCGGTCTCAGTACCCCCGGTGCTGGCTGGCGAAGAAGACCAGGCGGTACTTGCCGATCTGCACCTCGTCGCCGTTGCCCAGCTGGACCTCGTCGATCCGCTCCCGGTTGACGTAGGTGCCGTTCAGGCTGCCCACGTCGGCGACGCTGAAGCCGCCCGGACGGCGCCGGAACTCCACGTGCCGCCGGGAGACCGTGACGTCGTCCAGGAAGATGTCGCCCTCGGGGTGACGGCCCGCCGTGGTGACGTCCTTGTCCAGCAGGAAGCGGCTGCCCGAGTTCGGGCCGCGCTGCACGATCAGCAGCGCCGAGTGCGGCGGCAGCGAGTCGATCGCGGCCAGCACGTCGGCGTTCAGCGCCGGGGTGGCGCCGGTGCCGGTCGTGGTGTTGGGGTCGTAGGACTCCAGGCCGTGGATCGAGATCGTCGAGGTGACCTCGGCCGAGTGCTCCGGAGCGCCGCCACGCAGCTGGTTGCCGCAGTTGGAGCAGAAGCGCGCCGTGGCGGGGTTCTGGTTCCCGCAACGGGGACACGGGCTCGGACCACCAGCCATGTTCACAGCCTCCTGGAGGTCCACACCCGGCAGGGTCTGACCGGCGTAGGGGTCATTCTGGGCGAACCCTCCACCAGAGGTTGAGGGTCCAGACTGGAAACCTATGCGCGGAGCACCGGCCTGATCAACCGACGCGCCGTAACCCGCCGGATTCTGCCCGCCGTCCCGGAACAGCGGACGCTCGGCGTACTCCGCCGACTCCGGCGAGGGACGCATCCCCGGCACCGAGGACTCCTCCGCACGGTGGCGGGCGGTCGGCTGCTCGACCGCCGCAGCGCGGTTCTTGTTGCGGCCGAACAGCTTCGAGAACAGACTCACGGGCGAATCCCCTTGCGTGTGACAGACCCGCCCGCGGGGCAGGGTGTGCGGTTCGGACAGGCGGCCGGCCGCAGTGACGGCCGGAATCGGACGGGCGCTCGGCCCCAGTCTCCCCGACCGGGATGCCCACGCCCGCACCGGGGGCGGTGCGGAACTGACGGACCGTAGGTCGGTCGGGCCGTCACTTCGCCGCCGGCTTGGCGTACTGAGGGACCGTCGGAGCGGCCAGCGCGTCGACCACGACCTTCTGCTCCTGGGTGATGGTGGCGCGCGCCTTCTGCTTCTCCAGGCTGCGCACCACGCCGCCCGGGATGTTCAGGGCGGGCGTCAGATCCTGCGGGTTCCCCACCACGGTGAACCGGTACGGAGTGGACAGGTTCTTGCCGTCCACCTGCACGCGGTCCTCACCGCTGTCGGTGAAGTAGCTCCCGGCCACCACTCGCACGTCGTTGATCTGAATCGCCTCCGCCCCTGCGGCTCGGAGTTCCTGCAGGGTGTCCAGCAGCATATCGGCCTTCACCTGCCGCTGGGGATCGTCGATCGTCAGCACGATCCCCGGGCCGGTCGCGCGGACCGTACCCGCCAGCACCCCGAGCTCCGTCGCCTTCTTCCTGGTCTGCTCCTGGGCCTCCTTGGCCTGGTTGGAGCTGTTCTCCAACTGCGCCAGGGACTGCTCCAGCTGCGTCTTCTCCTGCTGGAGACGCTGCTGACGGCTGTCCAGTTCGTCGAGGATGCGGACCAGGTCCTCCTGCCGCGCACCGCGCAGCTGGCTGTGGTCGTTGGTCGAACGCACCTGCACCGCCAGCGCGAAACCCAGCACCAACAGCAGCGTGGCCACCACGAGCTGACCCCGCGACAGACGCGGCGGCCAGAGCGCCGTACGCAGCCGCCGGCGCGGCGTGTTCTCGTCCGCCACCGGCTCGGCCCCGGGCTCCGGAACGACCACGGGTCCCGGTACGACCACCACCGGCTCCGGCTCCGACTCCGGCTCGGAAGCGACCACGGGCTCCGCCTCCGGCACCGCCACGGGCTCCGGTTCGGAGACGCTCTCCGGCCCGGGCGTGTCGGGCTGCTCCGGCTCCTCCGGGGAGGGCTCCGGCCTCTTCTTCTCCTCCTCAGCCACGGCTCCTCCTCTCAGGCCCGGAACACGTGCCGGCGGATCGCCGCGGCGTTGGAGAAGATCCGGATGCCGAGCACGACCACCACACCGGTGGAGAGCTGCGAGCCCACCCCCAGCTGGTCGCCCAGGTACACGATCAGCGCGGCCACCACCACGTTGGAGAGGAAGGAGACCACGAAGACCTTGTCGTCGAAGATCCCGTCCAGCATCGCCCGGACGCCGCCGAACACCGCGTCCAGCGCCGCCACCACCGCGATCGGCAGGTACGGCACCACGGCGTCGGGCACCTCGGGCTGCACGATCAGACCGGCGATCACGCCGATCACGAGACCCAGCACGGCAATCACGGGGTAGCTGCTCCTGAGGTGTCGGGCTGCGCGTACCGCAGCGTGATGCCGAGCGCGCCCGGCACCGTCAGCTTCTTCTGCACGGTGAGCGTGGACTTGATGCCGTAACTGTCCTGAATGATCTTCAGGTACCGCCCGGCCTCGCCGTCCTGGAAGGACTGGCCGAACTTGGCGCCGTCGCCGATCGCCAGCACGGTGTACGGCGGCACCAGCGGCCGGTTGTCGACCAGTACCGCGTCACCGGCCGCCCGGATCGCGGAGAGCTCGGTGAGCCGCTGGCCGTTGATCGAGACGGCCTCCGCCCCGGCCCGCCAGACGCCGTTGACGACCAGTTGGAGGTCGCGGTCGCGCAGCCGGCCGGTGTTGGAGAAACCGTCGGCCTGGCGCGGGTCGGAGACGCTGCCCCCGGCACCGGTGCCCGAGGCGTCCTCCAGCACCAGCTTGAACCCCGGGCCGACCACCTCGGCGGTACCCGCCCGGGCGGCCAGCTCGGCCAGGGCCGAGCCGCCGTCGCTCTGCAGCGCCTGGCCCTGGGCCTTCTCCACCTTGCCGCGCAGCTCCTGGATCTGCTGCTGCATGTGGTCGGCCGAGCCGGTGGCGTCCTGCACCCGCTGCACCAGGGCGTTCCGCTCGCGGGCCAGGGTCGGCGCCGCCTGCTGGGTGTTCACCGCCCCGACGGTCACCACGGTGGTGGCCAGCGCCAGGCCGAGGGCCAGCACCAGCTTGCCCTTCACGGCGGTCGGCATCCGGCTCGGGCCCGCGCCCTCGCGGGCCTTGGCGGCCTCGGCGTAGCCCTCGTCCAGCCCGTGGTCCATCACGCTGGTCAGCAGGGACATCGAGGCGTCAGGGCGCGCGTAGCGTCCGTCCCGGTCGTTCGGCCTCGGCGATGCTGGCATGCGAGACATCGTCCCATGTCGCCGACCGGGTGAACGCACACCCCCCGCCGTGAACTGCCCGATCGGTCACCCGATCGTGACCGGAACGTCCCGGGGCGGGCGGTTCGCACCGCCCGCCCCGGTCCTTCCGCCCCGCCTACCTCCCCGCGCCGTCCACCACGGCCGCCCACTCGTCGAGCAGCTGCTGCGTCGCCGCGTCGTCCGGGCCCTCCGCCCACAGGTGGGTGACGGCCTCGGCCGGGTCCGGCAGCACCAGCGTCCAGCGCCCGTCCGCCTCCACCACCCGCACGCCGTCGGTGGTGTCCAGCCGCCGGTTGCCGGCCGCCTCCACCACCGAACGCATCACCATGCCCTTGGCCGCCCACGGCGTGGCGATGTCCCGCCGCTGGATGTGCGCCTGCGGGATCCGCGCGTCGATCTGACTCAGTGTCAACTGGGTCCGCGCCACCAGGCCCACCAGCCGCACGAAGGCCGCGGCCCCGTCCAGCACCCCGCTGAACTCCGGCACCACGAAACCGCCGCGCCCGTCCCCGCCGAAGATCGTCGAATCCGCCGCGGCCGCCTTGGCCAGGTCGTCCGGCGAGGTGGTCGTCCAGATCACCTGGGTGCCGTGGTACGCCGCCACCTGCTCGGCGATCCGGGTGGTGGTCACCGGCAGCGCCACCTGCCCGCTGCGCCGCTCGGCCGCGACCAGGTCGAGCAGGACCAGCAGCGCCCGGTCGTCCTCGATCACCCGCCCCAGCTCGTCCACGAAGGAGACCCGCTCGCCGACCGGGTCGAACCGCACCCCGAACGCCGCCCGCGAGGAGGAGACCAGCTCCCCCAGCCTGGCCAGCCCGGCCCGCCGCTCCTCCACGTCCTCCGTCGGCCGCGCCTCGTCCAGGCCGCCGCTGACGGTGAGCGCCTCCACCCCGAGCCGCCCCAGGATCGACGGCAACACCAGCCCGGCACTGCCGTGCGCGGCGTCCACCACCACCTTCAGCCCGGCCTCCCGCACCCCACGGGTGTCCACCGCCCGCAGCAGGTTCCCCGCGTACGAGTCGAAGACGCTCGCCGGGTGCTGCAGGTCCCCGATCTCCCCCGGGAAGGCCCGTCGGTACTCCTGGCGCGCGTACACCCGGTCGAGCTTGCGCTGCCCGGCCTGCGACAGGTCGGCCCCGCGCTCGTCGAAGAACAGGATGTCCAGCGAGTCCGGCACCCCGGGCGAGGTCCGCAGGAAGATCCCGCCCGCACCGCCGCGGGCGGTGTGCTGCCGGGCCACCGGCATCGGCACGTTCTCCAGGTCGCGCACGTCGATCGCGCTGGTCTGGAGGGCAGAGATCATCGCCCGTTTGAGTGCCCGGGCACCGCGCGAGTGGTCACGCGCGATGGTGACGGTGGCGCCCTTCTTCAAGGTGGTGGCGTACGCCCCGGCCAGCCGGACCGCCAGCTCCGGGGTGATCTCCACGTTCAGGATCCCGGAGACACCACGCACCCCGAAGAGGTGCTCCTGCCCCCGGGACTCCCAGATCACCGAGGTGTTGACGAAGGCACCGGCCTCCACCGTCTTGAACGGGTAGACCCGGACGTTGCCCGAGATGATCGACTCCTCGCCGATCAGGCACTCGTCCCCGATCACCGCCCCGTCCTCGATCCGGGCCGCCCGCATCACATCGGTGTTCTTGCCCACCACGCAGCCGCGCAGGTTGGACTGCGGCCCCACGTACACGTTGTCGTGGATCACCGCCTTGTGCAGGAAGGCCCCGCGCTTCACGACCACGTTGGAGCCCAGCACCGTGTGCTCCCGCAGCTCCACCCCGGCCTCGACCTTGGCGTAGTCCCCGATGTACAGCGGCCCGCGCAGCACCGCCTCCGGGTCCACCTCGGCCCCCTCGGCGATCCACACCCCGGGAGAGATCTCGAAGCCGTCCAGCTCGACCTCGACCTTCCCCTCCAGGACGTCCGCCTGCGCCTTGCCGTAGCTCTCGTGGGTGCCCACGTCCTCCCAGTAGCCCTCGGCGACGTAGCCGTAGACCGGCTTGCCCTCCTTGAGCAACTGCGGGAAGACGTCGCTCGACCAGTCCACCACCTCGCCGGCCGCGACGTAGTCGAAGACCTCCGGCTCCATGACGTAGATCCCGGTGTTCACGGTGTCCGAGAAGACCTGCCCCCAGGTCGGCTTCTCCAGGAACCGCTCGACCCGGCCCTCCTCGTCGGTGATGGTGATCCCGAATTCCAGGGGGTTCGGCACCCGGGTCAGACAGACCGTCACCAGAGCGCCCTTGCTCCGGTGGAACTCGATCAGGTCCGTGAGGTTGAAGTCGGTCAGCGCGTCACCGGAGATCACCAGGAACGAATCGTCCCGTAGCGCGTCCTCCGCGTTCTTCACGCTTCCCGCCGTGCCGAGCGGGATCTCCTCATTGGCATAGGTGAGGTGCATACCCAGTTCTTCACCGTCCCCGAAGTAGTTCTTCACCAGGGAGGCGAGGAACTGCACGGTGACGACTGTGTCCGAGAGGCCGTGCCGCTTGAGCAGCCTCAGTACGTGCTCCATGATCGGGCGGTTCGCCACCGGCAGCAGTGGTTTGGGCATGCTCGAGGTCATCGGGCGAAGGCGAGTTCCCTCGCCCCCTGCCATCACAACGGCTTTCATTCGGGTGCGTCCTCCTTCGCGGCGCTGGAAAACCCCTGCACGGGCTTCCATCAAACCGTTCCGCAGGCATCTCTACCCGTTGAGTCTCCCCCGACGCACCGGAGGGGCGTGGGACTCGTCTCGTCCCACGCCCCTCCGGCGCACCGCACTTCTTCTCGATCAGGCCGCGACGGCCCGATCCGCCTTCACCAGCTGCCGCACCTGAATGGCGTACAGCACGCCGGCCCACCAGTAGAGGACCGTGCCCCACCAGATGAACGCCCAACTCACCACCGCGGCCGGATCCGCCAGCCAGCTGTCACCGTCGCCCAGGAGCAGAAGCGGAAAGGCGTACATCAGATTGAACGTCGCCGCCTTCCCCAGGAAGCTCACCTGGAGCGGCCCGTACCCGTGCTTGCTCAACACCGGCAACAGCGCCCCCAGGAACACCTCCCGCGCCAGGAGGATCGCCGTGACCCACCAGGGCAGGATCTCCCGCCAGGTCAGCCCCACCAGGGTCGACAGCACGTACAGCCGGTCCGCGGCCGGGTCGAGGATCTGCCCGAGCCGGCTGATCTGCCCCCACCGCCGCGCGAGCTTCCCGTCCAGGTAGTCGCTGATCCCGCTCAGCATCAGGACGGCGATCGCCCAGCCGTCGTTCTTCGGCCCTCCGAACACCGGCCAGAGAATCAGCCACAGGAAGATCGGAACGCCCACCAGCCGGCCCATGCTCAGCAGGTTGGGAATGGTGAGGACGCGGTCGGTCTGGACGCGCGTCTCCTGGACCTCCACGAGGGGGCCTCCCTGTACGGTACGAAAACGGTGCGGACTGACCATACAACAGAGAAGCCCCCCATCCTGAGGATGAGGGGCTTCTCTTGAATGATTGTTCGGCGGCGTCCTACTCTCCCACAGGGTCCCCCCTGCAGTACCATCGGCGCTGTGAGGCTTAGCTTCCGGGTT